>NZ_CP117834.1:3385680-4064600 GCF_028735875.1 Shouchella hunanensis
TTTAAATAACGAAGGCATTTTTCTTAACCCTGATAACGATAGTCAGCATGAAACCGTTTTTGTCGTTCTTGGTGAAATGCTGTTCCATCCATTTATCATTGGATTTATTTTTAGTGCGATTTTGGCAGCTGTCATGAGTACAATCTCGTCACAATTACTTGTCACGTCAAGCTCTTTAACGGAAGATCTGTATAAGACGTTTTTGAAACGGAAACCAGCAGATCGTGAACTTATTTTCTTAGGTAGAGGAGCTGTTCTTATTGTTGCTCTGATTGCATTAGCTCTTTCTTGGAATCCAGATAGTTCGATTTTAGAACTTGTTAGCTACGCATGGGCAGGGTTTGGTGCAGCTTTTGGTCCTGTTATGCTTCTGAGCTTATATTGGAAAGGGATGACAAGATGGGGTGCGCTGGCAGGTATGCTTTCAGGTGCTGTTATGGTCATTGTCTGGGCAAATACAAATTTGTATCAATTACTTGGTATGAATGAACGTGTATATGAATTATTACCAGGCTTTATAATCGCTACCCTGATGATCGTTATTGTTAGTAAGTTTACGAAGAATGACCAACGTGTCGATCAAGGCTTTAAAGAGTTCAAAGAAGAATTAAAAGCGAATAAATAACGATGAGCCCTCCAATAGGTACTTATTGGAGGGGCTTTTATAGCATTTAAAAGATCTGGTGTTTGACTTTGGATCGAATGGGTAAAAATAGGATGGAGCTTAAAAGGAAAGGAAGTAGTCAGCATGAAGAGTTGGACACCGATGAGCATGATCCTTGTGACGGTAGTCGCTTTAACCGCTTGTAACACAACGAATGAGGAAGAGCCTGTTAATCAAAATAATGAAAGGGTAAACGAAAATCAACCTGTTGGTGAAGAAGACGAAACGAACACGATTGAAGGATTCAATGAGGAATGGACAGAAGTTGCCATTGTGCAAGAAGAGGTAGATGACACCATTACTCGTGTTGACATGCAAAATGATCGTGGTGGCAGTCGAGTCATCCTTTATTTCACAGATGAAGAGGGACCACGCTACAAATCAATACTCGTTAAAGAGGAGAGTCGTATAAAGATTATTTCTATTAACGAGGACGGTGAAGGGGAAATCTTTAATGAAGTTGTGGAAGATCAACTATAGTAAAAGGATAAATGCCACGGTGTAGAGAACTACACCGTGGCATTTTTTTATGAAGGAACGTTTACTATGGCTGACTCATAGTAAGCAAGCGCTGCTTGAACGGCTTTACCACTATGAACAGGCACATCTTTATAAAGCAGTGCTGCTTCAAGAGCTGAAAGTGCAAAAAGAACATTTTCTTTTCGACAGCTATACCCCATTGAACCAATACGCCAAATCTTCCCGTGCAATGGCCCAAACGAGCTTGCTATTTCGACTCCAAAATGAGTAAGCATAAATGAACGAACAGCGTCCGCATCCACTCCAGCTGGAACTGTGATGCAAGTGACGACAGGCAATTTATGTTCATGTTCTACGAAGAGATCAAGCCCCATCGCTTTTATTCCGGCCATAAGTGCTTGCTCGTGAAAAATGTGTCGTTCAAATCGATTCTCTAAGCCTTCATCCAGTAAAACACGAAGCCCTTCATGCAACCCATAAATCATAGATGTTGCTTCGGTGTGATGGTTTAATCGTCTAGGACTCCAGTAATCTTGTAGTTGACTAAGGTCGAAATAGTTACTTCGAATAACAGACCCTGAAAATGGTGTTGTTTGATCTTGATCTGTAGCAATGCCACGTTCTACTTTTTTTCGCCGGGCGATGACGGCTTCGGCACGGCTGTTATACGTGATAGGGGCCATACCCGAAGGTACAGATAAACATTTTTGAGTTCCGCCAATTGCTGCATCAATGAACCAGTCATCGACTTTAAACTCGACCCCGCCAATTGTAGCGACAGCGTCAACGACGAACAAGCAATCTTCTTCGCGACACGTCTTCCCAATGTTTTGTAGGGGCATGACACAACCAGTAGACGTTTCTCCATGTACACAGGCAACAATTTTTGGCTTTACTTTTTTGATTTCTTGGATGACATCATTCTCATCAAAAACGGTACCCCATTCGCATTCCATTGTGTGAACAGACGCATCCAACCGTTCGCAAATTTCAACAAGTAAGTGTCCAAAGCGACCGTATATAGGAACAAATACACGATCACCAGGCTCGATTAAACTCGTTAAAACGGCCTCAAGTCCAGAGCGTGAAGTACCATCAATAGGGAAGGCCCATTGATTATTTGTTTGGAACAAGTCCCTTAACATCTCCATTGTCTCGTTCATCATTTCGGTAAACGCAGGATCGAATTGACCTAATATTGGGGCGCTCATGGCTCTTAATACACGTGGCTCAGCTTCTACTGGACCAGGCGTCATTATGGTTCGCTTCGCTAATTGACTCATCGTATTCTCTCCTTATTTGTAAGCCAGTTGATAGATAACATGCTTTAATGCGCTGACACCAACTTGTAAGTCACTATGATTGGTAAATTCGTAAGGGGAGTGACTAATTCCCTTAACGCTTGGTACAAAGAGCAAGCAAGTAGGTACCGCAGCCCCTAGTATTTGAGCATCGTGACCAGCCCCGCTATACATATAGCGGTAGCTTAGCTGTTGTTGCTTTGCGTAGTCGTGAGCGATTGCTTGTAAAGATTCTTCCATATCGACTGGAACAACATCTGAATATTGTTGAACCGATATACCGACATCTGAGCCAGCCAGTTCCTTCACGAACGTATTGATATGTTCATGATACGTGTCCAGCGTGGTTGAACGATGGTGGCGGATATCAAGGGTGAAATCGACTTTTCCGGGAATGACATTCGGTGTATTAGGAGTGACGGTCATTTGACCAACCGTCGCTACGAAATGGTCATCCATCTCATGTCCGGTTTGGATGAGCTTATGTACGAGTTGACTCGCCACACTCATAGCATCTTTCCGTTTATTCATAGGAGTTGTACCCGCATGGTTGCTTTCACCAGTCACAGTGAAAATAAAACGTCTTTGCCCTACAATGCTTTTGACAATACCGAGGGTTTCACCCGCATCTTCTAAAATAGCTCCTTGCTCAATATGTAGTTCAACAAAACACGCTACATCATTCCTTAGCGGATCCTGAAAATGACCAAGTCCAAACCCTTTCTCATGCATTGCGTCAATAAACGATTTGCCATGGATATCGCGCACACTATGGTAGTCTTTGCCTTCGTGAATACCCGTTAATTTACCAGAACCCCAAAAGTTTAGAGGGAAACGGCTACCTTCTTCTTCGCAAAAAGCGATAACATCAATCGTACGTTTTGGTTGACCGTGTTCTTTTACTAATTCGGAAACGGCAACTAAGCTAGCGAGTACGCCATATGCGCCATCATACTTACCGCCATTTACAACCGTATCAATATGAGAGCCTGTTAAGACAGCAGGTTCTTCTTTGTTTGTTCCTTCTACACGCCCATATACATTACCAATATCATCAAAAAAAGGCGTTAGTCCTTGTTCGTCGAACCAATCCTTAATTGTTTGCTGAGCTTGAAACCACTCGCTCGTGTAAAGTAAGCGCGTGACGCCACCGTCGTCGGTTTGGCCGATCTTGGCTAAATCTTCAATCATCGTCTTTAACGATAATGTCGTTTGCCCTGTATTCATGATAGTCGCCTCACTTTGCTTTAAATTAAAAAAATGATTGAATCGTTGTACAATTGAGTGTACTGTTAAGTTACTTATAAAACATTGGAATATTTGCTATTTATATTGAAAACCATTGTGCATGTTAACTAAAGAATGGAGAGTTGGAATGAATATAGATATGTTTGTTCAATTACCAGAATTAAAACAGGCACGAATTGTAGCAGGGATTCGGGGCAAGACGCGAAAAATAAGCAATGTAAAAATGATGGATGCGCCTGATATTATTCATTATTTAACAAAGGGAGATTTGCTTGTCACGACTGCTTATCATTATGCTGGGAAGCCTGAACGATTATTAGAACTTGTAAAAGCAATGCATGAAAAAGGCTGTGCTGGATTAGGCGTAAAACAAGAACGTTTCCTTGGAGAAATTCCAGATGTTGTATTGGCTTATGCAGATGAAACAAGTTTTTCAATTATTGCGTTACCTGAACAAATTGGATTAAGTTATGTTGCTAATCAAGTGCTGAGTACCATTTTGGATCAGCGTACAAACGAACTGAAGACCGCACTTGATACACATCGAACGTTTTCAAATCACATCGTGAGTGGAAAAGGGTTACCTCATTTACTAGAGAATGTCGCTCAGTTGGTTGGTTCTCCTGTTTTGCTCATGAACGAACGGTGCCAACTATTATCTTCCTCTAACACTTCCAGCCCAGTTGTAAACGGAATGGAGTATTTACATCGTATGGGCTATGCGTTTTTCACAGACGGAAGTCGATATTCAAGCTTTACATTGTTAATGAATCAACCAAAGACGGTAACTGTATTTCCGGTTTACACCGATAAAGCGAAAAAAGGAATTCTCGTCATTCTAGGCTCTTTCCTACATGAAGAGCGTCAGTCGGTATTACTTGTGGAACAAGCGACGAATGTCATTGCATTTGAGTTAATGAAGGAAAACGCATTAAAGCAATACACGAAACGAGCAAAAAATGAATTTTTTCTCCACTACTTAAATGGTCAATATGCGTCAAAAGAAGAGGTCATTAACCGTGCAAAGGAATTTGGGCTCCATAACGATCGTCCGTATAAATGTGTGGCAGGAAGATTAGATCAAGAGGAATTAAATTTAGGCTTTAAAGACAACCATATTGAAAGTGAGAAAGTATTCGACTTCGTTGAAGAAGAATTATCGATCTTTCCATTTCAATCTCATTTATTTATAAAAGGAGAGATGTGCTTCATTTTATTAGAAGGGGAAGAAGGTGATACAACAGGTGAGTCGCTGCAGTCAATTGAGTTTGCACTGGAAATGATACAAGATCGTGTCGCCCTTCATTTTAAACGATCCATTTCATTTGGCTACAGTCACCTGTGTCGCCAATTTTGGGACGTGCAAGAAGCTCATAAAGAAGCCCTAAATGCGCTTCATTCGGGTCGTTTATCTGGAAATCGTCAGTTTGTTCAAGGATATCAAGCAAAAGACTTAGCGAAGCTTATTCGCATGATACCGCAGGAGGATTTAGTCGAGTTTTGCGATTTTAATTTAAAAAAATTAACGGAACCAGGTGTAACGGAAATGGCTCTCATTCAAACATTGGCTGTTTACCTTGAAACGCATTGTCAAATTTCTGAAACCGCAAAACGACTCTATGTTCATCGGAACACCATTATCTATCGTCTTGAGAAGATTGAAGAATTGTTAGGAAAAAGTTTAAAAGATCCAGATACAACCTTGCATCTACGGTTGGCACTTCGTATTCAGCATACACTCGAAACATCATAAGGCATGTGCGCTGAATCGGTAAGGGGAAACGTTGTGGCCAAATTCATGACGTTTCTTTCTGTATCAACCAAGACAATTGTAAGAAAATCTAACAAATGAGCGTGTAATTTTTTGCAACCTCTTCTCTATTTTTTTTAATAAATTGTACAGGGTATCTAATTTGAGAATTTGTTTTTAGCTAATATAACCAATGACCTTTCTTTAGTGCGTCAGTATGATGGTGAAATAAAACTGAAGCGAGTAAAGTGAGGGGATAACTAGATGGAACAACCGAAAAGTCAGGATATACATAAGCCAAGTCCATTAGAAAAGAAAAAAGATCGAATGCCTCATATCTACGTCTTGTTGTTTATTATTAGTGGGTTAGCAGCATTGCTTACTTATCTTATTCCAGCTGGTTCATTTGAACGTGTTCCAGGACCAAATGGACGTGAATCCATTGATCCGAATTCATTTGTGACGGTAGATGCCTCTCCGGTTTCATTTATGGATTTTATGTTAGCGATTCCTGTCGGTATGGCTAGCGCAAGTGAGATTATTTTCTTTACCTTTATCATTGGTGGAATGTTTATGGTGCTGCGACGAACGGAGATTATTGAAATCGGTGTCGATCGATTAGCCAGAAAATTTCAACATAAAAGCATTGCAGTTATTCCGGTATTGTTAACGCTCTTTGCAGTTGTTGCAACGACCATTGGCACACCTGAATTGTCTCTTGTTTATATTCCAGTATTAATTCCGCTCTTCATTTCACTCGGCTATGATTCAATGACAGCTGCTGGAATAGCATTAATATCAACTGCGCTAGGATTTACAGCTGGTGTAATGAACCCAGGAACTGTTGGAATCTCCCAACAAATTTCTGGACTCGAAACTTACTCGGGTTTTGGATTACGAGTTGTTGTGTTACTCGTAATCGTACTTATTGGAAGTTTCTATATTATGAGATATGCAAAAAAAGTAAAGCAAGATCCATTGAAAAGCTATACACACGAAGAAGATGAAATAAAGCGAGTTAAATATAAAGATGCCTTAAAGCAACCAGCTAAACGCGCAACGAAGCGGCAATTGGTTGCGATTGCAACATTGCCGATTTTCTTTGGTATACTTGTATATGGTGTAACGCAACTCGGTTGGTTTATGCTTGAAATGTCTGGCTTATTTATTTTTATGGGCATTCTGGTAGGAATCATTTCAGGGTTGTCGCTTACAAAAGTATGTGAAGCTTTTACAGAAGGTTTCAGAGAAGTGCTGATGGGCGCCATTATTATTGGGATTGCTAGGTCGGTTGCAATTGTGCTAGAAGAAGGACAAATTATGGATACGATTGTATATGGTCTTGGTAATCTTGTTGGCCAATTACCGAGTACGTTAAGTGCAATCGGCATGATGACGGTTCAACTTTTTATCAATTTCTTTATACCGTCGGGAAGTGGACAGGCACTCGTTACGATGCCTATTATGGCGCCTCTTGCAGATATGCTTGGTGTTACACGCCAAACGGCGATCTTAGCATTCCAATTCGGAGATGGCTTTGCTCATATTTTGTTCCCGACATCTGGTTACTTTATGGCAGCTTTAGTCATTGCCGGTATCGGCTGGACAAAGTGGGTGAAATTCTTTAGCCCGCTATTCTTTATCTACATGGGTGTTGGGGTTGTCTTTTTAATTTATGCACAGTTGACAGGATGGACTGGTTAAACGTTGGAGGAAAAATAAGATGGTCGATATACGTATTTGTGGAGGTCGAGTTGTTTTAAACGACGGAATTTTAGAAACGGATATTGGAATTACAAATGGTGTAATTGAAACAATTGGCGCTGTCGATTCAGCAAAAAAAACAATAGAAGCAAAGGGGCAACTAGTTTTTCCTGGTGGAATTGATACACATGTTCACTTTTCAGAGCCAGGTCGAACAGAATGGGAAGGCTTTGAAACAGGAAGTCAAGCATTAGCAGCTGGTGGCATCACAACATATGTAGAGATGCCTCTTAATGCACTGCCAGCAACAACGAACGCTGAAAATTTACAGCTGAAATTGAATCGAGCCAAGTCAAAAAATGTAGTCGATTACAGCTTTTATGGTGGCTTAACGTCAGAAAATCTCGGTGATATCGAGGCATTAGCTGATCAAGAGGTAGTAGCATTCAAATGTTTTCTATCAACGTGTGGGTCTGATCAACCAGGTGACTTTTCAAATGTAGATGATGCGACCCTTAAAAAAGGTATGGAAATTTTAGCGCGAAAAGGAAAAATTCTTTGCTTGCATGCGGAAGACGCGTCGCTAACCGATCAACTTGAAATGGAATTGACTTCTCAAGGGAAAACGGATGCACAAGCATTTGTTGCCTCTAGACCAATCGAAGCGGAAGTACTTGCTGTAAAGAAAGCGATCGCTTGTTCAAGGGAGACAGGTTGTGCCATCCATTTTGTTCACATCTCATCGGCTGAAGCCATTGCGGAGATTCAACAAGCAAAAAGAGAAGGGCTTGATGTAACGGTTGAATCGTGCCCTCATTATTTCGTATTCTCTGCAGAAGAATTACCCAAATTAGGAACACTGGCTAAATGCCAGCCGCCGCTTAGAAAAGAAGAAGAGGTGACTAAATTATGGGGTTGCCTGTTGAGAGGAGAAATTGATTGGTTAACATCTGATCACTCACCGTGCACAATCGATTTAAAAGAAGGGGACTTTTTTACTGCTTGGGGAGGAATTACTGGTTGTCAGAATACAATTGACATCATGTTTGATGAAGCGGTGAAAAAAAGGGGAATGTCAGCTTCAACTTTCGCTAAACTTATTGCTACGACACCAGCTAAGCGATTTAAACTTGAGCAAAAGGGTGAACTTACAGTTGGGAAAGACGCTGACTTTTTCTTTCTGGATGACACGATGTCTTACACACTTCAGCAAGGAGACTTGTACTACAAAAACCCTTATTCACCCTATGTTGGGCGAACCATTAATTGTCGAGTAACAAAATCGATTGTAAGAGGTCAAGTAGTCTATGATATAGAAAAAGGATGCAGTAAGGAAAATGGTGGAGCATTAGTGACAGTATCTAGATAAGAAAACGAAAATGAAAAAAGAGGATGGAGGCCAAATACGGCATCATCCTCTTTAGTTACGACCATTTATTTTTATCAAATTTTAATAAAAGCTCTTGCGTAGAGGCTGCTCTGTTCAGTTTACTTGATAGAAAGGTAGGCAAATCTAGTGGAGCCACAAGTTGATGTTCTGCAAAACCAGTTACAACCATTTCTGTTCCTACCGAATGAAGATGATCATGGAGATCTAAAAGGGCTTCGAATGTTGCTTCATTAACGGTATTAATACAACTCACATCTACAGCAAGTGTTTTAATCGTATGGTCATGAATACTCCGTTTTGTTGCTTCTATTAGATTAGAGATTCGTCCTTTTGTTACTAAACCAACAATTGGCATAACGCCTATATCATGTAGTAGGGGAATGATGGGGCAAGGCAAATGATGATATTCTTTTATCGTTTCCAAATGAGCCAATTCAATTGTTTTGCGTTTTGTGATGTCTTTTTGAACACCGACAAAGTAGGTTTTATCGTCTTTATTGTTTTTAGCAGGGTCAATAGACAGTTCATTCCAGAAGGGTGTGCCATCTTTTTTATAGTTTAAAATTTCCGTTTTATAGCTTTCGAAGCGACTCATTGTACGCTTAATTTTAGCTACTTCATCTTTATTCGTATCTTCACCTTGCAAGAAACGACAATTTCTGCCCATTACTTCTTCTAGATGGTATTGTGTAATATCGGTAAAACCCTGGTTAATAAAAATGATTGGATTATCTTCTAAACTAGGATCCGTTATGGCAATCCCAATCCCCGTGTAATCAAGGCTATTTGAGAAAAAAGTCGCATCTAAATTAATCATAATCCCCTATAAATTCCTTTTCGTTTTAATCCTATGATACATAAAACGAACAGATTAATCAAACTTTCCCCCTCGATCAATAGCTCATTTTGAGACATGATTCGTTTAGCGACTTGTTATAAATAGGTTGTTTGAATTCTGGTCTTTTTACACATGTCCTTCCTACTACTTTAGAAAATAAGACCAACCAACATGGCGAGTAACGAAAATGGAACTGGGGATTACGAATACATGTAAAGCAGCTTACTAAACCGAGTTTCCTGTAAGACAGATTCGATTTCAATTAATGATGGTGATGTTTGCTTTCTTGAGCATCGTTCGGTTTATTGCCATTTTCAATAAACGCTTCTATCGTTTCATCTGAAACATCCCCAACAACAACCATTTGTTTTGGCATAACGTGCATATCACGAGCTGTAATATGCGACTGAACAAGATAAATGCCGTCTTCTAGAAACTCATGTTCAATGGTGTATGTTCCTGAATCTATGTATACAGCATCTTGAAGTTTGCCTTCGTCTCGTTCTTGATCTTTCCAAATTTCAAACACAACGTCCTCTGCGTCATCGACAATCTCTTCTCCTTGTGTCAACGTGACGCTCAGGTTAGTCCTTACATGGGTATCGATTTCAAGCGGACTATCAATCTTTGCTCGAACAACCTCTAAAGAGGGTGTCTCTAGTGAGGAGTCGCTACACCCCGTTAGTCCAACAAATATAGACGTGATGAAACTGATTCGTACGAATAAATAGGCTCTCATTCCAATCCTACTTTCATTTTTAATTAGGGTAGCTAAGCTGAGTATCGTGTTCTATTACTGTGTTTCTTTTTCTGAACAATTGGCCGTATGATAAAGTCAAACAAAAGCAATACGATTAAGGAGAACCCAACAAGCGGCATCAAAACCCCAAAGCCGAACATGATGCTAAAGACAATCCATGTGGTTTTCTTATCTTTTGATCGTTTAGGTGCGCCGACTGAACCTTTTGGAGCTCGTTTTCGCCAGATAACATAAGAAGTTCCGATTATGCCCATTAAGCCAATGCAAGTTAATAAACCTAGGAATTGATTGAACCAGCCAAACAACCTTCCTTCGTGAAGAGCGATCCCGGACTCTACTAATTTAGCACCAAAGGAAAAGTCATCATACCGGACATCCGTTAATAGAACACCGCTATATTGATCCATATGGAGGGTAGCTAAATCTTTCGGTTGATTCATATGCGAAGCTGTATAAACGCCTAATTCTCCTTGAGGCATTGAGACTGTATATGGTTTTTGTATTTCTTTTCCTTCAAAAAGATCAATGGCTTCATCAATTGATAAAGGAAGATAGTGATGTTGATGTGAAGAAGGGACAGGTAGTGCTTGATTCGCCCAAGGTACTTCATCAACGATGTCTTCAGTTAGCGTTATCGATTTCGGTTTATCACTAAAACTATAGGCGTACTCAGGGGCTGTTGCGATACTCTGTATAGTCGGACCTAAAACACCTGTCCACGGTAAGCCTGTTGCAATTAAAATGAACACAGATCCAGATAACCAAAATGCAGGTACAGCATGCAGATCTCTCCAAAACACTCTGCCTTTTTTGTTAAGTCGTGGTAGAAATGTTCCCCAAATTGCTTTTTTACTTCGAGGCCACCAAATATACAATCCAGTTATAAGCAAAATAATCCCCCAACATGCCGCAAGCTCAACCATTCGATTTCCAATAGTTCCAGCTATCCAAAGCTCACTATGTAGGCGCTTAACTATTTCTGTTACTTTTTCTTCATTGTTGACTATGCCAGTAATGTCTCCGCTGTAAGGGTTAACAAAGATGGAAGAGCCTACACCGTTGTTATCAACAAGAAATTCAGTTGCTTCTGTTTGGTCGCTAATCTTAACAGAGCTAATCGTTGCGTCTGGGTAAGACATGTGAAGGGATTCAGCTTGTGCCGAGTAAGGCAGGTAATCTGTCTCTTTTTCCTCAATGGTTGTGTATTCACTGTAAAGAAATCCTTCAATTTGCGGTTTAAATAAATATATCCCACCACTAAAAGCTAAAATAAATAGAAACGGAGCAACTATAACCCCTGCATAAAAATGCCACCGCCAAATCATTTGATAAAAAGAAGAGCTTTGCTGTTTCTTTTTCACAATCGTTTCCCCTTTAATTGATATCTGATACAGCAGGGTAGATAGGACTTTCTGCTGTCAACGTTACAATACAGAAAAAATGTGTGAGAAAGATGAAGTTTAAAAAATTGTATGAAGTGGTAGTTTGTTTTCATAAGCAAATCGGTTGCAAGAAAGCGAAAAGATCATTATTCTATTTAGAGTGATCGTTCTATCATAAAAGAGGTGAAGTGATGAGTAAAAAGCGAGAACAGTTACTTGCTCAATCTGAACGTTTATTTGATCAGCATGGATTTCATGCTGTTGGTCTCAAGCAAGTCATTAAAGAAGCAGAAATATCATTAATGACCATGTACAATCATTTCGAGTCTAAGGAGGCACTTATACTTGAAATCTTAAAAAAAAGAGAAGCGAGATATTTACAAAAGCTAAACCAGTTTACTGAAAAGAAGAATGGAAAGACGTTTATGCTTGCGCTAGCAGAAGCGCATTTAAATTGGATTCGTGAAAATGGATCGAATGGCTGTATGTTTTTGCGAGCGAAAGAAGAATATTCATTAGCAAAAACCGAACAATCAGCCATTGTCCTATTTGCAGATCAGCACAAACATCGGTTAACAGCATTTATTAGCAATAAAGGATTCACAAAAGAAGAGGCGATACGTGTCATGATTATACTGGAGGGTGCAACGGCAATGGCTGAAGTATTTGACGTTGAAGAAGTTGCCACTGGAGTGACACGTACAATGAAAGCGTTGTGTACAGATTAAGTAGCAACGTCTTTTCATGCACAAAAATAGAATGATCGTTATATCTAATGAGAGAGGTGGAAGTATGTTGAAAGTAGTCTTGCCTGGCATAGCCATGATTGCTGTCACGTACGCAATGGCGCGGTTAAGTTTCGGTTTATTTCTTCCTGATCTAACAGCTGATCTACAATTAAACGAAACCGATGGAGGCCTTATCGGTTCTTTAGGTTACGTAGCGTACACGCTTGCGCTTTTCTTATCTGCCTTTTTAATAACTGAAGTCGGATCAAAGCGTGTCAACGTTATCGCAGGAACAACGGCTGTTGTTGGATTAGTTGCTATTGCGACTGCACATTCCTTTTTGCACTTAAGCTTTGGCGTTTTCATTGCTGGCTTAGGAAGTGGACTCGCTTCACCTGCTCTAAGTCAGCAGGCAAAGCTACTTCTTCCTAAAAAGCAAGTTGATCAGGGGAATACGTGGATCAATAGTGGAACAAGCTTTGGCTTAATCTTAACGGGACCAGTGGTATTATTATTTACTGAACAATGGAGGCTCTCTTTCTGGCTGTTTGCTTGTATTGCCACAGCTGTGTTGATTTGGAACGTTCTCTCTTTTCCTGCTACGGGTCCTACTAACAGAGGTAAAATGTACACAAAGAGACAATGGTTTCGTATGATAAGTCAAGCACGGTATTTACTCATCGCCTCATTCGGATTGGGTATGAGTTCGTCTGTTTATTGGACATTTGGAAGAAGCTTTCTTACAGCTGAATATGGGGCTACCGCAACTGAAAGTCTTGTGTTTTGGGTAATCATTGGCATGGCAGGTATTGTAGGTGGACTAGCAGGAGGGCTCATACAAACGATTGGTTTATCTTGGTCGTATCGACTTATTCTTGTCGTTTTACTTAGTTCAATGATGATGTTAAATCTGCCTCACAGCCTTGTTGTTTTTTCATCAGCTGCTTTGTTTGGTGGGGCTTATATTTTTTTAACAGGGTTGTTTATAGTTTGGGCAACACGTATATATGAAACGATGCCATCAATCGGTGTAAGTCTTTCGTTTCTAGCATTAGGAGTAGGACAATCTCTCGGCTCTTTGGTAGCAGGGAAAATGATTGAGTCCATGTCTTATTCCGTAACCTTTACACTGTTTTCATTAATAGGATTAATAGGTCTTATTGTACCAATATCGGAAAGAAACAGGGAGCATTTGGGCTAAAATGCTTCTTGTTTCTGCATGTAGAGATCTATTATGAAACCAACGCATTGTCACACTAATGAAAGCGTGTTACACTTTCAGTGGAAAACGCATACATGATGAGTAATCACATATGTGATGGAGGGTGTTATGTCAGTAAAGTCAGCGGTTCGTGTTTTACGAATTTTTGAACTCTTGAGTACACATAAAGAAGGCTTAACAATAAAACAAATTAGTACGTTGTTGCATTTTCCTCAGAGTAGCACGTCAGCGCTTATGCAAACCCTTGTTCATGAGAACTATGTAACGATTCAGCAACGTCAGCTGTATATACTTGGACCTAAACTAATCCCAATTGGTCAGGCTGCGCTCGAATCTATTGATCTGTTATCTTTAGCCACACCTTCACTAAAGCAGTTACAAAGAGCAGTACGAGAAACCGTTTTTATGGCAACGCTTGTTAATGGTGAGTTAGTCTATATTGCAAAAATGGATAGCGACCGATCCATTCGTACATCAGCTTATTTAGGGGCGAAAAACCCTCTTTACTGTACTGGCTTAGGCAAAGTCTATTTAGCGTTTATGGAAGATACTGAACGGGATGACTATTTTGAAAACATTGTTTTGGAACCGATTACAGAATGTACTATGACGAGTAAAAGCGATCTTCGTGCACGTTTAACGATGTATCGAAGTCAAGGCTACGCAATTGATAATGAAGAACATGAAGAAGGATTGGTTTGTTTTGCTGCACCTATTTTTGGAAGTGTAGGCTCCATAGAAGCAGCCGTTAGTGTAGCAGGACCTAAAGAGAGAATGATAAAACACAAACATTCTATTATAAGGCATTTAAGAGAAACGACGACACTCATTTCTAGCAACCTTGGCTATAAATAGATTTCGTCTACTAAGCGGTAAAAAAAATTAGGAGGAAGTCGAATGCATACGCAAGCGAAAATTCATGAAGAAAAGCTTATTGCCATCATTCGAGACGCGCAACCAGAAGATTTACTAAACATTAGTGAAGCGTTACTAAAAGGGGGTATTTCTTTAATTGAAGTGACACTAAATTCTCCACAAGCTCTACATGGTATAGCTCGTTTAAAAAAAGCATTTGGAACGGAAATCATCATAGGTGCTGGCACCGTGCTTGATCCTGAGTCAGCAAAAGCCGCTATTGATTCCGGGGCTGATTTCCTATTGTCCCCAACGGTTAATGAAGAAACGATCAAATTAACAAAGCGTTACGGAAAAGTAAGTATTCCTGGCGCTTTTACACCGACGGAAATTCTTTCAGCTTATGAATGTGGTGCTGATTTTATTAAAGTATTTCCAGCTCGAATGGGGCCTGAGTATATAAAGGATATAAAAGGACCGTTGCCTCACATTCCGCTTGTTCCTACTGGAGGAGTAAATGAAAGGAACGTTCAAGCTTTTCTTAGCGCAGGCGGTGTGGCATGTGGGATTGGAAGCTCATTAGTAAACACATCGGAAGCCGTAACAAAACAATCTTTGGAAGAACTAACGCGGAAAGCGGAACACTTCGTTTCGCTTACAGTAAACAGTTAGAGGAGGGCACCACCGTGAAATTAACAAACTATGAGCTATTCCAAGTTCCGCCAAGATGGCTTTTCTTAAAACTTGAAACAGATGAAGGAGTCGTTGGCTGGGGTGAACCTGTTATTGAAGGACGAGCAGCTACGGTTAAAGCAGCTGTTATGGAATTGATGGACTATTTAATTGGTAAGGATCCTTTGCAGATTGAGGATCATTGGAATGTTCTCTATCGTGGTGGCTTTTACAGAGGTGGACCCATCTTAATGAGTGCACTTTCTGGAATTGATCAAGCGCTGTGGGACATTAAAGGAAAGCATTTAGGTGTGCCTGTACATCAATTGTTAGGAGGTAAAGTCAGAGAATCGATCAAAGTGTATTCTTGGATCGGTGGAGACCGACCATCCGATGTCGGAGCAGCTGCAAGGGCTGTAGTGGATCAAGGGTTCAAAGCTATAAAGATGAATGCAACGGATGAAATGCAGTATGTAGACTCCTATGAAAAAATTGATCGAGTGCTAGAAAATGTAGCTGCTATACGTGATGCTGTCGGGCCTTACATTGGAATTGGCATTGATTTTCACGGAAGAGTTCATAAGCCAATGGCTAAAATTCTTGCAAAAGAATTAGAGGTTTTTAGACCGATGTTTATTGAAGAACCTGTGTTGCCAGAAAATAATGAAGCGTTACGGGATATTGCCAATCATACGGTGATCCCAATTGCTACAGGTGAACGAATGTATTCAAAATGGGATTTTAAAGATGTATTAAAGGATGGATATGTGGATATCATCCAGCCAGATTTATCCCATGCTGGTGGTATTACGGAAAACAAAAAAATCCTTTCAATGGCTGAAGCTTTTGATGTTGCTGCTGCTCCTCATTGTCCGTTAGGTCCAATTGCATTAGCGTCGTGTCTCCAAGTAGATGCCACCTGTCATAATGCATTTATTCAAGAACAAAGCCTTGGTATTCATTACAATCAAGGTTCCGACTTACTCGACTATGTAGTGGATGCGCATGTCTTTGCTTACGAAGATGGATACGTTAAGGTCCCTAATCAACCTGGACTAGGGATAGATATTAATGAAGCACATGTAAGAAAAATGGCGGAGATAGGCCATAATTGGAAGAACCCTATTTGGAGACACAACGACCAAAGCGTAGCCGAATGGTAATAGAGAGAAAGAAGGAGAGGAATTTCATATGTCTTCTTTAGGGTTAATACTCGTAACAATTGTTGGAATAGCCGTTTTACTTTATTTAATTATGCATTCTAAAATGCAAGCATTCCTAGCCCTACTCATTGCTAGTATCTTTATTGGTATATTTACTGGAATGGATCCAATCTTTTTAATTGAAACGATGGAAGTAGGGATGGGTGGAACCCTGGGATTTATTGCGATTGTTGTCGGGCTGGGCGCCATGTTTGGCGAATTGCTCCGTACATCTGGTGGAGCTGAACGTTTAGCATTTACTCTAGTGGATCGATTTGGTGAAAACCGTGCACAGTGGGCATTAGCATTAACAGGCTTTATAGTCGCTATTCCTGTTTTTTTAGATGTTGCGCTTGTAATCCTCATTCCGATTGTCTATAGTTTGGCTATGCGTACAGGGAAATCACTTCTTTACTATGCCATTCCTTTATTAGCAGGGCTTGCGGTTGCGCATAGTTTTATCCCACCAACACCTGGACCAATAGCTGTAGCTACTGTACTTGGAGTAGATTTAGGCTGGATGATGTTGTTTGGTATCATTGCCGGAGTACCAGCGATGATTATTGCTGGACCTGTATTTGGTCGGTACATAGGAAATAAAGTACACGTAGGGGTTCCTGCACATATTGTCGAAGCTGCTAAGGAAGAAGGGGAAAGGAAGCAACTCCCGAGCTTTGGCCTCATTTGTTTTATTATCTTATTGCCGCTTGCGATGATTTTATTAAATACTGTTGGGGGTGTGATACTGAGAGAAGGATCCACTACCCATCAACTGCTTACGTTTATTGGGCATCCGTTTATTGCTTTAATTGTTGCAACACTGATTGCTATGTATTTTCTTGGGAAACGTCGTGGTTTATCAAAACATCAAATACAAACGATGACAACAAAAGCACTTGAGCCTGCAGGGATCGTCATTTTAATTACAGGTGCAGGAGGGGTTTTTAAGGAAGTTTTAATCGAAAGCGGTGTAGGAGATGCGATGGGAGAATTAATGGCTTCATCGGGGTTTCCGCTTGTTTTACTAGCCTTTTTAATTGCAACATTTGTTCGTGTAGCGCAAGGGTCTGCCACAGTCGCCATGATTACGGCAGCTGGACTCATCTCACCAATCATTGACATGGTTGATTTATCTCAGCCTTCACTTGCGCTAATTGCAATTGCCATTGCATGTGGAGCGACAGTGCTATCACACGTAAATGACTCTGGTTTTTGGCTTGTAAACCGCTTTTTAGAAATGTCAGAAAAGGATACATTGAAATCTTGGACAGTTATGGAAACGATTATTGGAGTTGTTGGGTTTCTAGTTGTATTTGGATTAAGTTTCTTTTTTTCATAGTACAAAAGAAAAGGGAGCAATCCCTTTTTCTGTTGGGCAAAAAGAAACAACACGCTGCTGCGCGTTGTTTCTAGTCGTGCTTTATTTAACCGTTTTATGAAAGGTTGTGCGCATTAAACAGAGGAGAATAGCGGTTGAAAAGACAATGTTTACGTAAAAGATAACACGTATATCAAAGAATTCCGCCCACAGGCCGCTAAGAATGACTCCGAGAGGCATTGTTAATTGAACAATTGTTGCGACTGAACCAGAAACCCGACCAAGCATGTCATTAGGCGTTAATTCTTGTCTGACAGCGTGATAAATCGTATTGGAAATAGCTGTTGAAAATGAATACAGGGCCATTCCAATTGCAATCATCCACCATGAGGTGGCAAAAGCCAACATGACGAAAAAAAGAATATCGAATATGTTGGTGTATGTATAAATTTTTCCACGTGGAAAGCGATCGACTAGTCTTTTAACTGCAAACAAACCGAGCAATCCGCCAATCCCGCCAATACTAAGGTACGCACCGATCTGCTGTGGCGTTGCTTGTAAATAATCAACAGCAAAAAATAACAAAATACCAATAGTTAAGCTAAAACCGAAATTTTGAAAAAATATCACGTATGTTGTTACACGTAGTAAAGGGTTATGAAAAATCTCATGAAATCCTTCTTTTGTTTCTTTCCATATCGAACGTTGTTCTTGCTTTTTTACGGTTTTTATTTCTAAAGACGGTAAAAATAAAACGCAACTTAACGTGACCGTTACAAAAAGCAATTGGATTGACATAGCTCCAGCGTAGCTAAGGGTCGCTACAGATGCTCCAGCGACTAACGGACCAAAAAGACGAACACTGTCTTTGAAAATTCCGAGTTTTGCATTTGCTTCTGTTAACTGATCTTTCGCTACTATTTGCGGTAACGCAGCGTGACCAGCATTTGTATTTAATAGACCGGACGTGAAATACAGAAAGCCAAAGAAGTAAAGCGCCCATAGCTGAATGTTTCCCATAAATAAAAATAAGGTCAATGTTGCAATGGTTATCCATTGAAGTACAGCAGCACTGATAAGAGCGGTTTTTCGATTGATTCGATCGACGAGCACACCAGCAACAACCCCAAGTGTACCACCAACTAAAAATTCGAGTAATCGCATGGTGCTGATGAGAAGAGGGCTTTGTGTCATACTGTAGAGCAGTATTGGGATAACAAGGCTATACATAAATAAGCCGAGACTACTTGACGTGGTGCTCCCGATTAATAATAAAAAAGGGCGATTCTTCCAGAGGGAACGGGAAGGGACGACGTCAATTTTTTGTTCAGGGTTTTCCAATGTGAATGCCTCCTAGATGATAGTAATAAGAATAGTTGAAATAAAATGATTTGTTTTGTTCCTCTTTCTCTTTAAAATAACCGTTTATGAAAGATACAACTGCTTAACCAACCAATTGAAAAATCAAGATTCTTCCATAATACCTGAAATAGCTTCTTATTTCAGTAGTTTCATATTGGGAAATATGAATGAATGAATAATTTCCCTTTTGTCGAATAAAGTTTTAAATGCTGCATCTTGTCAATTTTTTTTACCCAATTATGACAACGTTTCTAAAGAATCTGTCGCAATGAAACGCAATCTAACAGCGTTAACGAAAAAATGTCGGTAAATGATAAAAAGATAAATATTTTAATTTTTCTAATTAATTTGTCAGTTGGTGTTGGGAAATATGTCAGAACTATATAAGTTCCTGTCGAAGTCACTTATAATGAGAGCAATTACATGAATCTGGAGAAGAGGGATGTAACATGATTATTGCTTTATCATCTAGTATTGTCGGTAGCAAAATAGTGGAATGGCATAGTTGTTTAATAGCAAAAGATATGGTTCGTGCACAACTAACCAAGGAAGAATCAAAAAGCCTTATCATGCAAATGGAACCAAACGAAAAAATTATTGCGTACTATCAACTAGTCAGTTTTAAACATGATTTGTTGTCTACGTATGAAAAAGGTGAATTGCTAGAATCCACATTGCTCACTCCAATTGAAACAGAAAGAGACGACTACCTTCATTTTATGTATTATTTCGTATCCGGGCAGAACGAATTTCTAAACGAACGTTACAAATCTGCGATACAAATGTATAAAATTGCAGAACGGCTTATTGAAAAAGTAAATGTACCTGCTGAAAAGGCTGACTTTTATCAAGAATTAGGTATGAGCTATTATCGTATTGATCAATATACGTTCGCAGCTTCTTATATGGAGCAAGCACTAGAGTTTTTTGAGCATAACAATATGTATGTCGTGAATGAGATTCGCTGTAAACTCGTTTTAGCAGCGATTGCCACTGAGCTTGGTAAACAAACATTGGCTGAACGCATTTACAATGAAATCATACTCATATCGAAACCATTTCCATATTATCACTCCTTGGTTCTACATAATGTAAGTCAAAATCGTTTAACGCAGCGAAGAGTCGAAGAAGCGATTGATTTATTAGAGGAAGCATTATCAATAAAAGAGTTCTCTCAATCCATTACGGGTTTAAAAGCTAAATACAATTTACTCAATGCACGATTGAGAAATAAAACGTATAAAGGAGGGCTGGACGAGTTAGAATTCAGTGCGAAAGCACAAAAATTAATGGAGATTAAAGCGAAGTGTAAAGTGAGCAGAGGGCTATATTTAGATAACGATTTTTCGGAAGTTCTAATAGGTGTAGAGATGTTAAAAGCTAACGAAAAATACTTCGAATGTTCAGAAATATATGATGAAATATCGCAATACTTTGAATCAAAAGGGGAATTGGCAACAGCGCTTAAGTATGCACGGTTAGTGCATACAATGAGCAAAAAACAATCAAATGTTGGGGAGGATTTAATATGAAGAAAATGTCTTTCAAAATGATGGCAGTGATCATCCTTGCATCGACATCGTTATCAGGGGGATTCACAAGTGCAGCTAGTGGAACTGTGGATCAGCAGGGCAAACACGATTTTCACCAAATAGCAGGAAAGCATGACTTCCACCAGCAAGGAAAACACGATTTTCACCAAATAGCAGGGAAGCATGACTTCCACCAGCAGGGGAAACATGATTTTCACTAAGTAGTAGAAAGTACTTAAAAACTTATCATAAACCATTACAAGAAATAGACCTTCATAAAACGGTCTATTTTTTGTAGGTTCAATTCTATTTAGGTTATCCTATATTAGTTAGCTAGTTAAGATCTAGTTAAATGAAACATCTCTTTATGTTTACCTATTCTGAGGCTAGGTGTACCACTGCAAGGAGAAAAAAGCCACAGTATTGATACAAAGAGTGAGCTCTTTTAATAAGTTTCCAGAAAATAATATATGATCGTCTGTTTAACTTGCTTTTTAAAAACTTTTCTTATAAGATGAGGAATGAATATTCATTCCGAAGAGGTGTTGAATTTTGGGCGACAAACAAGAAGATATAAAACAGGCAGCTATCACGTTGTTTGCTAGAAGAGGTTTTGATGGCACAACTGTACCGCTAGTAGCTGAAGAAGCGTCTGTAGGTGCGGGAACTATTTATCGTTACTTTGAAAATAAAGAAGTATTGTTAAATGTTATTATGCAAGATGAAATGTTCAGACTTGAGGAATCATTAAAAGCGAAATTCCCTTTTGAGAAAACAACAAGGGAGCAGTTTAGCCACCTTTTTATCACATTAATTCGTTACTCTCAGGAGAATTTTGATGCCCTTATGCTTATTAATTCGCATACAACAAGCAGGCATATAACTGATAAGACAAAATGTGACTACACGTCTCTACTGACTTTTGTTTCAACCATTGTCGAAGCTGGCCGAGAGCAAGAGATGATTGATCGTGACTTGCCAATTGAAGCAATTGTGGCCATTACGTTCGGTGCCGTCGTCGAGCTTGCGAAATGTTTTAATGGTGGTGAACTATTGCTAACAGACGCATTATTAAAAACGTTAGATGAAAAACTATGGCGAGCGATTAGCCGTTGATTCGGTTGACGCTTGACCTTTCTATAAAAAAAGGAATGAATATTCATTCCGTATTATAAGAATAGTAAATGATGGAGGTTTCATAGATGAACATGTTTCGTACAAATAGATGGACTGCGTTAATAGTGTGGGTTCTAATCTCTGTACTGGCTTTCTTTTCTTTGCCTGATTTAGGTCAACTTGTTCGGGATAAGGGTGAAATCACGCTGCCTGATCATGTACAAAGTATTGTGGCAAGCAATCTAGAGTCGGAAATGAATGGGAATCAAGGAAGCACGTACGATCTCATTCTAGTGTTTGACGAAGAAAGTGAAGTAGCGCTTTCAGATGATCAAGTCGCTGAAATAAAATCAATTATTCAATCATTAAAAAATGAAAAAGAAGATTTAGGAATTACATCTATCGTCAATCCCTTTGAGAATCCTGAGATAAAGGAGCAACTTGTTTCAGAGGATGAATCTGCGGCTCTTGTACAAATGTCTGTTCGTCAGTCATTTGGGACAATTGATGAAGTAAGAGAAGTGATAAAACCGTTCGTCGACACAGACAAAGTTGATGTATACGTAACCGGTTCAGATCTTATTGCTGAAGACTTCACAAAAACAACAGAAGACGGCATTAAGAAAACCGAAATAGTAGCTGTTGTGTTTATTATTCTTGTTCTTATTGTTGTGTTTCGGTCTCCTATTGTACCTTTTGTATCGCTTATTACGGTAGGTGTCTCGTATCTAGTCTCAATGGCGATTATTGCGGGGCTTGTACAACATGTTGATTTTCCATTTTCTAATTTTACTCAAGTGTTTTTAATTGTCATTCTGTTTGGCGTAGGAACAGACTACAATATTTTGTTGTATACAAACTTTAAAGAGGAGCTAAGTAGAGAAGAGAATGTCGCTGTAGCGATAAAGAATACGATACGCTCATCTGGAAAAACCGTTTTATATAGCGGAATTGCTGTTTTAATTGGATTTGCGACGCTAGGACTTGCCGATTTTTCTTTCTATCAATCTACATCTGCTGTTGCAATTGGTGTAGCCATTCTCATTCTCGTATTGATTACATTAAATCCATTTTTTATGCACCTACTGGGCAAAAGGATGTTTTGGCCGAGCAAGCGCTTTGTTGGGCATGGCGACAGTCGCTTATGGGCATTTTTAGCAAGTCATTCTGTCCTCAGACCTGTTGTTAGTTTACTGCTTGTAGCTGTTTTTATTGTCCCGGTATTGATGCTATCAAAAGGGGACGTCCATTATAACGATCTATTAGAAGTTGATAATGGCTATTCATCTAAGCAAGGCATCCAACTTATACAGGATAAGTTCCCAAGTGGATTTTCATCGCCAGCAAGTCTCGTCATTCAATTAGACGAACCATTAGATACACAATCCATGTTAACGGAAATGGATCAATTAACAGATGCAGTTGGAAAAGTGGATGGTGTTGCTGAAGTCATGTCTCCTACCCGGCCAACGGGAGAAAAGATACAAGAGCTGTATATCGATGACCAAACGAATACAGTTGGGACGGGGGTTGACGAAGCGAATGGTGGCGCGAAGGAGATTCGTTCCGGCTTGTCCGAAGCGGAGCAACAGCTCTCTGAATCAAATGACAGTGACTTTGACCACATTCAGTTATTGATTGACGGTACTGCTGAAGCGTATCAAGGCAGTGTTGCTTTACAAGACGCTGTCTCCCAAATAGCTTCTGGCGTTTCAGAAGGGGCTAATGGAGCGGCGGAAATTGAATCGGGTTTAACCTTATTATCTACTAATTTGACAACGGTATCAGCTGCAACCACTGAGCTTTATTCTGTCTATAGTCAAATTGAAGCTGGCTTGCGTACATTTAGTGAAACATTTACGAGTGCGGTTGCGTTGTTCGAGCAAGGCATTCATAATATGACAGCCGTTCAAACAGCATTAGAGGTGTTTTTAAGTGAGAATCCCGCTATTGCGTCCGATCCTGCTGTAGTGGAAGCCCTTCAGAACGTTAGTGGAGAGGCAGAGCAAATGAATCAGCTCTCGGCACAGCTAACGGGAGCGACCCAAGAACTGGAACAAGCGTTAACAGCATTTAGTGAAGCCAATCAATCTCTCAATCAAGTAAATCAAAGTATGATTGAAATGAATGCAGGAGCTAACCAATTAGCAGAGGGTTCTAGACAATTGCAAGGTGCGCTTAGAGACGGTGCAGAGGGAGCGAAAACAGTTGAATCAGAGGCAGGTAAGTTGGGGGCAGGACTAACGCAAATTCAAACCGGCCAAGAGCAGTTGCAAGCAGGCTTACAAGATTTAAAAGGTCAAATGAACGTTTTACAAGAAGGATTACTTGCTAGTACAGAAGGACTTGATGAACTCTCGGCAGGTCTCGAAAACGCAGAACAATATTTAGGGGAGGTTAGTCATTCCACATCGGCACAACGCTTTTTTATACCTGAAGATATCCTCGAAAGTGACGAATTTCAAGAGGGATTATCCATGTATCTTTCGGATGATAAACAAATCGCACGATTTACGATTATATTAGACGCTGATCCGTTTTCAGCGGAAGCAATGGATGTCGTTCGAGAGATTCAAGAGGCTGGGGAAGCTTCAGTTAAAGGTACAGCGCTAGAAGATGCGAATATAGCTGTAGGAGGCCAGTCTGCCGTCAATGCAGATCTACGCGACGTTGCGAATGGTGATTTCTTATTCACCGCAACCATTATGTTAGGAGCTATTGCCCTATTCCTTATGGTTATTACGCGATCCATCCATTTGCCTTTGTTTATTGTCGGCATTTTAGCTGTTGCGTATTACACTTCGCTTTCCATCACGGAAATGGTGAGTGGCTCATTATTTGGTGTTGAAGAGCTAAGCTGGAATGTTCCCTTCTTTGGGTTTATTCTCTTAGTGGCTATTGGGGTAGATTATAGTATCTTCTTACTAATGAAATACCGCGAAACCGAAGGCGATGCACTATCTGCGATAAAGCTTGCTTCACGTCATATTGGTGGAGTCATCATCTCAGCAGCGATCATCCTTGGTGGAACGTTTGCCGCTCTTTATCCATCTGGTGTTCTCACGCTAATGCAAGTAGCGACTCTCGTGATTGTCGGTTTATTTCTTTTAAGTATTCTATTTTTACCTGTAGTGTTGCCAGCATTAATGAGCGTAACGAACAAGTTAGGTCGTTGGGCAAAACCAAATAAACAAGAAGAGTAAAGAAGCATAAGCAAAATCGGCAGCACATCATCTGTGCTGCCTTGCTTTTTGTAAGAAACCAATTCATTGAGGGGTAGGAAGATCAGCTATCAGCGTGTGCAACAGCACTTATTTCAATTAATTGCTCTGGAAAAGCTAAATAGGTAACGCCAATGAGGCTACCAGCAGGGCGGTGATCATGTAAGTGTTCCTTTAACATCTCAATGACCGTTTCCGTATGCGCTTGTGGGTTTGTTAAATATATTTCGATATAGGCGAGGTTGGAGGTTGTCACATCGAGTTCCTTAAGGACACGATCTAGATTTTCAAATGTTCGTTTCGTTTGCGCCTCGATCCCTTTTTCGCTTTCAAAGTTTCCTTCCTCATCGTACGCAAATTGGCCTGAAACGTAGATGGTGCCGTTCACACTATACCCTTGCGTAATTCCATGATCCCAAAGATTGTGATTGTAGGTCTTGACAATACTCATAATGAAATCTCTCCTTCAATTTAAGATAAAGTAAGTATAGTATTGATGTATACACAAGAATAGTACGCACTTTATTGATAGGTACTACCAGGGAGGATAGTGTCAAAATATGAGTATGGCTGAGTACAATGAAAAAGGTTCAATCAAGGAGACATCTTTTGGGTATGCAATGTCAGTGATTGGTGGGAAGTGGAAACTGCTTATTCTTTATTTATTAGCAGAACAAGAGCCTGTTCGTTTTAATGAAATGAAAAGACAAATCGGACCAATTACGTATAAAATGCTGAGTTCACAACTTAAAGAATTAGAAGCGGATGGAATGATAAAGAGACAAGAATATCCTCAGGTTCCGCCGAAAGTCGAGTACAGTCTCACTTCTAAAGCAGAGGAGCTTTTACCTGTACTGGAACAGCTATGTGAGTGGGGAGATCAAAATAGAAACTAGAAGAATTTCGGGAAATTGGTTTACCATTTCTAGAGCGGGTAATCAGAAGAAATTTAATAGTAAAGTATGTGCGAATACGCTTATCGTGTGCAAAAGGGCTTTACAAAAAGCGCCTTTAGCAGTAAAAACCAACCTTTTCATAAAGGTTGGTTTTTACTATTCATAGAAGCAATCCATTCGGAAGCAGGAAAGATCTACTGCTCATCCCAAAGAAGGCATATGAATAAAAAAAGAGTTTAGAAGATGTGGATTGTTCTCTTGCTCATTATTCTTCATCTGTATTCGTTGGGTACTTACTACGACGATAAGACATGGTGCCTAACAATACGTAGATAATGGACATGCCAGTAAAAATAAATACCCCTGATTGTCCATTTAAACCAAATGTAGGAAGGATAAAATAACTAAAAAGAGCGATTAGTATAGAAATAAACGAAGAAATAAAATAAATGATGTGAGGTGGGCGTTGTTTCCTCTTCATCGTTTTCTCTCCTCTCCTTCCAATTGATTCATTCTTCTCTCTAATTGTTCCATTCGCTTATTTTGCCTATTCAATTTCCCTTGAAATGAAGCCGTATAACTGAACGTCCCGACTGCAATCGAGACTGCAAGAGCAACATAAATGTCCATCTACTTACCACCCTCTATTTGCTTTTTTTCCATCATGCCAGATAGGAAATAGATAAACGCGAGGGCGAAACTTGAAAAGGTAAAAAGTAAAGGTTGATTATAGATAACCTTCATGATTCCAGAGACAAGGAAGATAGCCGAAGCGATAAAATAAATTTTTTTCATTTAAAACACCTCACGTTCTTTACGAATGGAAACTACAAAGGTTTCATAGCTATTTACTCGATCTTGCTTCGTTCTCGTTGAACAATCTCAGTAGGAGCACCTCTTTATAAAATGGCACTTGAGTAAATTATAAAAAATCAGATTTTTTATAATCGCTTGTTGACTTATCGGAATTATATGTTTTAATAATAAGAGAACTTTTTTACATAAAGATATGAAAAATTATGGGATTAAAAAGGGGGAGAAATAGTGAAAAAACGATGGACACTTTCTTTATCAGTAGCTGCTTTTACAGTGGTGCTTGGCGGCTGTAACACGGAGATGGGTAGTGACGAGCCAGCAAACAGTGATCGTGAAGAGGAAACAGCCAGCATTCAATTCGTGGAAGATACGCAAGTTGAAGCCAGTAATCCAGCTGCATCGCCAGCACTTGCAACAAATAGGGGAGAAACCATTGTCGTTGGCCTTCAAGAACCTGGGGGTGTATTTACACCATACTTTAATACAAGCGGATATGATGGGAATGTTCAAGCTGTCATGTTCCCACCGTTGGTTGATATTGATGAAAATGGCGAACCTTTCGGTCGATTAGCAGAGAATTGGAATGTTTCTGACGATGAGTTGACCTTCAGTTATACGCTACGAGAAGGCTTAACATTTGATGATGGTCGTCCATTCACAACTGAAGATGTCGCCTTTACTATTACGCTTCTCTATGACCCGAGCTATCCTGGATCAACCGACATCACGGAAACGAATTTAGTTGGTGGTTTGGATTACAAAGATGGAGACGCCGATGAGATAACGGGTATTACGATTGTGGATGAGCGTACAATCGAGTTCGAACTTGAAGAACCAAATGCACGTGCGCTCACCATGCTTGGTGGTCAAGTTTTAAGCAAAGCCTACTACGGTGAAGAATATGAAAAAGGAAATCTTGATTACATAAGCGATTTCCATCTGCGACCTGTTGGCGCAGGCCCATTTACGTTCGAAGCGTATAACCCAGGTGAAGAGATTCGTTTTACTTCAAACGAACATTACTATAAGGGCGAACCAGAAGCAGATGCATTTATTTATCGAACGACAGAAGGAGATTCCCAGCAGTTTTTCCAAACTGGAGAGCTTGATTATGGAACATTTGCGGCAGATCAAGACAATTTTGACATGCTTCAATCGTTAGAGTTTGCCGATATTAATTTGTATACGTCTTCCAATTACAGCTATATCGCCTTCAACCATGAATCTGACATTTTTAAAGATGCAAATGTCCGTAAGGCGTTTAACTACGGATTTGATCGTCAAACGTATGTGGATATTCGTTTTCAAGGGTTTGCTCAAGTCGCAAATGTCCCAGTATCACCAGTTTCATGGGCTTATACAGACGAAATTGAAGGCTTTCCCTATGACCCTGAGGAAGCGGAACGCTTACTTGAAGAAGCTGGCTGGGTTGAAGGTTCGGACGGAATTCGAGAGCGTGATGGAGAGAAACTACGTGTTTACTTCTTTACGACAGAAGCGAGTGGAGCTAGTGATGTCCTCGTAACGAGACTTCAAGAGGATTATCAGCGTATTGGCATTGACTTGCAAATTGAACAAATGGATTTTAATGCCTTGCTAGCACGTGTGGATAATGGAGATCATGATTTAGTCAGTTTCTCCACAACTATGCAGCCAGACCCACATATTGGTGTGCAAGCATTCCATTCGGATCATACAGGAAATACATTCCGTGGCTACAAGAATGAAGAAGTCGATGCACGAATTGATGCTGCAGTTGCTGTAAGTGATTTAGATGCCAGAGCAGAATCCTACCATGAATTATATGAAGCGCTTGAAGAAGATCCACCAATGATTTTACTAAATTATAATAAGGTCTTGTCTGCTACAAATGCACGCGTACAAGGCTTTGAGCCAAACGGCTTCCGGGGAATTTCACTTAGTCTCGAAGACTTACAAGTTGTTGATGTTGCTGAATGATTAGGAAAGGAGGACGGGTCGTCTGTCCTCCTTTTTTATTGAAGATAAAGGGGGTAGCTCGTATTGCGTCATTATGTAGTTAAACGCTTGCTTTATTTAATCCCAACTTTAATTGGGGCATCCATCTTAATTTTTTTCCTGTACTCGCTTGTTCCTGGAAACTTTATTGATGCTGACCCGAATTTAACAGCTGAGCGAAAAGCAGAATTATCAGCCTTGTATGGCTTCGATCAACCAACGTTTATTCGCTATTTTATTTGGATGGGGAACCTCTTTCAAGGTGATTTAGGGTATTCGCTTCAATTTCAGCGTCCTGTATCAGAGGTCCTTGGAAATTACATATGGAGTTCGTTTATTGTTGCTTTTGCTTCGCTTTTTTTAACTTGGGGCATCGCGGTTGTTATCGGTGTTGTATCAGCTACAAAACAATATTCCTTTTTTGATGGATTTGTTACCTTTCTCGTATTTGCGGCAATGGCAACCCCGTCCTTTTTCCTTGGCTTAATCGTTATTAAACTGTTTGCTGTTGATCTCGGTTGGCTTCCGGCGGGAGGGATGACAAGTTCAGGGATGAATTACACGGGATGGGCACGAATGAAGGGTATTTTGGAGCACATGATTTTGCCTGTTCTCGTTTTAACCATGCTAGGGATTGGTGGGCTCACTCGTTATTTTCGTACGAATATGCTTGAAGTCATCAAGATGGATTTTGTGCGTACCGCAAGGGCGAAGGGTTTAAAGGAAAAAGTAGTCATTTACAAACATGCGTTGCGCAACGCTCTATTACCAGCAATTACGCTGTTTGCGTTTGAATTACCAGCGCTATTTAGCGGAGCAATTATTATTGAGCAAATTTTTAACTGGCCCGGAATTGGCGCGATTTACATGCAAGCCTTTTCGGTTCGTGATTATCCGTTATTAATGGGCTTCACAATGTTTATTGCTCTTTTGACCGTTATTAGCAATTTACTAGCTGACTTGCTGTATGGTGTCGCTGATCCGCGAGTTCGGGTGAAGTAAGGGGGAAGAAGGTTGGAAAATCGTCCAAATGTACGATCATCACACATGTTTGATCTTGAAAAAGGACAAAAATCTTCTCTTTGGAGGGAAGTAGGGCGTCGTTTTATTAAAAATAAAATGGCGGTTGTCGGACTCCTTTTTCTTTTGTTTATCTTTTTATTTAGTTTTGTTGGGCCATTTTTTTCACCTTATATGACGAGTGGGACGAATTCTCAAATGATTCATCAAGCGCCAAGTGTAGCGCATTGGCTTGGAACGGATCATTTAGGTCGTGATGTGCTGACGCGCTTAATGCTTGCTGGTCGCATTTCTTTAACTGTCGGTATAGGGGCTATGCTATTAGCAGTATCAATAGGTGGGATACTTGGCATTTTAGCTGGTTATTACAAAGGGATTATGGATCAGCTCGTTATGCGGCTTGCAGATATTTTAATGACGTTACCTAGCATCCCACTTCTTTTTATTATGGCAGCAGTTATGTCTGAGTGGAGAGTGCCTGCGGAACAACGTCTTTACGTGGTTATGATTATGCTAAGTCTCGTAAACTGGCCAGGATTAGCCCGTCTTGTTCGTAGCCAAGTGTTAAGTTTGCGTGAGCGTGAATTTATGCAGGCAACAGAAGCATTAGGACTTAGGGATCGACGCAAAGTGCTAAACCATCTCCTTCCAAATGTAGTTCCGCTACTAATTGTAACCGCGACTTTAAGTGTTGGAGGTGCCATTTTGAGTGAATCTGTTTTAAGTTTCTTTGGACTCGGTGTCGTCCCGCCTACTGCATCATGGGGCAACATGATCAATACGGCGAATAGTTTAATTGATTTTACCAATCGTCCGTGGCTATGGATTCCGCCTGGTGTTGCCATATTTGCCACCGTCATATCTGTTAATTTGCTTGGAGATGGGCTTCGTGATGCGATTGATCCGAACATGAAAGGACGTTGATACCGGTGGAAAAAGTGAATCCGTTGTTAGAAATAGAAGAAGTACGCACCCATTTTCATACTGAGAAAGGGATCGTAAAAGCTGTTGATGGGGTAAGCTTTACGGTTCATCAAGGGGAAACGGTTTGTATTGTGGGAGAGTCGGGCTGCGGTAAAAGTGTAACCGCGTTGTCTATTATGGATCTTATTTCAGGATCAGGAAGCGTTTCTGGATCAATGAAATTAGCTGGTACAGAATTACGAACATTGTCAAAAGGAGATATGAGGCGTATTCGCGGAAATGAAATGGCAATGATCTTCCAAGAACCTATGTCTTCGCTCAACCCTGTTCTCACGATTGGAGAACAATTGATGGAAACGATTGTCAACCATACGGCGTTATCCAAGAAAGAAGTTAAGAAAAAAGCCCTTGATCTTATTGAACTCGTAGGGATTGGGCGTGGGGAATCTATTTTGAAGTCGTATCCGCATCAAATGAGCGGTGGTATGTTGCAGCGAATCATGATTGCCATTGCGCTTTCGTGCAATCCAAAGATGTTAATTGCTGATGAACCAACCACAGCGCTTGACGTTACCATTCAAGCCCAAATTTTAGACCTTCTTCGAATGCTAAAAGAAGAACAACAAATGTCTATGTTGTTAATTACTCACGACCTTGGTGTTGTTGCGGAAGTAGCGGACTATGTCGTTGTCATGTATGCGGGGAAAGTAATTGAAAAGGGCAAAGTGGAGGATATTTTTGAAAGTCCTAAACATCCTTATACAAAGGGTTTGCTTCAAGCTAAACCTATTCTTGGGTCACGTAGACAAAAACTTTATACAATTCCTGGTCAAGTACCACAGCTTTTAGATTTACCAGAATCCTGTTATTTTGCTGACCGATGTGAACACTGTATGGATATTTGCACAAGCAAAGCACCAACTTTAACAAAGGACGGGCAGAACCAACATGAAGTTGCTTGCTGGCTTTATGAAGAAAAGGAGGCGGTGCAATGAGCGAGCCATTCATAGAAGTAAATAGCCTCGAAAAAGTTTATAGTACGAAAGCATCTTTCTTCAATCGTAAACCAGAGAGAGTGATTGCTGTTGATCATGTGAGCTTCACTATTAATCAGGGTGAAGCATTCGGACTTGTAGGAGAGTCGGGAAGCGGAAAAAGTACCATTGGAAAATCATTACTTCGCCTTCATGATATTACGTCAGGTACTGTAACATATAAAAGGCAAAACGTGCATGAACTATCTAAAAGCGATATGCGTCGCTTGCGTCCTAAATTGCAGTTTGTTTTTCAAGATCCTTTTAGTTCTCTTAATCCACGTTTACGTGTAGGAGAGGCGCTTGCAGAGCCATTACTCGATCACGGCTTAGCTACAAAAGCGACTGTCAGAGAAAAAGTGCTAAATGTCATGGAACTATGTGGGTTACCTACATATCATATCGACAAATTTCCGCATGAATTTAGCGGTGGTCAACGACAACGCATTGGTATTGCTCGGGCTGTCATTATGGACCCAGAATTTATAGTTGCAGACGAGCCGGTATCTGCTTTGGATGTATCAATCCAAGCGCAAATTATCAACTTATTCCAAGAACTGCAAGAAGAGAAAAATATGGCCTATTTGTTTATCTCTCATGACTTAAGTGTAGTGGAACACTTATGTACCCGTATCGGTGTTCTTTACCTTGGAACAATGATGGAAATGGGAAGTAGAGACCAACTTTATCAAAATCCTCTTCATCCATATACAAAAGCACTCCTTGCCGCTGTCCCTATACCTGATCCCAAGCGCAAACGACAGCGGGTTCCTTTGAAGGGAGATGTCCCAAATCCTGCAAATCCACCAACTGGATGTAAATTTCACACACGCTGTCCAATTGCCACAAACGCATGTGCCAGTAAAGTACCCTTATTCCGTGAGGTTGAATCAGGTCATTATGTAGCGTGCCATTTTGCTTAAACACAACCAGTTGAGTGAGGTTTAAGAAAGCACCAAGCGTTTTTAGCTTGGTGCTTGTATGCGTTGCGTTTAATGCAAGAGGATCTTTATAATGTGTTAGTGGAAGTCATTAACCGTTGTTTATCTGTATCAAAATAAATATCTAAAAATGTATTGTCTGAAAACTTTATTACAACAGCACTTTCCGTTATTTCTAGATCAGAAACAGCCTTACCTTTAAGTTGTTGAACGATTCCCTCATTTTCCATATTCATTCTCCTCTCTTTTTGTGTACTAGTGTTCTACTTAGATGGTACACTTAACAAATGCCAAAGTAAAGACTGATAAACAAACTTTTTTATAATAGATAAAACCATTTAGCAAAAACGACAAAAAAGCCTTAACCCATGTCTTTGGTTTAAGGCTTCTATTTGTTTAGGATCATTGAGTAGGTGCCATCCACATCGGTTCAAGGGTGTTGCCATCTAGATCTAGTACTTCAAGGCCAAACATGTGCTCCTCTGGGATACCGTGATCAATGCGATAATAATGACCGCCGTTCTCTTTCGCTTTTTTAGCGAATTGTTTTATGGCGTCTGCGCTTTTCATTTCAAAAGCAATTAAAGCCGCACTTGTTTTCTGTGTGTCTGCAATTGTTTTACCTTGAAGAAATTGTTTATAGAAATCATGTGTTAACAGCATAATCCAAAAACGATCGTCCCACATCATGGCACTTGCGTGTTCATTCGAAAACATTTCATTTTTCTCAAAGCCCAGCTGTTCATAAAAATGTGTTGATATTGCTAAATTGCGAACAGGAAAGTTTACGAAAACTTTTGTCGTCATTACAGCACCTCTTTACTCGTCATACAAGTAGTGTAACCTTATTCTGTGTGCGTAACCAGGTGTATGTAGTAAAAAAGCTACCGCCATTTACTAAAACGGGGCGATAGCTTTACACAATTATTCATCACGTTCTTGTTTTAAAATATCACCAGTCTCTGCATGAAGATCGATGTCATACTCAACGTTATCAACCATGACTTCAAGCTCATAAAGGGGGATGCCATCGTCGTAATCACGTTCACTTTCCAGTATTGTCACATGTTCACCTAGTTCCGACTGGATAAAAGCAGTTACTTCATCCAATGAAAGAAAAGACTTTGCTCCGTCCTCAGATGTACTGTTTAGGAGCTCATCATCCATTTTGACAACATCACCCGTTTCCGCATCGATAACCAAGTCGACGTCGTCGTCATATTGGGCGAATTCAATCTTATAAACAAGGAGCCCCTTTTCTTGTTCTAATTCAATTTCCTTTACATTTGCTAAGCCGCTTTTTTCAACCGCAATCGTTTCAGCCTCTTGTTGTGTTAAAGCTGGCTTTGCTTTGTTCTCAGTTAGAAGCAAATCACCATCAATGTCAATTAGGTCACCAGTTTGAACATCGAATGTAAATTCATACGTTTCTTGAGGCGTACGAACATCGACTTCATACACATCGACCCCATCTTCAACATCTTGCTTCGCTTTAACCATATTGCCTCCAACATACTCTTCCGCTTGCTTAACAGCTTGTTCTAATGATAGAGAGGAAGCAGTCGTTCCTGCAACTGTGGTTGATTGCGCAGTGACTTCTTTCACAGCAGGATCTTCTTTGGCATTTGCAATACTCCAAGTTGCCCCTCCAGCTACTAGTAAAGCGCATGTCCCGGTAATCATAACGGTTTGTTTTTTCATCTTTCTGACCTCCAGTTGTTTTTGATAGCTTTACTATAGCCTCTACAAATGAAGGAACCGTGAAAGGAAAATGAGAGTTTGATGAGAAATTCATTAATCCCAAATAACCGAAATAATCTCACCAGTATACGCATCAATAATGACGAGGGCATCGTCATCACGCCCTGTATCTTCCAATTCTACTTCATAGACAAGTCGATTGTTGCGGGTTTCCTGTTCTACATCTTCAACTGTTCCTGGTATCTCAGAAAGAGCAATTTCGATTGCCTGATCCGGAGAGAGGATCGCTTGTTCTTCTTCAAGGCTAGTGCGGATGATGTGACCTGTAAAAGCATCCACCTCGACCTCTCCAGCCCGACCATCTACGCTATAGTCCACATAATAACGGTTATCCTGTAAGTCCATATTGGATACGTCAATCCCTTGTTCTGGATAAGCCTCCAACAACATCGCCTTGATCTCTTCTTCACTTAACGGAGTCTCCCGTTGATTTAACAAGCGCAACGATTGAATAGAGCCTGATGTCGCATCTAGTGTTAGCTCATATTCGCCTGACCCTTTTAAAAAAGTGAGTTGGTAGACGTGTTCATCGCCTTTATACGTAATGGATTCCATTTCGTTTGGATCAAATCGTTCCATGACAATGGCTGAGATTTCCGCATCACTTAAGGTGTCTTGCTGAAGCCAGCGATATATAAACATACCTGTGACAACCAACATGCAGCAAGCGACGAGAAGAAGCCATTTCCTAATACGTGTCATCGTCATGCTCCTTTCTCACTAATGGTAGCGTCACATAAAACGTAGAGCCATGGTTTTCGATACTTTCCAGTTGAAGTAATCCATCATGTTCTTCTACAATTTTTTTCGCAATAGACAGACCTAATCCGCTACCACCTGTTTCTCGAGAGCGTGCTTGATCGACACGATAAAACCGTTTAAAGATTGCTGCTTGCTCTTTTTGACTGATGCCAATTCCTTGATCCTTAACAGAAATCATGCATTGCTCTTCTGTATGTCTTTTTACACTTACAGTGAGCGCATCGTCTGAATACTTAATTCCGTTATCAAGTAATAGGAAAAAGAGTTGTTTCAGTAAATGTTCAGATCCTCGTACGTACAGTGGAGGATCTGCATCAGTAAACGTAATAGGCCTTTCAGAAGCGATGCTCATTCTTTCACATGTCTCTTTTACAAGCTGATTGATGTGAAGAGGCGTTTTCTCATGTGCTGGTGTTTCGCCTTTCGCTAGTAGCAGCATCTGCTCTGTTAAAGCTTTCATCCTTGTTGATTCAGACAGGATTGCGTCAACGGCTTCATCAATCATAGAAGGATCGTGTTTTCCCCATCGCTCCAACATTTTGGCATAGCTTTCCACAACCGTGAGTGGTGTCTTTAGTTCATGGGAGGCATCTGACACAAATTGTTGCTGCTGATCGGCATGTTGTTGAAGTAAATCAATCATATGGTTAAAAGAATGGCTTAAGTCAGCCAGTTCATCTTGTTTCGTCGGGACATCAGCTACTTTTCTTAGTGTACCTTGATGACGGATGTCATTCATCGTTTCAGCTAAAGAACGAATAGGCTTTAAAATAAATCGTCCTAATGCTTGACTTGCTAAAAAAGTTGGAATGAAAACAACGAGGGACGCAATCAGTAAAATCATCCCAAGCAAGGGCAAAGTTTCATCTAGATAATCAAGCTGCTGAGTAAGTTGCAAGGAGACGACTTGCCCATCTGACCATATAAGTGGGGTATAAGCAGTGGCGTACCGGTCGTCATCAACGTGCACTACATCCGCTGTTTCCTTTGATGAAAAGGATGAAGGCCAGTCAAGCAAATCGTCATTTTTCGTGACAGTTAAAAGAGAAGCGCCGTTCTCATCAACAAGCCGTAACATCCCGTTTTCAGGGGCATACGTATGGATAAATTGATTGCGCGCCTCAGGGCTTGAGTTTGCTTGGTCAATCCCAGTGGAAATAGAGACAGCTTGACTTGCAAGCCGATCCAATTCACTGGTTGTTAAGTTTTCTTTAAACAGCGCATAAACAGACAAGTTGACTATAAGAAGCAAAATCGTCACAAGTCCAGTTGAAAATAAGGTAATACGCCATGACAATGTCATGAGCTTGATTCCTTTAACATGTAACCAGCTCCGCGAACGGTTTGAATAAAGGCTAAGCCAAACGGCTTTTCTACCTTATTGCGTAAGTACCGAATGTACACATCAACAATATTTGTTTCGCCATAAAAGTCATAGCCCCATACACGCTCCAGCAATTGTTCTCGTGATAACACTTGATGTTGATGTTCAAGTAAACAGCAAAGTAGCGTATATTCACGATTGGTGAGGGAGACCTCGTTCCCTTTAACGTGGACTTCATGGGATGCGGTATCAACACGAAGAGAGCCAGCTGTTAATAGAGAAGAAGTTGAAGGTTTTTCAGCGATCGTAACAGGACGCAGAGACACACGAATGCGTGCTAGTAACTCTTCGATTTCAAATGGTTTGGTCATGTAATCATTGGCACCAAGGTCAAGCCCGGTTACTTTATCAACGGTGGCATCTCTAGCCGTTAGCATAATAATTGGTGTTGAATCATCTCGACTACGAACCCGTCGTAATAATTCAATGCCACTTAATCCAGGGAGCATCACATCAAGAAGCAACAAATCAAACGAGTGGGACTGGAGTGCTTCCCATGCATCAAATCCATTATGAAAAATGGTTGTCGTATAGCCTTCATGAGTTAATTCTAATTGGAGCACGCGAGCAATCCGGTGCTCATCTTCAACGACAAGTATATGGCTTTTCCTTTCCATAGGATCGTCCCTTCCACCAAGATGTATTCTTGAACGTAGCGTACACAAAAAAAGGGAACGTGACAAGTTAAAATCAGATGAGAGAAGGGAGCGGGTGCTTAACCAAATAAAAATTCGAAAAAAGGTAACGATAGCGAAAGGCAGAAAATGATAAAGGAATGAAATGTTACCAACATCGTTTCCTTGCCCACCAATCGGCAATGAATAAAAGCGGAAATACGCGGTACAAACAGTTCAACAAAGATTTTCCATTCTATTAAAGGTAGAAGCGTAAAGTTTGAGATCGAGTTGAAGAAAGGTACATCGAAGGTAAAAAAAGACTAGTTTTCGTTCCGAATAGGTTTTTTCTTTCTTAATTGAAGTAGAACAATCCCTATTATGATGAGAATCGTGCCTACAATTTTGATAATAGAGAGTGATTCATTAAAAAGAATAACACCAAATACAACAGACATCGCAGTACCCACCCCGCCCCAAATAGCGTAAGAAATGGATAAAGGTAGTTTCTTAACGGCAAAGGCTAGGAAACTAAACCCTAGAAAATAAGAGGCAAGGCAGCCAATGGTAAAAAGAACCTCTGTAAAGCCATTTGTATACTGAAGCAGAATTTGTCCACATAATCCAAAAAAAATCGCTAATGCCAAATACAAATAGTGTTTCTGCAAAACCATCCACCTCAATCTTTTTAAGAACTACTATTCAATAAAATAATTCCGGAAAGCAAAATCGTTAACGCCACAATGGATTGTTTACTAACTCGCTCGTTTAGAAAAAAAAGGGAAAACAGTACGGTTGATGCTATTCCTAAGCCCGACCATGTCGCAAAAACGATACTCATAGGTAAATAGATGAGAGATCTTGCTAGAAAAAAGAACGCTAAACCGTATCCAAAAAAAGTTAATAAACTCGGTACAATGAATTTTAGGCCGTTAGAATGTTTTAACTGAATTGAGGCATAAACCTCAATGACAATGGCAAGAAAGAGAAAAAGGTAACCGAGCACATTATAACCTCCTAAAATACTTTTGACAGTTATATACTAACCCTTTAAACTACATTTAGCAAGCTGAAATGATGAGGAGAGCGGTAACAATGAACGAAATGAAACCTTTTGAATTAAGCAAACGTACTGGAAATATTGGGTTAGATTTTATCAATTCAGCAAACTTTCACCGCACTGAAAATCATCAAGAGTGGTTTAATAGTGAGATGGATGTGATGAAGTGGGCGGATTACACCGGGATTTCTGTAGAGGAAGACTCCGGCTCTGCTATGAGTTTGGCTGAAATGATTGAGTTAAGAGAAGTAATGTATCGACTAGCGCTTCATGCCATAAAGCGGACAATAGCGGCTGTAGATGATCGTCGCACATTCAATGAATGGATCAAACAAGCCCATAAGCATACGGAAGTTACACAGAATGAGGCTGGAGTATTTGAAAAGAAGTTAATAGGAGCAGGAGGGTTAACAAACATTGCTTATGTCGTCGTCCTAGCATTTGGAGACTTGATCATGTCAAAGACAATTCAGAAAGTAAAGCAATGTCAAAGTAGCCGTTGTGAGTGGCTTTTTATTGATCAAACAAAGAATCAAAGTAAACAATGGTGTTCGATGAAGGTATGTGGCAATAGAGAGAAAGCAAAACGATTTTACCATTCAACGAAAAAGTAAAGGTCACACGTTGCTGAGTGAATTAGATAGTAAAAAAAGATGGGGCTTACACCCCATCAACCGAGCATTCTCCAATAGATAAGCGAGCTAGCAAGCAGTACAAACATAACAAGAGACAGTATTCTTAAAAACAGTAGCCCTTTGCTCGTCTTCTCTCGTCGTATGCGTTTCATACAGAAGAAAAAGAATAGGAAAGCGAGAAGCAGTAACACATAATTAAGCCCAATTTGAACATAAAACTCACTAAAGCGTCTTGCTGTGTCTGTTAGCATACGAAATGCCATGATGCCAACATTTACAATAAGAGCGAACGACAGCAGATGCAAGCCAATAAACGGTTTCGTGCTTTTTTTGTTTGAACGGCGTATCTTCCGTATGAGAAAGGCAACCGGAATCGTTAGCGCAGCTATAATTTGATAAAGACAAGATACAACCAACAAAATAAGAAGGGCTTGATTCATCCAAGAGTTAGGGAAATAATCACCTGCTGAGCTTGATACTTTGACGAGTTCGCCATCTTCCATTTGGGCATAAAGATAAGGCATAGTTAGAAACAGTGGGGCACCTTCATCCAATGCGTACACATAGGGTTGCACTTGCTGGTAAATGGCGGATTCACCTCCAAAGGAGACGACAATCGACTCATTGTCATGTGGTTCAATTGACATCATTAGGAGCGAATAATAAAGACGAATAAAAGAGGAATCCATCTTTCTTGACTGTTGGAAGGAACCGCTTACTTCGCTCGTGTCTGGCAAGGAACTAGTTGTTTTAGTCGTATCTAAACCGACTAGAGTTGTCATGAGCTCCTGTGTGAAGTGCAATTCCCCACCTTGATTCGTCAACACAATGACCCCAAATCGTTCATCAGGAACAAGCTGAAAATGACTAGAGAACGCTGCCGTATTGCCGCCGTGACCGACCGTCCTTTGTGAACCTGGGAATTCCCAAAAACCATGGGCCAATCCAGGAAAATTGTCTGTAGGTGCATACGTTTGTGTAAACAGCTCCTCTAACGTCGATTCAGACTGAAACAGTGTTGATTCGCCATCTTCCGGCATAAGGGCGAGAGCAAACTGCGCTAAATCAAGGGCAGTTCCATTTAAGCCGCCAGCAGGGTAAATCGACACATAAAAGGGGTTACCCTCAATAAACTCACCTACACCGGCTGGCAAATATCCGTTTACTTTATTCGTTTCAACCGTGCTTGTCGGATCATTTGGAACAAATGCAGCCTCTACTGGCTCATCGTACGTAGAAAAGATATGATCGTGCACATACTCATAAAATGGTTGCTCCGTCACAAGTTCAACAATGTACCCAGCTAGCGCATTCGAGTAATTGGAGTAAGCAACCACTTCACCTGGTGGATAAATCTGCTTGGGCTCACCACGTTTTAAGCCTTCTTCCAATGATTCAACAAGTGCCTTATCACTGTAACCAAGATCAAAGACATAATCCTCGAAGCCAGCCTGATGATTGATTAAATGCATGATTGTAATCGGCTCATCATAGTGAAGCCTTGTTAAAAAGCCTTCTGGTAGATACGTCCGTACATCCTCTTGTAAATCAAGTTTTCCTTCCTCAACAAGCTGCATCACAGCTATGTAGACAAACAACTTGCTAATGGATCCCCATTCAAAAACGGACGTTTCAGCATCAATAGGCACGTTGTTTTCAACATCCCCTTGACCGTAGCCTTTAGCTAACACAATCTCCCCATCTTTAACAATGACAACACTCGCTCCGACGGTGGATTGCCCAATATGCTCAGAAGCAAATTGATCAACAACGTCTTCAACCTCTTCTAAAGGTATACCTGAGGGGGTGGAGGCAGCCATTGCGAGAAAAGGGTTTACCAACAGAATACAGATAAAAATAATGGGAAAGATGAATGATTTCATAAAGTCTCCTTAAGGTTTCGTCGTTTATTTGTTGTAATACGTTTGAAGAAGGGAAAAGGTTCAATATAAATTTGCTATCCTTTTTTTTATCGGAGAAGAAAGGGTAACCATTGAGCGATAAAAACGTAGACAAACAAAGAAGGTTCCTCATATGCAGAGAAACCTTCTTTGCGAAACTTAATTTTCTAATTCATCACGGGTAAATGTAAACGTCGCATCGTTGATGGCGCTAATACCGGTTAAACCAGGCTTCACGCGGAGATAATTTTCTTCATCGATATAACCTTGATAAACCGCCGTCCCAGTCATTTCATCTCCCGGAGCAATCTCTCCCTCGACCCCGTCGTATTCATCGTACCACTCAGAATCATCTGGCATGCCTGATCCTTCTAGATAATCGGTGTACTCAAACGTTCGAGATGTTTCCAAAGCGTCAATGGGCTCATCACCAATGTTTTTAATGGTAATCGAAGCAATGATATAGCCATCTAATTCCGGCATTTCCCCATCAATCTCCTCAACCATGTCCACACTATTAAGGGTAAATTCAAAAGAAGCAATGTTGCTGTGCATAATGGCTGTATCTCCGACAACAAGATCTAGTTGATCTTCGCCTTCTTCTGTCGTAGCACCGGTGTCAGCTATCTCATCCTCGACGCCATCATCTGTACCTGCATCATCCGTTGTAGATGATTCTTCAGCTGGAGCGCTTGAAGCGTCGTCGTCAGAATCGGAGCATGCACCTAAAATAAAGGGAATAGCGACCATTGTAGCTATCAAACTAGTTGTACGTTTCATATGTATATTCTCCTCTTATTTAATTGTTCTCTCTTCACATAACCTTTTTTTCATTTCTTAAACATTTTGTTAAAAATTGCTGATGGGATTGTATAATAAATTCATATTAAACGAGACGCTTAGATTTGAATAGAGAAGATTAAGTTGTTTTTTAGATACAAAATCGGTTACAACCGCGCATAAATGGACCAGATTCAGTTGAGGAATCCCTTTAAGATAAAGCCAAGGAGTTGAAGGTATGGCAATGATTGATGTATTACAAGAAACGATTGACTATATGGAGACGCATTTGCTTGAACCACTAACAATCAGCGAGATCGCAAAACAAGCCAATGTGTCCCCGTTTCATTTTCAACGGTTGTTTACCGTGTTAACGGATATGTCTGTGGGTGACTATTTACGCAAACGGCGCTTAACATTGGCAGCACAAGAATTGGTCAGCTCAGATCTGAAAATCATTGATGTTGCGTACAAATACCAGTACGAAACGCCAGAAGCCTTTACAAAATCCTTTCGTAAGCAACACGGGGTTACACCAAGTGCCATTCGGAAAGGGCTTGGTAAGGTAAATGCGTACAATCGGCTTGTTGTGCACGTACAATTGAAGGGAGCAAATCCAATGCGCTATCGAGTAGTAAAACGAGATGAATTTCAAATAATTGGAACAAGGAGGACATTTTCACTTAGAAACGATAAAAATACGAGAGACATACCGAAGATGTGGGATCAAGCTGCACAAGATGGCACCATTGCAACCTTAGCTGGGTTAAACAATGGAGAAATTAAAGGTTTGTTGGGGGTATGTGTAGACAACCAAGTGTATACGAGTATTGAAAAAGTTGAGTATTGGATTGCGGCAGAGTCATCTGCGAGTGAATCAGACGAGTTCGAGAAGCTTGTTTTACCAGCATCCACGTGGGGCGTATTTGAAGTACACGGACCAGCTCCAAGCGCAATTCCAAAAGTATGGAAAGAGATTTTCTCAGAATGGTTCCCATCGAATCCATACGAGCACGCAGGCACTCCCGAACTTGAAGTCTATGTAGATGAAGATGTGATGAAAGAAGATTCTTATGCGGAGATTTGGATTCCGTTGAAGTGAGGAAGGGTGGGAGTAGAGCAACGTGTTAAAAGAAAGACTCCCTCTCAAATACCATAGCTATTAAGAATGGTGTCTATTAAGTGCTTTCAATAGACATCTTTTTTATGATTGATTTACAAGCAAACGAAAGGCTTTTTAGAGTAAATAATCATATTGTCTAGTAGATTTTGAAACTACTAAAACTAGATTGCCGTATAGATAATAGAGATAATCATTTCGAAGAAAAATAGTCCCTCTAAACTATTCATTTTAAAAACTCATCTATTTTTATTATTTACTCTATTGGGATTAAATGGAATGTTGAGTTTAATCATTTTTCGAGGTTTAGGCATTATTTATTTACGGATAGTCTTAATTGAAAATCGAAAGTATTATACGGATTAAAACTTAACTTGGCAATCGGAGTTGGTTAAGATGTAGTTAAAGGAGCAATTACGAGACCATGGAGCGAATTAAATGATTGTTTATGCTGGCGTTATGTTTTTATTATCAATTAGTCTTGCTTTTCAATATATAACAGCACTTGTTTTTCTTGTCCTTGGAAGAAACAATCCATATGCACGGTTTGTGGAGAAATTTTATGAGCACCATCCGAAAGACTGGTACGATAAGTTTATGAATGTTTTCTACATAATGAACTATGGGGTTGCTCATCGTGCTTATGAAAAAGTCATGACCAAACATGGTGGTATTAAAGGGAAATTGCGCTATTTGGGGTTAATTTTTATCGCGACAGTTGTTTTAGCTATTGTTGCAAATATTATTAATGTGATTGAAATTAGGCTCACAAGTTAGAAAAACTAAGATTGGCAATTTAAAAGTTAAACAGCAAGGTTTTTTATAGTTTTTGCTAAATAATGAAAAGTTGGGTAAAAGTACAAAAAAGTTAAAATCAAAGTGGGTAAAATGGAGACAATTGGTTTAATTATCTTTACTATTGTTGGTCTTTCTATCGGATTGCAGTTTATAACAGGTATGTTGTTTTTTTTATTTGGCATTTCTTCACCTATAGGTAGTTACCTATCGAACTACTATGTGAAAAAGCCTAAAGATTTTTTTGACTGGTTCACAAATGTTTTTTATATAGCTGCTCATAGTTTTGCCCATCTTTCGTTTTTAAAGTTGATTGAGAAACATGGTGGATTTAAGGGAAGGCTCATTTATCTCGGTCAATGGATTGTCATTTTCGTTCTTGTTGTTATAGCAGTCAACATTCCTTATATGTTTTAAAAACAATTGCTTTTTGACAATGTGTGGCAGTGAAACCATTGCCGTGTCATTAAGATAATTTCACAGAAAATGATACTAAATTGATTGGGCTGATAGCGCCAGGTGCTGGTTAAGTTGAAAATTAGAACTATGGAGCGAATTGAATGATTGTTTATATGGGTATTCTTTATTTAGTAGGTTTGTGTTTAGCGTACCAATACATAACAGCATTTGTTTTTCTTGTGTTTGGAAAAAACAATCCATATGCACGATTTGTGGAGAACTTCTATGAGCACCATCCGAAAGACTGGTACGATAAGTTTATGAATTTTTTCTACATAATGAACTATGGGGTTGCACATCGTGTTTATGAGAAAGTCATGACCAAACATGGTGGTATTAAAGGGAAACTTCGCTATGCGGGATTGGTTTTTATGGCGACAATTGTATTAATTATTATCGGTAATATCATTAATGCTATTGAAACTAGTCTTACTAGTTAAATAAAAGGAAAAAAGCTTTAAAATAAGGTATCACACTAACATCTACAAGATAAGGAGAATACTAGATGAAACCATTTATATGTAGTACAACTGAAGAATAAATTTTACTTTTTACAATATGTGGATATGAAACAATAGCTGAGTTATTTGGATAGATAGTATTTAGGAGAAGTCAGAATAGAACTGGGGAATGTCATTTAAAGTGGCGCGCATCAGCTTATGCAGCTTAAAGGCGTTTATGAGAAAACTTTAAAAGTTGGTTGGTTTAGATAATTAAATATTTGAGATGGAGCTGTTGAAACTTTGATAGATGTTTTTGCGTTTATAATAGGTCTTGCTATAGCTTTTCAATTGATTACGGCGATGCTGCTTTTTATTCTAGGAAAGAATACGCCTTTTGTCTTCTTAGTTAATAAACTGTATGAAGAAAAACCGAAGGGTATATATGATCGGTTCATGAATGGTTTTTACTATATGTTTTTTGGAATTGCAGTTGTTTTATTTCGACGTTCGACTGAAAAACATGGAGGAATAAAGGGGCGTTTTATTTTTCTTTTAGAGTGGATTGGAATAACAGTAATGCTATTCATTCTTGTCAACATTCCCCATATGTTTTAACGCAACCATTTAAACGATAAGAATATGAATAGATGAAACCATTTATGCGTTGCACGACGGAAGAGTGGATTGTACTTTTAACCATGTGTTGGTGAAAAGTCGGACTTTCACAGCGCTAAGAGAGATGTCTACTCAAATGATGACGTTATCATTCAAAAAACTTCTTTGAACAAATGGAAAGATGTTAGTGGGAAATTGCTTAACCGTGTGCTGAAACAAGCTGTGAAATAAAGGAGGGAGAACGTCTACATGAGTGTATATAAAACAACAAGAGATAAAAAAGTAATAACGGGCTACAGCAGTTTAGTGGTAGGACTGACTGCCATTATGGCGATCTTTGTAATAATGGATGATTCCATCGGACGCCTGTTGTTTTTTGGTTTTTTATTTATTATAGGCATGATTTATTTTGTATCGGGCATGGTGTTTATTTCTTATGAGTTCAAAGAAGAAGGGTTGGTTGCCCAAGCAGGCTTTATTGGCAGGGTTTTTCCCTATGAAAGCATGACAGCCATTGAGCCAATGGGCAGCCCTTTCTCGGGTAATGAGCGAATTCTTGGCTCTTCCCATGGGTTTACGATTAAACATACAGGTCCAAAAGGGGAAGTGAAGATCTCTCCCGAGCGTATGGAAGAATTTAAACGAGAATTAGTGAAACGGGCACCTCAGTTGGATGACCGTATGGAAGCAAAGGTAAGATAGGAGGGAGTATGGTGTCGGTTGAAATCATGCGAAGTCGAGTTCAATCAACAGAAAACTTTATTGAAACAGCGAATGATAAAATCAATCGTTTACGAGCATGCCGAGCTCGTTTAATGGGTCAAGAAATCACAATGGCGCATGCGAAGCACACATTTAAAGAACCAGCACTAACAAAAGATACGTGGTACGGTAAACATGCAAATGAATTTGATGCTGAACGAGAGGCTGAAGTTGTCAATTCGTATAATGATCTTTTAAACGAAGTAGGCGAAACAATAGAAAAAGCAACTAGAGAGATTCAGTCAACGCAAGAGGTGATTAACCATCAGCATAGCCTCTTAAGTGACTACAGAATTGGACTTGAACGAGCGATCGAGCGCGAAAAAGAAAGGTAGAAAATTTATGATTGTTCACAAAAAAGCTAGAGTACCACTCACACCATGCAGGTAAACCGTCCTGCATGGTTTTTTGTTATTTAGACTCCTTTTTTATTCGTTAGAAAAACGTGAGATTTGCGATAGAGAAAAGAAAGGTTACATCCGTATACTCATGAGTGAAAGAATTGCAAAGGAGCGAATGTAAATGAAGAAACTACTTTCACTGGTGATTGTATCGGTCATGGTTTCCCTCTATCCTTCTATAGGATATGCGGAAAGTCTATCGACACCTTCTGGTATACCGACAGCTGACATTGAAGAAACCGTTGATTCGATTATGGAGGCTTACATTGAAGAAGACGTACCAGGAGCCTCTGTTTCGATTGTGCAAAATGGGGAGATTGTTTTTCAAAAAGGGTATGGGTTAGCCAATAGAGAGAAGGAACAACTGGTTCATCCTGAAACCACGTATATGGAAGCAGGTTCGGTATCTAAATTATTTACGTGGACTGCCATCATGCAATTGGTGGAAGAGGGGCAACTCACTCTTGATACCGATGTTCGACCGTATTTAAAGGGAGGGGAGTCAGCGCTCACCTATGATGAACCGATCACAGTGGCTCATTTGATGACCCATACAGCGGGATTTGAAGAACGAGTAGAGGATTTGACGGTTTACGATCCTGATCATCTAGTTGAATTGGAAGACTACTTAGCACCGGAAAGACAGCCGAAGCAACTGTATCCCCCTGGAGATGTGGTGGCTTACTCCAATTTTAGTACGAATCTTGCAGGTTATGTGGTTGAGGAATTGACAGGTATGGCTTTTGCTGATTATGTGGAGCAATTGATTTTAACGCCTTTAGAAATGGAGCACTCCACATTTGATGTGCGCTATGATCGCATTCCTGGTTTAATGGACGAGAAGGCAGTTGGATACACGAAAAAAGGTACGGAATGGGTCGCTAAACCAACTTCTTATATTAATGATAATCCGGCTGGTGGTTTGACGACGACGACAAATGACCTTGCTCATTTTATGATTGCACACTTAAATACAGAGCAATCTGGCTCGTACGTATTGTTTAACGACCCACAAACATTGGATACGATGCACCGGACACTATACACGCCCCATCCTGATATGGCAGGAAATGCACACGGGTTTTGGGAGCGTCAAGCAGGGGATTATCGTGTCTTAGAGCATGGTGGAAATACAGATGCGTTTAGCGCACTTCTTTCCATCGTACCTGATGAACAGTTTGGCATTGCCGTTATGACAAATATGGATGGTGAGATGGCAGGTGCGAGAAGAGAACTAACGGATGTTTTAATTGGGAAGTCGACAGAAACGCCAGAAGCGACAGATGATGTGAATCATAGTGAAGCAGTAGAGGGTCGCTACCGGTCTGCACGCTCTGTTGAAACAGGGCCAATGAAAATCATGCCTTTTCTCTCTGATGGTGACTCTGTTATTTCTGCTAATCAAGAGGGTGGGATTACGTTATCCATTGCTGCTCTCGGCGTAGAACTAGACTATGTGGAAACGGCTCCATACTTGTTTGAAAAAGTGACAGAAGAATCGTCTTTACTTGATAACGCTGGAATGAATACGGATCACTTATTCTTTAAAACGAACGATGCCGGTGAGGTGGAGCAATTATCGTATGGCGTCATTGCAGATGAATTACCGATATCGTGGCTAGCGTCACCTTATGTCGCTTATGGAATAGTAGGAGGCGCTGCACTGTTTTCACTTGTTGGTCTTGTATGGGGAATGGTTGGCTTTATCCGAAAAAGAAGGCACCAAACCCTCATCACTTCTTTGCATAGAGGGGTAATAGCGTGGTCTTTCGTTGGCGTTCTGACTCTTGGTCTTTTTGGCACCATTGTTGTTCAATTGGCAAGCAATCCGTTTCAGCCTTGGTCTAATTTCACCTTCTACGTAATCGGATTTTGGCTCCTTCTATTCGCCTTTCTCGCGGTGCTTTATCCAATTGTAAAAGGGTGGCGTAAGCAAAAAGGCTTCTACTTAATAAAGGCTTTCGTTGTGCTACTAGGCTGTTTATTGGCCAGTTTGTTTTCCTTGTTATTCTTTCTTAACTTTCTCTATCTCTAAAGGATAAAGAGGCTGGGACAAAAGTAGATAGACAGACCAAAATGACGAACATTCCTGAAAATAGGAACGTTCGTCGTTTGTTTTATATGAAAATTAGCAGAAGGAGAATCCGAAGACTCCTGGGGGATCAGCACGTGTCTGAAGACTCTGAAGTGGCGGTTTTCCACGGAGGAGGCTGAGGCCGTGTCCCCGGAAAGCGAAGGATTCTCCTGTAGACTATTCGTCTTTTCAAATACTACTTTTAGTTATGTCTCGGCCTCTTTTTAATGACGTTAAACGAGTCGATTCAAAAAGCTACTTGCATCGCTATTGAATTTCCACGTCATCCCGAACTTGTCTATCAGCATACCGAAACTAGATGACCAAGGAACAGAAGAAATCGGCATTAGGATCGTCCCACCTTTTGAGAGCTTCTCAAAATAACGTTTATTCGTTTCGTCGTCTCCATCAATCATGCTTATGATGACGTTGGTTCCTCTTGTTACGTCGCCTATGACGCTTTGCATAGAAGGGAGTACGTCAGAGATCATCAGGATCTTATCGGAAAACGCGATTTGAGATTCCATAATCATCGCCTGTTCTTCACCACTAAGTGGAGCAGAAGGGTCTTGCGGGATAGAACCAAAGTTCACCTTCTTAACGGTTCCTTGTAATGCATCTTGATAAAAATCGAGTGCCTCTTGTGCTTGCCCACTAAATTGTAAATATGCGATTGCGTTCATTTTGTCTAACCTCCTCATTGGTCTATTCGTAGTATACTGGACAATAGGTGACAACTGTCTGTCGTATATAGGAGGGCGTTATGCAAAAAGTTGAAAGACTTCTTTCCATCATCATGATTCTGTTAAAAAAAGAGGTCGTGTCTGCATCAGAATTTAGTCAGCTCTTTCAAGTGACAAAACGTACGATTCAACGGGATGTGGAAACATTGAGTTATGCAAACATACCCATTTATGCAAAGCATGGCCCGAGTGGAGGGTATGCGCTAATGGAAGAATACAAATTTGATAAGCGGTTGGTGAATCAGAAAGACATTGAACATATCTTAGTGGCGTTAGATGGGTTTGAACAATTGACAACGAACAGCGCTATCCAGTTGACGATTCAGAAAATAAAGGGCATGAGTCCAACGAATCTAGCTTCAAAGATGGATGTGACGTTTTATCAGTCGATTGGGAGAAGTGAAACAAACGAAGAGCTGTCTTATTGGATGAAGGCGATTGATCACCATTGGTTACTAGCGTTTGATTATGTGGATCAACAAGGGCGAATCACCCATAGGCTCGTTGAACCGTATAAGGTTCAACTGAGGGAGATGCACTGGTATGTCGTGGGCTTTTGCCTAGAGCGTAATGATTTTCGAACATTTAAATTAACGAGAATAACAGATATGGAGAAGAAGGGCTTCTTTACCCCTAAAACGGAACAAGAAGTGACTCGAAATCAACAAATGACTAAGAAAGACCCTGTAAAACCTACTGTGGCGAATGTCGAAATTGAGATTGATATTGGTGTTCGAGATCAGTTCATTGAACGGTTTGGAAGAGAAGCTGTTGTGAAGAAGACAAAAAGAACGTGCATGGCGACCATTTCATTACCTGAGAACACATACGCGTATCAGTTTCTTGCGGGATTTGGGAACAGGATAAAAATCATTGGTCCTACCAGTTATCGTAATGGCTACACGTCTTTTTTAAGAGAAGCGTTAGCATTGTATGAATGAGAGCTGTTTATTCGTAATTAAGAAGCCGTCCATTGTCATGCCATTGGCCATATTGTTTGTTTTCTTTTGTATTCGTTATAAATTTGTCTAACCTCTTTTCAAATAAAGCACGATCCTTTTTATAGCTCTGAATCGTGTCTATTCGAATTCTGTTGTAAAGCTCAGGGAAGTGATTGAAATGGCGGTAGACGTCTTCGTCTGACATGATTTGTTTCTTAATTTCTTCGTCTATGGTAAAGGAGCTAAGGTTCATGTCAGGTAGAATTCGGAGTCCTTCTTCTTTCATTAGACCTAATGTTTGTAGGCGTCTTACTCTCTCTTTGTTTAATTCTGTCCAATGGCTGTTCTTCTTTCTAGGAGAGAGCCTTTGGGCTAATTGAGTGTAAGAGACTTTTTTCTTGATGCCGTCAATCCAACCAAAACATAGTGCTTCTTCCACTGCATCTAAATAATAAATCGTTTGCGGCTGTTCAGTCATACTTACAATAATCCAACAGGAAGTGTCAACTGTTGACTGTTGAACGAACCAATTTCTTAATTCTTGTCTCGTTTTTAACGGAAGTACGTTTTTTAATTCCATCGTTTATCAGCCTCCTCTTTTTGTCTGAAATAGTGTGGTCTATCATCGTTCTTTCCTTTACGTTGTGAAAAGCTATGGACCTATTGCCCATAGCCTTCATACAGGTTCATTTAATTCTAAACGATTAATCGTTTGTATAGATACGCATGCGATGATCAACCCAATGAATGCTAGCGCTAATGGGATGTAAAAGATGTTAATTAAAGAGAATTGGGGTCCTAAAGAAGAACTTGTAACGATCACGATTAGAACCGCGGAAAGGATGGTAGCAGGCGTTGAAAAATGACGCATCCCAAAGTAAAGAGGAACGAGAGACGTACCAGCTGCTGCTACGTTAAAACCAATTAAACGTAGTAATTCTTGTAAAAGTTGTTCCTGAGTAACGTGTAAGTTGGCAGAAAAGCCAATGAACGCATTGAGTCCAGTAAAGCTCGCTACAATAAACAGCGTCGAAAGTGTCATCATTATGAAGGTTAAGCTAAAAATAAGAACAAGTTTGGCGGCTATTAGTTTCTTTCGGTTGATTGGGTACGAGAATAAAACGAGACTGGTTCGATGTTTAAATTCATCAATGACGATCTTAGTGATAAGAACGGATGCAAAGATAATAAATGTTCCTCTAATTAACACGCCGGTGAACATAAAAAATTCATCACTTGTTTGGAAAATAACGTCGTTTTCAAGTTTTTCAATAACAGTGAAGAAATAGAGCATGGCAAGAATACTTGCATTCGCAATGAGCGTTCCTTTTATATACCAACCGATTTTATGTTTTTTCAATTCAAGCTTTATTAAACGATACATTAACAATTCCTCCTTTATTGGTCATTTTTACGTAAACCGATTTTTTTAATAAAATACTCTTCTAATGTCGTTTGCTTTGTTTGGATAGAATGAATCTCGATGTCTTCTAGTATTAACGCTTTTGAAATTCGGGCATGAGAAACCTCTGTTGAAAAAATACGAATCGCTTGATTCTCAACGATTTTAAAGTTTGTTATGTTTAGTTGATCATGTAAGAGAACCGCTGCTTTTTTAGGAGAGCTTGTGACGAGCTCGATGTATTCGGTATTCTGTTGCTTTAATAAATCCATTGATGTTTCTTCTATTAATTTTCCGTCTTTAATCATACCGATCGTGTCCGCAATTTGTTCGATTTCACCAATGATATGACTTGAAATAAATAGGGTCATGCCATATTCTTTGTTCAGTTTTTTAAACAATCTTCTCATGGATTGAATCCCCTCAGGGTCAAGGCCGTTAATGGGTTCATCAAGGATGACGAATTCCGGTTTTGTGAGGATGGATCTTGCGACGCATAGGCGCTGTCTCATACCTAATGAAAATTGATGAGGTCGTTTATGCGCATCTCTAGAAAGCTCTACCCACTCTAACACATCGGAAATCGTTTGTTTGTCGTGATAGCCCATGTAGGCGCAGTGTAGCTCTAAATTCTCCCGAGCAGTCAATTTCTCATAAAAGATAGGGTATTCAATCATGCTCCCGATTCGTTGTAAGTAACGAAAGGAATCTTCTTTTATGGGGGAACCGAATAGCTCGATCTCGCCACTGGTTGGTTTAATCGCGTTTATAAGCAGCTTCATGATTGTTGATTTTCCTGCGCCATTAGGACCAAGAAAGCCGTAAATCTCACCTTTTTTAATAGTCAATGAAACGTCCGATACAACAGCATGTCCATCGTATCGTTTCGTAAGACCTCTCGTTTGAACAATATAGTCCATGTTGCGCCTCCTTTATTTCCTATACTCTTACTGTAACGGTTGACTATTTCTTTTCTCTATCGTAAACCTCACAAAAATCTCAAGAAAAAAAGACTAGCCCTTCTCGCGTTTTAATTTGCAAATAAAGGACGTTTTCTCGTGAGGAATTGACGACACAGAGATGGTTCCTTGCATTTGTTCGATCAGTTTCTTTGTAATGGTTAACCCTAATCCACTTCCTTGAAAATCTTTATTCCTGGATTCCTCTAATGTATACATACGCTCAAAGATGTGTTGTTGATCGGACTCAGGAATGCCAATCCCTTGATCGTACACTTCAATCACAACAAAGTCCTCTTCCGCGTACACGTGTAATCCAATCACGTTTCCATCGGCTCCGTACCGAAGGGCATTTGATACTAAATTGGCTAAAATTCGATGTAACGCTTCCTCGTTGCCGAGTGCAAAGACAGGTGAATCTGGTAAGTCAATATGAACGTCTAATCCTTTCGTTTCAATGAATTCATAAAACAGAAGAATGGAGCGTTTACAGATTTCCGTTAGATTGACGGCCTCTAATGGTAAATGCTTGTCTCCTGCTTCAAGCTTCGCTAAATCAAAAAAAGAATCGATTAATGTGGTCATTTCATCTGTTTTCTCATGAATGTGAGAAAGAATACGTTCGCGCTCTTGGTTGGGCATGTCGACTTTTTCGTTAAGCATTTCAGCATACCCAGAGATAACAGTTAAAGGGGTTTTCAAGTCATGGGAAATATTGGAGAGCATGCGCTTCATTGATTGTTCTGTTCGAATAAATTGACGAGCATGCTCTCGGTTTTGATCAATGAGTTTATTCATTGAAACAAGTAGCTCTGCGATTTGTTTATGGTCCGTTCCTATAAGCACAGGGCCGCTTGCTTGACCATGGACAATGTCGGTTAGCTGCTTCTTAATGGAACGCAGCTGTTTTTGAAGCGAACGTTTTAAGTACACTTGAAAACCAATCGTAAAAAGTAAAAGGGTAATGAGGAGTAAGAGAAAAGCAATCATCAAAATTCACCTAATTTATAGCCAATACCCCAGACGGTTTTAATGTACAGTGGCTTGGCTGGATCATCTTCAATTTTTTCGCGCAGTCGGCTCATATGAACGTTAATGACATGATCGTCTCCATAATAGTGATCCTCCCAAACCGAATAATAAATTTGTTCTTTCGTCATCACTTTTTTAGGGTTTTCAATGAAGAGCTTTAATAGCTTCCATTCTTTTGAGGTGAGATGGATCACTTGATCTTTTTTCTTGACGATAAACGAATGAAGATCCATTTCAATCTCGTGGACACGTACAATTGCTGGAACGTCGGGTAGGAGGGTAGCATTTTTATACTGGGTCGTTCGACGAATGGCTGCTTTTACTCTTGCTAATAGCTCAATCATGGAAAAAGGCTTTGTGATGTAATCATCAGCGCCAAAACCTAGACCGACTGCTTTATCAGACTCACTGTTTTTTGCGGACATAATAATGACAGGAACGTAACTCGTTTTTCTAAGGCTTAGTAGGAAATCCATTCCATTTAATTCAGGTAACATTAAATCAAGTAAGACTAAGTCATACGTATCGGTTGCAAAGCGCTGAACGGCTTCCTGCCCGGTAAATGCAGGAACAACAGTAAAGCCTTCGTTTGTAAGATAGGTTTGAACCATTTCACTAATCGCTGCATCATCTTCTACAAGTAATAATGTATTCATTCTAGCACCGTCTTTCTCGTTATAAAGTATAGCTCTATACATTAAAACACATCTTAGCAAATTTTATCGTAAAGCTGTCGCTTTTGTCATAATCAGCTTTGAGGAGAATTGACAAAATCAAGAAAGATAATCATTAGGCCTTCTCACAGCGTGGTATAATGAAACTATAGTAGAGTAGTTTATTTCCAGAGAGGGACGAAATGAATTGAAACAACAAGTTTTTTTTATAGGAGTCATCTTACTAGCAGGGATGTTTTTAGTAAGTTGTCAGAATCATTCTGATGAGCGTATTCTTTATGTTGCACCAGATGGTGATGATCGAAACCCTGGTACAATGGATCAGCCATTGGTGAGCCTACAGGTGGCAGCAGAAAAAGCGACAGCTGGTACGACTGTTTTCGTTCGAGAGGGGACGTATGTGGAACCTCTTCTCATACAGCATAGCGGAACAGAAAAAAAGCCAATACGTTTTGAAGCGTATCAAGGAGAAGATGTTTTCCTAAGCGGTAAGGGGTTGGAAGACGACTTGGATGATGTGGCTTTAATTGAAATCGATGGTCATAGCTATATTACGATTGATGGCTTTACAATCGGAGACGTCACGACAAACCATGTTGACAAAACGGTAATAGGTATTTTGATTACTGGTGCAAGTCAACATATTGAGATCGTGAATAATACAATCCAAGGAGTCTCGACAACGGCTGTTGGAGGAAACGCTCATGGCATTGCCGTTTACGGAAATGAATCGATTACAGATATTCGGATTAACCAAAATACGCTAACAGATCTAAGGTTAGGGTTAAGTGAGGCATTAGTCGTGAACGGAGATGTCAGTCATTTTACCATTAACGACAATCACGTTTATGAAACAGATAACATTGGAATTGACGTGATTGGCTATGAAGGCATCGCCATAGATCAATCGAAAGACTATGCGCGTCATGGTATTATTCAAGGGAATGTTGTTCATCATAATTCTAGCTATGAGAATCCGAGTTATGAGAAGGATTATAGTGCTGGCGGAATTTATGTAGACGGTGGAAGTGATGTGTTGATACAAGGCAATAGGGTTTATCAGAACGATATTGGTATAGAAGCGACGTCTGAACATAAAGGCAAGTATGCAAATCACATAGACATCCTGAACAACGTGGTCTTTGAGAATAGCTATACTGGCATCGCCATAGGCGGGTATGATACAGAACGTGGAGGGACTACAAACACGGTTATTGCAGGAAATGTAGTGTCACATAACGATACAGTCGGGCTAGAGGGCGCACAACTTTTAGTGCAATACGATACGTTTTCAAACCGAATTGAACAGAATCAATTTAGTGCAAGCCAAACAGGTCTTTTTATTAGTAACGAATACGATGAAAATGAAAACATGTTCTTTAGTGAAAATGAATATGTGATACAAGAAGATGTTAAGGCTAGGTGGCTGTGGGAGAATAAGGACGTGGATTCACTGAAGGAATTCCAGCGCTTGACTGGGAGTGATCGTGGGGCTGTCTTTCGTGCTTTATAAAGGCGATGGATACACCACAGGTGACGAATAAGTAAGTACGAAAAAAGGCTATGAATGCATAGCCTCTTTTTCGTAGTACGATTAGTTTTGACGATGCCCATCGTCTAAATGCTTGGTTTCTCGTCTTTCTTTTTTTATAAAAAAGTAAGCCCAGTATAATGATCCAATAAATCCTGGCAAGGCTGCTACAAAAAATGCGCCTAAATACGTTATGGATTCAAATAATTGATCGTGCCAAATCAATCGCGATAGATAGAGCAGACCCACTCCAGTAATACCAGTTAGAACAGAGCCACCTATAGCAAATAGAATGAATACAACGGTTATGTGTCGTTTGCTCGTTTTCATATACAATCTCTTCCTTTGCGTTGATATTCTAGGATGTATGACTGTTAGACAACATTGACCTAGTAAGCACATGTCACTCAATCTGTTAAAAAGGGGAGTAGACGAAGATTGTGTTTATATGTGAATCGTTTGTTTCGTCAAGCGATTATGACGTTATCCATTTATAACCGTTACGAGCTAGAATAAAACTAAATGATTATTTTTAATCGTCCATTTATTTTGTGGGTATTCATTTTTAGGGACGTGAGCAGCTATTGAAAATGGATGATGTTTATACACCGCTTTTCAGGGAATTATAAGCGTATACCATTCAATAGGAGTGATCGATATGTTGGTTCGGAGAATTCTTGCTTCGGCTATAACAACGGTGGCAATAGCAGGTGTGAATCGTATCGTGCGCAGAGTCATTTTAAAAAAATAAAAAGATCTCGCCTTGTAATCAACAAGGCGGGGTCTTTTTTTCTTCTGCAAACAGTGAAGATGACTAGCCAAACAAGATTCTGATGCTTGTCCCTTTGCCTTTTTGACTAGTCAGTTCAACCGTTGCTCCGTGTGCCTCCATTATATCTCGGGCGATTGCCATTCCCAATCCGGTTCCATTAATATTGGTTGTATTACTACCGCGGTAATAACGATCGAAGATATGATGCAAATCGCCTTGTATACCTTCGCCGTTATCTTTAATTAAAATAAAGGTAGACGTCACGTTTACATGGACAGAAACGCCTTCCTTATTATGGATCAGGGCATTGTAAATAAAGTTGAGTAGTCCTCTTTTAAGAAGATGTTGATCCACTTGACGTGTCAGCTGAGGTGCTTCACTTGTAAACGTAATCGATGCGTCTTTAAAAGTTGGTTGATTTAACACATCAATGACAATTTCACGTACAAACGGTTCAATACGAGTGTCTCTTAGCTGTAAGGGCATTTGCTGACTGCGTAAGCGCATGGTCAAATTAAAATCATCAATTAAGTTTTGAATGTAGCTTGATTGACGTTCAATAACTTCCGCGTAGTCCATTCGTTCCTGCTGAGAAACGTCATCACCTTTGAGCAACTCTGCGTATCCGTAAATGGAAGCGAGTGGTGTTTTTAAATCATGTGATACGTTGCTAATCCATTCATTGCGTAGCTTTTCAAGTTTATGTTGTTCCGCTTCGTGCTTTTTGAGCGTATCTGAAACATCATTTAAGTTTGAAAAAACCGAATGGTAGATTCCAGGTTTTTTCAAGTGCTGCTGTTTAAAATTTCGATTCTTCAGTTGTGAAATTCGTTCAATGATGGCTTGAATGGGTTTAGTCAATTTAGCGCTAAATAAAAGACCAATACTACAGGCGATGATAGTGTCAATAAGAATGATGGCGAGTAACGCTTCCGATAAAAAAGACAGAACGGTTTCTGGATTTAAAGTAAAAACGTAGCGCCGATCATCGGAATAGGGAACACCCACAATATAACTAAACGACTCATAAGCACCGACGAAGTACGTATTAAACTCATCATCCATATACTTGTACTTATGAACAAGATCCATCGGTGTGTAGTTGCTAGAAGCAGTAGATGGTGCTAAATAGGAGTCCACGACGACGCCGTTTTCATCAAGTAGTTGAAACCACGCTCCGTAGTTTTGTAACGCATCCTGACCTTCTTGGGATAAGATGGGTTCTCCATCATCAAGTGCTAAATAGTGACTAAAACCTCGTGCAAAGACTTCTGCTGAATTCTGTTCCTCTTCAGCCGTGTTGCTTAGATGTTGATTCATTAAGTAAAAAACCAAAATAAATGTATTAACAAACAGTATGATTAACACAATAATCACTATTGAAATCAGGTAGCTACCAGTTAATCTCCATCTCGTTTTTGTTAACTTAGTTCCCATGTAGACGGTAGCCTAATCCTTTTACAGTGGTAATCCACTGCGGATTGGAAGGCTGCTCCTCGATTTTTTCACGTAGACGCCTAATATGAACCATTAACGTGTTGTCCGCCCCATAGAATTCTTCTCCCCATACACGTCTAAACAATGTCTCTTTGCTAAGAATTTGATTTGGATTCCGCAAAAAGCAAGCCATTAAACCTACTTCTTTTGCGGTTAACTCTAAAAGTTGACCGTCTTTTTTTACTTCGGTTTCATGCTCATTCATTGAAAAAGGACCGACTGTCAGTACGTATTGGTGGTTCGGCTGCTCGAACTCATTCGCGTATGTTCCAGCACGTCGGAGCTGAGCTTTTACACGGTAAGCTACTTCTTTTGGGCTGAAAGGTTTCGTGATGTAATCATCGCCACCAATAGCCAACCCAAGAATCTTATCAAGTTCGTCTGATTTTGCAGATAGAAATAAGATCGGTATACGGGAAACGGTGCGAATACTCTTGCATAAATCGTAGCCTTCGCCATCAGGTAACATGATATCTAGAATAGCCAAATCAGGCTTCAATCGCTGAAAACGATCCCATCCTTCTTTTATACTTCCAGCCGTTTCAATTTGTGTGAGGCCTTCTTTTATTAAGCTTGTTTTGATTAACTGACATAAATCATGTTCATCATCCACAATTAAAATGCGAGGTTGTTCCATCTTCATCATCCTTTCAAAAAAAGAGGAGCGTTTTCTCTATCATATCAGTGTCTGCCGGTTCTTACATGTATTTAAGGTTTTTGTAAGGTTAACGTGATTTTGATTTAAGAGTGAAGAGATAAAGTAATAGACAGAAGAAAGAGGTGCTTGGCAAATGGATTCGTTACTCAGTGTTAACCAAATTGAAAAAACATATGGAAAAGGCTCAACTCGTTTTCACGCCTTAAATCAGATTTCCTTAACGATTGATCATGGAGAATTTGTAGGAGTGATGGGGCCGTCAGGTTCTGGGAAATCCACGTTGTTGAACGTTCTTGCAACAATTGATTCCCCTACATCAGGTGACATTTTTCTTGGAGAAGAAAATCTAGCGAAGATGGACACGGAAAGGCTTGCTGATTTTCGTCGAACACACCTAGGGTTTATTTTCCAGGATTATTTCTTGCTTGACTCATTAACGGCCAGAGAGAATATTCTCTTACCTCTAGCTGTAGCAAAAGAGAACGCTAAAGCAATGAATGAAAAAGTAGAGGCTATTGCAACGATGTTTGGCATTGAATCTCTACTTAATCAATTCCCGTATCAGCTTTCAGGTGGACAGAAGCAGCGCGTAGCCACTTGCAGAGCGATGGTGACAAATCCAAAAATCATCTTTGCTGATGAACCAACTGGTGCACTTGATTCAAAAGCCGCATCCGATTTACTAGAAAGCATGAGTAGGCTAAATCAAACTCACGAAACAACGATTATGATGGTGACGCATGATGCGTTTGCAGCAAGCTTTTGTCGTCGGATTTTATTTATAAATGATGGTCACGTACAGAAAGAATTGATTCGTGGAAATGAATCAAGAAAGGCATTCTTTCAAACAATTCTTGATGAACTTGCACGTTTAGGTGGTGATGGAGATGACATTCGCTGATATTGCACGGAAGAATATGAAACGGAACGTAAAAAGCTACGGCTTATACATTGGTTCTACCATTTTTTCCATCATTGTATACTTCACTTTTGTTACATTGCGATACAACGACGACATTCTAGTAGCATCCGAACAGTCAAGGCAATTAAGTAGCCTTATTACGGCTTCTACTTTCATTCTGATGGTTTTCGTCGCCATTTTTATTCTGTATTCGAATTCGTTTTTTATTAAGAAACGTAAGAAAGAAATGGCTCTCTACGCTTTATTAGGGATTCGCAAGAAAACGATCGGGTGGATGCTGTTTTTAGAAAATATGACAATTGGTATTCTTTCACTTGTTATTGGGGTCGGATTAGGGTTTGTTTTATCTCAATTTTTTCTTTCTCTACTAATGGCGTTAATGGGACTGGATTTTACACTGAGCTTTTCATTTTCTTTTGAAGCGGTCCTTCATACCGTATTGGTGTTTTTCGTCTTATTTTTAGTGACATCCTTTCAGGGATATCGTGTAATTTATCGGTTTGCACTAATTGATTTGTTTCATGCTGAAAAAAAGGGAGAGGCGCTTCCACGTGCTCGGCTACTATCGTCGATTATCGGGATTCTCCTCCTTACAACTGGATACTGGATGGCGTTGCAAGATCTTGCCACATCTATTGTTTGGAGACAACTTGGGATTGCAACGCCTCTCGTTATAATTGGGCTGACGGTATTAGGCTCGTATCTGCTTTTTCGAAGCGTGCTCGTCTACTTGCTCCATGTCATCAAAAGACAAATCCATTGGACATGGAGTGGGTTGAATTTACTGACCGTATCGCAATTGCTTTATCGAATCAAAGGAAACGCGCTTACGTTAACCATTATTGCCACATTGAGTGCAACAATCCTTACTGCAGGTGGTGCCGTCTTTAGCATGTATTACAATGTTGAGAAGGATGTTGAGAGGTATTCACCCTTTACCTTTATGTGGGAAGGCCCCGCGCTAGAAATGGATCAGGAACAAGTTGAGTATGAAACGTCTTTTGTCAGTAAATCGGCACGGGTTATGCTGGGAGACCACGAGTTCGACTATGCCGTTATAAGCGAATCGACTTTTCTAACCCTTTCACACCAACTTGAATGGGAAGTAACAGAAGAGCTAGCAGATGACCAAATGATCATCGTTGATGCGTTTTATGATGAACGGTGGTCTGCTAATGTAGAAACGGTGCAGCTGCAGGAGAATGACTACGACGTGATAAGCATGTATGCAGATGCTCTTTTCAATGTTCGAACAATGGGTGGAACTGCGCTTGTTCTATCAGATTCACAATATGATGCTTTAGAAGCAGAGGAAAAAAGCTACCAAGCAATTCAAGTAGGCAATTATCAGAATAAGGTAGAGCTATCCCAGGAATTAGCTTCTTCTTCTGAAATAAATCAATTCTCAAGCGCAGTGCAAGATTACAGAGATTCAATGGAATCATCTGGGGTACTGATGTTTGTTGGTAGCTTTTTAGGCTTAGTCTTTTTAGCCGCAATGGGAAGCATTATTTACTTCAAGCTCATGACAGAAGTAGAAGAAGATAAGAAAGCATTCACCATTCTTCATAAAGTAGGTGTATCTAAAAAAGATATGAAGCGAAGCATTCGCCATCAGGTTGGAATGATTTTTGTTGCTCCTCTTCTTTTAGGATTGCTACATGGAAGTGTTGCTTTAACAGCCTTTTCTAAACTGCTTGATCTTCAGTTATTTGTTCCGGTTCTTTTATGGATGCTTGCCTATACGCTCATTTATATAGGTTACTATGTTGTAACCGTACAGAGTGTGAAAAAAACAATCTTTACAACGTTCAAAGGAGGTACTTCAAAATGAAAAAAGGGATTGGTATTGTACTTGTCATCGTCCTGCTCTTTGTTGGAGCGGTGGTTGCATTGGCAACAATGGATCTAAACCGTCTTGGCAAAGAGAATATGTATGTTCAAATAAGTGATTATGTTGAAGTGGAAGAAACTCGTCTTGACTCTGGTGAAGTGGTATCCCGATATTGGTATGAACTTCCTGCTATTGATGAAGCAGGTAATTCCACAATCGTACAATTTTCAGCTACGAGAGAATTACGAAAAGAAGCTTACCTGATGCTTTATGTGAAAAACGACGATGACGTAACGTCTTATGACGAAGTAAAGTGGGAAGACATTCCTGCTGGGGCACAAGACAAATTGTTACAGGTGCCATAAAGTTTGATTCTCGAAGAAAAGAAGCAGTAAAGAGTCCAGGGTGCAAAGATGCACCCTGTTTTTGTTGTACGTATCTAGTTGAATAGGGATGACACGCATCACCATCCTAAAAAAAGAAAGAAATTAGCGTTTCATTCCCATTATGACGGGGAAGGAGTTTAACGAAGTGTTCACTTCCGCTTTTATTATAATTTTTAGTAAACAATGGTAAACCAATATATGAGAAGATTCGATCTTATCATTATTGAAGGAGGAAGAATATATGTCAAAATTAAAAGTTGCTTTATCAGACGAAGAAATTGATACGTATACGAGCGAAGGAAAAGGACCGTTTGATGTAGGCGGTGCTGCTTGGTGCACCTATTATGTTGCACTTTGTTCTACTGGAAGAGATAGTGGCACGTGTGGATGGATTTTTGAACAATGTGGTGTTGGCGGAGGAGGTGGTGGAGGAGGTTGTGGCACTTGCGTATGTAGATAGAGTCATCAAACCTGAATCATTCCACTAAATATGTTGGTTTACCATTGTTCCTGAAAATTATAAAAAAGTTGCTCAAATGATAGGTGCAATAAAATAGAACAGGAGATTAACCATGAAGTATGATAATGACTCTAAAGAAAAATTTTTTACTAATTTGAAGTTATACTCCTCTAACATTACTGAAAAAATTGAGTCTTTAAGATCGTATCCAATTGAGCCTTCACAATTAAATCAATTTAGTCTATCCGTAATTGTCATATGTAAAGATGAAGAGAGATGTATTGAGAGATGTTTAGACGCAATTGATCGTAATATTGGGGTTAACGATGAAGTTATGATTATTGACACTGGATCGACTGATCATACGCTTAACATCTTGAATAAGTATCGTGAGCAAACGAATTATTTTATCTTTGAAAAGAAATGGAACAATGATTTTGCTGAAATAAGAAACTTCGGAATACATAAAGCTTCAAAAGATTGGATCGTCTTTATTGATGCTGATGAAACAGTTGAAAATGATTCATTTACTAATTTGAAGTCCCATCTTTCTATTTTAGATTTATTAAATGTAGAGGCAGTTTGTTGTCCTGCTATTGTAAATACAGGTGGCCATGTCGTTCAAACGGTTAGAAGGATCATACCAAATAGTCCGTCCATTTTTTATTTCGGCGCTGTTCATGAAGAACCTCGACCTGTTGATCATTCTGAGTTATTCTATTTAGCTTTTGAAGACATCATTTTCCATCATGATGGGTACGTGGAGGCTGTCTCTACTAGTAAAGAAAAACAAAAACGGAACATGGCTTTACTTTATCCTATGATTGATAAAGAACCAATGAGTCCTAGATGGCATTACTTGCTTTGTAGAGACGGAAAAGGTGCTTTAAATGAAGATTTTTATAGAGACACGCTCTTAAAGGTAATAACATTATGCGGCGATGACGAATTAAACAAAGAATATAAAGTAAGAGCAGTAAGCGACCTAATTGAATTTTACTTAGGTGCCGGTGATATTGATAAGGCAGCTTATAACTTAGAAATGTTAAAGGAATTAGCACCCCATATGACTGACACTTTATATTGGGATATATTAGTACAAGTCATTATTTTTGAATACAATTACCACCAGTTTATCCAGCGCATTATAGACTATAAAAAGACTCATAAAGAACTAGATTATGGAAGTCTAAATTCAAATGGATTTCATCTTGATCATCTTTTGTCGAGACTCTTCTTTAATATTAGGGAATATGGAAGTAGTTTTACGATCTTAAAAAAACTTGAAAACGCTCAGTATGGAGAGTATAAAGCACAGTATGAGGAACTACACAAAACCTTAAAAAATTTTTTACAAGCTGGAGAGGGAAATGAAAAGTAAATACTTCACAAAACAATTAGAAGAAAATGATTGTGGCCCTGCCTCAGTGTCTATGTTACTAAAATACATGTGGGGAACAGAGATCACACTGGCACAATTAAAGATTTTACTATTCACAAACAAAAATGGGACGACTTTTTTAGGTATGAAAAAAGGACTTGAAAAAATGGGAGTCGAATCAAATGTCTTTAAATGTGTATCTTCTTTAGAAGCGCTTAATGAATTGGATTATCCATGCATTACACAGATTAGTGGGGGAGGACAAGAGAATCACTTTGTTACCTTATTTAAATTAACGAAAAAACATGTTTATATAGGCAACCCTTTAAAAAATCAGATAGAGAAAGTTAAGATAGATACATTCCTATCTATGTGGATTCCTTTTGTTCTTGAAGTTCATAAGGTAACCGACAATAAGAAAATGATGGCATATTCATCAATGGAATCAAGGAAAAACAATAGTATTTTTAAGAGCTTATATAAAATAAAAAAGCTTATTATCTTGTCATGGGTTTTATCCATCATTGTCTATTCCTTAACAGTCTACTTGGCAGGAATGTTCTCGACATATTTTGACGTTATTATACCAAATGCGGCTGTTGGTCTCATTGTTAGTGTTACAGTCATCTATCTTTTAGCTGTAGTCATACAATTCATTGTTGGTTATTTCAATTCTATCCTTAGTATTAAATCAAACAATGCTGTAGATAAAGATTTGGTAGAGAATTTGGTATCAAACTATTTTGCACAGAGCTATACGTTTACTGAAAAGTTTGTAAGCGGAGAGTTGATAACAAGGTTTACGAATATTAGTGATATAAGAACTAGATACTTGTTCTTTGTGCAAACATTGCCTTTAGATGCTTTAGCGATCATTATTACGTTTGTAATATTATTTAGAATTAACTTTTATTTATCCTTGTTGGCATTTATACCAATTATCATCTTCTTTTTACTGTTATTTTTGTCGAAAAATCGATATGAAAATTTAAGCTATGATTTATTTGAACAACAAGAATACCTTAATACTGAACTGATAGAATCAGTGGATAATATCGAGAGTATCAAAAATTATAACATTGCGAAACGAATGAAAGAGAAAATGATTAAGAGGTTGGACGAACTGTATGCGATAAGAGAAAAGTTTATGTCTTTTGATCAATTTCAAAACTTAACTAAGGATTCTATCATAAAGCTTTTTAATATTTGTTTTTTTGCATTTGGCTCTTACTTAGTTATCAATGACAATTTAGCATCAGGTATGTTATTAATGTTTAACTCTTTGGTATCAAACGTTTTTAATCCGTTTGTTAACTTAACGACTATACAAGCCACTTTACACCAAGGAAGAGTAGCAACTTTAAGGTATGAGGATATAGTCAATTCTGTGGTAGAGAGCTCAGAAAATGTTACGAAACTAGAAAACAAAATTGAAAGAATAAGGATACGAGACTTATCTTATTCGTTTAATCCAAGTAGCCATGTTTTACATAATATCAGCTTCGAAATCAAACAAGGTGAAAAGATTGCACTAGTGGGAAGTAGTGGCTCAGGGAAATCAACGTTAGCTAAATTGCTTGCAGGTTATTACAAACCTGAGAAAGGTGAGATTCTAGTTAATCATTTGAATATAAATGAGATCAGCCAAGAGTCTCTTTTAAAGAAAATTTTATATATCCCTCAGGATATTCAGATATTTAATGACACCATATTGAACAACATCTTGCTCTATAGAGATATCGATTTTGAAGATGTTAAAAAGGTATCAAAATTGGTCGGTTTTGATGAAATTGTTGAAATGATGCCCGATGGTTATGATACAGTTATTGGCTCAAAGGGCGTTGAATTATCTATGGGACAACAGCAAATGTTAAATATAACGCGATATATCCTCTCGCCGCCTGACGTTTTAATACTAGATGAAATAACAAATGGGTTAGATGTAGTAAGAAGAAATAGAATCAAACAAATTTTGATAAATTCCACAATAACGGTCATTTTTATAACTCATGATTTAGATTTGGCAACTTCGTGCGATAAAATCTATTCGCTAAACGAGGAAGGAATGAACGTAATAACTTCTCAATCAGAAGGAAATTTGTCTCAAACGATTATGAATTCTCTTGAAAAGGGAAGGTGATTAAAGTGAAAAAAATAACGGTCATTTTGGCTGCAATCTTAACAATGGTATTTATTGGTTTCGTCTCTGTAAGTAATTTAGTAGCAACTGAAGCATCGTTATACAAAACAGTAACCTCAGATCTGCTAAAAGAAAAGCAAGAGAATCAAGATAGCTTTATAGCGTATTTCTATCAGAAAAACTGCGCACCATGCCAACAAGTAAGACCAATTATTAATGATTATATTGAGGAAACACAAAATGAAGTATTAGCAGTTGATATAAATGAGGATGAAAATAAAAATCTCTTAATAGAGGGTTTTGATATTGATAGTACGCCAATAGTCATTTTTGTTGATTCAGGAAAAGAGCAAGAAAGGTTTTCGTCTGTTTTTGGTGAGGAAGAGTTTAAAGAGAGAGCAAGTAAAGTTTATATCAAAGACGGGGTTAACTAAAGACTAATTCAAGATTTAGTGATCTTTGAACCTGAAATTATTTAAGAAGGAATGAGAGTCAATAGGATGTTAGGAAGTAGTTGAAATGCTATTGGTTATGAAAAAGACCAGTTATTGTAAAAGGTTTGCGGATAATTGATTGACATTTCCTTTTATTGCAACTAAAATAATAACTGAATTCAATAATTACTAACTAGGGGAGTCCAATGAGTTGGGCTGAGAGGGAAGCGCGATGAAGCTTCTTGACTCTTTGGACCTGATCTGGATCATGCCAGCGTAGGGAAGTTAACGGTTATGCACTTTACGCGTACCGTCTTCTATTTATGTATGTGATGCTAGGTTCAAAATGAGAACCTAGCTTTTTGGCGTGGACGAAGGTTCGATCTTTGAATTCCATTTTTGGGAAAAGGAGAGAACAACATGACGACATCCGAATTAAATGAGAAACGTGTAAGCATTATGTCAAATTTTGAAGGGAGTAAAAAAGTATACGTGCAAGGCTCACGACCAGATTTACGTGTTCCTATGAGGGAAATCACACTGGAACCTTCGATAGTAGACGGAAAAGAAGAGACCAATGAAGCACTGCGCGTTTATGATACGAGTGGGCCTTATACGGATAAGACTTATAAAGCAAACTTAAAAATGGGCTTACCTCGAATCCGAGAAGAATGGATTAATGAAAGAGGCGACACGGAGCTCTATATGGGGAGAGCGGTTCAACCGAGGGACAACGGATTTCGAAATAGAGATGCAATGGAGAAGATAGCGCCAAAAAGTGGACGAATGACACTGAAGGCGAAACCAGGTCATTTTGTGACACAGCTTCACTATGCGAGAAATGGACTCATTACGCCTGAAATGGAGTTCGTGGCAATAAGAGAGGGAGTAGAGCCTGAATTTGTACGAGATGAGATAGCGAGAGGGCGTGCCATCATTCCTGCGAATATTAATCATCCTGAATTAGAGCCGATGATTATTGGTCGGAATTTCCATGTGAAAATCAATGCGAATATCGGTAATTCGGCAGTATCATCATCGATCGAAGCGGAAGTCGAAAAAATGACTTGGGCCACTCGCTGGGGAGCCGACACGATTATGGATCTTTCAACTGGTAAACATATTCACACCACTCGAGAATGGATCATTCGTAACTCTGCTGTTCCTGTGGGTACTGTCCCTATTTACCAAGCGCTTGAAAAAGTAAATGGCGTTGCACAAGATCTTACGTGGGCCATTTTTCGAGATACGCTTATTGAGCAGGCAGAACAAGGTGTTGATTATGTAACCATTCATGCAGGTGTCTTACTGCGTTACATTCCGTTAACAGTAACGCGAATGACGGGAATTGTTTCACGTGGAGGTTCCATTATGGCGCAGTGGTGTTTGCACCATCACAAAGAGAGTTTTTTATACACCCATTTTGATGAGATTTGCGATATTCTAAAAGCTTACGACATAAGTCTCTCACTGGGTGATGGCTTACGTCCTGGTTCCATTGCCGATGCCAATGACGAGGCTCAATTCGCTGAGCTTGAAACGTTAGGGGAATTGACAAAACGGGCATGGAAATACGACGTACAGGTAATGGTGGAAGGGCCTGGTCATGTACCAATGCATTTGATTAAGGAAAATATGGACAAGCAGCTTGCTCTTTGTGATGAAGCTCCTTTTTATACCCTGGGTCCTTTAACAACAGATATTGCGCCTGGATATGATCACATTACGTCTGCAATTGGAGCAGCGCTAATTGGGTGGTACGGAACGGCAATGCTTTGCTATGTTACGCCAAAAGAGCATTTAGGGCTGCCAAATCGTGAGGATGTCCGCGAAGGAGTTATCACTTATAAGATTGCTGCCCATGCTGCTGATTTAGCAAAAGGTCATCTAGGTGCCCAGAAACGAGATGATGCCCTATCAAAAGCGCGCTTTGAATTTAGATGGCGTGACCAATTTCACCTTTCTCTCGATCCAGAGCGAGCAGTGGATTATCATGATGAAACGTTGCCAGCAGAAAGCGCTAAATCAGCCCATTTCTGCTCCATGTGTGGGCCGAAATTTTGTAGCATGAGAATTTCTCACGACATTCGTAAACATGCTACTGATGGAGACCTACGATCGAAAGCAGAGATCGATGAGGGTTTAAAAGCAAAGGCGAAAGAATTTAAACAGGCTGGAGGAAAGCTTTATTAATAAAGTAAAGGAGGAGTCTCTTAAGAAGAAAGTGTGCAGCTTGGACCGAGAGATGGAGCAGATACGACGGCGAATGATTGATTTGCAGAATCAAAAATATCTTTTGCAATCGGAATGCGAACATCAATTTTCTGGGAACACTCATTTCATTCGTTGCCACATATGCGGGAAAGTAGAAGTGCTTTATTATTAACTGGCTAAATAAAAAAAGCGGTTCGCATGAGCGAACCGCTTTCTTCGTCGTTACGTGATAGATAAACCTGCGCTTGTGTTACCTGTTAAAACCGTAATAAAGGTAATATCTGGTGATGCGATTTGTAAGACGAGTAATAGTAAGTCTCCAGCAAGTACAGGTTCAGCTAAGCCGGTTACTGTTCCAGTGAACGTATCACCAATTGTGATTAGCCCAGCCACAGCAGGTGTTAATGTGACTGTAGCAGTTGTTGGCAAGAATGGTGTTGATCCAAGTATAGCACCAGTTGCTTTGTAAACGGTTGCTGTTATGGCACCTGTTCCAATTGGTAAGGTTACACCTACTGTTGAGGTAAAGGACACAGATAACGAATCAATTGTGCCAGCTCGCGGTGCTCTGAAAGAGAACTCCCCTACATCTGCAACGGTAAAAGCGCCAAGTGTTACACCGGTAGAACTGCTTCCAAAGCCAACCAAGTTAACCGTCCCAACTAATCCACCAGCAATTGTTGATATAACAGATGGTACAATCCCTGATGCGAATGGTATGACGGCAGTAGAACCAGCGGCCCCAGTTGCTCCAGTAGAACCCGTTGGCCCAGTAATACCGATTCCAGTAGCGCCAGTCGGTCCAGTGACACCAATTCCAGTAGCGCCAGTCGGTCCAGTAACGCCAATTCCAGTCGGTCCAGTGACACCAATTCCAGTAGCGCCAGTCGGTCCAGTAATACCAACTCCAGTAGCGCCAGTAGCGCCAGTCACTCCAGTAACACCCGGGTCACCGGTAGCGCCAGTCGGTCCAGTTGCACCAGTCACTCCAGTAACACCCGGGTCACCGGTAGCGCCAGTCGGTCCAGTTGCACCAGTCACTCCAGTAACACCCGGGTCACCAGTAGCGCCAGTCGGTCCAGTAGCCCCAGTAGCCCCAGTAGCCCCAGTTGCACCAGTCACTCCAGTAACACCCGGGTCACCAGTAACGCCAATTCCAGTGGCGCCAGTCGGTCCAGTGGCTCCAGTACCACCAGTGGCCCCAGTAGGCCCGGTAGTACCAGATCCGCCACCACCAGGTCCAGTTGGCCCAGTCGGTCCGGTTGGTCCAGTGACACCATTTACTTGGGGTCTGTTAAATTTTTGTATATTTGAACAAGAACATTGAAAACGATGGCAGTGATTGCATGACATTTTCAATCCACCTCCTTCTTTGAAATAACCTCCACGCATAAATGGCTTATTAAGTTTTCTTGAAATAAAAATGGAGGTGTATTATCCTATGAAACGAAAAAGAGTTTTGCCTGTGCTTTTTAAGTGTTTTATCATTCGGATTTAAAGTGTAAATATTTCATAAAAGTAAGCTGTAGGAACGAGTAGTCTCTTCATTTTATGAATTTAGTAGGACGGGTGAATGCTTTCCATTATAATGGAGACATTTGGTTTCATTAGTAAAACGATGAAACATACTAGCGCTTAGTACGTAAGTAAATGTTATGGTAATAGAAAATATAAAAGGAAAGAGTTGAACGTGATGTTGTGGATAATGGCACAAGACAAAGAGAGAATCAGTCATGTTATTGAGGTTTCGATTTCTGGAAAGAAAATTATGGGTGTTGGTAGTGCTGGATTAAATGAGTGGGGTAATTTGTTAGGGAAATACGATTCTAAAGAACGGGCGATGGAAGTGCTTGAGGACATTCATCGTACAATCGCGAATAGTAGCCAATTCGCTATAACGTATACAATGCCAACAGATTAAGAGCGCTCTAAAATGAAAGGAGGGCTAGTTTGATGAATACAGAGTCTGTTTTCGGAATGGAATTTCTTTTTATTAGTCTAGCTGTAGTTGTGCTGTTACTGTGGTTCTTTCAAATTGTCATGAGAAGGTGGTTTCAAGTGGAAAAGAAACCATTTTTCTCATATAACCATGTGAACCGAAAGCATGCAAAATGGGATTATGGTATTCGAATCTCTTTTATGGTCGTACTAATTGTTAATTTGCTGCTGACTCTTAGCGTGCAAAACTGGTTAATTGAACCTTGGTATGTACTTATTATTTTTTTAATTCTGTTAGCGTCGGTACGGGCTATTTTTGAAAAAAAGTATGCAGAGAATAAAAACGAATACAAATTAACATTGAGCCAACTTCTTTTTTCCGTTTTTCTAATAGGAATATTTATTTTTATTATGATAAATTTTTAGAATAATCGTTCGCCTTCTCTTTCTAGATTGTGAAGTTCGTATATGAAAAGAGAGGGGAAGTAAAAATGATTCATTTAACAAGTGCGCTTCAAATTGAACAGCAGATCATTGATATTGGAGACGGAGGGGAATACGAGACCATTACCGCAGCGATTGAAGAACTCCTTACAAGTGGGGCAACGCACAATAATTCAAGTATTACACTCAATCTTTTAAAAGGTTTTGTGCTAAAGGAACAAATTCACGTTGAAAATATGAATCTTGATTGGATTACAATTATTAGTGAAGATTCCGTTGTGCCGATTCAAGCATCAGCCATTTCAAAAACGTTAATTGAATCTAGGAGACCTGCTTTTTTTGGACGTAATCAAGCTACGCTGCCAACGATAGGCGTTTTATTTGAATATGATATGCAGACTGTTCGGTGTGATGGCATTACGGTAGCTTTTGGATCGAAAGTGCAATTACTTCCTGGTGCTGGTGTGAACTATGCTGATCGAGGGCTTGGTGCTTATTATCATTCTGAAGCTTTTTGCTATATGGAAGGCTTAACAGAAGGAGGAGGGGGAATAGGAGCTGGCGATGTAACGGGTGTATCCTTTCGTTATTGTTCCAATCGTGCTTTTATGGCGTCCTTTGGATCGAAAATAAATTGTGCCAGGTCTATTCTTGATTACTGTAGCGGCGACAATGCTGTTTATGCTATTTGGGGGTCTTTTTGCGATATTTATCAATCAAATGTGAGTCATGCTACAAATACAGCTGTCCATAGCAGAGATGGCTCGAAAGTAAATGCTCGTGAAACAAATGTTTCCCACTCTAATAGAGGGTTTCATGCGCTTCACAATGGCACTATTAATGCACGCTATTCTGCTACGAAGTGGGCAGGAGATGGAGCAAAGAACTGTAGAGGCTATGGTGTCATGGCAACATACAATTCACAAATCGATGCTGCTGATTTACCAGTAGATGGCTCACATAGAGGATTCCATGCTTCTACTGGATCAACCATTAACGCTAGTACATCATCTGCCAAAAATTGTACAATCGGCTACCATGCTACAGGGGCGAGCACGATTAATGCTCAAGAAAGTGATGCGAGTGGAGCAAGCTGGGAAGGCTTTTTTGCGGAAAAAGGAAGTATAATAAATGCTGATCGATCCGCTGCGAATGATTGTCGAGAAGGTTTTAGTGCCCGATTTAATTCAACGATTAACGCAGATACATCTAGTGCCCAGCGAGCGAGAAATCATGGATTCCTTGCTAACGAAACGTCTACCATTCAAGCAAGAAACAGTGTCGCCAGTCAAGCGATGATAAATGGGTTTCTTGCAACAAGATCTTCAACGATTAACGCTCGTGGTTCGAATGCCCGTTTATGCAGTGGGAATGGGTTTAGGGCAGAGGAAGGGTCGAGTCTAAATGCTAATTCAGGAGATGCTTCAGGTAGTGGCGAAGAAGGTTTAGATGTTTTTAGAGGCTCTTTTATTTCGGCTCAAAACTCTATCGGCAGTCTTAGATCGCCAGAACGATTAAATCAGCTTACGCGAGAAGGGGCCATCTTTCGTTAATGTATAGACTTAGTTAAAGAAAGCACCGACACATTGTTGGTGCTTTCTTTATGTAACTACCTATTCTGCGCCTTGACTGTTGTTGCTTTTAGCATTTTTTTAGAAAAGTCTTCTTCTTTATAATGAATGAGAACATTGGCACCTAATGAACGGCATAATACGAACTTTTCCTGAGAGCCAGCAGTAACAATAACAGATGCGCCTCGCAACCTTTTTTCTAGCTAAATGGCGACGGTACGACAACACGCGCACTGACGCGATTGATGACCGTCTCTTGGTGTTTGAATTTACATGAAAAAATAAAGTTTGATAAGCGGTGAGAAAGACTTTTGTACTAGTAGCAGCTTGTTGAAAGGAAAGGGTCTTAGGAATTTGTTTGGTGGCATAACCACCTCCGTTAACAAGCCCATGATAGAGTCGCCTTCCTTATATTTACTTTCTTCAAGCGTCATTACTTAATCGTTTCAAAAAGGTGAGCGTGATAAACAATATTTCGAATAGAAACCATTGTTTCTCGTTTCGCCTCTTTTGATGTTAAGGACGTTTGGTGATTTAAAATACTTGTAAGCATGCCTTGCCAAATAAGTGTGGTCATCGTGCTGATCGTTTTCACTTTTGAGTGTGAAATCTCTCCTTTATCGGCAGCTGCCTTTAATAGAGATTCACCTCTAATGGCAACGTTTCTTTCATATAAAGCAGGCTTTAAGGTGTCGGGAAACTCGACAATATCAGCTTCGTACAGGTCATAATACTGTTTAAACAGATCTTCAGGCTCTTTGCTAATATCCATCAAAAAGATGGTGTGAAAGAGTCTGGGATCTTGATAAGAGAATTCACAAAAGCATTCCCAACCGTTTAGATATTGTTCAATGATCGACTTATTTTCTTCTATTGTATTAATAAAAGCTGATGTATAGGGCTTTAAAAATCGCATGGATGCAAAAAAGGTTAAGTGGCTTAACTCAGAAAAATAATTATAAATCGTCGCGCTATTGTAACCTGCTTTATCGGCAATTTTTCGAATTGTAATGTGATCGTAACCCTCTTCTTCAATAATAGCAGCAGTTGCTTCAATAAAATATTGCCACATCCGTCGCCGCTTTACGTCTTTTTTATTCACATCAAAAACTCCTTATTAAAATGACCTATCTTTTATTTTAAGCGATATCGCTCTTATTTGTCAGTTGACCAAGTTTCGACAAAAATATATAATCATGATTATTAAGTAATCGTGATTATTTTATAATCATGTTTGTTATTTTGCAAGAACGTTTCTCTATGAGTCAAAATTTTATTAAGAGGGTGTTCAAATGAATCGAGCTAAGATTGATCCTTTAATTTTTTGGTCATCTATTGTTGTCATTCTTATTGCTTCATTGCTTCTTGTGTTAAATCAAGATGTAGCAGAGCCTTTTTTAAACGATGTGATGAATGGCATAACCACTCGAATGGATTGGGTATTTCAGTTCGTTACGTTTGGGTTGTTTATTGTATTAGGTTGGCTAGCGTTTGGGCCATACGGACGTGTCCGTTTAGGAGAAGGAAAGCCAGAATTTTCAACCTTTAGTTGGGGCGCAATGCTTTTCTGTGCTGGAATGGGAACAAGTATTATGTTTTGGTCTATTCTAGAACCGCTCTATTATTACACTGGTCCTCCTTTTGGTCTTTCACCTGAAAGTACAGATGCAGCTGATTGGGCAGTTACATATGGGCTGTTTCATTGGGGGCTATCCGCCTGGGCGCTTTACGCTCTTCCTACTGTAGCGATTGCGTATTCTTTTTATGTCTCTAAACGACCATCACTTAAAATTAGCACAGCACTTGAAGGCGTGCTCGGGAAACATGCGCATGGTTTGCTTGGTAAAATAATAGATATTCTTGTAATTTGGAGTCTTGTAGGAGGACTAGGAACGTCACTAGGCTTAGGAGTTCCGATGGTCTCTGCTGTAATGGGTGATTTAATTGGAGTGGAGCAATCTCTTGGGCTAAGTATTGTCATTATTCTATTTTGGACAATCATTTTCAGTGCGAGTGCGTATTCAGGTCTTTACAAAGGTATTCGTAAATTAAGCGATATCAATGTGTATTTAGCTTTAGCTCTTGCCGCTTTTGTGCTAATTACTGGACCAACCTTATTTATTTTATCCAACTTCACAAATAGTCTTGGATTAATGCTACAAAACTTTGTATACATGAGCTTTTACACTGATCCAAATGCAAGCAGCGGCTTCCCGCAAACATGGACCGTGTTTTACTGGGCGTGGTTTGCTGCGACTGCTCCATTTATTGGCTTGTTTGTAGCTCGTATTTCACGAGGGCGCTCCATTCGTCAATTGGTCTTATCTATATTATTATGGGGAACCGTTGGAAGCTGGCTCTATTTTGCTGTATTCGGTGGTTATGCCATTCATCTTGAAACAAATCAACTTCTTTCGCTTACGGACATTCTAGCAAACGAAGGAGAACAAGCGGTTATCGTTGAAATGCTTCGCTCTCTACCAATCAGTACGATTGTCATGACTTTTTTTGTTATTTTGGCATTTATCTTTTTAGCAACGTCTCTTGATTCGGCAAGCTATGTGTTAGCATCCATCGCAACAAAAGAGTTAAAAGACGAACAAGAACCGGCTAGATGGCATCGTGTCATTTGGGGCGTTATTCTTTCTTTACTTGCCATTTCATTAATTAGTGTTGGTGCGCTACGGGTTGTGCAAACATCCGCAGTCATTGTAGCGGTTCCTGTTGTTGTGTTATATGGCTTATTTACGGTTTCACTTGTTCGCTCATTAAAAAAAGATTTTCCTAAAGGAGGCTAACGATGGTTTTTAATGTTCGAGATTCAAAGCTTCATATTAAAGAAGATTACCATTATGACATTGAGGTAATGGAACACAGTTGGATACCCATGTCTGATGGAACCAAGCTAGCAGCAAAAATATGGCTTCCGAAAGGAGCTCAAAACCAACCGGTTCCTGCAGTGCTTGAATATTTACCTTATCGAAAAAATGACTTTACTGCTTTACGTGATTCCATTCGGCACCCATACTTTGCCGGTCATGGGTATGCAAGCATTCGTGTTGACATCCGTGGAACCGGTGATTCAGACGGGATTTTGCATGATGAATATTTGCCACAGGAACAAGAGGATGCGCTTGAGATTTTAGCGTGGCTAGAAGATCAACCGTGGTGCACTGGTGATGTAGGCATGATTGGTAAATCATGGGGTGGATTTAATGGCTTACAAGTGGCTAAACATCAGCCAAAACAGTTAAAAGCTGTTATTACGCTATGCTCGACGGATGATCGTTACGCGGATGATGTGCACTATATGGGAGGGAATATTTTAGCGTCAGACATGCTGTGGTGGTCGTCAACAATGTTTGCTTATAACGCAAGGCCGCAAGATCCCGTTGTAGTCGGTGAATCATGGTACAAAAATTGGCTTGAGCGGTTAGAAAAAACACCCCCATATGTAGAGAAGTGGCTAACCCATCAACACCGAGATGACTATTGGAAACAAGGGTCTGTCAATGAAGATTATGAAGCAATGACTGTTCCAGTATTTGCTGTCGGTGGCTGGGCTGACGGTTATACGAATGCGATCTTTAGAATGCTAGAACATTTCTCGGGTCCGAAAAAAGGGTTAATTGGGCCGTGGGTACATGAATATCCTGAAGTGGCAATTCCAGGTCCAGCAGTTGGTTTTTTACAAGAATGTGTACGCTGGTGGGATCACTGGTTAAAAGGTGTAAATACAGGCATAATGGATGAACCAATGCTAACCGCTTGGCAACAAGAAAGCATCAAGCCTGCCGTTCATTATGAAGAACGTCCAGGTAAGTGGATTTTTGAGGACTCTTGGAAAGATGCAGAAAGACAGCAGCAAACCTTTTCATTAACAAGCGCTGGCAAGCTGACGCTTGAAAGAGCAGAGGATGCGACTATTTCTTTAGCAAGTGTTCAACAGCATGGCTTATACAGTGGCGTTTGGTGTCCATTCGGGCAAGAAGGGGATATGCCGTCAGATCAGCGAATGGAAAAAGGCTTAAGTACAACGTTTACGACAGAACCGCTTGACGACGCGCTTCATTTACTTGGTCTGCCGAAAGTGACTATTCAGTTCAAAAGTAATAAAGCGGATGCGCTCATTGCCGCAAGACTATGTGATGTTGCCCCTGATGGCGCAGAGACCATGATTAGCTTTGGCATGTTAAATTTGAACCATTTACATGGTCATGCGTTTCCAGAAGCGCTTGAGCTAGGACAAGAATACACGGCAACCATTCAGCTCAATGCAGTCGGTATTCGTATTCCGAAAGGTCATCGCTTGCAGCTTGCTTTATCGCCAACGTACTGGCCCCATGCATGGCCATCGAAAGAAGAAGCAACTATTGAAATTGTGACTGGCACAAGTACGGTGCTCCAATTGCCGGTTCGCGATGATGGCGCACATGCACAAGATGGGGAATGGCCGTTTGAAAAGCCAGAAGCTGCTCCAGTGATGGGAAGAGAAATTTTAAGAAAAGAATCTAGATACCGTCACATCAACTATGATCTTCTAAGCGAACGTTGGGTGCTAGACGACTTCTCGGATGAAGGCAAACGGAAGCTACCTGCAAATGGACTAGAATATGGTAGTACGAATCGTAACGTTTACACGATACGTGAAGGCGATCCGCTTTCTGCAGAAGCCCACTGTAAATGGGAACTCACCCTTGGACGAGGTGATTGGCAAACAGAAGTTCATACAGACAGTAAAATGACCGCTGACAAAACCAATTTCTATTTAGAAAACACTTTAAAAGCATACTTGCGCGATGAGTTAGTCTTCGAGAAAACGTGGGAAAAGATGATTCCGCGTGATTTTCAATAATAGTGTGCATAACCCTTCCTAGATTGCAGGAGGGGTTAATTTACCCATTCATTTATAAAATAGAAAGAAAAGAGTGCGTTGCGTTTAAAAGCACGAAAACGAAACACTTTTATCTGTCTTTTCAATTAACTTTTTACTTTTGACTGAATCCTATGCTAGGATAAACGTAGCTTCTCTCGTAGAGGCTTTTTCTTTTTTAGTCAATGAAATGGCTACCATAGAAACTAACTAAAATGAGGGACAACGATGAATCAAGCTATCGATCATTTAGAAACAATCAATCGATTTACATCAACAGCTAATGAAAAAGAGGGGATTACACGACTAGCTTATAGCCTAGAGGAAAAAGAGGCGAAGCAATGGTTAATGGATTCTTGTGAGCAATTAGGTTTAACAGTACGAGAAGATGAAGCTGGAAACATGATTGCGAGACGAGAAGGAAAAGACGCAAATCTTCCGGCAGTAGCGTTTGGCTCTCATCTTGATACAGTCTATCAAGCAGGACAATACGATGGTGCATTAGGTGTCATCGCTGGATTAGATGTATTAAGACAATTAAATGAAGAAGGAATTAACACCGATCATCCTCTTGAATTAATCGCGTTCACATGTGAAGAATCAGCGCGATTTGGTGTGTCTACTGTAGGAAGTAAAGCGATGGCTCAACAAGTCGATAGAGTAGCATGTCAATCCCTCGTGGATAAAGATGGAACGACCTTTACAGATGCGCTAGCAAGTGTCGATTTATCGGTGGATGACATAGAGCGTGCAGAAAGGCAGCCAGATGAATTAAAAGCATTTGTCGAACTACATATTGAGCAAGCAAAGCAACTCGAAAGACAAGAGAAAACGATAGGAGTCGTAACGGGTATTGCTGCGCCTCATCGACTTTTTCTTGTTGTGAAAGGAGAAACCTCTCATTCTGGCACGACGGCTATGGAAGACCGTCATGATGCTTTACTCGCCGCTGCGGAGTTGAGTTTAGAATTAGAACATCAATCGATTATGGAAAAAGATTGGAATACGTTTGCTACGGTAGGTACACTTCACGTGGTTAATGGTGCCATGAATACTGTACCTGGAAGAGTCGAGTTGAAAATCGATATTCGCAGTCAATATGTTCATTCACGAAATCGTATCATCACAAAGTTAAAACAAAAAATAAGCGATGTCCAAAAACAAAGAGGTGTGGTCATTGATATTGAACATGAAGAAAAAACACAACCTGTACAAATGAATGCGCGCATTCGTAGCCTAATTACGACGATTTGTAAAGAAAAGAATATACCACATATGGCGTTACCCAGTGGAGCTGGTCATGATTCAATGAATATGGCAAGGCGTTGGCCAACGGCAATGGTTTTTGTTCCTTCGGTAGATGGGGTGAGTCATCATCCGTCTGAATATACAAAAGAAGAGGATTGTTTAGTTGGAATAGAAGTGCTAAAAGAGACGGTTATACAACTTGCAAATAAAGATGTTTTACTAAGTTAGTGGAATTTTTTTATATAGAAACGATTTCTTTAACTGCACGTAATAGAGGAACCGCAAATCTTAAATGGATTTGTGGTTTTTTAGCATTTTGCCACTAAGTCACGCTTATAAATAATGGATATATTTTAGTGATTTTAGGATTTCAGCTTTGCTGTTCTTGCGATAGGATAGAGCTAGAAACAAGAGGAGGGGTTATTGTGAAAGCGCTTAAATTAATTGGTTTTTCTCTATGCGCCGTAGTGGCTTTAACGGCTTGTGGTGAATCAAGCTCAGGCTCAGGTGAAGGGGAACTCGTTATTTATACAACAAGAAGTGAAAACTTAAATGAAGCGGTTATTCCGAAATTTGAAGAAGAAACGGGCATTAAGGTACAAACCATTTCAGCAGGAACAGGAGAGGTGGTTACTCGAGTAGAGTCAGAGCGTAATAATCCACAAGGGGATATATTATGGGCAGCTGATGTCACCATGCTTCATGACAAAACGGATTTATTTGAGGAGTATGTATCTCCTGAAGATGAGTTTATGATGGAAGGATTCAAAAATACAACAGGCTTTTTCTCGCCAGCTTTTTCAGATCCAACTGTCTTTATTGTGAACACGGACTTAGTTGGTGATGTTGAAATTGACAGTTTCCAAGACTTATTAAACCCAGCATTGAAGGGGCGGATTGCGTTTGGCGATCCTGTTAATTCAAGCTCTGCTTTCCAATCGTTAGTAGCGATGCTTTATGCGGCAGGTGATGGCGATCCCTTAGCTGATGAGGCTTGGACATTTGTAGAAGCGTTTCTTGAAAATCTAGACGGAAAAGTCCAAGGAAGTTCAGGACAAGTGCATAGAGGGGTAGCAGACGGAGAATATACAGTGGGACTAACATGGGAAGATCCAGTTATTCATTATATTCAAAGTGGTGCACCTGTTGAAGTTGTTTTCCCAACTGAAGGTGTAGTGTATCCAGGTCAATCTGTTCAAATCATAAAGGGAACCGATAATTTAGAAGGTGCGAAGAAGTTCATTGACTATGTCTTATCTGAAGAAGTGCAAAGTCGTACAGGCATGGAGCTAACGGTTCGTCCTTTACGTGAAGGTGTTGAAGTTGCCGATTACATGACGCCTCAAGATGAAATTCATCTATTTGAAGAATACGATGAAGATTATATTATCGAGCATACAGATGAAATCACGGCACGCTATGTAGATGTGCTTGAACAATCAATGAATTAAGAAATAGGATATGCAGGGTACGGTTAGGCTCTGCATATCTCTTTTTAATAGATATAAAGGGGGAACCATTCATGAGTGTTGCCATTCATATAGAAAACGTTGTCAAAAAATATGAGAATCAAACTGTGATTGATGGACTGTCATTAGAAATAAAAAAAGGAGAACTGTTTACTCTTCTTGGCCCTTCTGGTTGTGGAAAAACGACATTACTACGCATGATTATCGGCTTTAACTCCATTGAAGGAGGCGCAATAAAGCTAGATGATGAGGTCATTAATAACATCCCAGTGAACAAGAGAAAGATGGGAATGGTTTTTCAAAATTACGCTATTTTCCCACATATGACTGTTGCGGAAAACATTGCATTCGGGTTGAAAGCACAACATCAAGATAAATCATCTATGAAAAGCCGAATTGAAGAAATGATGAAAGTTGTTCGAATTGAAGAGCATCAGGCTAAAAAACCGGATAAGCTTTCTGGTGGACAACAGCAACGAGTTGCGCTTGCCCGCGCTTTAGTTATTAATCCGAAGGTATTGTTAATGGATGAGCCTTTATCGAACCTGGATGCAAAATTAAGAGTGGAGATGCGAAATGCGATTAAAGACATTCAGCAAGAAGTCGGCATAACAACGGTTTATGTAACCCACGATCAAGAAGAGGCGTTAGCGATTTCTGATCGTATTGCGGTAATGAATAAAGGTGTTATTCAACAAATCGATAAGCCGGAAACGATTTATTTACGCCCGCGTACCCTTTTCGTTGCTCAATTTATAGGCACGTCAAACGTCATCAAAGCAACTGTTGAAAAGGTCGGGGATGATAGCTACCTTGTATTCAATGAACAGTATAAAGAGAAGCTTACTACGTTAAGTGATGCTGCAAAAAATGGGCAGGAGGTATTGGTTTCCGTTCGCCCTCAAGAATTTGTTGTAACGTCTGATGTGAATACAATCGCTGGAACAGTCAATAAAACGATGTTCTTAGGAATTAACACACATTATTTTGTCACATTAACGACAGGAGAAACGGTAGAAGTTGTACAAAATATTGAAGATCATGCCATTATTCCAGAAGGAACAACGGTACAAGTAAAGGTGAAACCAGCACTTATTAACGTGTTTGATTCTTCAACAGAAGAGACGCTAATAAAGGCAGGTGGCTGAAGTGCTTCGTAAATATGCAAATGGATGGAATCTGATTACGCTTTTTATTCTGTTATTTTTCGCGTTGTTCATCTTATTTCCAGTTGTCCTTGTGTTAAATAAAAGTGTGTACAATGCAGAAACCGGATTTACGTTGCAACATTTTGCCCATTTCTTTGATCGTAAATTTTATTGGGTTACGTTGTGGAATAGTATTAAAGTGACCATTGTTGCAACATTACTTGCTGTTTTAATTGGGCTGCCACTTGCTTATATCCTAAGAAGAGTGAAAATCTTTGGCAGTAAAGCGATCCAAATTTTAATTATTGTTTCGTACATCTCTCCGCCATTTATTGGTGCCTATGCATGGATTCAGTTGCTTGGACGTGGTGGGGTTATTACAAAGTTTGTAAACGATACGTTTGGTTTGAATTATGATGGCATTTATGGGTTTGCAGGAATTGTCCTTGTGCTAACGTTACAGTCCTTCCCGTTAATTTTTATTTACATTTCAGGTGCGTTGAAAAATGTTGATAATTCGTTAATTGAAGCCGCGGAAAGCCTTGGATATTCTGGGTTTCAGCGGATGTTAAAAATTGTTGTACCACTCATTACACCAACCCTTTTAGCCAGTGCGCTTCTTGTTTTTATGCGCGTTATTGCTGACTTTGGTACACCTATGCTGATTGGTGAAGGCTACCGAACCATACCCGTGTTAATTTACACGCAGTTTATGAGTGAAGTTGGTGGAGATGCTGGCTTCGCAGCAGCCATTGCAACCATTTTTATTATCGTAACAATCGCTTTGTTCCTTGTACAGCGCATTATTTCGAGACAATATTCGTATTCAATGTCGGCACTAAAGCCGATGGAGGTTAAAAAATCATTTGGGATAAAGAACGTGTTAAGCCATAGCGTTGTGTATGTGATTGCACTTTTATCGATCTTGCCACAGCTTGTTGTTATCTATACGTCCTTTTTAGAAACAACTGGTGGTCAAGTCTACACAGGGCGTTTTTCACTTCAAAATTACGAAACCATTTTGTTTAATCGTGATTTATCAATGATTTTAAATACGTATAAGCTGGGATTTTTTGCGATAATTATAATCGTCATTATCGGGATCTTTATTTCTTACCTAACGGTCCGGAAGCGTAACCGCATTACGTCTACACTTGATACCATTTCGATGCTTCCATTTGTTATTCCAGGTTCGGTGCTTGGTATTGCGCTCGTTTTTGCTTTTAATGATGCACCCTTTTTCTGGACTGGAACAGCATTTATCATGGTGTTGGCCTTTGTTATTCGTCGAATGCCGTATACGATTCGCTCAAGTACCGCCATTATTAGTCAAATTAGTCCGAGTATGGAAGAAGCTGCGATTAGCCTCGGCGCATCAGAGAAGCGTACATTCTTTAAAGTGGTCGTTCCAATGATGATGCCTGGCGTATTAGCGGGGGCAATTATGAGTTGGATTACAATATTAGGCGAATTAAGTGCATCCATCATTCTATACTCTAGTAATACCCAAACCCTCGCCGTGTCCATTTATTCTGAAGTGATCAGAGGGAACTTTGGAAATGCGTCTGCTTACTCAGCGATATTAACGATCACATCCATTCTATCTCTATTACTATTTTTTAAATTAACAGGAAAGAAAGAGATGAATTTATGATAGAAGCCCAACCGGTTTATCCGGCTGGGCTTTTGTTTTTTATTGCTTGGATATATGCGATGATGCGCGCACAACAAGCTCCGGAACAAGCTCTCGAACAAGTCCTTCTTCTCCTGCGATTAACCGCAATAGTTCTTGAACAAGGGATTTTGCAAGTTTTTCAACCGGTACACCGACTGCTGTAAGAGGGACGTCTGCTTCAGCTTGTTGAGGAATATTGTCATAAGAGACTAGGGCAACATCCTCTGGAATAGTTAAACCGGCCTGACGAATTGCTCGAACCGTACCGACTGCAATGTCGTAGCTTGAACAAATAAGTGATTCGGGTAACGGACTTTTAGCAAGGAGAGCAGATAGAGCGGTAAAGCCATCTATACTGTTAAGTCCTTTTGTATCAATTAAAATAGGCTTCAGACCGCGTTTTTTTAGTGCGTCTAGATAGCCAGTTTGTTTAGCTAGCTGGCGTCGACCAATACCGTCAACCATCCCAACATAACCGATTGAAGAGTAGCCGGATTCAACAAGTGTTGAAACAGCTAATTCCATCGCATATTCGTGCTGTACACCTACGGTTGGAAACTGGTTAATACCTGGCACACCATAAGACAGAAGGGGCATATCAAGCTGAGCAGGTAATTGATTTTGAGGGATATCTTCTTCAAATAGAAGAATGGCATCACTACGCATTCGCGAAAAAAGAGCGATCGCTTCGGTTGGATCACTAATGGATAATAAAATATTCTTTCCTTCATCAGCCATCATTTTGTTAACGTGTCGAGCAAGCTCTGTTAAAGCAACACGGTTTATTTCTGGCCAAACGAGCCCAACTGTATTCGTTCGCTTCGTAACGAGATGTTTAGCAGCAAAATTTGGTGTGTAGCCAAGCTGCTTTGCCTTGTTTAAAATCGTTGTTTTCGTCTCGGGTTTAACGAGCGGGCTATCGTTTAGCGCTTTGGACACCGTAGAATAGCTAACATTGGCTGCTCGAGCGATGTCTTTTATCGTAACCATGGTCCATTTAACTCCTTTATGTAACCTCATTTCTTATTATTTTACGTAGTTTTTACGAAAATAACAACGTTTTCATTGATTTTGGACACGCTTTCATTTATATTAAAAATAACAACGTTGTTATTATCAGAGGAGGAACGAATTATGCGTCGTTTATCGATTGGATTTGTAAGCGCATTAACATGCTTTTTGGCTGCCTGTTCAACACCGACAGCATTATCAAGTGATGTTACCGTTATGCGCTTACCTCACAATATGAATGAAAGTCATCCAATCCATCAATCTTTGGTCCATTTCGCTGAACTAGCAGAAGAAAAGAGTAACGGGACGCTACGGTTTGATATTTTTCCAAATGGCCAATTAGGCTCTGAAAGAGAAGCAATTGAGTTAACTCAAACTGGTGCCGTAGATGCAACGAAGGTGAGTGCAACGGCGCTAGAAAGCTTTTCGCCATTCTATGCATTATTTAGTATTCCTTACTTATTTGTGGATCAAGATCATTATTATGAGGTGATGGAAAGCTCTATTGCTACTGATATCTATGATTCCACTTCTGACAGCGGTTTTTTTGGACTGACCTATTATGACGCAGGAACACGCAATATGTACACTATTAATCAACCGGTACGAGAACCAGAAGACTTAGCAGGTTTGAAAATTCGGGTACAGCCAAGCGAAACCGCCATACAAATGACACGTCTTATGGGTGGGGCTCCTACGCCAATGGCTTTCGGTGAAGTCTATACTGCCTTACAACAAGGTGTAATTGATGGAACTGAAAACAATGAAACCGCTTTAATATCAAATAATCACGGTGAAGTTGCAAAGGATTATTCGTATACAGAGCATGCGATTGTGCCTGATTTACTCATTTTTAGCAAATTACGTTGGGACAGCTTCTCCGAAGAAGAACGTGCCATTATTAAAGAAGCTGCCGATGAGTCCAGCCAGTTTCATAAAGAGCTATGGGCAGAAGAAATTGAGCGCTCTGTTGAAGCTGCAAAAGAATTGGGCGTAACGTTCCATGAAGACGTGAATAAAGAAGCCTTTCGGGACCTTGTAGAACCGATGCATGAAGCCGTTCGCTCAAACGAAGAAATGGCAGAGTACTACGAACGTATCCGAGCTATGGAGAGGGGGGAGTGATTGTAGTGATTGAAAGGATAAACAAAACGATCGGGAAAATTATCATGTTTGTCTCAACAAGTATGTTCGGTGTAATGGTTTTAGTTGCCGTATGGCAAGTGGTAAGCCGTTACGTTCTAAATGCGCCAAGCACGTTTTCTGAAGAGTTTCTGCGCTACTCCTTAATCTGGGTGACAATGATCGGTGGTGCATATGCTTTTCACCTAAAAAAACATATTGCCATTGAAATGGTCGTCAACCGTCTAAATACTCGATTGCAAAAAGCCGTTCGCTTCTTAGCGCAACTATTTTTGCTAGCGTTTGCCTTAGTCGTCATGGTGTATGGAGGCATCCAACTCGTGTCTTTAACGATGACACAGCAAACCGTTTCCTTAGGTATTCCAATGGGGTACATTTATTTATCGCTGCCCATTTCAGGTGTGCTCATTACATGGTTTTGTTTAACGGAACTGTTTACTAGAAAGAACGGAGCGCCGCACGAACAAACCGAAACCATTCAGTTGAAAAACGATTAACTAGAGAAGGAGATTCAAATGGCCTTACTTGCAGGAATTAGCCTCGTTGTTGTGTTTTTACTATTGCTTGTAATCGGTGTTCCTATTGCGATAAGTGTTGCAGGGGCATCGATTGTGACAATGCTCCTTATTGCCCCTTTTGATGCGGCGGTCTTCACCTCTGCTCAGAAGATGGTAACAGGAATTGATAGCTTTACATTACTAGCTGTGCCATTTTTCTTATTAACTGGCATTATTATGAACCAAGGAGGCATTGCGCTACGATTGGTTAACGTTGCTCGTCTTCTAACTGGTAAATTACCAGGGTCCTTAGCTCATACAAATATTGTCGGAAATATGTTATTCGGTTCTATTGCGGGCTCTTCTGTTGCATCCGCAGCCGCTATTGGCAAAGTGATGCATCCCCTTCAGGAACAAGAGGGCTATGACCGTAAGTTTTCAGCTGCTGTCAACATTGCATCAGCACCAACAGGGTTAATTATTCCGCCCACTGGACTCTTTATTATTTATTCTCTCGTTAGTGGTGGAACGTCTGTTGCGGCTTTGTTTTTAGCAGGCTACATACCAGGTATTTTATGGGGACTAGCAACAATGGTTGTGGCGTATATTCTCGCCAAACGCAAAGGGTATACAGCGAAACGACATCAGGCTGGTAGTAGTCCTTTAAAAGTCATTTGGGAAGCGGTCCCAAGCTTGTTCCTTGTGATTATCATTATCGGAGGAATTATCGGGGGGTTTTTTACGGCAACAGAAGCGTCGGCTATTGCGATCATTTACGCGTTGCTCTTATCGTTTGCCTATCGAAGTCTATCAGTTAAACAACTGCCTGGTATTTTCAAGGAAGCTGTTGAGTTAACGGTTGTCATTATGTTCTTAATTGGGACATCTGCCATGCTTTCTCTCGTTATGGCGTTTACAGGCATTCCTAGTGCCATCAGTACAGGCATTTTATCATTAACGGATAATCCTATCTTCATTTTGTTACTTATTAATCTCATTCTATTGCTTATTGGTATCGTAATGGATGTGACACCTGCCATTTTAATTTTTACGCCTATTTTTCTACCAGTTGTTATGGAGTTTGGTATGGACCCTGTTCATTTTGGTGTTATTTTAATTGTAAATCTGTGTATCGGTAATATTACGCCACCTGGGGGAAGTGCTTTATTCGTAGGAAGCACAGTTGGAAAAGTGAAAATTGAAGAAGTCGTGCGACCGCTTGTCCCGTTTTATATTGGGATTATCATCGTATTAATGATTGTCACAATGATTCCTGCGCTGAGCACATGGTTACCAACACTCGCTGGTTTAATGTAATACGATAGAAAAAGGAGAGAAACCCATGAATATTCAAGCACCCTATCAATTTGAGCTGAAAGAAAAAAAAGGCTCTTTACTATCTTTTTATAGTTCGGAAGCGCAAATGACAGCATATGTATTTGTACTTGAACAAGGCATATTTCGAGTTCTTTTTGAAAAAGAAGAGGGTTTAGAAGTACCGCAAACATGGAGCATTGCTCCAGGCTGCGATGATGTACCAGTAGAAGGACGTCCGCGTTTCAGCACTGAAGGGTTTACGTGTCCGACGTTTGCGACGAAAGAGTACGATCGTCATATAGAAATCGCTACAAATGAACTGAAAGCAGTGATTCAAAAAGAAGGATTTCGCATGGCATGGTTCCAAAAACAGCAAGGTGAGTGGGTTGAATTTGCCAGTGATCGAATGACTCAAGCATATAATTTTAAAGGCGAGTTAGGGAAATCGCTTAAACATTATTTAAAAAGAGATATTAGCGAGCACTATTTTGGGCTAGGAGAACGAACAGGGGAGTTAAATCGTCACCATGGTCGTTTCCGTAATCTAACAATTGATGCAATGGGTTACGACGCTCAATATTCAGACCCGCTATACAAACATATTCCCTTTTATATCACGCGCAATCCGAAAACGAGTTATTCCTACGGCTTGTTTTATGATAATCTTGCACCAGGCTATATCGATCTTGGAAGAGAATTAGATAATTACCATAGCTTGTATCGTTACTTTGAAGCAGAAGCTGGAGATTTGGACTATTATATGATCGGTGGTCCAACGGTAAGAGACGTTGTGCAAACGTATACGTGGCTTACAGGAAACACAATGATGCCACCAAAGTGGAGCATCGGATATTCTGGATCAACCATGAGCTATACAGATGCGTCCAATGCGCAAGAACAGCTTTATCAATTTATCGCTGATTGTGAAGAGCACGATATTCTCTGTGACTCTTTTCAACTATCTTCTGGTTACACTTCTATCGGAGACAAGCGTTATGTGTTTCATTGGAACAAAGAAAAATTTCCTGACGCCAAAAAACTAGCGGCGGATTTCCGTGAAAAAGGCTTGCGGCTTGCAGCGAATATTAAGCCAGCTTTTTTAGCAGGTCATCCTGCATATGAAGAACTTGAGGAAAACGGTTATTTTATTACTGATGGTCAAGGGAAAACCGAGTTAGCTCAGTTTTGGGATGGTGGTGGCGCCTATCTTGATTTTACGAACAAGCACGCATTCAACTGGTGGAAGACACAAGTGACAAACCAGTTGCTTGAATACGGTATTTCATCCACCTGGAACGATAACAATGAATATGAAATTTGGAATGAACACGCACAAGTGAATGGATTTGATCACGCGCTACCATTTCAGACCATTCGCGGGCTGTTTCCACTATTAATGATGAAAGCGTCATTTGAGGCACAAGAGGCATTTACAAAAGAAGAGCGGCCGTTTCTTATTTCGCGTTCTGGAGGGCCAGGAATGCAGCGTTACGTTCAGACTTGGACAGGTGATAATCGCACAGAATGGAAAACGATTCGCTTCAATACGAAAACCGGTCTAGGATTGAGTTTGTCAGGTATTTACAACTATGGTCATGATGTCGGTGGATTTGCCGGACCAAAGCCAGATCAAGAGTTATTTATCCGTTGGGTACAAAATGGGATCTTTCATCCACGCTTTACCATTCATTCTTGGAACGAGGATCAAACCGTAAATGAACCATGGATGTATCCAGAGGCGACACCAGCCATTCGCGCGCTCATTCAGCTTCGTTCCATGTTAACACCCTATTGGTATACGACGTTCTATGAAGCGCGCACGCGCCATGAGCCTATTATGAAACCAACATTCTTTGATTTTGAAGCGGATGCCAAGACTTGGGAAGAAAATGATGATTTCCTCGCTGGACCAGCATTTTTGGTTGCATCTGTCGTAGAGCCTGGTGTAGATGAGAGGCGTGTGTATGCACCGAAATCCAAAGGGGGCTGGTTTGATTTTTATCGGGGAACAGCTGTTGCTGGAGGAACTGAAGTGACATTGCCTGCACCGGATCATGAAACGCCTTTACTTGTAAAAGCAGGCTCCATGATACCAGTGAATGGTGCCGAACGAACGTTTAAAAAGAAAGATGAGGATGTACGGGGCTTCCTTTTGTTTCCGGAAGAGGGTGCGAATCACCGCAGCAGCTATACGTTATATGAGGACGATGGGATTTCACGTGATTGGAAAGAAAACCATGCTCTTGTTCATTTAGACATGACTACTACGGCAGACACAATATCTATAACTGTTACGGTAGATCACCATGGGTATGTACTACCTTATAAAGAAGCCATCTTCACTATTGCAACAGGAGATAGACGAACACTCATAGTTAATGGTAAAACCATTGAATCGGGTCAAAGAGGAGTGATTTGCTAATGTTTATACACGAAAACTTTATGCTTCAAAACGAGTATGCAAAAACGCTGTATCACGATTATGCCAAGACAATGCCTATCTATGATTTTCATAGTCACCTAGATCCAGAGTCGATCGCGAATGACAAATCCTATGAAACCATTACCGAGTTGTGGTTAGGTGACGATCATTATAAATGGCGCGCGATGAGAGCATGTGGTATTGAAGAAAGGCTCATTACTGGTCCTGCAACGGATAAAGAAAAATTCTTCGCATGGGCAAGAACGGTTCCTCAACTTCTCGGCAATCCTCTGTATCATTGGACGCATATGGAGTTAACACATACGTTTGGCATTTCAACGTTATTATCGGAAGAAACAGCAGAAAGCATTTGGCAAGAGACCAATCGTCAGCTACAAGAAAAAAAAGTCACAGTGCGGTCTTTGCTTCAGCAAGCCAATGTAGACACACTTTGTACAACCGATCAAATTATCGATTCATTAGAGGAGCATGTTCGAATTGCTCAAGATAAAACAATTGTAACAAAAGTGTTACCAACGTTTCGTGCAGATGCTGCTTTGCAAGTAGGTGGAAAGAACTTCCGAGATTTTCTTGGTAAATTAGAAAATGTGACTGGAATTGACATAAACAATGTATCGTCGTACCTTCAAGCATTAACGAATCGAATTGATTACTTTCATGAACGTGGCTGTCGAGCAAGTGATCACGGTATTGGTCAATTTCGGTTTGAAAAAGCTACTGTTCAACAGGCAGAAGAGCTATTTACTCAATTGCTGCAACAAAAGCGCTTGAACGAACACGAACGAACACTTATTCAATCTATTGTTCTCGAACATTTAGGGAAAGCTTACGCTGATAAGGGCTGGGTCATGCAACTCCACATTGGTCCTCTTCGTAACAACAATAGTGCTGCTTTTGATACCATCGGCCCAGATAGTGGATTTGATTCGATCCAAGATGATTCGTATGCCATTTCATTAAATCGTTTCTTTAATGAGCTTGAACAATTGGACAAGCTACCAAAGACGATTTGCTTTAATCTCGATTGGACGAAAAACGAAATGATTGCGGGTGCACTTGGCAACTTCCAAAAAGAAGGACTGCCAGGAAAGATGCAGCTCGGATCAGGCTGGTGGTTCAATGATACAAAAGACGGTATGCGCCGCCAAATGACAAGTTTGGCATCTGTTGGAGTTTTGTCTCATTTTGTTGGAATGTTAACAGATTCGAGAAGCTTTCTGTCTTTTGCTCGCCACGATTATTTTAGACGTATTCTATGCCAATTTATCAGTGAATGGATGGAAGATGGAGAGATTCCAGCTAATTTGCCACAAGCAGGAAAACTCATACAAGCTATTTCTTACCAAAATGCAAAACGATATTTTGAATCTTGATCAGAAAGCCTTTCTAAAGAGAGGCTTTTTTTGTCTTATGAAAGAATTATCTGAAAATAAATTCGTTTTTCAAAAAAGCAAACTTATTCAAATATGGAGATTGTGCTTTATGATGGAATGATAACGCTTACTTGATGAAAGGAGAGAACTAGTAAATGAGTTTATAAGAGGAGAGATAATAGCGAAGAAAAAAAGCTATACGTATCGTTACAGGAGGTGAATCGATATGAAATCAAAGAAAATGAAAGACGAGATTAAGCGCTCCTTTTTCACCTATGCCATCGTGGTGGTTACTGTTATCTTTTTTATTTATTTATTATTATTATCAATCGTATTTCGTTTAACAGTTATTGAGCCTAATGAAGCAAATCATGAGCATGTTTTAGCTGACGTAGAATCTGGATTCGCAGCCTATTCTAATGGGATGGAAGAGCTAGTTAATGCTTCATCAACGATTCACACCTTTTTAGAAACAGGAGAACAAGCAAGTGAGGCTTATAAGATCTTGTATGATTTTCGAAATCATCAGTCCTTACATGCAAATTTTTTGTTGTTAAATGATGATGAAGAAGTGGTGGCTACAAGCTTTTATAGCGGAACAGAGGAGGAGGCAAGAAATGGTGTTGCTTTAAATGCTCTTACTCATAAGTTAGAAGGCGCTGGTGTCGTTGGGACGCGTTTAACGAGCCCATTACGAGATGTTCATCATCGCTCTTCCTATGTTTTCTCAGCGGCAATCGGTGGAGAGGAAGGCTTACTTGGGTATTTGTTTTATTTCCTCGACTTACAGTCGTTTCCAGATCAACATTATGTGTACGTAACCGATTTGTTTGAGAATGTGATTTTTTCTAATTATTCCTATGGATTGACGACCCTAGGAAAACTTGACGTGAATCGAAAAGGGAACTGGATTACGCATGACGGAGACATGTTTTATAAAACACAAACGACTCTTTCTAAGCAAGGGATTCAGATCATTACAATGACACCAATATCCATTTATCGTTTACTGGTGTTATATGGTGTATTGACAATGATGATAAGTAGTATTGCTATTCTACTCGTTGTTTGGTTTGTTGCACCAAAGATTGTCGCGAAATCATTGCAGCCATTTGATGGATTAGTCGCGCTAATGGCATCAAAAAAGAAGTATAGTCATCTTGATCACGAGCCGAATTATGAAGAAGTCGAAATTATTTATGAAGAATACCGAAGTCGTGTATCTGAGGTTGAGCGATTGTTAGATGAAAATCAAATTATAATGGAGAAGAAGCGTATCAGTGAATTAAAGCATCTTGAAGCAAAGTTTAATCCTCATTTTCTTTTCAATGTTCTTGAAATGATTAAATATGAACTTATGGCTGATCCGCAAAGTGCTTCTGACATGGTAGTGAAAACAGCAACATTGATGCGCTATAACGCTAACTTTGGACAAACATTAGTGCCGCTCGGAGAGGATATACGTTATCTTAACGATTATTTTTCTTTACAAAAAATGAGATATGGAAAAAGGCTACACTATGAAATGACGTTCATTCCAGAATCTATATTAGACGAAGCGTCTATTCCAAAATTACTCATTCAACCATTAATTGAAAACGCAATCAAACATAATATTCATAAAACCCATTCTTTATCGATTGAAGTAACGATCAAGACAGACGGTGATCTGCTAACGATTGAGATTAAAGATAACGGAATGGGCCTTGCTAAAGAAAAAGTGGAAGAAATTAAAGCGATTTATCTTGGAGAAAAAGAAGCATCAGAACAAACAGGTCTTCATACTGTACATCAGCTTATACAGCTTTTATACGGAGATGATTATGGTTTAATGATGCACTCACAAGTTGAAGAGGGAACAATTATGACAATTACGTTGCCACTACAAAAGGGGTGAAACCATGTTGAAAGTCATTATTGTAGAAGATGAACCAATTATTTTAAAAGGATTACTTTACCGAATTGATTGGCTCAAAACGAACTGCATTGTCATTGGTACGGCAGAAAGCGGAATCGAGGGCTGTCAGCTTATTTTGGAGAAAAAGCCAGATATTGTGATTACAGATATTCGTATGCCCTTTAAAGATGGCTTGGAAATGTTGCAAGAAACAAAAGACGTCTGTCAGTACGAAGCCATCATTCTTTCAGGTTATGGAGAATTTCAATACGCACAACAAGCGATTCGACTAGGTGTGCACAATTATCTATTAAAGCCTGTTGATTTAAAAGACTTTGAAGCGACACTTCATGAGTTAGCAATGAGTGTACAAGAAAAAAGATCATCGAGCCAATCGAACAGTCATCGCCATGTACTTGATTTAAAAGTAGAATGGACAGAAGGTTCTAGTTATGCTGCAGATGCGATTCGATATATTGAAAAACACTATGATCAAAAAATTAGCTTGGCGATGGCTAGTAAAGTGATTGGTCTTTCAACTGTAAGCGTGAATACAAAATTAAAAGAGCGAACGGGGTATAGTTTTAATGAGTTACTAACCCGTTATCGATTAACTAAAGCGATTCAAAAATTGCAGCACGAAAATAGTCTAGTCTATGAAGTGGCTGAACAAACGGGGTTTAGCGATTACAAATATTTCAGTGCAGTTTTCAAAAAGTATATTGGTACTTCACCAAAGCAATTCCTCAAAAAGGGTATGTGATGGACGTTTTTGATCCATCTGTTTAATACGAGGATTAACGTGGAATAAACCAATAGATGGATATAAAGGAGGAAAGACAAGATGAAGCAACAACAAATTCGACTGCGTGAACGGCCTGACGGGTGGCCTAGTGAAGAGACTTTTTCGTATGAAGAGGTGGAAGTGAAAGAGCCTACACAAGATGAAGTGACGTTAAAAACCCGCTATCTCTCAGTTGATCCGTACATGCGAGGAAGAATGAACGATACAAAATCGTATGTAGAACCCTTTCAAATAGGAGAACCTTTAAACGGTGGAATTGTGGCAGAAGTCACGAAAACAAAATCAGAAAAGTTAAAGGTTGGCGATATTGTTTCAGGTGCATTAAATTGGCAAGAATACAATACTGTTCCTGCAGACACTGTACGTAAACTTGACCTACACGGAGCACCGATGTCAACAGCGTTAGGTGTGTTAGGAATGCCAGGGCTCACGGCGTACTTTGGTATGTATCACATTGGCGAGCCGAAAGAAGGCGAGACGGTCGTGGTATCAGGTGCAGCAGGTGCCGTTGGGTCCATTGCAGGGCAATTAGCTAAACGAAAAGGTGCACATGTTGTGGGCATTGTTGGTTCAAAGGAAAAAGCAGACTATATTCGTTCTATCGGGTTTGACGAGGCTATTGACTACAAAGAAAAGCATGTGGGGCAAGCATTAGAACAAGCATGTCCAAATGGAATTGATGTTTATTTTGAAAATGTTGGTGGCGAGATCTCAGATCAAGTCTGGCCGCTTCTTAACTCATTCGCTAGAGTCCCTGTTTGTGGTGCGATTTCTTCGTATAATCTAGAACAAGGAGAAGAAGATATAGGAAGACGGGTGCAAGGATACCTGGTAAAAGCTCGTGTGAAAATGCAAGGTTTCCTTGTAGGTGATTTCCAAAGTCATTACAAGGAAGCGTACGCGGATTTATCACGTTATTTACAAAACGATGAATTACAGTTTGAAGAAACGATTCATGAAGGATTCGATAAAGTACCAGAAGCTTTTCTTGGTTTATTTAAAGGGAAAAATATAGGCAAGCAGCTTGTAAAAGTAGAGAAATAAAAAGAAGCGTTCATACGATCGTATGAACGCTTTTTCTCGTCGACTTTTATTTCATTTTCACAGCGATAATCGCAACAATTAATCCAATGACAGCAAATAAACCGCCTACAGGGGCATTGAAATCGACCGTGTATACATCAATTGTCAATCCACCAACAACCGAGCCAATGGCCATACCAACATGAGTAGCAGAGTTGTTAATACTTTGTTGGATGTCAGACGTTTTCGGTGCAGAAGCAACGAGATGTCCTTGTATAGCCGGTGTAATCGTCCAGCTTAAAAAGTTCCACAACATTAAAAGTGGAATAAGTAGTATCCCGCTGTTTGAAACAAGCGGTATGATAAACAGGACAAAGGCAAAAAAGGATAATGCGACAACCATCGTCTGTCGATTGCCAAATCGATCCGATGCATATCCCCCAAACCAACTTCCGCAAATAGCCGCTATACCGAATAACAAATAAAGAAAGCTTAGGGCATTCCCTGATACATGTAACGTTGATTGTAAGAAGGGTGTTAAAAACGCATATAGTGTTAAATGACCAATAAAAAACAAAATGGAAACAGAATGTACCATCAAAATAGTTGGTTTCCGTAGGGCACGTAGTTGTGTCGATAGAGGCACATACGGCTTTGGTTCAATGGGATTTAATGTGAACTGGATCAATACCATTAAAATAAAGGTTACAGCTACAATAAAGACAAACGGCGCCCGCCACCCCCATTCGTTTCCAAGAAATAGACCTAATGGCACACCTAATACTAACGAGGCACTTACACCCATCAATACAGTTCCAATGGCTCTGGAGCGATAGGCTTCTGAACTAATTTGCGATGCAATGGTTAAACATAGCGAAACAAGGAGAGCCGCACCTGATGCCGATAAAATACGTGATACAAGAAGTACGAATAAACTATTGCTGATGACCGCAATACCATTTGAAAACAAAAATAGCACGAGAACAATCATAATTAATTTTTTTCGTTCCACTTTTGCAGTAAGGGATAGCAAAACCGGACCAGCAATCGCAAAGCTGAGAGAAAAAGCAGAAATTAATAAGCCGGCTTGACCTAGTGTGATATCTAAATCAGCTGCAATGAAAGGTAAGATACCTCCAATAATTAATTCAACTAGGCCAACAATAAAGGTAAGCGTTGTTAATAGGTAAATTCTTTTGTCCAAAACGGTTCCTCCCCAAATAAAAACAGGACCTCCTGTGAAACGGGAGGCCCTGCATTAAAGCATACATGTGCTAATTCGCTAACATAACGCCCATAGTTATGTCGCCTGAATACGTAATTACTCATAAGTTAGCACGGCTTTAAGGAAGTGTCAATCGGTCAATGTTCATTTGCTTCTTTGTCAATCTTCTCTGTTTCTGCTGGTGACTGCTTCGTAACATAGGTGCCTGCAATAAGGTCATGTATGGAGCGTCTTGATTTTGATAAGCCAACCATAAACGCACTAGCAACTAATAAAATTAAAGATGGAAAAAAGCCAAGAGCTAGTATGGTGAAATCGAATCCAGATAAAATGAATTCCTCACTTAAATCGTTGTTTTGTACGAATGTTAGCCATATTCGTGTATCAACAGTGAAAGAGAGGATTGTAACGCTAATAAGTATAGGTAACACATAGATAAGGCCGCCAATAATAGTACGTTTAATCATTGTCCAAATTCCTACGTTTGTACCGTCCATGTGAATGATGCGAATCTTAAACACCCGTTTACCGACCGTGTAACCATACCAAAAAACTGGTAGTAGTAGTGCGTACAAAAACTGTGCTAATTCTGTAATACCATCTTGCCAAGCTGCTAGTAAGAATAATCCTAGAAGAAATGCCAATCCATTAAATAAAATACCATCAAGTAAAAGGGCCCCAAGTCGTATCCAAAATCCTGCTGGTTTTGTTTCCATATGATCCCTCCTTTCCCTTTTAGAATATACCATATATTCTCTACTTTTATATAGCCTGACAGGAGTGTAAGCTTACACTGTAGGGATAGTTGTGGTACAATTGTTTATTGGAAAAGCAGATAACGCTTACGCATAAAGGATTGATAATAGATGAGTATTTTAACAGTGAAAAATTTAAGCCACGGCTTCGGTGATCGTGCCATTTTTCAAGATGTTTCGTTTCGATTATTAAAAGGCGAACATATTGGATTAATTGGTGCAAACGGTGAAGGAAAATCAACGTTTATGAATATTATTACCGGTAAGCTTATGCCAGATGAAGGAAAAGTAGAATGGTCAAAGAAAGTTCGAGTTGGCTATTTAGACCAGCATACCGTTCTTGAGCGTGGAATGACCATGCGGGATGTGCTAAAAGGTGCGTTTCAGTATTTGTACGACATGGAAACTGAAATGAATCAAATGTACGAGAAAATGGGAGACGTCACTCCAGAAGAGCTGGAAAAGCTATTAGAAGAGGTTGGTGTCATTCAAGACACGCTGACGAACAATGATTTCTATACCATTGACGCAAAAGTGGAAGAAGTTGCTCGTGGTCTAGGGCTAGATGATGTCGGTTTAGAAAAAGATGTAGAAGATTTAAGTGGTGGACAGCGAACGAAAGTATTACTGGCGAAACTATTACTTGAAAAACCGGACATTCTTTTACTAGATGAGCCGACAAACTATTTAGATGAACAACATATTGAATGGCTAAGACGATACCTACAGGAATATGAGAATGCGTTTATTCTTATTTCTCATGATATTCCATTTTTGAACAGTGTTATTAATTTAATTTATCATATGGAAAATCAAGAGTTAAACCGCTATGTTGGGGATTATGATCACTTTCTGGAAGTGCACGAAATGAAAAAGCAACAGCTTGAAGCAGCGTATAAACGCCAGCAGCAGGAAATGTCTCAGTTAAAAGACTTTGTTGCTCGGAATAAAGCACGAGTTTCCACACGAAACATGGCTATGTCTAGGCAGAAGAAACTGGATAAAATGGATGTCATTGAACTTGCAAAAGAAAAACCAAAACCAGAATTTCATTTCAAAGAAGCTCGTTCAACAAGTAAGCTTATTTTCGAGACAAAAGAGCTTGTTATTGGGTACGATGAGCCATTATCTAGACCGCTTGATTTACGGATGGAGCGTGGGCAGAAAATTGCTTTAGTTGGAGCGAACGGTATCGGGAAAACGACCCTTTTGAAAAGTTTACTTGGCATTCAAAAGCCTATTTCTGGTGCAGTCGAACGAGGCGATTATCAAGAGGTTGGTTATTTTGAACAAGAGGCAAAAGCAACGAATAATACGTGCATTGAAGAAATTTGGCAAGAGTTCCCTTCTCTCGGACAAGGAGAAGTTCGTTCCGCTCTAGCAAAATGTGGCCTTACTACAAAACACATTGAGAGTAAGATGGTTGTGTTAAGTGGAGGCGAAAAAGCCAAAGTCCGCTTATGCAAACTGATTAACCGAGAGTCGAATATTTTAGTCCTGGATGAGCCAACAAACCATTTAGATGTAGATGCAAAAGAAGAACTAAAACGCGCATTAAAGGCATACAAAGGTAGCATTATGTTGATTTCCCACGAACCAGAATTTTATCAAGATATTGTTACGGAAACATGGAACTGTGAGAGCTGGACGACAAAAGTCGTCTAATACGAACGAAAACGAAGATGACAAGCTCATCTTCGTTTTTTCTATATTTATACAGAAAAAGACCGTTTGTATAAATAAAAAACACATAATTTAGATTCAAAAACAAATGCTAGGACAAGAAAAGAACGAAACGGAGGATGACATGAATCAAGCCGTATTTTTAGACCGAGATGGCGTTATTAATGAGGTTAAAACGAACAGAGTAACGTTTGTCAATAAACCAACTGACTTTTACTTACTTGATGGAGTTGGAGAAGCCATTCGATCTTTTAATCAATCTGGTTTCGCTGTTTTTGTCGTGACAAATCAAGGTGGTGTGGGTCTTGGCTATATGACAGAAAAGACACTGCGCACGATTCATGAAAAAATGGTTAAACTCCTAGCTCAACATGGTGCAATCGTCAACGATATCGCATATTGTATCCATCGACCAAATGAAGGTTGTCATTGTCGAAAGCCAGGCCCGCTTATGATCAAGCAATTAAGCGATATGTATGGAGTCGATCCAACAACAAGTATCATGGTAGGCGATCGAGAACCCGACATTAAAGCAGGTAAGAAGGCAGGCTGTAAAACGGTTTTAGTCGGTAGTCGAACGAATGCAAATTATGGTGCAGATGCCGTTTTTAAAACTTTGGCTGATGCTGTTCCTTGGATTTTAAAAGAGAAAAGCCTATAAAGGCAGATGTATTCTTAAGGAGGATGAAAATGAAAAACAAGATGTCCTATGGTGATGACTACAAAACACTCCCACTAACAACAATTGGAAATGGCGTGACCATTCAAGTATGTGAAGATGTCTTTCAATATACAAATGCCTTTGTAAATGTTTTCTTTATTGGCCATTCAAACGTCGGTGACTACGTAGTCGTTGATGCAGGTGTTCCAGGTGGAGCAAAAGATATTATAGAAGCTGCTCAATCAATATATGGCACAAAAAAACCAAAAGCCATTCTATTAACCCATGGTCATTTTGATCATGTTGGTTCTATTATTGAACTTATTGATTATTGGCAAGTACAAGTATATGCACACCCTTTAGAGTTGCCATATCTGACTGGAAAAGAACGATATCCAGAGCCAGATCCAAGCGTCGAAGGTGGTCTATTGGCAAAGATTTCTTCTTTATTCCCTAACGAACCCATTCAAATAATTGAACATGTCTCTGCCTTACCAGAGGGAGAAGTCCCTTTTTTAGAATCATTTCAATGGATTCATACTCCAGGTCATACCCCAGGACACGTTTCCTTTTTTCGTGAACACGATCGGTGTTTACTTGTGGGAGATGCATTCACTACGGTTCGACAAGATCAATTATATGAAACGATTGTTCAAAAACAAGAAGTAAATGGTCCGCCTCGCTATTTTACGACTGATTGGAATGAAGCAGAAAAATCTATTGTAAACTTACAGAAGCTTGAACCGCTAGTAGCTGTTACTGGTCACGGAGTTCCCGTTTCTGGTGAAGAACTAACGTCTGGGTTAATTGCGTTAATAGCAAATTTTAAAGAAGTGTATAAACCAGATTACGGAAGATATGTTGAATAAGTAGCAATCAGGTCTCATGGTATTTTCACTTTCAATTTAAGCATTCTTGCCTTATCCTTTTTTAAAAGGAGTGAATGTTTATGGGTTTTGATTTTCAACAAGTCGATGTATTTACAACTAAGCCGTTTAAAGGAAATCCTGTAGCCGTCATACATAATGGAGACGGGCTATCGACCGAGATTATGCAGGCTATCGCAAATTGGACAAATCTATCTGAAACCACTTTTGTCTGTAAAGCAGATCATCCACTCGCAGATTATAAACTGCGTATCTTTACCCCTCATAGTGAGCTTCCTTTCGCTGGTCACCCAACGATTGGTTCTGTAGCAGCCGTTATGGAGCGGGGGTTAAAGCCAAAACAGGAAGGACGTATTATTCAAGAATGTCAAAGAGGTCTTGTTACAATTATACAAGAGGATGATAGGTTTTTCTTCGAATTACCTGAACCAAAAGTAGAGCATGTTGATGAAGAAATCGTCCAACACATAGCAGAAGCTATTGGAGTTAGCAATGAATACATTGAAGATCGTTTGATTATAGATGTAGGCCCTGTCTGGTTAACATTAAAAATAAATAGAGACGTTAATATTAAACGTCTTAGACCAGTTATGAATCAATTAATGAAGGCTATACCTTCAGGAATAACAGGTGTAACCATTTTTGGAGACAGTAGTAATGTAGACTCACTGTTTGAAGTTCGATCATTTGCTCCAGGCGAAGGCGTACCGGAAGATCCTGTTTGCGGTAGTGGAAATGGAGCAGTAGCTACTATGGTGCGTAAGATGGCATTGCCTGTAACGGAATTTTCAACCAGCCAAGGTAGTTGTGTAGGTCGTGATGGGAAAGTTGACATTCGCTATCGAGACGGCCACATTTTAATAGGTGGCAGGACAGTCACCTGTATAGAAGGGAAGTTAACAGTATAAACAACGATTATAAATTAAAAAGCTGGCATAAGTAGCCAGCTTTTTTATCAATGATAGTGATACCCGACTTCTCGGTTACCTAAGTCTTGAACAGGGCGATAGTTAGATGGATAGATCGATTGAAAGCGATCAAGTTGCTCTCTTGAAACCTCTATTGGCTCATCCAAAACTGTCCATTTTACCCCTTCATCACATGGAGGCGTTGTTAAAGAACCTTCGTATTGAAAGGAATTCAATTCGCCGGGGATGAAATCGTTAGGGTCGAGTACAACGGTTTCCGTAGCTGTACCTTCCTCCGTTGGCATTAAGTCCCATACTTGGTCCAGTGCTTCGTGATGGGCTCCTTCTTCCATTAGCACCCCTAAAACTGCTAAATTATCATTTTTGTCTACATGAACGAGATGTAATTCCATTTCGAAATGTTCATCTTCTAGTGTGTGCTCACTTGGTGTGTGAAAATGAAATTGAGCGAGTGTATACGGTACACCGGCTAGGCGAAGGGTGCTTCCCGTCGATCCGTGCACATCTGCTTGAATGGTATGGCCGTTGTTCTGAACAGAAAATGTTGTTGGTTGATATGTATTGATAAGCGGCCATTTTGCAGAAGATAGATTGCTATACGATAATGCAATTGGAGATTGTTGCTCACCAATCGAACACATCGCATAAGATTCATCGAGTTCTCCCCAATGTTCTGGTCCTGTCTCCCCTTCATAAGACCAAGAAGCTTGTAAGGCTTGAACAGGACCTTGATACGTGAGAGTACTAGCTTGAACAGATGAAGGCAAAAGCGTTGTAGCGGCAATACTAGAAAGAGATAGAGAGATTAATAGATTTTTAATTGGAAACGCCTCCTTTTTTAACTTACGTTAAGATTATCCCCTATAAAAACCCATTAATCTACATCGTTTTCCATTTTCCCAACATGAATCTACCGGTTTTTGTTAAAAAAATAGAAGCCTTATCGATTTTTAAAGCTTCTGTAGAACACTAAGGTTCCTTTTTTAGTGCATAAGTATAAATAGAATCCAATACTTTTTGTTTCAGGCTTTTTTCAGTGCTTGCTGCCATTCTAGGTTCATATAATAATGGTGATAATGAAAAGGGTGATCCGAATGGAGAATCAAGAGGAACAAGAGAAACTTAGACTATCAGAGGATTGTTTTTACTTCGAAACGCTTATTGGCGTCATTTCATCGACATTGTTTTTTTTAGGCGTAAAAATAGGAAGAGATGTTTCAAGAGTCAATCAAACGACAACGCCATTATCTGATGAAGACATGGAAGAACTTATTGTCTTTTCTGGGGCATCTTCAACAGTAGGTGGGCTACGTCATTATCAGGATATAGAAGATCTACTCGTTTCATTACAAAAAGATTTACATCATGTTGAGAGAGAATTGAACGAAATGAAACGAAAAATGAATCACTATTACCGTTGAACGAACATGAGAAATCAATTAGATTGAATCGTGCAAAAAATGTGTGAAAATGATACGATAGGAAGATCCTTTTTAAGCGAATGGAGAATGCGAAATGACTCACATAGTCACGTGCCGAAATGTCACATTTAAAAGAGATGGACAGCAGGTGTTAAACGATATAAATTGGACCATTAACCAAGGGGAGCATTGGTGTATACTCGGATTAAACGGGTCTGGGAAAACGACTTTACTGAATTTAATCAACGGCTATGCTTTTCCGACAACAGGAACGATATCCGTATTAGGGAATGAATTCGGTAAAACAAATTTACCTAATCTTCGAAAAAGAATTGGTTACGTCAGTAGTTCGTTAGACCGCTTTTTGCATATTATGCAAAATGAAACTGCAGAGGAAATAGTAGCAAGTGGTAAGTACGCTTCCTTCGGCTTATATGAACATTTATCCGATCAAGAATGGCTGCGTGTGAATGATATTCTTGAAGCACTTCGTTTACAACATTTGAAAGGCAAATCATTTTCTGTTTTATCTCAAGGCGAAAAAAGACGGGTCTTAATTGGACGAGCTTTAATGAATAATCCTGACATTCTCATTCTAGATGAACCGTGTACAGGTTTAGATGTATTAACACGTGAAGAGTTAATCAACGTAATGAATGAAATTAGTGCAAGAGGAAGTCACATCATTTATGTTACGCATCATATTGAAGAAATATCTGATGTCATAACCAATGTATTAATGGTTCGTGATGGTGAAGTGATAGGATCTGGTCGGAAAGACGAAGTACTGACTAATGAATCATTGTCCGCTACCTTTAAATTACCGGTGAGTGTAAGATGGTTGCACGGTCGCCCCTGGCTTAATATTTCTATACAAGCCAATTAAACCTCTCGAAATTATGAGAGGTTTTTGGCTGTTTTTCGACGTTGGTGTTGAAGGGTGAAGCCGTAAACAATACAAGAAATGAGAATAAGTATCCAGATGAGGTCGCGATATGTATCAAAAGAAAGGGTGAAAAAGCGGTGGCTCATTTCGAGGAGGAACCATCCTAATGGTAATAAGGGAAATGCATAGATACTCGCTTTTCGATAGCCTTCAGTATTTGTTTCTTCTTTTGCTTCTTTTGATTGAAAGAATTGGAGCTCTTTGTATCCATAATAAAAAAATGGAATAAGCAAGGACGCTCCTATTAGTACGATCATGTCTATAGCCCCCTTTATCTATCCGGTTATAGAAAGGGTATCATGGCATTGGATCAATGTAAAAACGAGATGGGAGAAAAAAATGATAAAATATATTGATAATGAGAATCTTTATCAGTATTATTAAAGAGAGAGGAGTGATTGTATGCAGAATGAATTACAGCTTTATGATATCACCATTGTTGGTGGAGGACCTGCAGGCCTTTTCGCTGCTTTTTATAGTGGTATGCGCTCAATGAAAACAAAATTAATCGAAGCAAGCCCTTATTTAGGAGGGAAATTAAATAGCTATCCAGATAAGATGATATGGGATGTTGGAGGACAACCGCCAATTAAAGCAAAGCAACTCGCTAGGCAGCTTATAGCGCAAGCAATGACGTTTGATCCAACTATTGTCTTAAATCAACAGATTCAAGATATTAAACGTACAAGAGAAGGATACTATATCATCCAGTCCAGAACAGGTGAGTGTCACCTTACACGTACCATCGTTCTTTCGATCGGATATGGTACAAAAAGTGCAATAAAATTATCGGTTAAAGATGCAGATAAATATGAGAATTCAAACCTTCATTACACTGTAACAGACGTAAAACAATATAAAGGGAAGCGTGTATTAATTTCTGGTGGTGGAGACTCTGCTGTTGATTTTGCGAACGCTTTATATGGTATCGCCCATGATGTAATGGTTGTTCATCGTCGAAACGAGTTTAAAGGACATGAGCGAAATGTAGAAAAAATGTTTACTAATCGTATTCGGGTTAAAATGCCGTTTGCCGTTAAACGACTTGATGGTGATCAAGCAAGGATTAATGCTGTAGAGATTGATCAAGTAGATGATAAAGGTGTCTTTTTGAATAGATGTGAGCATGTAAAAGTAGATGCAGTCATTGTCAATCATGGAATGAAGGCAGACATTGGAGGAATTCGAAACTGGGGTCTAAAAACAGATGACAGACATATTCTCGTCAATAATAAACTCGAAACTGGAAAAGATGGAATCTATGCTGCTGGTGATAGCGCGATGTTTGGCAACAAAATTCATCTGTTGGCAGGTGCATTTACCGATGCGGCTACAGCAGTAAATCATGCAAAGACTTATATAAAACCAGAGTCAGCCATGGACATTTTCATTTCTTCTCATAATCCTGTTTTTGATGAAAAAAATGAAAGGATCGAACAGGCTGCAAAATAAAATTGACTTTCGGAGGAAGGTACACTAATATAATTGATATCGATTATCATTTTCAATTATAAAGAGATGTACATAGGAAGAGGAGAACGTACGATATGATTAAGCTTAACCACTCATCTAAACTATTTTTGTTTTCTACAGCAATGATTGCTGCACTAGCAGGTTGTTCAGATAGCTCTAATGACACGTCTTCAGACGATACAGATGCTACTATTGATAGCGAAAGCAGTACGGAAGAACAAATTGTCATTGAACATGCATTTGGAGAAACGGTACTTGACTCAGTACCTGACCGTGTTGCCACGGTGCAATGGGGGAACCAAGATGTAGCTTTAGCATTAGGTGTTGTGCCCGTTGGATTCTCTGCCGCCAATTTCGGTGTGCAAGATGACAGCGGTTTACTACCATGGACAGCAGAAAAGCTTGAAGAACTAGGTGAAGAAGATCCAAATGTTTTTCAAGACACAGATGGGCTAGACTTTGAGGCTATTGCTGATTCACAACCAGATGTTATACTCGCTGCTTACTCAGGTATTACAGAAGAAGATTACAATTTATTAAGTGAAATTGCGCCAGTTGTCGCTTATCCAACTTCTCCTTGGACAACGTCTTGGCGTGATCATGTGTTAATGAATGCAGAAGGTATGGGTTTGAAAGAACAAGGCGAGCAACTGATTGAAGATACAGAACAACTGATTGATGAAAAATTAGCTGAATATCCGGAAATTGAAGGGAAGACCGTTGCTTGGGTAAACTTCTCTGCAACAGATATGTCTAATTTACATTTATATACACCTACAGATACGCGGGTTGCATTTTTAACTGAAGAACTCAATATGGAATTTCCTCAAGAAATTAAAGATGAACTATCAAATGAAGAAGACTTTTCATTAAGTTTAAGTGCTGAGAATGCAGATATCCTTAATAATGTAGATGTTATTCTTGGTTATGGGGACGATGATTTATTTGAAGCGTTACAAAGTGATGCTCGTCTAGGACAAATCCCTGCTATTGAAAGAGGATCAGTGGCATTTATCAATGGTGGCTCTGAATTAGGAGCAGCAGGTACACCGAATCCACTGTCTATTTCTTATACACTTGATGAGTATTTAGAGTTAATTGGAGATGCGCTGAATCAGGCAGAGGAGTAAATCTGGTGAAGGCCGTTGTGAAACATCATCGCTATTCACCTAAGCACGCAACAATGGTTATCGGCTTTTTACTAGCGATGCTACTTGTTAGCGTGCTTTCCTCTGTTGCTTTTGGCTCTCGTGTCATTACATGGAACGAATTAATGTCCGGCTTATTTTTCTCTGATTACGATTCTTATAGCGCAAGTGTCGTGCGAGAGCGAATACCACGGACAATTTTCAGTTTACTTTGTGGAGCGGCTCTCGGTGTATCAGGTGCACTCATGCAGGCCGTCACCCGGAATCCAATTGCTGATCCTAGTATTTTAGGTGTGAATACTGGGGCAGCCCTATTTGTTGTAGCGGGATTAGCCTTTTTTAATATAAGTACAACAAATCAATATATTTTGTTTGCGATTGTGGGTGCGATGCTCACAGCCCTATTTGTTTATGGAATTGGTTCAATGGGACGGGCAGGGGCCACGCCGCTAAAGCTTGTATTAGCAGGCGTAGCTACGAGTGCGGCACTTTCTTCTATCGTAAGTGCCATTATGCTGAATCGGACTTATGTGATGGATCAATTCCGCTTTTGGCAAGTGGGTAGTGTCGGATCGGGAAGTTGGGAATCCATTTCGACTTTCTTACCTTTTCTTGTTGTTGGACTTTTTGTAGGAATCCTTTCTGCTTCTGCATTAAATGCGCTAGCACTAGGTGATGAAGTCGCAACCGGACAAGGGGTTCGTACGGGGCTACTGCGCATAACAGCTGCATTTGCTGGCGTACTATTATGTGGGGCTGCTACTGCTTTAGCAGGCCCAATCGGGTTTATTGGACTATTGTCTGCTCACCTCATTCGTCTATTACTTGGCGCTGATTTACGCTATATTATTCCGCTTTCTGCCATTGCAGGAGCAGTTATTCTAACGATTTCCGATGTTGCTGGCCGCTTAATTGGCAGTCCTGGTGAACTTGAAGCCGGTGTCATTACTGCCTTTATAGGAGCACCTATTTTAATCTTATTTGCGATGCGCATGAAAGTACGTTCACTATGATGAGACATACACGGAACACCCAATCTATGAAAAAGATTCAATTAGGACGTAAGAAAAGACAATTTCGCTGGTGGGCGGTCAATGTTACCTTATTTAGTACTGGTGTTTTACTTTGCGGCGCTATGCTGATGCTAGGTAATACGATTTATCCTGCAAATGACGTTTTTCGCGCTTTGTTAGGAGAAGAGCTGGGAAGTATAAATTTTGCAGTCAATACGATTCGATTTCCACGTATGCTTGCTGGTTTATTTGCTGGCTTTGCATTCGGTATTGCTGGTAATACGTTTCAGACAATGTTACGGAACCCATTAGCTAATCCTGATGTACTTGGGATTACCGCTGGATCTAGTGCTGCTGCATTATTTTGTATTCTTGTGCTACAAACGAGTAATAGCATTGTCTCGATTGTGGCCATTCTTGCTGGTCTCGCAACCGTTGTGTTGATCTATGGATTATCGAGAGGAAGAACGTTTTCAGTCGGACGACTTATTCTTGTTGGAATTGGTGTACAAGCAATGTTAAGTGCAGTCATCTCCTATTTACTAATGAGAGGGGCGCAAGAAGATCTTCCTTCAGCAATGCGTTGGTTAAGCGGAAGTTTAAACGGTGCACAACTAGACGCTATCTATCCACTCATGTTAACGGTTATCATTTGTTCACCTGTTGTCATGTTGTTAAGTAAGCATTTGAGCATTTTGGAATTAGGAGAGCAGTCCGCTACATCCCTTGGATTAAATACAGACCGTACGCGCGTGTTGCTTATTTTTGCGTCAGTTTGCATGATTGCACTAGCTACGGCCACAACAGGTCCAATTGCATTCGTAGCATTTTTGGCTGGTCCAATCGCTAAACGCCTAGTTGGTTCAGGTCTTTCAACGGTTCTTCCAGCAGGGCTAGTAGGGGTAAACTTAGTGTTAGCTGCAGACTTGGTTGGCCAATTTGCGTTTGAAATTCGCTTTCCCGTGGGAGTGATTACGGGTATGTTGGGAGCGCCATTCCTGCTTTATTTACTTATACGTATGAACCGGAAGGGAAGTTTATAATGAAAGGAACTCACCAGTTTGAAACAAAAGACATTGTAGCAGGCTATGATGGGACAACCATTTTAAATGATGTCAGTTTAGTGGTACCAAACAACAAAATAAACGTTATTATTGGAGCGAACGCTTGCGGCAAATCGACCTTATTAAAAACGATGGCACGTTTATTAAAGCCGGATGAAGGTTCCATTACCCTTGATGGCAAAAAAATTCATGACATTCCCCCTAAAAAGTTGGCAAAAGTACTCGGTCTTTTACCGCAATCACCTATTGTTCCAGAAGGAATCACAGTAGCCGATCTTGTTGGTCGAGGAAGATTTCCTCATCAGTCCATCTTTAAAGGCTGGTCAAAAAAAGACTATGAAGCGGTTACGGAAGCAATGGACATGATGAAGATTACAGAGCTCGCTAATCGTAATATCGATGAATTGTCTGGAGGACAAAGGCAACGCGTTTGGATTGCAATGGCGTTAACGCAACAAACTGACATTTTGTTTCTTGATGAACCGACTACATTTTTGGATATTACGTACCAAGTGGAAATTCTTGATCTGCTAACGGACTTGAACCGTAAGCATGGAACGACAATTGTTATGGTTCTACATGATATTAACCTTACTGCCCGTTACGCTGATTATATCTTTGCTTTAAAACAAGGCCGTCTTATAGCAGAAGGCTTACCAGGGGAAGTCATCACGAGTGAACTTATCCAAGAAATCTTTGAATTAAAATGCGACGTAATTGCCGATCCTGTTTCACATACGCCTCTTGTTGTGCCAAAAGGTCGTTACCATATAAATGTTTAGTCACCTTCCCAAGCTAACCGATTTAGCTTGGTTTTTTTATGTGTAAATAAAAAATGGAGGATGTTGTACTCTCTTTTTAAAAAATAGAACTCCCCATATTTTATAATAAATAAAACTTGTATGTGTTTATTGAACGGCGTTGTAATAGAGACAAATAAAAGGATACCACGAGAATACACTAACACTTTCATTTTAGCTTACATAGTCTAATAAAAGGGCGAGTAAAGAGGGTGTAGTGAGATTGAGTTATTTTGAAGAGTGTTCAAATTATCAACGATTTAGGCGTACTTCAACAAACGGTAGAGTTTTATTTAATAATTCCTTTCCAATCAGTATAACAGGAGCCACTGGTGCAACCGGAGCAACTGGAATTGGATTAACGGGGGTTGTAAATTACGACCCTGTACTTGCTACAAATTATCAAATTGGTCAAGTTGTAATTTATGAAGGTGGGACGTATCTTGTAGTTAGTTCCCCACCATCAGGAATACCTAGCGAATCGAATGATTATTTACTGTTAGCGGCTCCAGGCAACACGGGGGCTACCGGTGCAGGCTTTGAAGGTACTGTGCCTTACGACCCTGCTCGTGTGTTTGACTATAAGATTGGTCAAGTTGTGACGTTCGAAGGTAGTGCTTACATAGTAAACACTACCCCACCAATTGGTTTGCCATCGACATCTTCTGATTACACTCTACTTGTTAGTAGAGGAGCAACAGGAATCGGATTTGATAGTGGGATAGTGGACTACAATCCAACACTTGTTTCAGACTATGCAGTTGGTCAGCTAGTAAGTTTTAGAGGAAGTCTGTATGTAGTAAACACGGCACCGCCGACAGGAGAACCAGGGACATCAGCGGACTATAGCTTAGTCGCAGAACGAGGCGTAACTGGAGCAACAGGAGTTACGGGTGTTACTGGTCCTACTGGAGCGACTGGGGCTACCGGAGTAACAGGAGCTACTGGAGTTACAGGAGCTACTGGAGCCACTGGCGTCACCGGTGCTACTGGGGTAACGGGAGTAACAGGAGCTACTGGGGTAACGGGAGCCACAGGTGTTACAGGAGCCACTGGCGTTACTGGAGCAACAGGTCCTACTGGAGTTACTGGTGCCACAGGTGTTACCGGGGCTACAGGAGTAACAGGAGTAACAGGAGTAACAGGAGCTACAGGTGTTACAGGAGCTACTGGAGTTACTGGTGCTACTGGAGTAACGGGAGTTACAGGAGCGACTGGAGTAACCGGAGCCACTGGCATTACTGGAGTTACTGGAGTTACTGGTGTTACAGGAGCGACTGGAGTAACTGGAGTTACTGGTGCTACAGGAGTAACGGGAGTTACAGGAGCTACAGGAGCCACTGGAGTAACCGGTGCTACTGGGGTAACGGGAGTAACTGGAGTTACTGGTGCCACTGGAGTTACAGGAGCTACTGGTGCCACCGGGGCTACTGGTCCTACTGGTGCCACTGGCGTCACTGGGGCTACTGGCGTCACTGGAGCAACAGGAGTTACGGGTGTTACAGGAGTAACAGGAGTAACAGGATCTACAGGGGTAACAGGAGTAACAGGAGCTACAGGTGTTACAGGAGCTACTGGAGTTACTGGTGCTACTGGAGTAACGGGAGTTACAGGAGCGACTGGAGTAACCGGAGCCACTGGCATTACTGGAGTTACTGGAGTTACTGGTGTTACAGGAGCGACTGGAGTAACTGGAGTTACTGGTGCTACTGGAGTAACGGGAGTTACAGGAGCTACAGGAGCCACTGGAGTAACCGGTGCTACTGGGGTAACGGGAGTAACTGGAGTTACTGGTGCCACTGGAGTTACAGGAGCTACTGGTGCCACCGGGGCTACTGGTCCTACTGGTGCCACTGGCGTCACTGGGGCTACTGGCGTCACTGGAGCAACAGGAGTTACGGGTGTTACAGGAGTAACAGGAGTAACAGGATCTACAGGGGTAACAGGAGTTACAGGGGCTACAGGTCCTACCGGATCTACTGGAGTTACAGGAGCTACTGGTCCTACTGGAGCTACTGGCGTCACTGGAGCAACAGGAGTTACGGGTGTTACTGGTGCTACTGGGGTTACCGGATCTACTGGTCCTACGGGAGTAACGGGAGTTATCGGATCTACAGGAGCCACTGGAGTAACCGGTGCTACCGGGGTAACGGGAGTAACTGGAGCCACTGGTGTTACTGGTGCTACCGGGGTAACGGGAGTAACTGGAGCCACTGGAGTAACTGGTGCTACAGGGGTTACCGGATCTACTGGTTCTACGGGAGTAACGGGAGTTACCGGATCTACTGGAGCCACTGGAGTAACCGGAGCCACTGGCATTACTGGAGCTACTGGCGTCACCGGTGCTACTGGTGTTACAGGAGCAACAGGAGTTACTGGTGTTACAGGAGCCACTGGCGTCACCGGTGCTACTGGCGTAACTGGAGCAACAGGAGTTACGGGTGTTACTGGTGTTACAGGAGTAACAGGAGCTACCGGGGTAACGGGTGCCACTGGCGTTACAGGAGTTACTGGGGTAACCGGAGCTACTGGGGTAACTGGTGTTACTGGCGCTACAGGAGTAACAGGATCTACAGGGGTAACAGGTGTCACTGGAGCTACCGGTGTAACTGGAGCCACTGGCGTCACTGGGGCTACTGGGGCTACTGGCGCTACAGGACCTACTGGAGCCACTGGGGTTACCGGGGCTACAGGAGCGACTGGAGTAACAGGTGTTACTGGAGTAACAGGTGCTACTGGAGCTACTGGAGTAACAGGTGCTACAGGAGCTACTGGAGCTACTGGTGTAACTGGAGTTACTGGTGTTACTGGGGTTACCGGATCTACTGGTCCTACGGGAGTAACGGGAGTAACGGGAGTAACGGGAGTAACGGGAGTTACAGGAGCCACTGGAGTAACCGGTGCTAATGGGGTAACGGGAGTTACAGGAGCCACTGGAGTAACAGGTGCTACAGGAGTAACTGGAGCCACTGGTGTTACTGGCGTCACCGGCGCTACAGGAGTAACTGGAGCCACTGGTGTTACAGGAGCTACTGGTGTTACAGGAGCCACTGGTGTTACAGGAGCTACTGGGGTTACCGGATCTACTGGTCCTACGGGAGTAACGGGAGTTACCGGATCTACTGGAGCCACTGGTGTCACCGGTGCTACAGGGGTAACGGGAGTAACTGGTGCTACTGGTGCTACTGGTGTTACTGGAGCAACAGGGGTTACTGGAGTCACTGGTGCTACTGGTGTTACTGGGTTTACTGGTGTTACTGGTGCTACCGGATCTACTGGTCCTACGGGAGTAACGGGTGCTACTGGTGTTACTGGCTCTACTGGAGTAACAGGATCTACAGGGGTAACAGGTGCTACTGGTGTAACTGGTCCTACAGGAGTTACTGGTGCCACTGGTGTTACTGGGGCTACCGGGGCTACCGGAGCTACTGGCATTACCGGAGCTACTGGAGTAACAGGATCTACAGGGGTAACAGGAGCTACTGGGGTAACTGGCGCTACAGGAGTAACAGGATCTACAGGGGTAACAGGAGCTACTGGGGTAACTGGCGCTACAGGAGTAACCGGAGCCACTGGCGTTACTGGAGCGACTGGTCCTACAGGAGTAACCGGGGCTACTGGTGTCACCGGGGCTACTGGGGTAACGGGGGTAACGGGAGTAACGGGAGTAACTGGAGTAACTGGAGCTACTGGGGTAACGGGAGTCACTGGTGCTACTGGAGCTACTGGAGCTACTGGAGTCACTGGGGCTACTGGAGCTACTGGAGTCACTGGGGCTACTGGAGCTACTGGAGTCACTGGTGCTACTGGAGCGACTGGTGTTACTGGCGCTACAGGAGTAACCGGAGTCACTGGCGTCACCGGTGCTACTGGGGTAACGGGAGTAACGGGTGCTACTGGAGTTACTGGAGTTGCTGGAGTAACTGGAGTAACTGGAGCCACTGGTGTTACTGGCGCTACAGGAGTAACCGGAGTCACTGGCGTCACCGGTGCTACTGGGGTAACGGGAGTAACGGGTGCTACTGGAGTTACTGGAGTTGCTGGAGTAACTGGAGTAACTGGAGCCACTGGTGTTACTGGCGCTACAGGAGTAACCGGAGTCGCTGGCGTCACCGGTGCTACAGGGGTAACGGGAGTAACGGGTGCTACTGGAGTTACTGGAGTTGCTGGAGTAACTGGAGTAACTGGAGTAACTGGAGCCACTGGTGTTACAGGACCTACTGGAGTAACAGGTGCCACAGGTGTCACTGGAGTATCCTCACTTCAACCGTTTTTTAACAGTAATGTTCAAGCTCAAACGGTAGCAGCGGGTGGTCCTATAAATTTATTAACGCCTGGTGCATACTCAGGATTCGGATTCGTTCCAGGTATTGGTTTGATTACTATTGTAACACCAGGTATGTACTATATAAGTGTTGGTCTTAATAAAGCAGCGGGGACAACGGTAGGGGCGGTTTTTGGTTTAACAATAAACGGTGTTGCCTCACCGAGCGCTCCGATTGCTTGCTCTGATACAGGAGGGTTATCTTTAGTTATTCGAGTTCAAAATTACAATGCAGGGGATACAATTCAGATCACGAATTTCTCTACATTCCCAGTCGTCCTTGCTAATGCTCCAAACCAAGCTAATAGTGCAGGTCACGTAACCATTCATCGTTATGCAAGTGGACCATCTGGAACTTTAATTACAATTTAGTTCCTTAAGGACTAATGTAGTCAGAAAAGTGTTCTCCTTTGTGCTACCTTTTCTGACTACAACAAAAAAAGATGTGTTGAGAAACTTCTTTCAAGTCTACATATCATGGGAAGATGTTTTTATTTGAAGTAGCTGAAATTGTTCTTGCTGAAAAGACATGTTTTTGTTACGATTAGAAAATGTTTTTAAATAAATAGGATCTTCATTGGAAAAACTGAAACAACCGGAAGACATGCTAGCGATTCAATTGTCAGAACAAGCTGACATAAAAATAAATGTCTGTTTCAAGTGGACATATCTGATTTGCTATCTAGTGGTGTTTTCACAAGGATCTAGAAAAAAGGAGCAAGTTTACAACATGTCAACAAAGCAACAATGGTCCTCAAAGTTAGGGTTTTTATACGCAACTGCCGGAAGTGCAATTGGACTCGGTGCAATATGGAAGTTCCCATATATTGCAGGCACAAGTGGTGGGGGCGCTTTTTTCGTGCTTTTTTTGCTGTTTACACTTTTAATTGGTGTTCCTCTGCTAATTGGTGAATATATGTTGGGGAGACATTCTCAGGCGGATGCTGTAACAACGTTTAAACAAATGGCACCTACATCAGCGTTTCGTTTTACTGGATGGCTAGGTGTGGTGACTTGTTTTCTGATCCTGTCTTTTTACAGTGTTATTGGTGGTTGGTCCATTCTTTATTTAGGCTCGTCTCTTTCTGGACAACTACATTCATTAGATGCTGATGGGTACGCCAAACGTTTTGGTGAATTAATCGCAAGCCCTTATTTAGCAGTAGGTGCGCAAGCAATCTTTCTTGCTCTTGCTGCGGGTATTGTTTCAAAGGGTGTGCAAAAAGGAATTGAAAAAGCGAGTAAGTGGATGATACCGATTTTATTTATTCTCTTGCTTATTCTAGCTGGTTACTCATTGACATTGGATGGGGCTCAAGAAGGATTGAGGTTTTTATTTTCACCAGACTGGAGTACTGTATCAAATGACGTCGTTCTGTTTGCGTTAGGGCAGTCTTTTTTTGCTTTATCTCTTGGAGTGTCTATCATGATTACATTAAGTTCCTATGCATCAAAGCAACAAGATCTTCCACTATCAGCTATTACCCTTGGAGGAATGAATATTCTCGTTGCTATGCTTGCAGGTATTATGATCTTTCCAGGCGTGTTTACGTTTCAATTAGAACCTACTGAAGGGCCCACTCTTATTTTTGCAGCAGTACCAACCATTTTCTCACAAATACCGTATGGACAAGTGCTTGTCGTATTATTTTTCATTTTGTTTTTCTTTGCAGCTTTGAGCACAGCTTTTTCGCTATTAGAAATAGTAGTTGCAGCGTTTATAAAAAAAGATGCTAGCAAAAGACGTCAAGTCAGCTGGACTGTTGCTTTGCTTGTCTTAGTAATGGGTATTCCATCTACTTTATCGTTTGGCGTGATGAGTGAGCTTAATCTTTTCGGAATGCCCTTTTTTGACCTTATTGACTACACGGTATCTAATATTCTTATGCCAATCGGTGCATTGATCATTAGCCTATTTTTACTATTTAAAGTACCGAAATCGGTTTTAAAGAAGGAGTTCCGACAAGGCAGTATGTTTGGACGGAAACTATTTGTTATTTGGTATAGCGTGATGGTTTTGATTGTGCCAGTGGCGATTACAGTTGTGTTAATTGATCAATTGTTCGGTCTAAATGTACTATCTATTTTAACAGTCTTATTTTAAAGAAAAAAATTCAGCTCATAGAGCTGAATTTTTTTCTTTAAGAAGGTTTAATCTCACGTTTATGAAAGACCAATAAAGCGATTCCGATAAAAAGCAACCAATAACAAAATAGGACGATAGAAGAGAAGAGAGGACTAATTAACTCGGAAAGAGGCATCCCATCCATAACGTATTGACTTAGATCATTGACAAACGGCAAAAAGATAGCCCAATCGTAAAAGTCCAATAATATAATGTTTGCTACTAGTCCTAGAAATTGACCGGCAATGCTAATGGCAATGGCCATAATATCACTCGAAAACATAGCTGAAATAGCAAAAGCCAACGTAGCAAGTAAAATAGTCATTGGCATGTTAGAAAGAAATACAAGAATGGATTGAAGCCAGTATGCTCTTTCTCGCACTTCTCCATCGACTACGTATAGATGAACGATTTGATTATCAAAGCCGAAAAACAATGCCCCAATAAGAAAAGATGAAATCCATAGAACGGCAAGAAAGGTAAACGCGTAAATGAGAACGGCTACATATTTTGATAGTAGTACTTTTATACGCGAAGGTGGCCGTACAAGCAACAATTTGATTGTACCTTGTTTAAATTCTGAAGAGACAATGGTTGCGGCAATCGCAATAATAAATAAACTCACAAGCATGATGACGCCATTGTTATTCATGGTGAACATCCATACACTATCTGAAACCGCATAATTTGGAGGAATATCTTGTTCAAGTCGATAGTTTGCAAGTAAAATCTGTTGATCAGCAAACGGTTCTTCTTCTCTAAACTCTTCATAATAAGTAATATCTGATTGAACGGATGCGCGCCAATCTGAATCAAATTGAAGATAGGTAGAGGCATTATGCATCAAAATAGCTGTTAATAAGGTGAGGGCTACGATGAAAATAAGCATAATCCACGTACTTATGCGTGCATTTTGCTTCATAAGTTCATTCTGAATTAATCCAATCATATGTTGACACCTTCTTTATTTGTTAAATGAAGAAAGCGATCTTCTAGACTTTCTTTCGACTGGATCACTTCTTTCACATTGACTTCGCCGCTTAATTGACGAATAAATTGTGAAACCTCATTATCGTCGAGTAAGAGAGAGAGCTTGCTTTCTTGAATCACTGCTTGATGATCGAAGTTTTTGGCGATAGCTAACGCAGAATCGAGTTGATCCTCTTGAACGCGTACTTCGAAACTAGACTGTTTTTTCTCTTCATTGCCAACAAGAATCTCTTCATGAACCATTTTACCTTCTTGAATGATCGCAAATCGATCACACATCAACTCCATCTCACTCATTAGATGGCTGGAAACGAGAACAGCTAAACCTTCTTCCTTCGCTAATTTTCGTAAGTATGTACGTATTAAGCGAATGCCTTCTGGATCAAGGCCATTTGTCGGTTCATCTAGAATGAGTAACTTAGGGCGATGTATGAGTGCTTGCGCAATACCTAAGCGTTGTTTCATTCCTAAAGAGAATGTTTTCACTTTTTTATCAATAACGTTTGTTAGCCCGACAAGTTCAATTAATTCATTGATGCGATCATAGTCAATGGCTCCATTCATTCTGGCAAAATGGATCATATTCTTTCGAGCAGTTAAATGATTATACATCTCTGGATTTTCAATAATCACACCTACATGTTTAATTGCTTCACTATAAGAAGATTGTATACTGTAACCAGATATAAATAGATCACCACTAGTTAAAGCGGAGAGACCTACCATCATTCGAATAGTTGTTGTTTTACCAGCACCATTGGGTCCTAAAAAACCAAAGACTTCTCCAGCATTAACGGTAAAGCTAACATCTTGAACAATTTGTTTACCCCGAATTGTTTTGCTTACACTTTGAAGTTCAAGTATTGAATTCACTCTCTTACCTGCCTTTCGACTTCATTCAGCGGAACACATAAAACCATTATCTTCATTGTACTATGAACGGATTTATAAAACTGTATTTGTTGGATTATTTTAGAAAAAATTTAGAAATACAGCAGGATCACACTAGAGCACATAAATGGCACTTAATAGAAATGAAAAAAAGGAAGTACGAAATGACGTACTTCCTACACGATTACTATGTGGTCTGCTCCAGTTCTTTCATCCAAAGTGCGACTTGTAAAATAAGCGATTCGTTAAATGTTTTCGGATTATAACCTGTTCGGTTAACAATGGTATTCAAGCGATATAGAAGTGTATTTCGATGTAAAAAAAGTGCGTCGGCCGTTTTTTGAATGTTTAAGTCGTTTTCAAAAAACGTCTTAAGCGTTAACGTCTGGGTATCGTTTAAATCATTAAGAACGCGGCTTGAAAACCGTTCCCGTAACGCATGGTTAATTTGATGCAATAAAGCTTTGACCTCGAATTGACTAAAAGAAATAATCGCATTTGCTTTATCCGTCATAGTTAAGGCTAGTTCACAATCTGAATAGGCTTGATGAAACTGATTTAATTCCTCAAACGATAAACTATATGAAATTGTAAACGTTGTTTGTCGGTTTTGTAGTAATGATTGAAGTGATGTCATTTGTTTAACAGCGTGATCTTCATCCATATTTGACACTACAATAACTAATTGGTTCAGGCTAATAAATCCAGCAATTGCATGATGGTGACCAAATAATTGTTCAATTTTATCGATTAATTCTTGTTTTTGAATGGTCAGCTGATGTAGCTGTATAGCGACGGCTATAAAAGGTGGCAATAGTTGTACGTCGAGCATTTCTAATCCTTGTTGAATGGTTTTATAAGAGGGGCTATGGTTTAATAATTGATCAATGACCATCTCTTTCGTGCGTTGTTTCCATTCAAGTTGAGAAGTAATAAAGGCTTGCTGAATCATAAGCTCAGTCGTCATTTTGACAAGTTCACCAACTGCTTTTAATTCATCCGGGTTACCAGTTATACCAATAACACCAATCATGTCTTTGTTAAATAAGATTGGTAAGTTTATACCGGGTATTGCCCCTTCCCACCGATTCGCTTGTGTTGGATAAATGGTCAAACTGTTACCAGTATTTAGTACTTCAACAGCGCCGCCATGAACAGTATGTAATCGAGCAGCGTCCCGTGAAGCGATAATATAGCCATCTTTATCCATAATGTTGATGTTTCGATCTAAACGTATAGATGTTTCTTGAACGATGGCATTTGCTATTTCTTTCGTCAACATAGTCATGTCTCCGTCTCCCATTAGTCGCGCCTTACAAAAAAAGGATAAAATCTAGCTATTTATTTGTATGGTACAGCTACATAGCAAAGGCGTCAAGCTATAGATAGCTAAACACAAAACCGAAAACGATCGGTGCTGTTAAAGGCAATTACGTTGTACGATTCACAATCATTGTTGAAGAGAAGAGTGAAGGTAGGGCTAGCATAGCACAAGCTCATGCCTTTCCAGTAAAGAGCTAGAGCATGTTTTTTAATGCTTGAATCCCAAAATAGAGAGCGAGAAGCCAAATGCTTACAGCAGACGCTTTATGGATCCACTTCATATACTTGCCGTGTGTGTCCATTTGCTTCAGATGACTTCCTAAATAAGCTAGCAGCGTAAATGCCATCCATGAAACGAGTATACAAGCAGTAACAAAGCTTAGCTTTTCTACCCCAATTGAATAATGGGAAGCATTTGTTCCTATTACTGCAACGGTGTCTAAAACTGCATGAGGGTTTAACACTGAGATTGATAATGCAACGACAATTTGTTTTTTTGCTGTTAGTGGTTTTTTCTTTTTTTGAACCAACTTCTCATCGTGTTTCCATATGGACCAACCAATGAAAAAGAGGAACAGGACTCCAATAAGGTAAAGCAAAGGTTGTAAAAGTGGAATCGTAAAAACGAGAATGGATAATCCTAATGCTGCAACAATGATTAGAATGGTATCAGCTACTGCTGCGGTTAACACAGCAGGCAAACTCTTTGTAAATGATGATTGCGACGCTCCCTGATTAAAAATAAATAAATTTTGTGGTCCAATAGGAATTATTAATGCACTTGCAAGAATAAAACCATGAAGAAATGCACTTAGCATTCGATCACTCCTTTTCGAAAGTGTATCGAATTATGTATAGTAAAAAAACAACCAATTGGTTGAAAATTAATCCAACCAATTTTGAAGGGGAAAGACATGACTTGGAAACCGAACCGGACAGAAAAACGTACGCTTTTTGACCAGATAAGAGCCTGGATCGTTGAGCAAATAGAGGATGGACACTGGTCTAATGGAATGCGTCTGCCTAGTCAGCGTAAGCTAGCTGAACAATTTGGTGTCAATCGCAGCACCATTATTCAAGTTTTAGACGAGTTGAAAGCAGAAGACGTGATTGAAAGCCGACAAGGTAGTGGTGTGTATGTGAAGCCAAGGGGATGGGATTTTGTATTACGCCAACAGACGCTTGACTGGCACCAACGAATAAAGCAAAGTGCGTACAAAGTAAATGCACAAACAATCCAGCTTATAAACGAGTATGAAGCACTACCTACCACAGTACGATTAGGGACTGGTGAATTATCTCCTGAACTCATTCCACAAACAGCTTTATTAAAATCGTTTAGCGAGCTCACCTTAACGAATCAAGAACTGGGCTATTCTGAACCCTTGGGAAGCCTTCATTTGCGAAACACTTTGACGAGTTATTTAGAGCGTCGAGGAATCGTGACAAAACCTAATAATATTTTGATTGTTTCTGGTGCGGTACAAGCGTTGCAATTATTATCTTTAGGTTTGTTAGAGACTGGTACATCGATAACAACAGAAGCTGCCTCCTATATACACTCAATTCCTTCTATACCAAGCGTCTCTTTTCAAGCAAGTAATAAGAAAACGATGTATTATACAATTCCGACGCTCTCCAATCCAACAGGGAAAATCCTTACTTTAGAGGAACGTAAACGGCTAGTAGAGCGTTGTAGTGTAAATCATATGCCAGTGGTTGAAGATGACGTTTACAGCGAATTAACGTTTGACGGGGCGCCACCTGCTCTAAAATCGTTTGATCGAGCTGGACAAGTTCTTTACATTGGAAGTGTGTCTAAATGTATTAGCCCAGGCATACGAGTTGGCTGGCTAGTCGGTCCAGAATCGGTCGTACGTTATTTAGCCGACTTAAAAATGCAGCTAGATTATGGAACAAGTGCGATTTCCCAACAGCTAGTTGCTCAGTGGCTTAATTCTAGCTATTTTTATGAGCACATATACAATTTACGAGCTTCATTAAAAAAGCGGGCGGACTTCACTGAAGCGATTTTGCAAAAAACAGTAGGTGATATTGCCGAGTGGGAATCGTCTAAAGGCGGTTTTTATATTTGGTTAAGGATCAAACAACCTGTTGTCACAAAATCTCTGTTTTTAGCACTATTAAAACAAAACATACTGATTAATCCAGGGTATATATATAAGCCAAATGACTATCACTATGTCAGGGTATCGTATGCATATTGTACATTAGACGAACTTAAACGAGGGTTAATTATGTTAGCAAACGAAGTGAAAAAGCGATTCATCTAATTTTGGGATAGAAAGCAAAGGCTATTGGCTGTAACAAGTTAGATTAAAAACAAGAAATAAGGCTACACTAAAAGATATCTATATAGTAGAAGAATATGATTTCGCTACAAACCCTTTCTAGTCATCCATTTGTCTTTCGTGCAAGTAAACCCTTATTTAATAGCAAAAGGATCATGGAAAGGCCTATACGTTAAGCGATACGACACGATTTTTTGGAGGTGAACTCTCGTCTAGAGGGGCTTTCTTGGATATATCTACAGTCATTAACCTTTTAGGTGTAGCGCTATTAATCATTCTTACAGCTTTTTTTGTAGCATCAGAATTTGCGATTGTAAAAGTAAGAAGTACTCAATTAGAGCCTCATATTGAAGGTGGAAGTAAGCGTGCTCTTGCCGCAAAGAAAGTTACGAGTAATTTAGATGAATATTTATCTGCCTGTCAATTAGGGATAACCATTACAGCTCTTGGAATCGGACGCTTAGCAGAACCAACCTTCGAACGGATGCTTCATCCCATTATCGGAGAATTGTCAACGAATGAAGCTTTCGTTACGACGTTATCCATTTTTATTTCTTTTGCTTTTGCTACATTTCTCCATGTTGTAATTGGAGAACTTGCACCAAAAACGATTGCCATTCAGAAAGCGGAGCAAGTGACACTTTTCATCGGTCAACCGCTCGTATGGTTTTATCGATTGCTTTACCCATTTATTTGGGTACTGAACGGGTCAGCTCGATTACTTATTAAACTACTAGGATTTAAACCAATGAGTGAACATGAAGTGCACCACTCAGAAGAAGAGCTTCGTCTCATTCTATCGGATAGTTTAAAAAGTGGTGAGATTAATCAATCTGAATTTAACTATGTCAGTAAGGTATTCGAGTTTGATGAGCGAATTGCAAAAGAAATTATGGTACCACGCACAGAGATGGTGACGATCTCTCTTGATTATACCGATGAAGACATTCTATCGTTAGTAAACCGGCATAGTTTCACAAGATATCCGGTTATAAGTGAAGATAAAGATTCGGTTGTTGGTGTGCTCAATGTACGTGATTTTCTATCGTCTCTTCTTTCAAAAGAAGAAAGAAATCAGCTTGGAGATATTGTCTATCCGGTTATTACGGTATTTGAAACGGTACGGATTCGCGATATCTTAATTGAAATGCAACAAAAACATATTCATATGGCTATCTTATTCGATGAATATGGTGGTACGGCAGGCCTAGTCACTCTTGAAGACATTCTTGAAGAGATTGTTGGTGACATTCGGGATGAATATGATTTGGATGAGCCTAACGTCATAGAAGAATTAGAACCAAACCATTACCGTGTTCAAGGTCAAGCGCCTATTCACGACGTGAACCAGGAGCTTGCACTCAACTTAGAGTCAAATGATGCAGAAACGATTGCAGGCTGGCTATATGAACAGCAGTATGATTTAGCAGAAGGAGACGAAATTCAATACAATGGGTATACGTTTATGATTCGGCATTTAAATGGCAATCAACTTCACGAAGTGGATATTTTAAAAACGTAGTAGTAAAGAAGACCATCTATTAGGTGGTCTTTTTTATGTGAAGTTTATGAAGCTTAGTAGGGAAGATTAAAAAAACAGTTCATGTACCCTTTACGAAAACTGGAACTGCATAACAAATTGCCACAACTGAAAGCGTCGATTGAGCAATTACAAGAAACGATTCCTTCATCAGCTACACAAGGGGCTTTCATGTCAGTATTTCCAGAATCCCGTCAGCAGGTTGTAACGGCGATGGAGAACATGTTTCAAAGAACGGAACCGGAAGCCGTATTAGAACAGGCTGTTGAAGGAACAAATCGTGCTATTGAACTATACAACCGTTCAAATCAATAAAAAAGTTTCCTTAACGCAATAGTTTTGTTTACAGGAAAGAAGTTGTCGTGTATACTGAATGTATTCTCCCTTCAAAGAGATAAACTGATGAAACAAACCGCTAATATCACAAATGTTAGCGGTTTGTTTTTTCGTTCTTATGCCAATTTTTATAACGAAAGAAAAGAGGATAACCATAAAAGTATGCGTGAAAGAAAAAAACGTTCATGCAAGTAACATGAACGTTTATAATTTCACTTACCATATTAAATGAATTAAAACTAAACAAACAGCGAAACAACTTTTCCTTTATTCACATCTATTAAGCCAAAGTCCGTTATTTTTAATGCTGGACTAACAGGGAGAGATAGGGTGGACACCGACATAATTGGATTATAATGTTTATAACCCAAAGCTCTCATGGATTCTACAAGCTCTTTCACATCCTGTCCAACTTTATCAAGAGGGGCTTCAGATAAAATGCCACCAACTGGAAGAGGCAGGAACGCTTTAACATCATTATTATGGGTAACGCAAAAGCCACCTTGTGCTTCAATTACGGTGTTTGCTGCTTTCACCATGTCTGCTACATTTGTTCCAATAACAAGTAGGTTATGGTTGTCATGAGAATAGGTTGTAGCAATGGCACCTTCACGAATAATATCACCAGTAATAAGCCCATGAGCCCGATTACCTGTTTTTTTGTGGCGTTCAAATGTTGCAATAAGGCGACAATCCGATTTTTCCCACTCAAGTATACCGTCCTGAACAGAAAGCGAGACATGTGTTTCTTTGGTGAATGTGGAGCCATCCCTTACATTCATGACCCGAACTTTTTTCTCCTCTGGAGTGTTTTCCGTCTTAATGATGAAATCTTCAGCAGTTAAAAGAGGCAAATGAACGCTCTTATAAAAATGTGCTGGGAATTGGTCGGGACGCACTTGTTGTTTTTCTTTCAACAGGGCATCAAACACACAGACCCCATTTTTATAGACGGCTGAGAAGGAGAAATGGTTGTTTTCATTAACAATGCAAAAGTCAGCAATTTTTCCAACCGCAATCGCACCACGATCAATCATGTTCATTCGCTTTGCCGGTGTGGCAGTACAAGCATAAATCACATCTTCGTAGCGCATGCCTGCTTTTACAGCTTTTTCCGCAAGTATATTTAAGTGACCTTTTTCAAACAAGACATCTGTCATAATATCATCGGTAACAAAACAAAAATGTTCACTCACATCGTGAGTCATTACATAATCAAGTACGTCATCGGTCATTGATTTTTCTTGTATTTGAACGAACATACCAGCTTCAATTCTTGCTCTCAATCCATCAACCGTTTGGTGGGTATGATCGGACCCAATACCTGAAAGCAAAATTTGATCAAGATCAAGACCAGTCAATTTCGGAACATGTCCTTCAATTGGCAAAGTTGGATAGTGTTCACGAAAATGGTTTAACACTTGATTTGTCTTTGAATCTGGGTCATGAATGACATCGACGAAGTTCATTATTTCACCGAGGCACTGAATTTGCTCTGTAGCCATTAATTCATCCATTTCTTTTATGCCAATCTCTCCACCTGTTGTTTCAAGTGAGGTAGCAGGAACAGAGCTTGGAATAGCATATAGCATATCAACGGTACAGTAGTCACTTGCTTGGATCATCGCTCGAACACCCTCAATACCAAATACATTCGCCATTTCATGAGGTTCGGGAACAATCGTTGTTACACCGTTTTGTAGCAAAGCATATGAAAATGTTTCTGGTGTAACCATAGAACTCTCAATATGAAGGTGAATATCAATTAACCCGGGTATAATAGATTTATTGTTTGCATCGATTATCGTTTTGGCAGTAAGATTTTTAAGCTCATCTTTTGAACCAATGGCAACGAATCGTCCACCATCAATCGCAAAATCAACCTCACGAAACTGCTTCGTATAAGTATTGTAAACCTGGGCATTCGTGACAATGGTTTCAATGTGCATATATTTCACCCTTCCTATTCTACTACGACAATTTTGTTCTCTGGAAAATAAAGTGTAACGTTTCTTCCAATTTCAAGTGGTTGTCTAATTGCGGCATTCACTGTGAATGTACCGAGTGCTGTTTCAACGGTACATTGGTAGCTTCTCCCAAGAAACGTACAAATCTTGACTGTACCAGGTACATAATTGACTTGCTCAGGTGAAACGGGCTCAAGCAGTAATTCAAGATCATCTGGTCGAATGGCGCCTGTCATACCAACTTCGCTGTGCTCATGCTTTTTTACATGAAATGAATGACTTCCAGCAGTTAAAAGAAGCTTGTCACCTAGATCAGAACGATTGGAAAAGTGAATAAAGTTTTTAAAGCCTATAAATTCAGCAACAAATTGGGTCTTTGGATAACGGTAAATATGTGCGGGTGTATGCAGCTGTTCAATGACACCGTTGTTCATAATGGCTACTTGATCCGAAATAGAAAAGCATTCTTCTTGATCATGAGACACGTAAACCGTTGTGATTCCTAATTCTTGCTGAATTCTTCTAATTTCTACACGCATGCTTTCTCGTAAATTGGCATCTAAATTGCTAAGTGGTTCATCAAATAAAAGCAAATCAGGCTCAATAACGAGCGCTCGAGCAATCGCAACACGTTGTCTTTGGCCACCGGATAATTCTTTTGGAAAACGGTGTTCAAAACCGATTAAATTAACGACTTCAAGAACTTGTTTCACTCGCTTTTCGATCTCTTGTTTTGACTGCTTGCGTAATTTCAACCCAAATGCGATGTTGTCAAAAACGGATAGGTGGGGAAATAGCGCGTAATTTTGAAATACAAATCCGAAATTACGTTTGGAGACAGGTACTTTTGTATAATCTTGATCCTTGAATGTGAATCGACCTGCATTTGCTTCAATAAAACCAGCAATGAGACGTAAGGTCGTCGTTTTTCCGCAACCACTTGGACCAAGCAGTGAAATGAGCTGGCCTTTCTCAATTGAAAGCTCAAAGTCTTTTAAAATAGGTTGTTTCTGATACGCAACTGTAATTTGATCTAATGATAATAAAGTCATTGTGCATCCTCCATCGTTTAAACTTAGCGTTTTGTAAAGTGGGACAATCCAACTAAACGTTCAATTAAAAACATAAATACGGCAGTAAAGATCATTAACAGCACGGAAATGGCTGCTACAGTTGGATCGAAATAATGTTCAACATAGGTCAGCATTTGGATAGGTAAGGTACTAAGCCCTGGACCTGTTAGAAATACGGAAATATCGACGTTGTTAAACGATTCAAGAAACGCAATTAATACGCCGGCTATAATACCTGATTTGATGTTTGGAATAATGACACGAAAAAAAGCGCCAATTCGACTTGAGCCTAAATTCATTGCGGCTTCTTCAATGGAAAAATCAAAATTTGCCATGCTCGATGCAATGACCCGAATAATAAACGGAAGCATTAAAATGGTATGTCCAATAAAAAGAGCTGCCTCAAGAGGTAAACTGTAGCTTACAATTAAGTAACGTAAAAAGGTAAAGCCTAAAACAGTTCCCGGTATTAAAATAGGTGAGACAAAAATGGCGTTTAAGATTCCCTTGCCGCGAAAATCAAAACGACTAAGGGCATAAGCAGCAGGAATACCTAACAGTAACGCGCAAAGATTCCCGAGAAGGCTGACGAACATTGATAGCTTAAACGTATCCATAAAGGCAGATACCGTGAAAATGTTTTGATACCATTCAAGGGAGAACCCAGTTGGTGGGAATTGTAGCACGCTTGTTGGTTCAAACGATGCGACAAAAATAATCGCAAGCGGTCCAAGCAAGAACAGAAAGATACTAAAGGTAATGAGTCCGAGAGCAAAATGATTCTGTTGATTCATTTTAAGATCCTCCTGGGTTGAGCTTAGTTGCAAGTTTTTGAAAGATCCCTGTAATAAAGAATGTCAGGACGATCATAATGGTCGCAATCATGGCGGCCGTATTCCAGTCATTCAAAGTGATGGCATTTTGATAAAGGAAGGTAGAAATGACGCGCTGCTGACCACCGAGAAGTGCTGGTGTTGTATAAGCTGTAAAACTACCGACGAAGACAAGCGTACATCCTATTAATAATCCCGGCATACAAAGAGGGAACATTACCTTTAAAAAGGCTGTTGTTTTAGATGCACCTAAACTCTCTGCGGCTCGTATATAATCGGTATCAATATTTTCCATGACACCAACAAGCGTTACAATCATAAGTGGCAAAAATAAATGAACTAAACCAATTGCTACTGCGACAGGTGTATACAGAATGGTTAATGGCTCTTGAATCATACCAATAGATAGCAGAAAATCATTTAGTAGACCGTTTCTGCCTAAAATAATCATCCAGCTAAATGAGCGTACAATAGGACTAACAAGCAACGGGAAAATTGCTAGCATAAGCAGAAGGGCTTTTTTTGATCCTTTTACTCTAGAAATATAGTAGGCTACTGGGAACGCCAGCACGATACAGCAGAACGTCGTTAATAACGCAACGTAAAGCGTCGTCCATAAAATGTCTAAGAAATATGCGTCTGTTAAAAAATTCAAGTAGCCTGATACTGAAAAGTTTCCATCCTCAACAAAAGTAGAACTTATTGTGAGGACAAGCGGAATAAGCATAAAAATTGCTAAAAATAGCAGTCCTGGAAGAAGCAAAAGATAACGTCCAGATTGTTTCAATATAGCCACCTCTTTTTAAAAACGGTTTAATGTAAATGATGTTGAATGGTTGTCAAAAAGTAAGAGATAAATGCGTCTACATCTACCTTTAACGCGACGTGAACGTTCGGTTTTTCCTGCAAGCGATCTTGCAAATCACAAATTGTTTGACCATCACATAACCGACTTGTCGTTTCAATGTCTGTATAAAGAAATTTAGTTTCACAAAGATCCGGTCGAATGGCATATGCGACAGCAAGTGGATCATGAAGAGCACAGGCTGCTACACCATTGCGTTGTTCATACCGTTCGATATAATGCGTAGTGGACGTTTTTACAAAATGTTTCACTTTTGATGTTTGAAGAGAATCGATATGAGTACGGGTAAGCAATGCCTGTCGTGTAACATCTAGTCCGATTTGCGTTAATGATGTAAAACCTGCTTGAAGTACAATTCGAGCTGCTTCCGGATCAACATACATGTTGTATTCCGCGGCAGGTGTAATATTGCCATACGTAAATGCTGCTCCACCCATGTACACTACTTTGCTTAAGAGTTGCGGTAGATCAGGACATTTTTTGACTGCTAGCGCTAAGTTCGTTAAGGGGCCAGTCATAACAAACGTGACTTCTCCTGGATACCGACGTGCTTGCTCGATCATGAAGTCAGGCGCAAAGCCAGGACTTGGCAATGTGCTAGGTTCAACATCTTGGAGCGCGCCGCCAAGTCCATTTTCACCATGAACGGACTTTTCAAAGTGAGAAGGGCGTAAAAGGGGCGTTTCCGCTCCTTTTACAACCGGGCACATTTTTCCGACCAATGCTAACACGTTTAATGTGTTCGTTGTCGCTTGTTGGAGCGAAACGTTCCCATTTACTGTTGTAATGCCTAGTAATTCAGTGTCTCTATCATTTGCTGCAAGTAGAATCCCAAGGGCATCATCAATGCCTGTATCTACATCAAGTAAAAGCTTTTGCTTCATAAAAAAGTCTCCTTAATTCGCAATTTCCCTATTCCAACGATCAATCCACTGTGCCGATTGTTCATTGACAAATTCCATATCAAGTAGTTTTAATTCATTAATGGTGTCTTCACCATACGTAATACCTTCTGCTTCGTCCGGAGAGAGATCAACGAGTTTATTAACAGGTGAATCAATTTTTGCTTTTGCTGAAGCCTCTTGAACTTCTTTGCTTAAATGCCAATTAATAAATTCTTCAGCTAGCTCTTTATTGTCACTGCCTTCAACAACATTTACCGTGTTCAATACCGCATAAGCGCCTTCAGACGGTGTAACAAACTCTGTTCCTGGTACCGCAGCAAGTAAATCTTTTAAATACATTTCCATAAAAGGACCTGCTACAATTTCGCCTTGTGAAAACATATTCACGAAGTCGGATGTTCGGTCATATTCTTTTACGACATTAGCTTTGAGTGTAGTTAACTGGTCAAAAGCGGCATCTTCATTAAACGTGTCTTCACCAGCAACGATGGATGCTGCATCTAAAAACATCGGTCCAGTAGTAGCTGTAATATTTGGTATTGTTATATTGTTACTCAATCCTTCGTCCCATAAATCAGACCAACTAGTGATCGGCGATTCAACTTCATCAGGGTTATAGGCAATGCCAAATTGACCAACGGTATATGCTGGGCCATACTCATCGCCGAGCGGTGCTTGAGCTAGTTCATAAAGGTCATCAATTGCAGGAATTCGACTACGATCAATGTTGGCAAAAAGACCTTCATCAATACCTTGTTGGGCATAATAATCAGAAAGATAAATCACATCAATCGTAGCTGTGCCTTGTCGGATCCGGTTTAATCGCTCTGCATTGTTCCCGATATCAACAACAATGTTTACATTGTGCTCTTCTTCAAATGGTGCATACACTTCTTCATTAAAGAAATCTTCCGCAAAGCCCCATGTCGATATGACTAAATCTGTTGGTGCCTCGCCTGTGTCGGATCCTGATTGGCCACACCCTACTAAAGCTGTGATAGCCGCCATACTTAAAGTGATCGTGATACTTTTTTTCATCATTCGTTCCTCCAATGGTTTTGTTTTATCAATAAAAAAAGGAAGACACACCTGTAGTAGCGTTATCGCTCAATCTACAGACGCATCTTCCTAGTGTAAACACGCAGAAAAGCAGTCATTCATCTTCATTTAGATCTCAAACCAGAACTTGTCCAATTTGTACATCTAATCCAATATAGGGTGATGAAAAAGGATATTCGTTACAGCCCATTGTGTATGTGCATCGTAATCCCGTAAAACCACATCTATGGCTTCTGGGAAATGACGATCAAGCTGTTCGGCAAGTTTCCGCTTATAAAGAAGAGAAAGATGAAAATCAACCTCTAATTTTAACGAAGGAACTTCACCTGCAAGCGCCATCGACCGAATTGCACGCTTATGTTTTGCTTGAATGGTAACCATTTGATTCGCGATGGTTACTTTTAAAAGCGTTGTACCAACGCCAAACAACTCTCTTGATACATCATTATAAAGCTGTGCAAGAAGTTTCTTTGTATCATTACTAGCTAAATTCATCGCATCACCTTTATATGAAATCTTGTTGTATCGTTATTGTACATAAGTTTATCTAGTTGTGCAACATGAATGTTCGGTTATGAGGTGTTTTTTTTTTATAAATAGTACGATTCACCATTTAACATGCAAAAAAGCGAACATTAAGGAGCGTTATCTGTAAAATTTTTGCTGTAATTCCCATACATTATAATGTTATTTACTTTGCAGAATCTTTTCTTTATACTGACTAGTAGATTGGCTTTTTTTACGTACATGCACATAAGAACCTACAGATGAGGGGAGTGAAAAATGAAACAAATTATCCGCAAAGCGCGATTTGTTGATGACAAACCAAAAGATATTGTAATGGCAGACGGGAAGTTTGTGGCGATTGTTGAGAACTATGCTGGAGAAGGAGAAGAGGTGACATTTGAGGACGATGTGTACATTTCAAGTGGCTGGATTGACCTTCATACCCATGCGTTTCCTAGTTTTCCGCCATATTGTGCAGAGCCTGACGAGATAGGATATAAAACCGGTGTTACAACCGTAGTGGATGCTGGAACGTGTGGAGCAGATCATATTGAGGCGTTCTACCAGCTTGCAAACAAAAGCATAACAAGAATCTTCTCTTTTTTAAATATTTCTCGTGTCGGTTTATCTAGGACGGATGAATTGAGTGATTTGTCTCTTATTTCAGCATCTGCAATTGAACACGCTTTGGATAGCTACCCACGTTTTATTGTTGGGTTGAAAGCAAGGATGAGCGCCAGCGTAGTCGGAACAAATAATATTCAGCCACTTCTGATGGCAAAAGCTATTCAACAGCAGAAGCCGTTAATGGTACATATCGGTAGTGCACCCCCTTGCATTGATGCGATCCTCCATGAACTGAGGGAAGGAGATATTATTACACATTGCTATAACGGGAAAGCGAATAATTTATTTACGGAGGAAGGGAAACCGCTTTTATCCTTGCAGGCAGCACGAGACCGAGGCGTTGCACTTGATATTGGTCATGGTACAGAAAGCTTTTCTTTTGAAGTGGCAGAACAAGCGTTAAGAGAACATGTACAGTTTGACACAATTAGCACAGATATTTACGAACGAAATAAACAGCAAGGTCCTGTTTACGATATGGCAAGCACACTAACAAAATGTTTAGCATTAGGCTGTTCATTAAAAACAGTTATTCAGGCAGTGACAGAGGCACCTGCACGATTAATGGGTCGAGATGATATTGGAACGATAAAAGTAGGGGCAAAAGCAGACCTCACGCTATTTAAATTAGAGCGCGGCCGTTCCTACTCATGGATTGATTCGCACGGTGCTATACGACAAACAACCTACCATATTAAGCCACTAGCCGTTTATATAGGGGGAAACTATTTTGAACTTTGAACAACGTTTGAAGAGGGCAGTGAATGCAAGCGGTCGAATGACGATTTTAGGTGTGTCTACACTTTCTGATCAAGTGGTAGAAGCAATGAGGTATGGGGGCAAACATTACTTTGAAATGGCAGACTTATATGAACAATCAGGGAAAATGATTGCTAGTTATTGTCGTACCGAAAATGCGATGATTACAAATTCTGCATCTGCAGCGATAACCCTTGCAATTGCTGGCCTCATTACAAAAGAAAATCGTTATGCCATTGAGCACCTTCACAAAGTTGCTTCTGAACAAAAGAGTGAAGTCATTTTAATGAAAGGACATAACGTTGATTACGGTGCCCCCATTGAGACAATGATTTCATTAGCTGGTGCGCAAGTAAAGGAAGTCGGTTATGCAAATGGTTGTCGAGCATCTCTTATTGAACAAGCCATAACAGAGCGAACGGTAGCCATTTTATTTGTGCAATCGCATCATTGTGTTCAGAAAAATATGCCAACTATTAGTGAGGTTCAGCAAGTATGCATAGATAATCAAATTCCATTTCTTGTCGATGCAGCAGCCGAAGATGGCATTGATCAATTTGCAGATTGCTGCGACCTTGTCGTTTTTAGCGGATCGAAAGCAATTGAAGGACCTTCATGTGGCATTCTTGCTGGTAAAGAACCCTTTCTTTCCTATGCGATACAACATCGCTCGTTTATTGGGCGAGCGATGAAGGTAGGAAAGGAAACGGTATTCGGTTTATTAGCAGCATTAGAGGCGTATGGTTCAAAAACGATGTCAATAGAGGAACAACGACGCGTTTTACAGAAATTGAATTCGTTAGATTCATTGCCTGGTGTTCGCGTTGAATTTATTGAAGATCCATCAGGCCGGCCGATAACGAGGCTCCGATTGTTTATTGATTCAACGAAAGCAAAATTAACTGCATTGGAACTTGTTCATGCTCTAAAAACAGGACCAGTTCCAATTTATACACGGGATTATCATGCTAATGAGGGGCATATTGATTTGGATCCGCGTCCTTTACTGAATGGAGATACAGAAACCATTCGAAATCGTATAAATACGCTATTGGGGGAGTAGACATGTCTAATTTTTACCGAAATCGGGTTTGTTTAAATGTATTAGCAAGTGATCTTGAGAACGCTGAGGCATGCTACCAAGCCGCTAAAGGTCACGTATATATAGGTGTTTTATCAAAGAACTACTCTTCTGTTAAAGAAGCGGTAGAAGATTTACGTCAGTATGGAGATAGTCTCGATAATGCCGTTTCCATTGGTTTAGGTGCTGGCGATCCTCATCAGTGGAAAGTCGTTGCCGACATCGCGCGTTCATTCAAGCCAAAACATGTGAATCAAGTATTTACTGGTGTTGGCTATACGCGATCTGCTCTGGACAATGAGACAACGATGCTAAACGGGTTAGTCTCACCTAGTGGAACTCCTGGTATCGTATGTGTGTCTACAGGCCCATTAAGTGCCCAAGAGGAACCAGCAATGATTCCAATCGAGACTGCAATTGCTATGCTCAAAGATATGGGCGCGCAATCGATTAAGTTTTTTCCAATGAATGGTCTAGAAACGATTGAAGAGTATAGAGCTGTGGCTAGAGCTTGTGCGCATGCATCATTTGCTTTAGAGCCTACTGGGGGTCTTGACTTAACGAATGTTGAGGAGCTTATTCGTATAGCACTTGATGCCGGCGTTAAACAAGTGATTCCTCATGTATATTCGTCTATAATCGATTCGCAGACGAACCAAACAAATGTAGCACAAGTTGAAACGCTTTATCAAAAGGTGAAAGCAGTAGTAGATACGTTTTATGAAAGGGGGGAACAGGTTGAAAGCTAAAATACTTGCATTTGGAGAAGTGATGATGCGGTTAGAAGCACCAAACTATCGAACAGTAGCGCAGACGAGGAGCTTGGACTTTGCTTTTTCAGGAACGAGCGTAAATGTATTAAGTGGATTAAGCCATCTAGGTTACCAAACTGAATTGATGACAACCTTGCCGGAAAATAATATTGGCTACGCAGCAGCGTCGTACATTCGTTCACTCGGTGTAGGAACCGATGCGGTTTCGTTTGATGGTGATTATATTGGGATGTATGTACTTGAAAAAGGCTTTGGTCACAGAGGCTCTGAAGTGACATACAGCAATCGTTCAGAAAGTGCTTTTTGTCAATCATTGGAAACTAACTATTCTATTGAGCACTTACGAACAGGGACACATATTCATTTTTGTGGAATTAGTCTTGCGATAAATAAACAAATTCGAGAAGTGACGTTACGTATCGCGGAAGAAGCGAAGGCACAAGGCTTAACTGTGTCATTCGATTGTAACTTTCGACCGAAACTATGGAAAGGCGGTTACAAAGAAGCCCGGCCAGTGTATGAACGAATGCTATTAGTAGCAGATTATGTCTCAATGACAGAAAAAGATGCTGTATCTATACTTGGTATGCAGACAACAGCAGTTCAGCGACAAGAGCAAGTGGACGCTTTATTACCAAAAGTAGCACAACGGTATTCTATTTCGGCAATTGCTGGTACAATACGTGAAACGAATGCTTCTGCTTCTACGTTACAGGGCTTTCTTGTGCAAGATGGACGTGTAGATTTTTCAACAGTACACACCGTTGCCATACTTGATCGTATAGGGAGTGGTGATGGATTTTTTAGTGGCTTTTTAGCCGCAATATTCGAAGGAAAGTCTTCTAGTGACATAGTAGAATGGGCAACTGCTGCTGGTGTGCTTGCACATACAACGTACGGTGATTCGCCAGTTACGACTCGGAGAGCAATAGAGAAACTTCAACTGAATCAGCATATCGATGTAGAAAGGTAGTGACTATGAAGCTAGTAAAGAAAAAAGGGCCATTGTATGCACAAGTAAAAGAGATTTTAAAAGAGCGAATTCAAGATGGTATTTATCCAGTGCGGTCTTTAATGCCATCAGAGTCTTTTTTAGAAGAAGAATTTCAAGTAAGTAAAATCACGGTTCGAAAAGCGATGGAGCAACTAGCGCAAGAGGGATATGTGCAAAAGCAAAGCGGTGTTGGTACTACAGTTCTTGATAACCGAGCGTTTATCAAACTTTCTACTGGTCAGCCTTTTTCTGCTTATTTAAAACAGGAAGGAAAGCATGTCAGAAAAGAAGTTTTAGGAATAACAGTTGTTGATCCACCATTCGAATTGACACATCTGAAAGGGAAGGTTCGTTGCATCCAGCGGCTCTACTATTTAGATGACAAACCATACATTGTGTTTGTGCATTACATCCCAGACTCATTTAATCTTCCTAACGTGGCTGGTGAATACGAAGGCTCTCTGTATACATTGTTGAGAGAAGCAGGGGTTTCATTTAACCGATTTCAGGACACATTTGGGGTTGGGGTTGCGAACGTAGAAGTTTACCGCTCTTTAGGTATAGAGGAGATTCCTTTACTTAAAAGGACACGCCACACGTATGACTTAGATGAGCAACTGGTGGAATATTCTATTGCGTATTATCATACCGAAATGCAAGAGTATGTAATGGATCTTCATCTGTAGAGAATCAGTTTTACCATGCCCATTATAAAAAAAACTGCGCTCATTATCGAATAATATAATGGGCGCAGTTTTCTGTTTAACTTGCTTTTTGTTGTTTTTCGTCTATTTTTTCTTGCTTTCGAACTTCTCTAAATTTCTTCGTTTCACTAACGATGACACCTGATAAGAAGAGGAGTCCAATTAAGTTCGGAATGGCCATTAAGCCATTGAAGATATCGGCAATATTCCAAACAATGTCTGATTTTGTACCGGCTCCAATAAAAACAATGGCTACAAATACCACTTTATAGATAATGGTATTTTTGTCGCCGAACAAGTAGCCAAAACATTTCTCCCCATAGTATGACCAACCAATAATCGTGGAGTACGCAAACAAGAGAATGGCAAACACCACAATATAATTGCCGTACCCTGGAAGAAACTGCTCAAACGCCTGACCAGTTAATAGACTTTGGACATTTGCAACTTCATCATCCGGAACACCAACATACAGCTGACTCATAACAATCGTTAGTCCAGTAATGGTACAAACAATCATAGTATCAAGAAACGTTCCTGTCATAGATACGAGTGCTTGCCGACCTGGGTAATCGGTTTTGGCAGCAGCGGCAGCGATTGGAGCAGAACCTAAGCCAGCTTCATTGGAAAACACACCACGCGCAATCCCGTAACGAATGGCAAGACCAATGGTACCACCTAGTGCAGCATCTGTGTTAAAAGCAGCTTCAAAAATAATAGCAAATGCTTGAGGGACCAACGTAATATTGGATACAATTATAATTAATCCACCTAAAATGTAAAATAAAGCCATAAACGGTACAAAAATAGCAGTGACTCTACCAATTCCTTTAATGCCGCCTAAGAGAACGAGGGCCGTAACTAACATAAGCACAAACCCTGTAATCCAAGGGTTAATACCAAAATTATCAGCTAATGAATTGGACACCGTATTTGATTGAGTCATATTTCCAATCCCGAATGAAGCAAGAAATCCAAATAGTGCAAAAAGAACGGCTAGCCACTTCCAGCCTAAGCCTTTTTCTATGTAGTACATCGGGCCACCAGAAATTTCACCTTTATGATTGACAACTCGATATTTAACAGCAAGAATGGCTTCACCGTACTTCGTTGCCATCCCAAAAAAGGCAGCAACCCACATCCAGAATAGTGCGCCAATCCCACCTAATAAGATAGCAGATGCAACTCCGGTCATATTCCCGATCCCGAGCGTAGCCGCCATGGCTGTCATTAATGATTGGAAGTGAGAAATATCTCCTTTATCTCGACTATCCTTTTTACTTCGACTAAACGTTAATTTTAGTGCATAAGGTAAATCCCGTACTTGTAAAAAACCTAAACGAAATGTTAGAAAGACACCTGTACCAACAATTAAAAGTAGAGTCGCAGGACCCCAAACAATATTATTAATGCTTTCCACAATAGCAGCAAAACTCACAAACATCCCCCATTTCTTTCCTCTACAGGATAGTATAAATAGAATATACATAGTTTAGTGAACTTTTGTACGAAAGTCTATCACAAAATTTTCAGGAAATGTTAAAAACATTAGACAAACTGTTTATCTAAGGTCTTTACAGTAATTATTTTTTTCCTATTAAATGAACATTTTAAGCAGTAAATCTAAGTCTACTAGTATCGCATCACAAGTTAGCATAGCTAACCTTTGAAAATAAACCTTGACGAAATGAGTCGTATTTTGTAATAATAAAGCTAATTTAATCATGGTACCTTTAAACCAGTCCAGAGAGGCTGACAAGGACAGCGGATGTGCGTTCCCATTATGGGGACGTATAAGTTCGTCGAAGCGTTTTAAGCATAGGCGCTTTCACGACCAAAAAGGCTAATTGTCAGTTACGTGACAATTAGCCTTTTTTTCTGCTTTGGTATCAGAAAACTTGGAGGTTAGAACAATGGAAAAGCAAGATCAAGAGTTTTCATGGCAAGAGGTTCCAAAGACAGAGCGAAAGCATTTTTTTAAAACACTGGCTGTTATGCTGGGGTTCACATTTTTTTCGGCAAGTATGTTAGCAGGTGGACAACTTGGCATCAGCTTGACCTTCTCCCAGTTTATCGTCGTCGTGTTAGGCGGGAATTTATTACTTGGATTCTATACAGGCGCGCTTGCCTATATTGCTGCTAAAACAGGCCTTTCCACCCACTTATTAGCAAAACATGCATTTGGTGAAAAAGGGTCTTACTTGCCATCGTTTCTCTTAGCCTTTACCCAAGTAGGGTGGTTTGGTGTTGGCGTTGCCATGTTCGCGGTTCCTGTAGCCCAGGCGATGAATTGGAATGTCTACGTACTTATTTTTACATTTGGCTTAGCGATGACGGCTTCAGCGATTTTCGGGATAAAAGCACTTGTTGTCTTAGGCTTTGTAGCGGTACCGGCAATTGCAATTCTAGGGGGCTATTCCGTTACACAAGGTGTTCAAGATGCTGGAGGTGTCCAAACATTGTTTGCCTATGAACCTACAGCAACAATGGCCATTTCAGCTGCATTGGCGATTTGTATCGGTTCTTTTATAAGTGGAGGGACGTTAACACCAGACTTTGCTCGCTTTGCTAAAACAGCCAAGCAAGCCGTTGGCGCGACAACGATTGCGTTTTTTCTAGGGAACTCACTTATGTTTTTATTTGGTGCAGTTGGCGCAATGGTATATGGTCTTGCAGAGGTATCGGAAGTCATGTTTTTACAAGGGTTAATGATTCCAGCCATACTTGTACTAGGTTTAAACATTTGGACGACGAATGATAACGCCTTATATGCATCTGGGTTAGGGTTTGCCCATATAACGAAACTGCCGAAAAAATTCTTTGTTATTTTGAATGGCGTTATTGGAACAGTGTTGGCCATGTGGATGTACAACAATTTCGTTGGCTTTCTCACCATTCTTGGTGTGGCTATTCCATCCATTGGTGCGATTCTAATAGCCGATTACTTCTTTATTCATAAGCGACATTACCCAATACTTGCTGAGATGAAAGTGAGAGCTGTTAATTGGATTGCCATTGTTTCTTGGGCAATAGGTGTCACTATTGCCCAGCTAGCTCCTGGCATTATCCCTTTAAACGCGTTAATTGGTACAATGATTGTATACATCGTTTGTACAACTGTAATGAACACAGTAAAAAAGAAAAAGGAACTGGTGATGACACATGATTATTCAAAACGCAACATTGCGCAATAGAAGTGGACGCTGGCAAATTGATATTCAAGACGGGAAATTTCATCGAATTACTCAAGAGCCAATCCAAGTAGATAACAGAGAGGTTCTTGATGTTGCTGGTTCGCTTATTTTACCACCATTTATTGAGCCGCACATTCATTTAGACACAACAATGACAGCGGGTGAACCTGCTTGGAATGTCAGCGGAACGTTGTTTGAAGGGATTCAACGCTGGTCAGAACGTAAGGAATTTCTTACGCATGAAGACGTGAAGGAGCGTGCCACAAAAGCGTTAAAATGGCAAGTAGCTCAAGGAATTCAATACGTGCGAACTCATGTTGATGTAACGGACCCAAATTTAACGGCACTAAAGGCATTGCTCGAAGTAAAAGAAGAAATGGCCTCTTATGTCACGCTTCAACTTGTTGCGTTTCCTCAAGAGGGGCTTCTTTCGTTCCCGAATGGAAAGGAATTAGTAGAGGAAGCACTAAAAATGGGAGCAGATGTTGTAGGCGGAATTCCTCATTTTGAGTTTACGAGGGAGTATGGCGTAGAATCAATGAAACATGCATTTGATTTAGCTGAAAAATATGACCGACTGGTCGACATACACTGTGATGAAATTGATGATGAACAATCACGTTTTGTAGAAGTTGTGGCTAAAGAAGCGTATGAAAGAGGACTTGGCGAAAAAACAACAGCTAGCCATACAACAGCAATGGGTTCCTACAATGATGCGTATACCTCTAAATTATTTCGGTTATTAAAGATGGCCAATATTAATTTTGTCTCAAACCCGTTAGTAAATATCCATCTACAAGGTCGGTTTGATACCTATCCTAAGCGAAGAGGATTAACTCGCATAAAAGAATTAAAAGAAGCAGGTCTAACCGTTTGTTTTGGGCATGACGATATCTTTGACCCATGGTACCCACTTGGAACAGGAAATATGCTACAGGTGCTTCATATGGGTATTCACGCTGGTCAGCTAATGGGGTATGAGGAAATCGTTCAATCCATCGATTTTATTACAACAAACAGCGCAAAAACCCTCCACATCCACGATGATTACGGCGTTGTAGAAGGGAATTCTGCTAACTTCATTGTCATTGATGCAGAAGATGAGTATGAAACCATACGTAAACAAGCGACCGTGACGCACTCTTTTAAAGAAGGGAAACAAATTGCCCAAACTACTCCATCTGAGTCCGCTCTTTTTATTAACAAAGAAGTAGAGCGCGTAACGTTCAAAAAATAAGGTATTTAAAAATGCAAACAGCTTATCTCCTTGTCATTACAGGGGGGAGCTGTTTGTTTGCGTTCAACCGATACCAATATGCACTTGCACAGCGGTCGTAAATTCTGCGCCAATCACCATCAGTAGGAGGGGAATGCACGTATAAGATATTATCAGTGGACCCCCTTACAAAAGGCATATCCGTTAAAATAAGTGAATAGCGATCTTCACTAACGCTTTTATTCTGAATCGTGGAAGTCGAAATTTCGAGCTGAAACGGAACGTAACTCATAATTTTCTCTGCTAACGTTTCTTCATAAATAGGACCTTCTCTCGACAAAATAAGAAGTTGTAAAGCTGGTTGAAGTTTATCAATATCAACGAAAGTATAAAGCATAAGCAAATAGCGTGAGTGTGCAGTTGGCGAACGTTTAAACCCGTTGTTTTCAGTCTCATTTGCAAGTTGATGAACGATACCACTTAATAAAGGATGTTGTTTGGTGATGGCATTCGCGTAAATCATATCTTTATAATGTAGGAAATTAGTTGCGTGATAGTCATAATGACAATAAAGCTGTAATAAATGCCCTTTAATATGATTCATATTTTCTTTGTTTAATGCGTCCGGGAATAACGTGTCTAACTTTTCGGTGAACATGACAGTGAATAACCATGCTTCAGTCTTTGATTTTTGATGAATGTCAATGTTTTGCTTAACTATTTCAATTGGATGATAATGACTTGGTGAATTGACAATCATCATTAACAAGAAATCTTCTTCACCTTTTCGATGCTCTTCAGGAATTCCATTAAGAAATAAATCACACTGACTGATCAGCTTCTCTTTAATCGTCGCTGGGAAGGGAATGTCATAACCAGGACTATAAAAGCCGTTTAATGTTCGATAGTGTTGAATAGCGAGATGATAAATGTAGGTTTCCTTTTGTACTGGTGACAATTGAAGCGAGAGAGTCTCAACAATACGATCAACTCGTTTCTCTATCATCGCTTTTTGGAAAGAAAATGGCCACATTAATTTGCCTGTTATTTCAATTAAGAGCGAAAAATAAAAATGGCGAATCTGCCTTTCATCACCATGAATTTGTAAAGAGCGCAAGTCAAACGATAGTTGGAATCGTTCAAGCCATTTTTTAAAGTGTTTAAGCTTTCGAAAAAACGTGGCACGACTAATGTATTGCTCCTCCACAAACGTTTTGGCGGATGTGTTTTTTGAAATGACACTTAAAAAGAAACAAACCATGTCATCTTGAATGTAGTATTGATGAAGCAGTTGCTTCAAAAAAGCATCATCCTTACCTTTTAAATGCATGGTTTCACTGTCAACATATTCGATCGTCATATCCGTATGCTTGCGTTCCATTTCGTTCTTTAATTCGTATAAAGCGGCATCAACAGTACGTAATGAACAACTCAATTCATCAGGGAGTGCCTTTCTTTGAATGTATTCTTCCGTACTTAACTTATAGATTAGCTTAACTAACCGGTCTATTCGTTTATCGATTAACATCGCATAGTCCCTCTACCAGTTTGGTCATTTTTTATTTATCTAAAGAATTCTTTTCCTTCTTCGTAGGTTGTTTTTGATATGAGTTTTGCCCTTACCATAAATCGCTCTGTCGTTGGTCTGCTAGTATCACATGTAAAGAGTGTTAGAATTGGTTCCTCTGTCGGCAAGAGATAATGGGTGTCAAGCTCAGAAATGATGTTTGTTTCGACAACAGCGTACTGGTAAATCTCTGTTTTATTTGTGATATAAATATCCATGCTAGGCTCAACGTGAAGAAGTGGACCAAATAGTAATGTTTGTTTTGACAAATGATGTCCAAATAGAACATAGTTTCCGCTTCCCATAGGTTGTTGATCAGTAAGTGTAGCGGCTCCAGCGAGTAAATGTTCGTTCGTCAACCCGCCAATGATCGGGAGGGATAACTGAACGTCTGGTATTGAAAGCGCTCCAGCGATTGGGAGGTCGTTTTGTTGAATTGCTTCTCGCATTACTTCAATGAAAGTAGGACGCTCTACGGCTGTTGAGTCAATGATAGGTGCCGTATGCTCATGGTCATGTAACGATTGGGTTGAAAATAGTTGCTGTGCTGATGCAATGCGTTGCTCAATAAGGTAATCTCTAATAAAAGGGGAGCAAATTAACACCACTCCCATCGTGAGAAGAAAGACAATACTAATGAGCATAAAACACTTTTTAAATCTTTCGTTCATATTAACTTGCCGAAGCACGTTGTTTATCCATCGCTTCGTGTAATTGTTTTTTATGCTTCTTCCGCTGGTAGTAAAGAATAAGCAAGAATGCAATCACAATGCAAGCAATGCCAAGTGCAACATAAAGCCACGTATAGTCAGTAGCTGGTATCGAAACGTCTGTTTGGTTAAGTGCTTCCGCTTGTTCTTCATCAATCGTAAACGGTTCATTCCAATGCCATTCTTCTCCCATTGAGCTTGCTGTTAACTCGATCCTATAATCACCTGCTTCAAGGGGTTTACCTTCAAGAGGGATTGGATAGGAAAAGTGTGAGTTCGGCGCCATTTGCATACCATCTGTTTCGGATTCAAGAACGGTCTGGTTCGAATCGTTTTTAATGACTGCTTGAACAGCCAATTGATTCATATACATCGGCTTCGGGTTTTGAATATCCGCCATAATGACATTTCGAGCATTTAATTGATCTGCATATACATCGTGGAGAAGCAAATCTGGTGTGATTGGATTTTCGGTTTGTTGCAACACAATCCCGACGACGTAAGCATACTGATTATTAATTGATAAACCTTGTTCAGTTGATTCTTTATTCTCTTCCTCAACGGTCTCTTGCAGCGTAATCCCGCCAGCCATTACGCCATCAAACGAATCGTCTGGCATGGTAATGTCGAGCGGAAGTGTATATTCGCCGTTAGCCGGAACAACAATTTCTTCCTCGGTAGTCACCAAATCTTCCATCGGGTATAAAAGTGACTCGTCCAATTCTTGATCACCATTTCCATACTCAACAACACCATTTACATTTGTAGATGCAGTACCAATATCAGGGGCAATAACAACATCATTGTCTGTGTCATTACGAAGAAGAATCTCGACGGTTTGTTTGGCGCCTGGATCCAGCTGTAAATGAAAGTATGTTTTACTTGAATCCATTTGATTATCAGGGATAATCGTCGTAACAGAGAAATTAAACTCCGAGGCTTGTGCCTTAAAAGGCATCATGACCAAACACGTAAAGGTGATCAGCACAACAAAGCGTAGTAATTTCATCAAACCTTCCTTTCTTGAAGAGAGGGCATGCACATACTATGCATGCCCAAATCATTATTTACGAGATATGTCTTCATTTCCTGGTGTATCGGATAATGTCCACGTTAATGTTGTTGAATAGTTTTTTGCATACTTTGTGGTCGAACCAGGCACTTCTAAAGAAACGCTGGAATCTGCATTCTCACTCGTTCCGAAGTGATACGTATACGTACCTGCGCCTTCTCCTTTGCTCGCTTGAAGCGGGGAGCTTTTGACTTCAGGTGTAAGAGTAAATGATTCTTCGGCATGAGATGGTTTTGATGAAGCAGCAATGGACTTTACTGCAGCATGATTGACCGTAATTTCTGCACCATTTAGCACTTCGTTATCTACTGTTGCAAACTGACCGTTTTGAACAACTGACAACGTCCAACCACTTTCCGTTCCCCGATTATCTGTCACTTGGACGTAGAGAGGGCTAACCTTGTCAGAATTTCTAAATGTTTGTGGAGCTGCGTAATAGGTTTCTGTCGCTGAAGTAATCTTATGCTCGCCAAACTCAAAAGATGCCGCATAATCGATACTTAATGGTCCTGGTGTACCAGGATTTGGTCCTGGACCTTCAGGATCCGTTGGATCGATTGGCTCTACAGGCGTTTCTGGGTTTGGATCTTCTGGATCTACAGGAGGCGTAACATCCTCATTTGGAACGAATTTTATTTTAGCGTTTGTATCATATGTGGAACTAGTATTTGCAAAAGCCGTATTCCCCGTAGTAATAAGTGCAAATGCTAAAGCAGTAATGGTTAAAACCTTCATTTTTTTCATCATTTTTCTCCGTTTCTACTATAAATTAGTTGTTATTACCTGGTACATCTGACAATGTCCACGTTAATGTAGTGCGGTATTCAGTATTATCTTTCGGTGTAACACCAGGAACAAATAATTCAATAGCTGGTGTAATAACGTCGCCGCCTTCTAACGAAGTAAGACCTCCAAAATGATTGACCCATGTACCAGCCCCGGCACCTTTTGCTGCGGACATCACAAGTGTAGAGGCACCTTCAGGATCCAATTGAAACGAATTCGTAGCGGTTGGCGCCGTCACATCGTTAAGCGTGCCTTTTATAGTTGGTTCGCTAAAGGAAATAGAAGCACCTGTTAATGTAGTGTGTTGTGCGTTTTCATTTTCAAATTGTCCATTTTGTTTCACGTGCAAAGACCAACCAGCATTTGAGCCACGATTATCTGTAATTTGGACATAGTTAGGAACAAAGCGGCCATCGCTTAGCTCTTGTGCTTTTGCAGCATAGACACGATCTTTCGTAGAAATTTCGTTTTCCCCAAAATTTAGACTAGAAGCATAATCAATGCTTAAAGGACCTGGAGTACCGGGGTTAGGTCCGGTTGGGTCAGTTGGGTCAATTGGGGTAACCGGTTCTTCTGGATTAGGGTTTTCTGGATCAAGTGGCTCTGTAATGTCTTTGTTCGGAATAAACTGCACAGAACCATTCGAATCATATGTACCTCCGTTTTCTGCCTTTGCTAGGCCACTAAACGATAATGTAACAGCGGCAATAACAGTGAATAAGAGAGCTTTTTTCATTTCATTTCCTCATTTCTAATATGATAGGTTTGTTTTTTTAACATGCTTTATCAGTACAAATGCAAGAAGGAAACATCCGACTCCGCCTAAAAGAAATAGAAGAGGAGGTTGATCTCCAGTCTGTGGTAATACATCTAAAATAGGTGCTTCATTTCCTTCCTCTAATGGCTGCTCTGGGTATTCACCGAAAAAACCAACTCCAGCATCTGTTTCTGTGTTTGCCATTGCTATGCTAGGATTAAATAGAGAAAAGAGACATATAAGCAGTGCAGTAAGAACAAAAGGGGCGTTACGTTTAACGTCATCACCCCCTTTCAATAAGAGGTGCCTCATGTGACTATTCATTGGCAGGAACATCCTGTAATGTCCATGTCAATTCTGCTTGATAGGATTGATCCACTCTGGCTTTCCCTGGAGATACGTCAAGAAAGAACCCTGCCTTGTTGCCGCTCTCTGTCCAACGGTCGGAAATGACATCTTCAAATCCGTTTGTTATACGTCCGGAAGCGACGAGAGAGGCATTCGAGCCAATTGTCTGCTGATTGCCGTTTTCAATGTATAGGAGAGTGGCAGAAAGTGCTTCTCCTGTGTTACGGTCTCGAAACGCTTCCTTTTGTTTTACCGATAACGCCCAATGTGTTTTTAAATGACGTGTGTCTGTAATTGTTAGTTTGTTTTCTGGAACCACTTCTCCAAAGTATTGCTGATGACTAGATGAAACGACTTGAGTACCAAAATCGAGATGTGGCGCCACAAAGGATAAAGCACCATCTGTAATCGTAATAGGCACTTGAATGACCTTGTTTACTCCGGAATAAGTGGTACTCTCAATTTTCACACCAATGGTATACGTACCTGGTACTGATACATCAGGTAGCGCTTCTGCTAGGCCAACAACACGAGCAGCTTGATGTAATCGAGTTGGCGTAATACGCATGTTCTTTACGAAACTACTTAAATCCCACGTAGAAGGATCTGTTCCTGCGTGAAACGTTTGAGGAACGGGTTCTCCATCAATCTGAATGGCTTTTAACGTGATGCTCGATTCATTCGTTGATACTTGCCCTTGAAACGCGCCAGAGCTAGCTACAGCAAAGGCTTGATTTGCTAATGGTCCTGTTGCTCTGTCGTCTACTTTCACGCGAAACGTAAGTGTTTTTGAACTAGCCACTCCTATATTTCCTGCTTGAAAGGTAAGTTTCTGTCCATCTATACTAGTTGGCTTATCTTTTGAACCGTCAGCTACATACGTAAGGCCAGATGGAAGACGATCTTCCACTTGTACATTTTGCCACGTTGCACCCAGCCCATTTTCAGCGGGATTTTGTAGTGTAATTTCATATTCAAGAGTGTCACCTGGGTAAGCTGAACTATCTCTTTGAAAGTTTGCTTCACCAGACGTCAGGTTACGGACGCGCTTTTCGGCTCTTGGGCGTTGAGGTAAATCTGCATAGGCAATCGCATAGACGCCAACCTCTTCACCTGTTGCACCTGTAAATCCCCAATAAACACGGTTGTTGTTAAATACATTGCGATAATCAGGGATGGAATAAGTAGTTGTTTGACCAGCAAACGAGTACGAAAGCCTTCCACCAAAATTTGATGTTTTCTCCCATTTAACAGTAAAAGACTGCCAGTTATTATTAATAATCGTTCGATAGGTTATATTGGAATGAACCATTCTAGCATTTTGTGTTCCAAAAATCCCTCGGTCGATCACAGAAGGATTAACCACCGCTGTATGACTTTGATTCTGTAAGCCTCGATCGCTATAATCGCCATTATGATACGTATCAAATTCAAAAGAGAGCGCATTTTGAATAAATCCTGTATATGAACGTTCTCGAAGTGTCCCATATGCACCAAGCGATTCCCCACGTTGTCCAATTGCCTGTAAGCCTCTAGGATCATTGTGCATCGTAAACGTTAAGCCGTCTGCGATTTGCCTTTGGTTCGGATTCGCACCATTGATATATAGGTGCATGGTCGTTTGAAAGGATTGGTTTAAATCAATCTGTTCGTTAAACCACATCGCCGAAGATTTATTTCGCGTTCCATCTGCGAGCACACGCACGTTTGAATTACGGTGTTGTGCCACGTTACGATCACCCGCATACGTAAACAAATCTGAAACGTTTGGCCCTCCTACAGGCGGTAGTGGGATGGTGCTGACGTTTGCAAGGTCTACAGATGAAGTTGTGAACCGTTCTTTCACAGCATTTAATTGGCTTTGTAAGTCATCAGTCACATCGTCTTGTTGTGGTTGCTCATTTGATTTTTGCTGAGGTTCATCTTCATGTCTGTCGGTTGCTTCTTCTAACTCCGGTTCTTCTGGTTGGTCTACAGGATCAACGCTTTTGTCATCATCCGTTTCTTCCATAACTGGAGGTTTCTCTTCATCGGTAGTACCACCGGTGTCATTTGTTTCATCTAATGTCGGTTCACTTTCTTTATCTTCACCTAGATTTTCTGATGCTTCTTCTTGTTCTTCGTCTGTTTTAGACTCTTCCTGGTTTTCTTGGTGTTCAGGATGATCAATGTCTGTAGGTATGTCGCTCTCTTGATCCGCTTCTTCATCATGTGAATTTTCGTTTTCATTCTGTTCGTTAGCTTCACTGATATGTACAGTAACGTTTTTAAAAAGCGATTTTTCATCATTCGTTATGGATTGTACGGAAATATCATAAATTCCTGAGTGCATGGCACGTAAAGTGAGTTTCCTGACTTCTTGATTGGCTTGAAAGACAAGTTGATTCAACTCTTCATTGTATTCAATGTGTTCATCATCATTTGACTGCTCCCAAGTTAGTTGATCTGGTAATGTAAGCACCCAATTCTTTTCTTCTGAATCATTGATATGAATCGTAAAAGGCTGCTCGACAACTAAATCTTCTTCATTCTCAATGGAGAATGGGGCAGGAGGTCTGTCTTCATCTGCATGGACAAGAATTTCTTGAAAAGGAATAGAAGCAACGATTAACAAGACTGATAGACAGATATAAAAGAACTGTCGTTGAAGCAACCGGTTGGTAAGAGGATCACGATTACACATATGTTGTTTCCTCTAATGAGTTATGAATGAGATAATCGTTTTCCTCAAATAGCATTGATCGAACTTCTTTCAAAAAATGAATTTGAGCAGGGGATATTGTTTCGAAATTCATTAAGTCATGGCGCAAATAATTTAAATGCCATAATCGATCAAGCTCTTCTTTTGTTCGTTTTTCATGAAAAGTTTGTAAAGCAATTTCAAGTACATCACGTGCAGGAAGGTGAGCAGCAAGACTTAAATCTTTCCGCAACCGTTTATCTATTTCATGTAATAATCGATATGCTTTTACATTTGTACTCATATAACCATCTCCATTTCAAGACAATAGAACTAGGAACTAATCATCATCATACGCTATTGTCTGTCAGAAAATGGTCTCTATTTTTACACTGTAATGGAAAAAAATGATACATGACACCCTTATATATTAGCCTAAAGCTAAAAAAATAAAAATATTTATCTTAGGAAAATAGTAATGTTTTAACAAAATATAATTTAAAATCTGATAGTTATGCACTCAGGTGTTTTTTTATGTAATGGCAACAACAGAAGAAGCATGCTGATCAGCGCGGTTTAATTGTAAAAGTGCGCCTTCTTATGTTGTTAAATTATTATAAAAAATACATTTTTTTATTATCGACTGTTTAACAATCTGCTATGATGAAAAGAGTTCGTTTGCTTTTACAACAGAATAATGAGGAGGCACGGTGTTATGAGGTATCAAAAAGAATGGTTTGCAACAGCAATGCTCTCGTTTATGGTTTTAAGTTTGCAACAACCAGCTTTAGCGGAGGGGCCAAATGATCCAGCACCTGTTTTACAACCAAATCAGCCTAATGGTAAAACCGTTTTATTCGACAATAGCCACGGTCAAACGGCTGGTCAATCTGATTGGGTAATTGATGGAGCGTTTTCTGATTTTGCAGATGCGTTAGTGGAAGAGGGATATTTAGTGAAGGAGCATCGTGGGACAGAACCGTTGTCTCTAGATGACTTAAATGATGTTGATGTCTTTGTCATACCAGAAGCACAAATTCCTTTTAAAGCGATTGAACAAGATGCGATTGCTAGTTTCGCGGAAAATGGTGGCGGCGTTTTCTTTATTGCCGATCACTACAATGCAGATCGGAACTTGAATCGCTGGGATTCAAATGAAATTATGAATGGTTGGCGGAGAGGCGCTTACGAAGAGCCAACAAAAGGAATGAGTGCAGGTGAAATTGAAGCGATGGAAGGGGTAACAAGTTCAGATTGGTTAAGTGATGAATTTGGTGTTCGCTTTCGTTTTAACGCCATTGACAATACAGCCGGAGATATCATCGTTCCTGTTGAAGAATCATTTGGTATTACAGAAGGAATTGAAGAGGTGTCTATCCACGCAGGGTCAACAATGGCAATTATGAATGAAGAGATTGCTAAAGGGATTGTCTACTTGCCAGAAGGATTAACAGAGCAAGCAAATTCATGGGGACCTGCTGTTGATCAAGGTGTTTATTTTGGCGGTGGAATAGATGAAGGTCCGTTTGTAGCGATTGGCAAAAAAGGAGACGGGAAGTCTGCTTTTATTGGTGATTCTTCTCCCGTAGAAGATAGCACCCCAAAATACCGTAATGAAGAGCACGGGGGAGTGAAACGAACGTATGACGGTTTTATCGATCGTGATAATGGAGCACTTCTTGTGAACGTTATTCATTGGCTAGCTGAACAAGAGGACTACCATACATTTGCAGAAATTGATCTTCCGCTCGATGAGCCTTCGCCTATATTAGAAATGGAGACACCTGAACACTCAACAGAGCCGCAGGTTGAGCCATGGAGAGCGCCACAAACAGGTTATCTCTGGTATGATCGCACAACATTTGCGAATGGCTCTTACGGTTCCGACGTAGCACCTCCAGTTGACATTTCCTATCAAGTGGAAACACCTGCTGTATTACCAGCAGATGGGACACCGTTTCAAGTAACAATTACGCTAACGAATATGCAGCCCAATCAAGTGATTGCGAATGCAGATATGCAAGTCTATCTTCAAGGTGGAACAGCGGTCTCGCAAATTCAACGAGCTGACGGCTCATGGCCGAGCGGGTATGGGTATCAATCCGTTGGAACACTTCGAGCGGACGGAACCGGTAAAGCGGAGATGCGTGTAACGATGCGCCTTGGCAATGGAGTAACAGAAGGACCAGCAAACATTCGCTTACGTGTCGGCGCTGGTAATAATGTAGTGACGAAAGCAGTCACAATCGGTTCAGCCGAAGAGGAGGAACAGCCACCTGTCGAGGAAGCGGCGTTTACTTTAATGTACCCAAATCCGATGCCTTTAGATGGTTCGACTTTTCCAGTTGAAGTGGCACTAACGGGGCTCACACCATGGCAGACTATTTCAAACGCACAGCTTCAAGTTTATATTGCAGGTGGACAATCTATCTCGCAAATTCAACGAGCTGATGGTTCCTGGCCTACAAACTATGGCTACTTTAATGTCGGTGATGTTACTGCGAATCAACAAGGTCGAGCGAGTAAAACGGTGAACATGCGCTTAAATAAAAATACTCAAGCAGATCTAGGGAGCATTCGTCTACGTTTAGGTAGTGGTAATAACGTACTTACAGAAACAGTTACACTTCAGGCTGTTCAACCGACAAGCTTTTTAGCTCCTCGGTTTCACCAATATGTTGACCACTTCCAATCGGTTGATGGAAACATAAGCTCATCATAAAACAAAGAAGCGAGCTCAATAGGAGCTCGCTTCTTTGTTTGTCTTTGAAAACACTTCGTTCAGCGTTTTTACCAAAAACGTTAAATCATTTTCGGTTGATGTGAGTGGAGGGGCTATAATGAGTACATTTCCTCCTGAAGGAACTGTATCGCCGTTTTTACCAATAATGAGTCCTTTTTTCTGACAGGCAGCCACAATCGCTTTTACCGCTTCGTCTGGGAGTGGTTCTTTTGTTTGTTTATTTGCCACGAGTTCAATCCCATATAAAAAACCGACACCACGTACTTCACCAACGAACGAGTGTGATGCGAGCTCACGAATCCGTCGAAGAACGTTTTGTTCTAGTTTAGCTACTCGGTTCACAATGTGTTCTCGTTCAATAATCTCAATTGTTTTTAACGCAACGGCACAAGATGCAGGGTGGCCCCCGTATGTGGAGATATGTCGGAAATGACTGGTTGATCCATTTGTCTTAAATGATTGATAAATTGATTCATGTACGCATGTGGCACCAAGAGGTAAGTAGCCTGCGGTTAGTCCTTTTGCAAGTGTTATGATGTCCGGGTAAAAGTCATCCCCATGCATGTAGCCAAATAATTTTCCAGTACGTCCGAAGCCAGATACAACTTCATCTAAAATAAGTAAGACGTTGTGCCGTGTACATATCTCTCGAACCTTCTTGTAATAGACATCGGACTGTGGATGGATGACACCACCACCAGAAATAACTGGCTCCATAATGAAAGCAGCAATGGTCTCTGCACCTTCCCATAGAATCGTTTGCTCAAGGTACTCAGCGGCTCGAAGGTCATCTTCTTCATAGGAGCCAAAGCTACTTCGATAAGCATACGGAGGAGGGATGTGTACAAACCCTGGAACGTTTACATCATACTTGATTTTTCGATTTGCTTGCGCCGTAGCTGCCAGCGCACCAAGAGAATTTCCATGGTAAGCGCGGTAGCGAGAGATAATCTTTGTTTTTTCTGGATTACCTGATTGCTTATGATGTTGGCGTGCGATTTTAAATGCCGTTTCGTTCGCATCTGAACCACCATTTGCAAAAAACGAACGGTAGCCACCACCAAGAAGCTCACTTAATTTTTCTGCTAAATCAATTGCCGGTTTATGACCAAAAGAAAGAGGAAAGTATGCTAACGATTTCATTTGGTTAGCTGCAGCTTCAATAATCTCTTCCTGACCATGTCCTAAATTTAAGCACCATAATCCTGAAACCCCATCAAAATATCGCTTTCCAGTAGTATCTGTAAACCAAGAACCTTTACCAGATTCTGCGATTAGTGGTGTTCCGTTCCCTTGATACGGCTTCATCCCATGCCATAAATAATCTTGGTCTTTCTCACTATAGCTCTTTTTCGTCTCTGCTTCCACGTAACGAACCTCCCTACAGTTTATTCGTTAGTTTATAAATGGTTTCCAATAGGACGCTGGCACCATTTGCGCATGCCTCCCACGAAGTATATTCATTTTCAGCGTGACTAATACCGCCAGCACTCGGAACGAAAATCATCGCCGTTGGTATAATCCCGGCAATAAATTGAGCATCGTGTCCAGCGCCGCTTACCATTCTTTTGTAAGAATAGTGAAGCGCTTTTGTAGATTCTTCTACTTGTTCAACAATTTCCTCATCAAACCAAACGGTATGTCGTCCCCATAATTTTGTTGCTTTAGAGGGGAGAGGGGATTCATTAGTAATATCGGTGAGAATGGCTTCTACTTGTTCAACAACGGCTTCGTCTTTATGCCTTGCTTCAATGGAAAAGACGACTTTGTTTGGAATGACCGTGTGAATATTGGGAGAAACCGAAAAGCGGCCAATTGTATAGACTAAATCTGAATCAAGCTGAGCCAATCGGTCATGAAGGATGTTCATACAGTAATTTGCAGCCGTAAGAGCATCTTTCCTCAATGACTGAGGTGTGGTTCCAGCGTGATTGGATTGACCAGTAATCTCAATCTCATAACAGCACATGCCTACAACACACTCGACAACACCAATATCAAGCTGAAGTTGTTCCAAAATGGGTCCTTGTTCAATATGAAGCTCAAGAAAAGCAGCGGCTTGGTTTAGACGATGTGCACGAGATCCTTTAAAGCCTGACAATTCAAGGGCATCTCCGAACGTAACGCCAGATTGATCAATTTTTTTAATCATTGTACTTACATCGAATTTCCCTGCTACTATACCGGATGCCATCATAGATGGTTCAAATCGTGCGCCTTCTTCATTTGTAAAGTTAATAATGCCAACAGGCCGATTTAATTCGACGCCTTGATCAAGGATGACTCGAATCACTTCTAACCCTGCTGCGACCCCCAGGACACCATCAAAGCGTCCGCCTTTTTTTACAGTATCGAGATGCGATCCCATATAAATAGGTGGTTGATCCGGATTTTTTCCTGAGAGCAGGGCATACATATTGCCAAGATCATCCCATTGAACAGATAGTCCTAGAGCCTCGCATTGATCTTTAAAGTACGTTCGCGCTTGAATATCTTCTTTTGATAAAGCTAAGCGGGTAACGCCTTTGTTTTTCGTCTCACCAATTTTGGCAAAATCACGAAGTGTGTTCATAAGGCGATCACGATTAATACGAAGATTTCCTGTCTTCATGAGTCATCACCTTTTTGCTGATGAAAAAAGAGGGTTGATGCATATTTACGTGCATTTGCATTACCGATTGTAAGCATTTCGTGTTTTTGATCATTTGAAAAGGAGATATCAGAACCGTTCAAATGATCAATGATGGTATTAATTTTTAACCCCTCCGCTAAAAACGCATCAATTTGTTTTCGTTCGTTTTCGAAGTGAAAGTGTTCTGCCATAAAAGCCACCTCCTTGTCTAAAGTTCGACTCGATCATTTGAAAGCGTATTGCCATAACGTGCTCGTTTTATAAAGACACCATCTCCCGGTAAACCAACATAGGAGCCATTATGAATAATGACTTGCCCCCGTGACAGTACAGTGCGAGGAACTCCTTTTACTTGCATTCCTTCAAATGCATTATAGTCAACCGCTAAATGATGCGAGGTAACCGATAATGTTCGCTCCACACTTGGGTCAAATAAAACAAGATCCGCGTCGGCGCCAACAGAGATACTCCCTTTCTTCGGGTACATCCCAAATAATTTTGCTGCTCTTGTTGAGGTGATATCAACAAATTGATTTAAGCTTATTCGTCCTTTTTCAACGCCTTCTGAATACACAATACTCATGCGATCTTCAATAATCGGACCACCATTTGGAATTTTAGTAAAATCGTCTTTGCCTAAACTTTTTTGACTGTCAAAGTCAAATGAACATTGATCACTACCAATCGTCTGCAATCCACCTGTTTTTAACGCATTCCATAGCGTATCTTGATGTTCTTTCGGGCGAAGGGGAGGTGACCAAACGTATTTTGCCCCTTCAAAATCTGCTTTTCGAAGCGCCTCTTCATCAAGCACCAAATATTGAGGGCACGTTTCTCCCCAAATATCCGCACCTTGTTTGCGTGCTTCTTCAATTTGTTTAACTGCTTCAGCACATGTAACGTGAACAACATAGAGCTGTGATCCTGCTAATGCTGTTAGTTGACAAGCCCGACCTGTCGCTTCGCCTTCTGCTTCTACCGGTCGGGTCAGTGCATGATAAATGGGATCGGTTTGCCCTTTGGCAAGTGCCTGTTTCGTTAAATAGTCAATCACATCTCCATTTTCTGCATGAACCATGACGAGAGCACCTAGCTCTTTTGCTTTTATTAACGTTTCAAATAACGTCGCATCATCTGCTTGGAAAACATTTTTATACGCCATAAATACTTTAAAGGACGTAATGCCTTCATTAGAGATAACAGAAGGGAGTTCCTTTAACACGTCCTCGGTCATTTCACCAATCATTAAGTGAAAACTATAGTCAATCGCCGCTTTTCCGGCTGATTTGTCGTGCCATGTTTGGATGGCTTTTTTTAACGGTTTTCCTTTTTCAGTTAAACAAAAGTCAACTATAGTTGTGGTGCCGCCAAATGCAGCTCCAATTGTACCTGTTTCAAAATTATCTTTTGTTACCGTACCGCCAAAGGGCATATCTAAATGAGTGTGGGGATCAACACCACCAGGGAAAACAAAACAACCTGTGGCGTCAATGGTGTCATCTACATGTCCAAACGTTGCGGCGCTACCGATGCCAGCTATTTTTTCGTTTTCAATCAATACGTCTGCTTGATACGTATCGGATGCCGTTACGATCGTCCCGTTCTTAATCACTTTTTTCATAAACGCTCACTCCTTAAGATTGAGGGGATTTCATTGACGCCAGGCTGCTTTGGCGATCATTCCATGACATAGGAGGCAGGCCATTTTCTTTCACGACCATATCAATTGCGCCGTCCACTGGGCAAACGATGGAACATAGATTACAGCCAACGCACTCGTCTTCGTTTACTTTTAAGTATGGAGCTCCTTTTTCGTCGACAAATCGTTCTATACATTGATGGGCTGTGTCTTCACATGAAATGTGGCACTTATTACAGTTAATACACACATCCGTATGAATAGACGCGACCACTTGATGGTTGAGATTCACATTGCCCCAGTCAGAGTAACGCTGTATCGATTTACCGGTTAAATCGCGAACAGAGGAAAGCCCCTTGTCGTCTAGGTACGTGGAAAGACCGTCAATCATGTCTTCTACAATTCGAAATCCGTGATGCATTGCCGCTGTACATACTTGCACATTGGTCGCACCCATTAACAGAAATTCAACAGCGTTTTGCCAATTGGCTATACCGCCAATCCCGGAAATCGGAACCGTCACACGTGGATTTCTGGCACAGTCACCTAACATGTGAAGCGCAATTGGTTTGACGGCAGGCCCGCAATAGCCACCGTGCGTTCCTAGACCATCGACATTCGGTACCGTTTGCCATGAGTGAATGTCGACTCCAGCTAGGCTGTTAATGGTATTGATTAGGCTAATAGCATCCGCACCGCCTTGCACAGCAGATTCCGCGGTTACGGTAATGTCTGTAATATTTGGCGTTAGTTTAACGATCACAGGTGTTTGAGCTACTTCTTTCACCCATTCCGTTTGTTTCTGCACGAGCTCTGGCACCTGACCAGACGCTGCGCCCATACCACGTTCGGCCATACCGTGAGGACAGCCGAAATTTAGTTCTAAGCCATCTACACCAACAGCCTCTACTTTTTTAACAATTTCATGCCATTTGTCTTGTTTTGGCTCGACCATTAATGAGGCGATGATCGCATGATCAGGAAACCGCTTTTTCGTTTCCTCAATTTCACGTAAATTGGTTTCAAGAGGACGATCAGAAATTAATTCAATGTTATTAAAACCTGCTACACGCTGACCATTAAAGTGAACAGCGGCAAATCGGGAGGTTGAGTTGATAATTGGCTCCCCTAACGTTTTCCACACGGCGCCACCCCAACCTGCTTCAAATGCACGCTGAACTTGATAGCCTGAATTTGTTGGAGGTGCACTGGCAAGCCAAAAGGGGTTAGGAGAGGAGATTCCAGCAAGGTTGCTGTATAGATCAGCCATAATGTGCCTCCTTTCGAACGTCTGTTAGAGTTCGATGAATCGAATACGCCGTTTGTTTTCCTTGTTCAGCTGCAGAGACGACCATTGCTTCACCTTGTCCATCACCGAAGATGACGTCGCCGCATGCATATACACCTTCAGCAGTTGTTTTAAACTGCTCGTTAATCGTGATTATCCCATTCTTTGTGTGAATGTTAGCCTGATCAAGCCAACTGTAGCGCGATTGCCCAATTGCACGAACGACAAAATCAGTTGGGATGACGGTAGTATGACCACTTGGAATCGGCCGACGCCGTCCATCTTGATCTGCTTCTCCAAGTGTCATTTGCATACATTCTACTCCAGTTACAGATCCATTCTCATCAAGAAGAATGCGAGTAGGAGAGTGAAGCCAGCGAAATTCAACGCCATCCTGCTTGGCAAAGGTATATTCAAAATCATAAGCCGTCATTTCATCTTCTGTACGACGGTAAAGGATTTTTACATTAGAAGCTCCTAGACGTACAGCGCATGTTGCCCCATCAATAGCTGTATTCCCAGCTCCAATCACGACACCATTTTTTCCGGAAAAATGAGTCGCAAGATCATCGGTTTTTGTTGCCTTCACAAAATCAATGGCGTCATAAACATCTTGTGCGTGTTCTCCCGGGATGCCTAAAGTAGGGACGCTCCCCATTCCGATCGCGAGAATAACTACATCATATGAGCTTTTTAATTCATCAAGAGTAATGTCTTCGCCGACACACGTATTTGTTTGTATCGTAACACCGAGAGACTTAACTTGTTCGACCTCCCAATAAGAGATTTTTTTTGGTAAACGAAACGACACAATGCCATACGTATCTAAACCACCAGCTTCTGACTCTTTTTCAAAAATGGTAACACCATGGCCGAGGCGAGCAAGCTCTCGTGCAGCAGATAAACCAGCTGGTCCACTGCCAACGATGGCTACACGTTGATTCGTTTTTTTGCCTGCTTTAAAAAGGATTTTCTTATTATGAATAGCCCAATCCGTTGCAAATCGCTGTAATTTGCCAATTGAAATCGCTTTAGAAGAATGGTTCAACACACAAGCACCTTCACACAGTTCCTCAGTAGGACAGACTCTGGCACAGCTAGCTCCTACAGGATTAGCTTCCATTATGGTTCGAGCAGAGCCAATTAAATTGGCAGTCGTAATTTTTTTAATGAAGCCGGGAATGTCAATACCTGTGGGACAAGCGGTAATGCAAGGAGCATCGTAGCAATACAAACAACGAGTTGCCTCATCTATTGCTTCTTGGCTAGAGAGTGGGGGTTCCACTTCTTCAAAATTCACCTGTAACTTGTCTAACAAATGCATGGAAACGCCTCCTTTTTTGAGATCGTAACGAAATGCTGCATAAAGCCGTTGCTGACTAAGTTTATCCACTTACAATAAAGATGAAAAATTCAAAATTCAACAACAGTGTTAGATTATATGTTACAAAACGTAAAAAATGAGTTGGAAGACAAGCCTCCTTTCAAAGAAGATAGGGAAGTGAAAGAACATCATGAGGGGATAGGGTGACGTACACCCTGACAAAGAGGTGAATATACTCATTTTTAACATAAATAGGGAAAGAAAGCTAGAGAAAGACGCGTATAAGAGACAAACGTCTTTCTCTACGCGTCAGATGAAGAGGAGGTTGTTGAGGTAACGACTGCCGTTGCAATCGCCATTGTTATCGATGTATCAATAAACTCTGTTGCCATCTTAACGGATTTTGATAATGGAAGGTTTTTGTTCAAATGTTTAACTTGCTTTTCAATCTTTTTTGCTTCATTACGATCCGTAAATACAATGTCTACTAGCTTACTTGATTGAAGAAGAGAGAGTAACATTAGGTGTCGCTCTTCATTTTTGTTTAAAGGTTCTTGTTGATTTGTTTTCTCCAAAATGGTTACTAATCGTTCACGAACGATAGGGATTAAATTCTCTTGTTTGCATTCGTAAGTGAATGATGGAAATAGTCCTAAAATATACTTTTTGTTCACAGTCAAAATAGTACTGTCTTCAAGCTTTCGAGCAATTGTATGCTGGATGTTATCTAGTCTTGATGGCAATGCTGTAACCCAGTATTCAGGCGTTTTTGGCTTTGAGTTGTCCATTAACATAAGGGTCTCCTCTAATAGAGGATCTGCGGCTTTCTTAGACAGTGGAACAATTTTTTTATGACGGACTTCAATAAGGGAATCGAGCAGCAGATCGGTAAGGATCGCTGCAGCTAGGCCATAAGAAAGTGAAGCGGCTGAGCGTGCGTATGGTTTCTTTTTATGGGGGTCAAGGGATAAAACAAACAGTTGTTCAGCAAGTAAATGCATACGTATCAATCCTCCTACTTTTCTTACGACCAAACAGGTAAATACGTTTCACATTTTTATGAAAAAAGCCTACTCTGTAAAAAATAAGATGCCGACACAAGTAACGAAAGCAACGCATATTAGCTGCCAAAAGAGAAAGAACTTTTTCTATTTTAGGGTTTTCGTTATAGATAAAATAAATTATAATGAAATGAATAATTTTAACACAGTGTTACAGAAATCGTGAATATTCAATCTTCACGTAATCATTAATGATTTGTTTGAAAAAAGGGGCTCTGGAATGAAAAAGATGAGTAATGAGAATCTTAACCAAATGGTCGAGAAGATGGTTGAGATGAGAAAAATGTTAGGTATTAGTAGAGTTGAGTTAGCAAAAAGAACTGGTTTAAATCAGACCCTAATCAGAAAGTTAGAAAGAGGAATGGATAGAGCACATGTCGATGATTATATGATGATAATTGATACCTTAACAATGGAAATGCTTGTTCGAGACCTTTTGCCGAAAGACAGGAAAGGATAATAATTGTAGGGTTAAACTCTTTTTAAAACGAAGGAGCGTGTTTTTCATGCGAGAAACGTTTGTATTTAAAGATGGAGTTCATAGCAACTTTGATAAAACATATGAATTTTATATCTAAGATGCCATCATAGGCATCTTATTTTTATGTTTCCCAACATGCATCAATATATTGGGAAACACGTTAAATTCGACAAATCTTAAATTTAATATGGTGAAGTTATCCTAGTAGGTTAATAATAGGTAAAGTAGGTGAACCTTATACACGAAAAGATACCATCTTCAAAAGTTGGTGCAAAAATTGTAGAGTGGTATAGCTGTATCCTCTCAAGCTCTTACACAGAGGCTACGTTACTTAAGCACGAAGTAGAATAAATGCTTAAGACAATGGAAGAAGATGATAAGATACTAGCTTATTTTTCTTTAGTTGAATATAGACACAACAACATTCTTGATAAGAGTAGTAAAAATGAACCCCTCGAAGGTTCATTCAAATTTGTTGAGACGAAAATGGATCATTACTTAAAGTATTTATATTACTTTATTAGTGGCCAAGACGAATTTAACAATCAGAAGTATAGGACTTCCATAAAAATGTTTAGAAAAGCAGAGCGTTTATTAGAGTATGTAAAAGATGAAACAGAAGAAGCAGATTTCTTAGGTTACATGGGTTATGCATATTATAGAATAAACCAGTACCTTCTCTCATTATCGTATCTAGAACAAGCTGAAACAGCTTTTAGACGATTAGGAGTAATTAATAATGCTGTTAACAACAAACAGGTAATAGGCGCAATTTATGTAGAATTAAAGCAATACGCAAAAGGAGAACAAATTTTAAAAGAATGTCTTAATGAAAGCATCTCTCCATTAACAACAGGCATTATACTAAAAGCCATCGGACTTAGTAAATTTGCTCAATCTGATTACAAGTCAGCTATACACTACTATAAAAAATCATTAGAAATTGAGGAAATAACTAGTTCTTACTATGGAATGAAAGCACTTAGAAGCTAATAACGTATTCAAAAAAGCTAAGGCTAGTGCTCAATTTTACGAAAACTTCGAGTTTAAGGCTCGATGCAAGTTTATTGAAGGGCTTTACATATGGAGATGGCCAAGAATGAAAAAGTATATCATTGCTATTATCGCCATTACTTTATTAGCAGTAACACCAAATTCAAATGACTTGCTTGCAAATTCAAATGATAATTCAACTCTTGATACGAAAAGTAAAACAGATTACGCTTAACTAAATAATTTTTTTCAGTCTCAAAACTAAAACATAAGGCTTAGTTAAGTTTTGAGACATTTTTGTTGTTTCTGTTTAGGTTCTTGTAATTATAGGAGTATGCAATTCTATAAGAATGTAGAGTAAGAGGTGTGAATCTTAAAAAGGATTCCCCCTTGATAAATTTATAAGTTTACATAATATACATTACAGGAACTTAATAATAAATAAAAAATCTATCTCAATAATATAAGTATTCTTGGGTTTTGAGATGGAATTTATTTTCGTACTTTTTTACTTTTCTTTTAGATACACCAAGAACAATATTACGAGGAAGAATTTTTATAAAGTCCATCTTAGTATAAACTACATCATATATTTAGTGATAAAAGTTAGCAAATAGTTGTGACTGCAAAACCATGAGCGACTCTCTTTTTATTCTTACTTTTAATGAAAACATACATAAAAATCAGCATTAATGCTCGGATAACTTTACGATCTTTACTATACATGTTGTGGAAAATAATTCGTGAGATATAGAGAAATTAGTCAAAGATCATACGAACGATGCCGCTAGCCTCCGCCTATCACCTCTGGCTCCCCAGTTTCTGTATTAACAGCTTTTAAATTTTTTTTACTATATCCCTTGAAATACTGTTCATTCTTTACTACGGTTTAATTAAACAATTGTTTAAATACAGTGTTATACACTTACCTAAAAAGGCTAGTAAACTTATTTAAGGACTACACTATCTGAGTAAGGAGCGATCTTTTTGTCTAATAAAAACCATCTAGTGCTAGGAATAATCGTTTCTATAGTTATCATTTGTGTGACAGTATTATTGATAACGAGAATGTATGTTAATAGCAAAGAAATCGAGTCAGCAAGTAAAGAATGTGTAAATAACAATGGAATCGTGCAGGTGGATAAGGGTTTTTTAAGTTTGACTTATTCCTTTTCCTGTTCGTCAAGATAGCACGGTTAAAAAAACAACAATCATTATTTTCCTCAAGTAAAAAATTGTTTTGTGAGAAAGGGATAACTGAGAATGTGTAAACACTAACTGTTTATTGTGGTGTTTAATGATGTTTATTGCCCTTTCTCATCCTTTATTGTCCGTGTAGTCCCTCTTCTTCCTAAACAACTCTTACTTTCATTCAACTTCTCTGTTCCTAGTGAGCCGTGAGCATAGCCCTTTTTATGATACACAATAGCAGTAACCATACATTATTTATGAATTCAAACCACGAATTATCTTCCACTGATCCTGATTTGTAAAAGCGTTTGGATACCTCATGGGAATTAACCCTTCTCCCTCCCCCATCCATATTAAAATTAATGGCGATAGGGTCACTGTTGTCATGTAATTTAAATAATAATCTTGCTTAATCTTCACTTTAAAAAAAGCAGCTCCTTTGGAGGAAGCTACCTTTTTTACGGTTCATGTAACCAGATCATAAATTGAAATTGAAAGATCAGTTTATTGTTTTTTATTGCCGTAAGTACTTCTGCGTACTAGGAATGCTAAGACAACTGCTGCACAAGCAAAATAGAAGCCAGTTGAAAAGCTTAACTGGGAACCAACGGTCATGGCTTCTACAGTATCAAGTTCAGTCGGGTTACTAATAGTTGATAAGAAATTCTGTTGACCATTTTCCATGATCGCAATAAATAAAGCTGCACCGATCGCTCCAGATACTTGCATTAATGTATTTGCGATAGCTGTACCATGCGGATAAAGTTTAGCAGGTAATTGATTTAATCCATTTGTTTGTGCTGGCATCATAATCATTGCGACGGAGACCATTAAGAACACATGTTGAATGATGATGACCCACATTGGTACACCAGGTGTAGAAAATCGATAAGTGAACACTGTGATTGCTAAAAGAATGGTACCTGGAATTAAAATTGGACGAGGTCCGAATTTATCAAAAAGCCGCCCCATAATTGGTGACATTGCGCCATTAATTAATCCACCAGGCAACATTACTAATCCAGTAGCTACAGCTGTAAATGCAAGAGCTCCTTGCATGTACACGGGAAGAACTAGCATCATGGCAAACATGGTCATCATCGTGAGCATAACGAGTAGAAGACCAATAAGAAACATCGGGTAGCGGAAGACGCGAATATCTAGCATCGGCTTTTCTAGTTTTAATTGTCTCCAACTAAATAATGCGAGTGAGGCAAATCCAACAATTAAACATGCTAAAACCACAGGATCAGTGAAGCTAGCATCTCCTTTTCCTGCTGAACTAAATCCGTAAACAATGCCACCAAACCCTAGAGTTGAAAGGATAAATGACCATATATCGAGCTTTGGTTTGGACGTCTCTGTTACGTTTTTCAAGACTTTTATACCAAACAATAATGAGAAAAGCGAAATGGGAACGACAAAGTAGAATAACCAACGCCAAGATAGATTTTCTACAATTAATCCTGATACAGTCGGTCCGATTGCTGGAGCAAACATAATAACAAGGCCTACCAATCCCATTGAAGCTCCGCGTCTTTCAATTGGTATAACGGATAAAATGACGTTTGTTAAAAGCGGAATCATAATTGCTGTGGCAACTGCCTGCGTAAGCCGCCCTATTAACAAAACGGAGAAAGTAGGACTAATCCCCGAAATGACTGTACCTACTGTAAACAATGTCATGGCTGTAATAAACAGTTGCCGCGTAGTAAACCGCTCCATAAAGTAAGCTGAAATCGGAATCAGAGTTCCAATGATTAACATATACCCTGTTACCAACCATTGAACAGTACTATAAGCCACATTAAAGTCAGACGAAATGGCGTTTAACGCTACATTCAAAATGGTTTCGTTTAATATTGCAACAAATGCTCCAGATAGTAATACGGCTAATAGTGGTACCACCTTTATTTTTGGCATTTCTTTCTTCACGTTTAACTGTTGTGACTGTTCTAGATCCACCTATATTTCCCCCCATACTTACAATGCAATACGATACGGTATCGTTTCCTAACGTATCGTACCACCAAAATAAATGAAACGCAATCGTTTCGTATTTGTTTTTTTAGTAAAACTAGTATGGTAACTAGAAATGAGATGTTGAGGGAAACCGGTGGATTTATCTCGAAATGAGGTTATCATGAAGTAAGAATTTGATTCCTTAAGGAAAGTTAAGATTTGAACTTCTATGATTTTCCCTATTATGTAATTGAGATGGTAGGCTTTTGCCGTCTGTTTTGGAAAACGAATTTTTCACTTTAAAAAATGTAGCTACTATACGTTCCTTCTACTGTACGTGCGTTTATTTGTTTCTTGTCATTTGGATATGTATATCCATTCAAATAGTCTTTTATGATACTCCCTCCTATAAATGAATTCTAACCTATTCTCTTCTGGATCATGTAAGCGGATTTTCACATGTGCATAGTCTAACGAAAGCCTCTGTATGCTCAAAACCAAATACCTCTCTTCCTATAAACTCTTTCTGCTTCAAAAACACTTTAATCTGTTACTAATGTGCCGATATATAGTAAGGAAGGAGGTGAGAAATGTTGAAAACCATACTTAATTTAGCTAAAAAAATGATAGATGGGGTAGATCGTAGGTATTTAATAAAATCGTACATTTTTGGCGCTTTCATTTTCTTTATGTACTTATATGTTCAAATGAACACTGGAGACTTTCAATTCATTGTTTTTATGTTCTTTTTAATGAACTTTTTATTATTTCCGTTTGCTACAGTAGTGTGGGATGACCTTATTGATTTACTTATCTCGGGAAATATATTCATTTTACCTTTAGTATTTGTGATACCTTGGAAAATTTTTAAGATTATTGTTTTGTACATGTTTGCAATCGTTATTGCTCCAATTGGATTAGTATATATCTATATTTCAAACGGCTATTATAAGAAAACATAAGGATATATTTTCAGTACCTTTTAAATAATTTTTATCGTTTCTATTAAAAAGCAATTGAATACAGTCATGTATCTTCAAATCCGTAACTTGTTTTAGCGCCACTAGTTAATCGGCGCTAAAACAAGAAATTAAATTTAGTGGTCTCAAAAAATTCTACGTATCCCTTACCTTCTACAACACAATAGTTGATCAGACAAACATCTTTTACTATAATGAGATCATACGTTCTTGCGAAAGCCAAACACTTAAGGAGTTTGATCTACTATGAAAATGTTCTTATCGTCATCATTTGCAGATGTAATCGATTTATTTAGTGAATTTATTCATGAAAATCCCCGTGGAAAGGTCGTAACGTTTATTCCGACTGCGAGTACTACTGAAGCGATTACGCACTATGTAGATTCTGCAATAGCAGCATTTAACGATTTAGGTATAACGATAGAAATGCTTGATTTATCGAAGTGCGCAACTTCTGAAATAGAAGAAAAGTTGTCTAAGAATGATTACATCTACGTATCTGGAGGCAATACCTTTTATTTACTTCAGGAACTACGTAAAACTGGTTCGGACAAATTAATTATCGATCAGATTAAAAAAGGAAAACTATATATCGGTGAATCAGCTGGTTCAATCATAATGGCTCCCGATATTGAATATGTGGCATTTATGGATGATAAGACCAAGGCATCCGACCTTACACGATTTACAGGTTTAAATCTAATTCGACAATATCCTATTCCTCACTCTGGAAATAAATACTTCAATGAAGCAGTTAAAAAGATCATTGAGTGCCATGAGTCTAAACTAGACCTTTTACCCTTCACTGATGACCAAGCTCTTTTAATTAGTAATGACGATCTCATTGTTCGATGATCATTCCTGTTCCTTCTTCGTCCAACGTTTCTACTTTATGTACTTATCTAAGCGAGTAATTAGGTGGACTTACTTTATGAATTATGATGTTAAAAGAGCTTTTTATTGTCTAATGCTAATGCTCTTTTAACAGTAAATTGAATTCCGCTCCTTTTGGATACAAGGTTGTGTATTTTTCATCCTCAGGGTGTAAGCAAGCAATTTTTACTCCATTAAGAAGATTGTTCGTTTTAAGCTCTTCTAGAATCGTTTGTGTTGCCTTCTCAACATCTATAACATAGTTAAAGATGTTAGCTGTTCCACTACCTATATCTTCGCCATCACAAGCACCCTTTCTCGTCCAACCTAAACATTCATTTAAGAGATCTTCAACATCATGACTCTTTTTCCTCTCTTCAGTATCGCCAATAGTCCCATAATGAATGACAAGCTCCTTCCCGTCTTTCCATACTTCCCAATCCAATTTTTCAACATCAATTTGTTTCATCATTTTTATCACGTTTGAACTCATCCCTTAGTTTATTTTAGATCGATTATACAGTGAAGTCTCAATCATTAGTTTTGAAATTTCCAAAAAAATGCCCGATCAGGCTCGCTTTGTCCAAGCTTTTCATATGTAGTATGGAACAGATGAGAGATAGCGAAGTGGCTATGCGCTAGTTTCGAGATTTCGGTTCTTTACTTATCACTGATTTAAGTAAAGTAATCTCTGCCCTCTTTAAACGTCTGTTGAGTTTTTTTTCAAAATCTTTAACAAGAAGAAATAAACTCTCTTTGTTTGTCTGTCCCATACTCGCCTCCTTTTGCAGGCTAAGTAAATCATATGGGGAATATTGGTTACATTCAAGCAAAAGGTCGTTTCGCGCGTTGTATGCGTCTTCCGTTAAACGGAAAATAGGTATAAAAGTTGATTCTAGATTTATTCTGGTGTCATACAGTAAAGGCTATTGCTCAATTTTTATACGAAACTCATTGTTATGTGCATCTATGTTTTCGGTCTTTTTTTAGCAACATTTCTTTGGTATCATTTAAGAAAGGGTAAATGATTATCGAGTTAGCGACCATATTCTACACTGTATAAATGTTTTTAGATAAAAATGTAACGTTTACAGACGTGATACTAAAGGTTTAGGTGATTAACAATGGAAGGTATACAATTAGGCATTTCTCTTTTACTGATGATTGCGTGCATCGTAGCTTTCTTCGCCTTAATAAGAATCATTGCGAATACACTTTTCCAAGAGTTCTTTTTTAATCTTATGAAAAAAATGATTCAAGTCTATCATAACGTTATTCGAAGTCGCTAATGCTTAGTAAGATTTTGTATGAAGAGCTTTTTTGCCTTCTACTCTGTTATATTTTTAGAATAGTTAAACGATTAATGATTGTTAAAGAAGGGTGGTTAGATGCATGAACAAAAAAGAAAGGTTACTAGAAGAATGTGAAACAAAGTTAGATGCACTATTAAAACGGATTGATTCGATACCGGCAAGAAAAAGGTCTTTATCAATAGAAACAGACGCACGCGATAAAAATTTTCGTGATGTGGTAATGCATGTTTATGAATGGCAAGCGATGCTAGAGCAATGGTATTGTGAAGGGATGGATGGCGACACCCCCTCTATCCCAGCGCCTGGCTACAAGTGGCACAACCTGGCTTTACTTAATCAGCAAATATGGACAAACTACCAAGACGTTTCTCTAAATCACGCATTAAAAAAATTAAAATTAAGTCATGCAAGAGTGATAAGCTTAATTGAACGGCATACCAACGAAGAGTTAATAACAAAAAAGACCTTCAAATGGACAAAAACAACAAATCTTTATACATATTTCGCGGCAAACACGTTCCAACATTATGAGTGGGCATTGAAACAAAGTGAAGTCATTGCTGTGAAAATTGAAGAAGATATAAAAAGAAAGAAAATAAAGTAGCAAAGCGGCGAAATGCCGCTTTGCTTTTTGGTTAAGTGACAACGGTTTTTAATAAGTAGCCTACGCTCTCTTCAAGCTGGACGTTGCCATTTAGCACAAATAATTCTGCTCCTATACTTGTTTCTTTCGGATAGATGCGACTAGTAAGAACGGTTTCTCCATCATTTAGAAAGACTTCAATGGAAGAGCGATCTAAAAAGAGTTGTATGCGCACCTGTTCATTCCACGAAACAGGTGCTGTTCTTTTTCCTGTAACCCCCTCTCCAGATTGTGATCGATCGAGAGTAACAGTCTTTGTGTTGGAATCAAAGAAAAGCACGGTTTCTTCACTTCCGTCTTCTGCTTGCGCGAGTTTCAAGCCAAACCCTTCTGCCTTCGTTTGGTTAAGATTAATGGTGACTACTAGTTCGATTTTCTGTCCTTTGATTGGAAGTGCCCACTTGTTCGCAACGTTTGTAGACGGAAGTTTAATTTCTTTCTCTCGTAATGCTACTAATTCTTCTACCGGCTTCATGTAAAGATGTCCGTTTTTTAACACTAGCTCTCTTGGAAGTGTTAATGCACCAGCCCAGCCCTCCTTTTGACTTGGCATTGGTGATTCCCACATATCCATCCAGCCAATCGCAATTCTCCTGTTTTTCCCATCTTGAAAGGTTTGAACAGCATAAAAATCGTGGCCGTAATCAAGTTCTTTAAATGAACCTCTTTCAAATTGATTTTTTTGATAATGACCAACGAAATATCCAGTTTGATGATGGTTATGATAGCGGTCGCCTTCTGCTTCAATACCTTGTGGCGAAAGCAATAGAACGTGCTCGTCACCTAGTGGGAAGAAGTCGGGACATTCCCACATATAACCTTCATTTTCACCGTTGTGCTTAGCTAATACCCCCTCATAGGACCAGGTTTCTAATTGATCAGATTGATAGAGCAGCACTTGACCGCATCCCTCTTCTGTTGAGCCAACAACCATCTTCCAGCTTCCGTTTTCTTTCCACACTTTTGGATCGCGAAAATGATGCTGCATGCCTTCGGGTTGTTTTGGAATAACTGGATTTTGGCTGCTTTTATCAAAACGAACGCCATCCATACTACGAGCCATATTTTGATTTTGATAAAACTCATCTCTTTCCCTGTTTATCACATTATGGCCAGTATATAGTAAGGTGAGGACACCATTGTCATCAACTGCACTGCCGGAAAAGCAACCACTTTGGTCGCAGTGATCACCTGGAGCAAGTGCGATTGGCAAATGGTTCCAGTGGACTAAGTCATCACTTACAGCATGACCCCAGTGCATTGGGCCGTGCGTTGGATCATAAGGGTGGTGTTGATAAAACACATGGTATTGATTGTTAAAATAAATAAGTCCGTTTGGGTCGTTCATCCATCCCGATGGTGCCATTAGATGGAAGCCCAGTCGATAGGTTGCTTTTGATAAATCTCTTGTATGAACATAGTCGGTTGCTTCTTTTACGCGGTCAGCGTGGTTTTTTATTTCTTTAACATGCTTCAAGAGTACAGGTCCTCCTATTTTGAAATGTAGAGTCGGATTGTTTTTTCTAGTTCCTGTGAATCATTTGTTACAACAATCTCTGTGACTCCTTCGGTTAAAGCTTTAATGACTACTCCCTCATTGGTTTCGTTTATAATGTTCACGATGCTACTATTTGTGCTTTTCCACGTTAAAGTTTCAGCACTAGCATCTTCGAAATCGGGCTTGTGAGCAGCAAATAGCGACAACTGCTCCCCTACTTTCAAACGAGCTTGATCAACATTTGTCACAAGTCGCTCAAATGTTCCTTCTTCTGGTGGCTGTCTCCATACATTATGAAAATAGGTAAATGTAGATTCTGACACATGTATGCTACCGCCATCGGCATACCATTCAATTCCATCATTCGTAGGATCTGTGTAAATAAGAGAGGTAAAAACGATTTCACCATCATTTATGAATAACTCAATAGATGACTCATCAACTAAAGCGGTGAGTTTCACTTGTCTCCTACTTGCTTTATAATCGGTTTCATATCGTCTTCCAAATGAAAACTGTTCACCATTTCGATCAATAATTGTCTCTAAACCAGCGTTTGTTCGATCAAGAAAGATTTTATTATAAGCAGCATCAATACCAACGAGTGATTCAATTCCGTCTCCATGCCGTAGCCGCAAGCCAAATTCAGTTAATTCATCCCATGTAACGGTTGCTTCATAGCGATAGGTTGTTCCTGAAACTTGTAGTGGTAAAGCCGTCTCTTCATTCACATAGAAGGGCTCGATCTGCTCCTGTTTAGCTGATAGTTCATCTAGCCAACGAATCGGCTGTTGAGTAAGGCGGATCTGCCCTTGTTGATTTGTAACTAAGCTCAATTCTCTTGGAATGGACATAGCACCCATCCAAGGGTCAGTTGGTGATTGATATGGATAGCGCCAGTTTGCCATCCATCCAAGCCAAATGATTTGATTGTCTTCTGTATTTGAAAACGTTTGTGCCGCATAAAAATCTTGGCCGAAGTCTGTGAGTAGAACTTCTTCTGGATCATGATCGTTTGTAAATGTAGTGCCATCAAATTCACCGATAAAGTACTGAGCTGTCGAACCATTTGTTTCCTCGTTGTCCCCTACACTCACATGGAGTACCCACTTCTCATTTTCGCTATCCCCATCTACTGGTAAGCGGAAAAGATCAGGGCACTCCCAGACAGCAACGTGAGAACCTTCTCCATCACCAAAGCGACTGGCGTACGTCCAATCGATTAAATTTTCCGATTGATAAAACGTAACCGACTTATCTGTAGACACGACCATCACCCATTGTGACGTCTCCTTATGCCAAAATACTTTTGGGTCTCGAAAATCTTTTATACCCGGATTTTCAATAACCGGATTTCCATTATACCGCTCCCACGTTCGTCCATGATCTTGACTGTACGCAATTGATTGAGCCTCACCGCCCTCTGTATTCGTGTATATAGCAACAAGTCCGGCTTTTCCTTTAAATAAGCCAGAAGAATCTTCGTGATCAACAACGACACTCCCAGAAAGTGCTTGCCCGAGTTCATCGTGTTCCAAGGCAATGGGCATATGATTCCAGTGAAGTAAATCGCTACTTATTGCATGTGCCCACGTCCCGTTTTTTTGATGAAACAAATGGTATTCTCCTTCATAATAGACCAGTCCATTGGGATCAGCTAAATTTCCAGTTGGAGTTGAAAAATGAAACTGTGGTCGATATGGCTCTGTATAATACGCTCTGTCTTCACTTAATGAATGAAGCATCGGATCAACTTCCTCTCCTTTTACTGTGCAGCCCATTAGAAAAAATAGGGGAAGAATAAGTGTCATTAGTCGCATAGGTTTACCCACTTAGTCAGCAACCTGACTATGGAAACGATCAAATGCCTCTTGTCGAATGGACATAACTTCTTTAAGTCCCATGTCGTCAAGCTGACTCACATACGCACCCCACTCATCTTCTACGCCACCCTCCATCAGCCAGCGGGCATAATTTCGATTCACTAAGTCCATAATATCGGTTTCAATGTAATTTAATCGATCCAACTCTTCTTCCGTCATAAATACATTTGGATAATTTTCTTCCCAAATGTACTCACGATAATAAGTTTCAATATCTTCTAAACGTTTCTTGGCTCGTGGTTCCATATCGACTACGGTACCAAAGTGCTCTTCAAGAACGACGGATGGCCCCATTGGTGCTACCCGCTCTCGGTATTCTCCCATCGTTGTTCCTTCTGGCAAATCGATGTTTACAAGCATGCCATTTTCATCTTCTTCATAAATCTCACCAATTGGACCCCAATTAATTTGGGCGGACAACTTTGGATCATAAAGTTGATCAACCCATCGCATGGTTAATTCCGGATTTTCATTCGCAGATGTAATAACAAAGGCACTTCGATGATGTTCTTGATGGTTCGATCGACCATACATGCGATGACCATTAGGTCCCTCTAGTGGTCCGAGTAGTGTGTAATCATCTGCACGATCAAGACCGACAACGGATTCAATTTCCCAGAACAAGAAAGCGCCAAGTGGGTTTGGATCTTGCTTTCCTTTAGCGAGAAATTGACCCGTATCTTGAGTGAACACTTCCTGATCAATAAGGCCCTCTTTAAACCATTCATGAAAATAAGCAATTGCTTCCTTATACTCTTCTTGAATAGCAGTAAAAATAACCTCTTGGTCTTTGACGACAAGCTTATTCGGATTATCAGGAAGGCCAAAAGCCGCGAAAAAGTCCCCTAAATAGCCTTGAAAGCCATCATTTGGTGTTAAACTTAACACTTCATCAGCAGAACCACTGCCGTTTACATCCTGATCTTGAAAGGCCTGTAATGCTTCTTTCAAATCATCCAACGTAACGGGTTGATCAAGGCCTACTTCATCTAACCACGTTTGATTAATCGCGGTAAAATTTGCGAATGGAACGAGGCCCATTTCTTCTACCCTTGGCAATGAATAAATATGACCGTCTGGCGCAGTTAAAACAGCAAGCAATTCAGGGCGAGCGTCTAATATAGATTGTAAATTGGGTGCATATTCTTCAATTAGTCCCTCTAAAGGGATGATAGCTCCATCTCTGCCGTATCGAACGAGGTCATAATCGCTAAAGCCAGCGTTGTAAAAGGCATCTGGCAAATCATTACTGGCTAGCATTAAATTCTTTCGTTCCACATAGCCATCACCCGGAATGTTATTCCAGTTAATTGAGACATTTGTTTCTTCTTCTAAACGTTGAAAAATGGTCATTTCATCAAAATCTGGTGCAAGAGTAGATTTTGGTGAAACAAAGGTTAAGGAAACATCCACTCCTTCATCTACTAGCGGCAACCCTTCATGATGAAAATCCACTCGTTCTGCATTAACATTTTCGTCTCCTGTTGTCTCGCTACCATTACAGGCTACTAGCGCAAGTGTTGCCACACATGTGAAGCCAATCATTTTTTTCATCTTCTTATCCCCCTTTTATTACCCCTTAATGGAACCGATCATGACGCCTTTCACAAAATACTTTTGCAAAAATGGATATAAAATTAATAGCGGAATTGATGACACGATAATAACACCATATTTAATTTGCTCCGCTACCGCTAACTGCGCTTGATTAGACTCAATATCGCCAATCATTTGACTAGATACTTCACTTTGTATAAGCAAGTTGCGCAAAATTAACTGCAATGGATACAATGAATCATTATTTAAATAAATTAGCGCATCAAAAAACGAGTTCCAATGTGTGACAACATGAAAGAGCACCATTACGGCGATAATTGGTTTTGAAAGTGGAACCACAATCTTAGAAAAAAATTTCAAATCGTTGCACCCATCGATTTGTGCCGCTTCTAACATGTCTTTAGGAATAGACGTTTGGAAAAACGTTCTGCAAATAATGACATTCCATAGTCCTACCGCATTTGGAATTACCATTGCCCAAACGGTATTCACCATCCCAAGATCACGAACAACTAAATACGTTGGGATCATGCCTCCATGAAAAAAAAGCGTGATAAGTAGAAAAATCATTATGACGTTACGACCAACTAAATCTGTTCGAGAAAGTGCGTAACCAGCCGTTATTGTTAGCGTCACACTAATAGCGGTTCCAAGTGATGAGTAGAGAAAGGTATTTTTAAATCCATTCCAAATACCAGGGTCACTGAAAATACGTTCATAACCATCAAATGTGATCCCCTTTGGCAAAAAAAGTACATCTCCAGCAAAAATACGATTGGGATCACTAATAGAAGCGATTAAGATAAAATAGAGCGGATACAAAACAAGTAGGCAGCCAAGTGTTAAGAGCGTGACATTCACCGCATCAAATGCTTTGTCTCCCTTTGTTCGATTTAGTGGATTCATAGTTTCAGCTCCTCTCTACCACAGGCTATTTTCTGACACTTTGCGTGCAATTTGATTTACCGTAACAAGTAAAATTAAATTAATGACGGAATTAAACAAACCAACCGCCGTACCAAAGCTGTATTGGGCTTGTTGGATACCTACTTCATAAACGTAGGTAGCAATAATATTCGATGATTCTTTATTTAAAGGCGTTTGCATTAATAGCGCTTTTTCAAAGCCGAGATTCATTAAATTTCCAAGAGCTAGAATGAGCATAATAATGGATACAGGCATTATGGCAGGTATGTCGATGTGCAACACACGCTTGAGCTTACTTGCACCATCCATGACAGCTGCTTCATGTAGCGACGGGTCAACACCTGCAAGTGCAGCAAGATAAATAATGGCTGCAAACCCCGTTCCTTGCCATACTCCTGAAAAAACATAAAGCGTTTTAAACCATTCTGGGCTAGCCATGAAATTGATCGGTTCTCCACCAAAAAGAACGATGAAGTGATTAATCAATCCACTTGAAGGTGACAAAAAAACAAATAGAATCCCGACTAGTACGACAACAGAAATGAAATGAGGAGCATACACAATGGTTTGAATAAAACGACGGTACTTTGTACTAATGAGCATGTTTAACATTAGAGCGAGAATGATAGGCAACGGAAAGCCAACTGCTAATTCATACAAACTCAGCACGAGAGTGTTCTCTATAATTTCCCAAAATTGATAAGATTGAAAAAATCGAACAAAATGATCCCACCCTACCCATTCGCTACCCCATATCCCTAAGCTCGGTAAATAATCTTTGAATGCAATTTGCAACCCGTACATTGGATAATATTTGAATACTAAGAAATAGAACAGCGTTGGTGCAAGCAATAAGTAAAGTTGCCAATTCCGAAGCAATCGTTTATGTAACCGCGGTTTTCTAGTCTTAATAGACACAATTCGAGGTTGCTTTTGATAAGTTGCCACCGCATAACCACCTTTCTACATCATTAAAAGCGTTTTCATAAATCGATTTTATGTCAACCGGTTTCATATGTCAACCGGTTTCATAAAAAATAAAAAAGAAAACCACATTAAGCGGTCTTATTTTCACTATGCACTCGTTCCTTTTCGTAATAACACATGATGTACAAGTTCTTGGTTAGGCACTTGAGTAGTACCTTCGATTTGAAGTAGCAAATGATTAATTGCTGTTTCTGCCATTTTGTTTATTGGTTGCTGAATGGTTGTTAATTCTGGTGCAATTTCTCTTACAAATTCACTACCATCGTATCCGACTACTTTCAGGCTATCTGGTACAGTTATCCCTCTTTCTCGTGCTTCACGAATAACAGCTAAGGCAATACTATCGTCGCTTGCAAATATACCGTCAATGTCTTGTTGCTCATCAAACACAGTCGCAACTGCTTTTGCTGTCGCTTCTTGTTTTAATACCGGTTTAATTTCATAGGTTAACACTGGCAAGTCTTGTTCCTTCATCACATCTTCATAGGCTTTTCTCCGAAGGTTCGCTGGTGTTTCGAGGTCTAATGGACCATTAATATGGATAATTTTTTTACAGCCACTCTTTAATAAATGAGTTGTTGCAAGTACGCCACCTTCATAGTTATTAGAACTGATAACAGGAATTCGTTTCGATAAATAATGATCAAACGCAACTATTGGCAAATGGTGATCATCGTAATCAATTAAACCGCGATTATAAGTGCAGACGATAACGCCATCTACTTGGTTGCGTCGGAGCATCTCCCAATAATTCCGCTCTTTTTCTACATTAAATAAGCTATTGCATAGTAAAACCTTTAATCCTTTTTCTGCACAATGGTGTTCAATTTTAGCGGCTAACTCACCATAAAAAGGATTGCTAGTTGTTGGCACAATCACTCCTATGATGTTAGATCGTTTGTTATAAAGGGAACGAGCAAGATCATTCGGCAAGTAGTTTAATGCATCCATTGCTTTATATACTTTTTTCTTTGTATCCTCACTAATATAGCCGCGATTATTTAGCACACGAGAAACAGTTGTAGGTGACACACCTGCTGCATGTGCTACGTCACTTATTTTTGGTTTCATTTTGTTCTCCTCTTGGCACCTATTTACTTTATTATTAACATTGTAAACAAAAGAAAGCGTTAGTCCAACTATTAGTTCACAATTAAAAGAGAGAAAAGCTACAAAATCCTTTAAGTTGTTAAAATTGACTATATTCCTTCAAAAAAATATTGGTTTTCAATACTTTAGACGGGGTATATAAGACTTAAAATAGACATTACCAAGGAGATAAAGTTCGATAATGAATCATACAAACGATACGATAATGACTACCCTACTAAACAACCTAGCCATCATTCAATTTGATACCAATCGAAAAGTATTGTTTTCAAACCAATTATTCGCCGATACAATGGGTTATACAGTGAATACCATGATAGGAAGAGCACATCATGAGTTCTGCTTTACAGACTTTGCACAAAGTCAGGCTTACAACGATTTTTGGGAGAGCCTATTAAACGGAAAAAGCTTTCAAGATAAAATTTTAAGGCGGCATGCTAATGGAGAAGGCCTATGGTTAGAAGCAACATACATGCCCTTAATCGAAAATGGAGAGGTTCGAAGTGTGATGAAATTTGCAACAGACATCACTACCCGACAACAAGGCATTGAGCACTTCGCTGAAAAGTTAGGAAAAAATACAGAAACAATGAATGATAATGCAGAAAGAATGATTGCAAGCAATGAGCTCATTCTCGATGACATGCAAGAAACAGTCGCTCTTTTAACAAATATGGGTAAGACTTTGCAGACATTAGAAGAAAAAGCAAACGTTATTAATAAGATTTCATCTATGATTGAAGAATTTGCGGTTCAAACGAATGTACTTTCTTTTAATGCAGCGATTGAAGCGGCTCATGCTAAAGAATACGGTAGAGGCTTTAACGTTATTGCTGATGAAATTCGTAAACTATCAAAGCAAATCGATCATTCCATTCAGGATATTCGGATGAATTTGTTTAACACAACAAAAGAAATAAAAAGTATTTCTAAAGGGACGATGGGAATTATAGAGCGTTCGACAAAAAACCAAAATAAGTTGGAAAACTCGCTTTCTGATTATCGTAGCTTGCTAGTTGAAATTGAAGACATCAATCGTGGAACAAAAGATCTGATGAAAGTAATATAGGTGAGGCGATCTTCATAGATCGTCTTTTTGTTTGTAAGTATTTCAGCATGTTGTTACAACATGCTGAATTGCATAAATTTTTATGGTAGACTTGTTAAAACATTACTAGGAGATGAATGAAATGACAAAATGGAATTCCACTCTCTATGATGATAAACATAAGTTTGTAAGTCAATTTGGTAAGGACTTGATTTCTATTCTCGACCCACAAGAAGGAGAACATATCCTGGACGTTGGTTGTGGAACGGGTGATTTGGCTAACGAGCTCTCAAAAGCAGGTGCAATCGTTACAGGTTTTGACTCCTCTGCAGCTATGATTGAAACCGCAAAACGTAAGTATCCTCATATTTGCTTCCAGTTACAAGATGGTGAGGAAGATCGATACCTGTCACAGTTTCATGCTGTGTTTTCAAATGCAGCAATCCATTGGATGAAAAATCAGCGACAAGTGGTACAAAATTGTTATAATGCCCTGCTTCCAAAAGGACGTTTTATTGCTGAACTTGGTGGGGCTAACAATGTTGAATCCATTCTCTTAGCCTTAGAAGAGGCGTCTAAAACGCTCTCAATTCCTTACGAAAAATCCTTACTTCCTTGGGTGTTTCCTACAAAAGAAGAAATGACTGCCCATCTTACTGAGGCTGGCTTTCATGTATGGAAGATGTCGCATTTCTATCGCCCCACACGGTTATCCGGAGAGGAAGGAATTTATAACTGGCTGAATATGTTTAGTACAAGCTTCTTCAAGCATCTTACTAGTGAAGAAAGAAATAGACTCTTTCGTGAATGTGAACGTCTTTTGCGTTCTAAATTGTATAAAGAGAATGGCTGGGTAGCAGATTATTGGCGTTTACGTTTCGTTGCACAGAAACTTACTTAACACTCAAACATATGTATTTTCTAACAAGCCACTGTATAAAAAAATGACTCAATAGTAGTCTGAAATAATCAATTTCTCCAAATATTCCACTGGAGCATTTGGCCTTGTTTCTGCTATTTTATAAATTAATTTCACTGCATGAAACAATTGATTTTTCAATAACTTTTCGTCGACAGTCGGGTAGTCTATTAGTTGAATTAGTTCATATACTAGTACGGAATGCTCTAATAATGTAACCAACGCATACGTCTCATTATGTCTATAGCGATTCATATAAGTAGCGCCTACATAATACTCCATGAATAGCGTTACATTGTTATTGCATATGTACGTAATGACGTCATTTTCAAAAACCTTAGCTGTACGATCTTCATTGAGGTAAAAAGGAATATTGTTTAATAATCGTACTCTCCGTTCAATAATAACCACTCCAAACACATTGACTGATTCGCCAAAAAACAAAACACCTTATGCCATTCCCCCCTCCCCTCTTCCCGACTTCATAAGTTTGTAAACGCTTTTGCACGATTTTAACATGAACGTTTTCTGAAGAGTGACCATTAAGAAAACCCAAGTCCAATGTTACTAGATGATGGGCTTGGGTTTACATGTACTTCAATAGGTTTATCATGAGAGAATTCGTTTTCCATTTCCAATGTTAAATGAATAGAGACACAGTGATCGCTAATAAAAAGACAATAGCTGTTTTAAAAATGGTAAGCACGAAAATATCTTTATAAGATTGCCGGTGCGTTAGTCCTGTAATGGCAAGCAGTGTAATAACGGCTCCGTTATGCGGCAATGTATCCATGCCTCCTGAAGCCATGGAGGCAAATCGGTGCAACAACTCTGGACTTATTCCCATTGTATCCGCTACTTGCAAATAGTAAGAACCCATTAATTCAAGTGCAATCGACAATCCTCCAGAAGCTGACCCTGTAATACCAGCAAGTACGTTAACTGCAATTGTTTCTGAAAGTATGGGATTATCGCTTGCTCGAAATACCCATTCTGAAATGGCACTAAATCCAGGAAGCTTACTAACAACATTCCCAAATCCAACTTCCGACGCTGTATTAAAGATAGCTAACAACGCACCAGTCGCTGCCGTTGTTAGTCCTTGAGCTAAAGTCAAACGTATTTTTTTCATATTAATTAGCATGGCTGCTAAGATACCTATAGTAAGTGCAATGATCAATGACCAGTTAGAAACAACTGTTCCGACGTCACCAATGCCATATGTATTCTCTAACATGGAAGGATCATACCAATTACGAACAGATAAAGGTGTTCGACTAAAAATAAAGTTAAAAATAATGACAAGTAGAAGCGGTACGATTGATAACCAAAATGAAGGTAGTGTTTTTTCATCAATTGGTTCTGGTTCATTTTTATGATGACTGCCATAGCCTTCCCCTTGAGCAAGGGCTTTCTTGCGTTGACGTTCTAACCACCACATACCAATGCTTAAAATCAGTAAGGTGCATGTTAAGCCAACGAGAGGTGCTGCATATGCATCTGTTCCAAAATAGCTTGTCGGGATAATATTTTGGATTTGTGGTGTTCCAGGCATAGAGTCCATTGTAAACGTAAATGCTCCTAGAGCAATGGAGGCAGGTATTAAGCGTTTTGGAATAGCAGCTTCTTTAAATATTGCAGCGGCAAATGGGTAAACGGCAAAAGCCACAACAAAGAGCGAAACTCCTCCATAAGTCAATGCTGCGCATGCAAAAACAACTGCAAGAATCGCCCTTTTTTGACCGAAAGATCGAACAATGCAATGAGCAATCGAAGCTGCCGCCCCCGTCATATCCATAATTTTTCCGAAAACAGCCCCTAATAAGAAAATCGGAAAAAAAGTTTTGATGTAATTTGCGGCATTCGTCATATATGTTTCTGTGTAGCTTGGTAATAATGCCCCTCCTGATAATACAACGGCTAACAATGTAACAAGCGGCGCAATAATAATAACAGGGTATCCTCTATACGCTAAAAAAATGAGTAGACCAAGTGAAAGTAAAATGGCGACAATATCAATAAACATACATATAGCTCCTTTCTTGTATCGTTATGTAAGCGTTATCAAAAAAACGATTAGCTTCTTCCTCATTCTTTTGCAAAAATCATGCCAACGATCTTATTAATCCGCACTTGTTTTAAAAGCTTATTTATAAGCAAATCTGTTCTGTAATTGACTTCTTTTTCCGATACTGTGTTCGATTAGCCGAACATATAAAACGTTTCAATTCTATTATTGTTCGAGAATTGGAACGCCATAGGAAATCTAAAAAAACCGTCCTTCTCATTCGAGAAAGCGGTTCTGACGTTTATGGCAACTGGTGTTTAGCAAGCTTTTCATAGAGGGTCGTCCGGCCAATGCCAAGTTGTTTAGCTGCTTCAGACTTATTGCCTTTTGCATTCTTTAAGCTTTGTACAATTGCTTCTTTTTCCGCATGTTCTAACTGAGTTGCTAAAGGTCGAATGTCCGCACAATGCCCCTGCTTTCGTTTCAATTCTTTTGGGAGGTAAGTTGGTGTAAACCAATCCCCAGGGTTCATTAAAGTTAAAGCGCGTTCCACGATATTTTCTAACTCGCGAATATTCCCAGGAAACTGGTAGTTTGTCAACAAATGCATCGTTTGAGAATCAACTCCTTTACTAGTCACCCCCAATATCGCCTCATATTTCGCTAATAGAAAATGAACAAGGGGTTCAATATCTGCCTTGCGGTCACGCAAAGCAGGTATTTTAAGTTCAATTACATTGAGACGATAATACAAATCAAGGCGAAACTCTCCTTTTTCTACAAGTGTTTGAAGTGATTGGTTTGTAGCAGCGACGACCCGTACATCAACTGATTTCGTCGTTAGACCACCTACACGTTCTACTTCTCTTTCCTGAAGAACACGAAGAAGTTTGACTTGCATATGTAGTGGAAGCTCGCCAATTTCATCAAGAAAAATAGTCCCACCGTCCGCCATTTCAAACTTTCCGAGCTTGCCGCCTTTTTTCGCTCCTGTAAATGAGCCCTCTTCATAGCCAAATAACTCAGCTTCAAGTAAGTCGTTCGGAATAGCAGCGCAATTTACTTTTACAAAAACCCCCATAGATCTAGAACTTGCCTGATGTATAGAGTGGGCAAAAAGCTCTTTTCCTGTACCGCTTTCTCCTAGTAAAAGAATAGTTGCCTGTCCTCTTGCGGCCTTCTTCGCCTCTTCTATTACATCTACGAATGCTCTACTTTCTCCAATTAAGTGTTGAAAAGAATAAGATGCTTTATTTCGATCTCGGAATTCACCTTTGTATTTACGGACCTCTTTCTCTAATGCGTTTAATCGACGAAAAAGCGCTGTAAATTGTCCAATGTTTTTAAATAATAACTTTCCAACTGCCCCAACAAGCTTTTCGTCCTGATACATGGGTGTTCGAGTAACGATGATATAATTGTTTCCCACCTTTTGTAGTTGAGCGGTCTCTTCTACTCCTGACTTTGCCACTATGTGCATACGAGTATTTGGAATTACCTCTGTAACATGTTTTCCAATGGACTCAGCCTGATTGATCTCAATAAAATCAGCATATGCTTGTGAAAATACTTGAACATAGCCATCTTTATCAACCATTACCAACCCATCGTATGTATGTTCAATCATATTAAGAAGGTTGCGCTCTTGAGCCTTTTCATTTGAAGCGGTTACATTCTTTGTGATGCTTAAAAAATAGAGTATACTTTCTACTCCTTTTATAGATATCGTTTCTTTTTGAACATTTACACTATCCCCCATCTGTTTAATTGCTGCACATATATGAGGAATCCATTCTTTTTCAAAAGAAGAGTGGTTACTTGCTCGGTAGTCATTCAATACTAATAGTTTTTCAGCAACAGTGTTAGAAGCGATCAGCGAAATGTCATTACGGACTACAAAAACAGCTGTCCATTCATGGTCGCTACCGCATTCTAATAAAGTGGCTAATTGTTGACGATCCATCTCTCTCTTCCCTTCTTCTACCTCACTTGTCCCAAAGAGTATACCATACAGCTATCTTTTAAAAGCACAGCCTATAGTTTTTTAGAACCTAAATGTGTATTGGCATAAAATTTGCATGGACACTACAGAGGATCTAGTTACTATATGGACAGTTACTTAGGAGGTAAAAACATGAAGAATAGCGAACAAGTTGTGGTAATTACAGGGGCAGCCAGTGGTATTGGCTTTCAACTTGCTCAAAGTTTTGCATCAAACGGAGCAAAAGTCGTGTTAGCAGATCGTGACGAGACACGCGTCAAACAAGCAGCAGCTCAATTGGTTGCTAAGGGTTATACAGCCCACCCTATTGTTGTCGATGTGACAAAAGAGGAAGATATTAAGCAAATGATTCAATTTACTGTAACACAATGCGGACGTTTAGATGTCTTGGTTAATAATGCAGGGATGCAGCATATTGCTCCTCTTGAACAATATGATACAGAACGTTATCGACTTCTCCTTTCAATTATGCTAGTGGGCCCATTTATGGCCATAAAGCATGCCATGCCTATAATGAAGAAACAAGGGTACGGACGAATTATTAACATGTCCTCTATTAATGGGATAATCGGCTTTGCCGGAAAAGCGGCTTACAATAGTGCTAAACATGGTATTATTGGCTTGTCTAAAGTAGCTGCCCTTGAATCTGCAGAGTGTAACATTACTGTTAACTGTATTGCTCCTGGTTACATAGATACGCCACTCGTACGAGCTCAATTAAAGGATCTAGCCTTTACTCGTAAAGTTGATGAAAAAAGAGTATTAGAAGACGTTATTTATCCACTTGTTCCGCAGAAACGGTTAATCACAGTTGAGGAAGTTGCAAGTATGGCGATTTATCTATGCTCCGAAGCAGCAAAAGGGATAACTGGTCAAACATTGGTTATTGATGGCGGCTACACAGTTCAATAAAACATTGTCACTAAGTAGACGCAGTTTTAATTCTTTAAAAACCATTCCATTCAGCTTTTATAAAAAACCCACAGTATTTTACCGACTACGTAAAAACTGTGGGTTTAAATTTTTTATACAAAGATTTTTTACAATGCCCTATACATAAAACATTTTTACGTAATACGGTGTACAGACCAAATGGTTCCAGCAGGTACAAAAGTACCGATGCTTAAATTAATAGTCAAACCACTTGAAACATAAAACACCCCTAGGACATCACCTGCATTGAGTTGAACGTCTGTAACAAGCGTGACTTCACCACTCCCCAATATAACTCGGAGTGTCAATAATAGTAATATGTTTACATCAAGTATAGGAATTAGTCCTGTAGTGATAGTTGTTGGATTTGGCGAGATTCTTTGAATGGTAAAAGACGGATTAACTCCTGTTCCTATCTGAGCGGCTAATGCAGCCGTTGTTCGGTAATTAATGATTGACTTAATCGAATACCTACCAGTAGCAGGAACTGTATAATTTCCTGTTACCGGATCAAATCCCGTACCTGTATAGAATGGACTATCTGTCGTCCATGCTGTAAGTTGACCAGAAGCACTTATTGTTGCCGAGCTTTTCACAGCAGAAAAACCGAACAATGAAACATTTGGACCAGTAGCCCCAGTAACACCGGTGGCTCCAGTAGGACCTGTAGCACCAGTGGCCCCAGTAACCCCAGTAGGTCCAGTTGCTCCAGTGACTCCAGTAGCTCCTGTAATGCCAGTGGCCCCAGTAACGCCAGTAGCTCCAGTGGCTCCGGTAGCACCTGTAATGCCAGTAACTCCAGTAGGTCCAGTAACACCGGTAGCACCTGTAATGCCAGTAACTCCAGTAGGTCCAGTAACCCCGGTAGCACCTGTAGCTCCTGTAATGCCAGTAGCTCCAGTAGGACCTGTAGCCCCAGTGGCTCCGGTAACGCCAGTAGGACCTGTAACGCCAGTAGAACCAGTAACACCAGTAACACCAGTGGACCCAGTAGCACCAGTAGCCCCAGTAACACCAGTAGGACCAGTAACGCCAGTGGACCCAGTAACACCAGTAGCACCAGTAGGTCCAGTAGCGCCAGTAACCCCCGTAGCACCAGTGACCCCGGTAGCACCAGTAGCCCCAGTAACACCAGTAGGACCAGAAACGCCAGTAGCTCCGGTAATCCCAGTAACACCAGTAGGACCTGTAGGTCCAGTGGCACCCGTAACGCCAGTAGCGCCAGTAACCCCAGTGGCACCTGTAATGCCAGTAACACCAGTAGCTCCGGTAACTCCTGTAGCCCCAGTAACGCCAGTAGCTCCGGTAATCCCAGTGGCACCCGTAACGCCAGTAGCCCCAGTAACCCCAGTGGCTCCGGTAGCTCCTGTAACTCCTGTAACTCCAGTAGCCCCAGTAGGTCCAGTAACTCCAGTAACTCCAGTAACCCCAGTAGCACCAGTGACCCCAGTAACCCCGGTAGCACCTGTAGATCCTGTAATGCCAGTAGCTCCAGTAGGACCTGTAGCCCCAGTAATGCCAGTGGACCCAGTAACACCGGTAACTCCTGTAGCACCAGTAGGACCTGTAGGTCCAGTGACTCCAGTAGGACCAGTAGCTCCTGTGACACCAGAAACGCCAGTAGCTCCAGTAGGACCTGTAACACCGGTAGCACCGGTAACTCCAGTAGCACCAGTGACTCCAGTAACCCCGGTAACGCCAGTAGCTCCGGTAGCACCAGTAGCTCCGGTAACTCCTGTTACTCCAGTAGCTCCAGTAACACCAGTGACTCCAGTGGCACCAGAAACGCCAGTAGGTCCAGTAGCTCCTGTAGCACCTGTAATGCCAGTAGCACCTGTAGCCCCAGTAGCCCCAGTGGCTCCAGTAACCCCAGTAGCTCCGGTAACTCCAGTAACACCAGTGACCCCAGTAGCACCAGTACCCCCAGTAGCACCAGTAACGCCAGTAACACCAGTGACCCCAGTAACACCGGTAGCTCCGGTAACTCCTGTAACACCAGTAGCCCCAGTAGCTCCTGTAGCACCTGTAGATCCTGTAATGCCAGTGGCACCAGTAACTCCAGTAGCCCCAGTAGCACCTGTAATGCCAGTGGACCCAGTAACACCTGTAGCCCCAGTAGCACCTGTAATGCCAGTGGACCCAGTAACCCCGGTAGCACCAGTAGGTCCAGTAGCCCCAGTAGCTCCTGTAGCACCTGTAGATCCTGTAATGCCAGTGGCACCAGTAACACCAGTAGCCCCAGTAGCCCCAGTAGCACCTGTAATGCCAGTGGACCCAGTAACCCCGGTAGCACCAGTAGGTCCAGTAGGTCCAGTAGCTCCAGTAACACCGGTGGCTCCAGTAACACCCGTAACTCCAGTAGCTCCAGTAATCCCAGTTACTCCTGTATCACCAGTAGGACCCGTAGGTCCAGTGGCTCCAGTAGGTCCTGTAACTCCTGTAGCCCCAGTAATGCCAGTGGACCCAGTAACACCTGTAGCCCCAGTAGCACCTGTAATGCCAGTGGACCCAGTAACCCCGGTAGCACCAGTAGGTCCAGTAGCCCCAGTAGCTCCTGTAGCACCTGTAGATCCTGTAATGCCAGTGGCACCAGTAACACCAGTAGCCCCAGTAGCACCTGTAATGCCAGTGGACCCAGTAACACCTGTAGCCCCAGTAGCCCCAGTAGCACCTGTAATGCCAGTGGCCCCAGTAACCCCGGTAGCACCAGTAGGTCCAGTAGGTCCAGTAGCTCCAGTAATCCCAGTAACACCGGTGGCTCCAGTAACACCGGTGGCTCCAGTAACACCCGTAGCTCCAGTAGCGCCAGTAACCCCAGTAGGACCTGTAGGTCCAGTGACTCCAGTAGGACCAGTAGCTCCTGTGACACCAGAAACGCCAGTAGCTCCAGTAGGACCTGTAACACCGGTAGCACCGGTAACTCCAGTAGCACCTGTAATGCCAGTGGCCCCAGTAACACCAGTAACACCCGTAGAACCAGTAACCCCGGTAGCACCAGTAACGCCAGTAACACCAGTAACACCCGTAACTCCAGTAACTCCAGTAGGTCCAGTAGCTCCTGTAGCACCTGTAATGCCAGTAGCACCTGTAGCCCCAGTAGCCCCAGTAGCCCCAGTAGCCCCAGTAGCCCCAGTGGCTCCAGTAACCCCAGTAGCTCCGGTAACTCCAGTAACACCAGTGACCCCAGTAGCACCAGTACCCCCAGTAGCTCCTGTAACTCCAGTAACACCAGTGACCCCAGTAACACCGGTAGCTCCGGTAACTCCTGTAACACCAGTAGCCCCAGTAGCACCTGTAATGCCAGTGGACCCAGTAACACCTGTAGCCCCAGTAGCTCCTGTAGCTCCTGTGACACCAGAAACGCCAGTAGCTCCGGTAACACCAGTGACTCCAGTAACCCCGGTAACGCCAGTAGCTCCGGTAGCACCAGTAGCTCCGGTAACTCCTGTTACTCCAGTAGCTCCAGTAACACCAGTGACTCCAGTGGCACCAGAAACGCCAGTAGGTCCAGTAGCTCCTGTAGCACCTGTAATGCCAGTAGCACCTGTAGCCCCAGTAGCCCCAGTGGCTCCAGTAACCCCAGTAGCTCCGGTAACTCCAGTAACACCAGTGACCCCAGTAGCACCAGTACCCCCAGTAGCACCAGTAACGCCAGTAACACCAGTGACCCCAGTAACACCGGTAGCTCCGGTAACTCCTGTAACACCAGTAGCCCCAGTAGCTCCTGTAGCACCTGTAGATCCTGTAATGCCAGTGGCACCAGTAACACCGGTAACTCCTGTAGCACCAGTAGGACCTGTAGGTCCAGTGACTCCAGTAGGACCAGTAGCTCCTGTGACACCAGAAACGCCAGTAGCTCCAGTAGGACCTGTAACACCGGTAGCACCGGTAACTCCAGTAGCACCTGTAATGCCAGTGGCCCCAGTAACACCAGTAACACCCGTAGAACCAGTAACCCCGGTAGCACCAGTAACGCCAGTAACACCAGTAACACCCGTAACACCCGTAACTCCAGTAGGTCCAGTAGCTCCTGTAGCACCTATAATGCCAGTAGCACCTGTAGCCCCAGTAGCCCCAGTAGCCCCAGTGGCTCCAGTAACCCCAGTAGCTCCGGTAACTCCAGTAACACCAGTGACCCCAGTAGCACCAGTAACGCCAGTAACACCAGTGACCCCAGTAACACCGGTAGCTCCGGTAACTCCTGTAACACCAGTAGCCCCAGTAGCTCCTGTAGCACCTGTAGATCCTGTAATGCCAGTGGCACCAGTAACTCCAGTAGCACCTGTAATGCCAGTGGACCCAGTAGCACCTGTAATGCCAGTGGACCCAGTAGCACCTGTAATGCCAGTGGACCCAGTAGCACCTGTAATGCCAGTGGACCCAGTAACACCTGTAGCCCCAGTAGCACCTGTAATGCCAGTGGACCCAGTAACCCCGGTAGCACCAGTAGGTCCAGTAGCCCCAGTAGCTCCTGTAGCACCTGTAGATCCTGTAATGCCAGTGGCACCAGTAACACCAGTAGCCCCAGTAGCACCTGTAATGCCAGTGGACCCAGTAACACCTGTAGCCCCAGTAGCCCCAGTAGCACCTGTAATGCCAGTGACCCCAGTAACACCGGTAGCTCCGGTAACTCCTGTAACACCAGTAGCCCCAGTAGCACCTGTAATGCCAGTGGACCCAGTAACACCTGTAGCCCCAGTAGCTCCTGTAGCTCCTGTGACACCAGAAACGCCAGTAGCTCCGGTAACACCAGTGACTCCAGTAACCCCGGTAGCACCAGTGACTCCAGTAACCCCGGTAACTCCTGTGGCTCCTGTAGCACCAGTAACACCCGTAGGTCCAGTGGCTCCTGTGACACCAGAAACGCCAGTAGCTCCTGTAGCTCCTGTGACACCAGAAACGCCAGTAGCTCCTGTAGCTCCTGTGACACCAGAAACGCCAGTAGCTCCGGTAACACCTGTTACTCCAGTAACCCCGGTAGCACCAGTAGGACCAGTAACACCAGTGGCTCCAGTAACCCCGGTAACGCCAGTAGCTCCGGTAGCACCAGTAGCTCCGGTAACTCCTGTTACTCCAGTAGCTCCAGTAACACCAGTGACTCCAGTGGCACCAGAAACGCCAGTAACTCCAGTAGCTCCGGTGGCTCCTGTAACTCCAGTAACCCCAGTAACTCCTGTAGCTCCGGTAACACCTGTTATTCCAGTAACCCCGGTAGCACCTGTAATGCCAGTAACTCCAGTAACACCAGTGACCCCAGTAACACCGGTAACACCGGTAACCCCAGTAACACCCGTAGGTCCAGTGGCTCCTGTGACACCAGAAACGCCAGTAGCTCCTGTAGCTCCTGTGACACCAGAAACGCCAGTAGCTCCGGTAACACCTGTTACTCCAGTAACCCCGGTAGCACCAGTAGGACCAGTAACACCAGTGGCTCCAGTAACCCCGGTAACGCCAGTAGCTCCGGTAGCACCAGTAGCTCCGGTAACTCCTGTTACTCCAGTAGCTCCAGTGGCACCAGAAACGCCAGTAACTCCAGTAGCTCCGGTGGCTCCTGTAACTCCAGTAACCCCAGTAACTCCTGTAGCTCCGGTAACACCTGTTATTCCAGTAACCCCGGTAGCACCTGTAATGCCAGTAACTCCAGTAACACCAGTGACCCCAGTAACACCGGTAACACCGGTAACCCCAGTAACACCCGTAGGTCCAGTGGCTCCTGTAGCTCCGGTAACTCCTGTAACTCCAGTAACCCCGGTAGCACCTGTAATGCCAGTAACTCCAGTAACACCAGTGACCCCAGTAACTCCTGTAACCCCGGTAGCCCCAGTAACGCCAGTAGGACCAGTAACGCCAGTGGCTCCAGTGGTACCAGTAACCCCGGTAGCCCCAGTAACGCCAGTAGGACCAGTAACGCCAGTGGCTCCAGTGGTACCAGTAACCCCGGTAGCCCCAGTAACACCAGTTGCTCCAGTGACTCCGGTAACTCCTGTAACACCAGTAGCCCCAGTAATGCCAATGGCTCCGGTAACTCCAGTAACCCCCGTAGGTCCAGTGGCTCCAGTAGCACCAGTAACCCCGGTAACTCCTGTAACCCCGGTAACTCCTGTAACCCCAGTAACTCCTGTAACCCCAGTAGCCCCAGTAATGCCAGTGGCTCCGGTAACTCCAGTAGGTCCAGTAACCCCAGTAACACCAGTGACTCCAGTGGCACCAGTAACTCCAGTCGCATCGTTACAATACCTACAATAGGCGCTGAATAAAGATCCTCCATTGGTTGCTGTTCTATTAAATTGGGCAATGCTTGAATTTATACAATAGTTAGATTTAGATATTCTTCTCATCATAAACAGCCCTTATATAGATATATTTTTATATGTAGGAAAAAAAGGCTTACTAAATGTTATTCAAAAGTTATGTAATTGTGTATTGTTTGAAATGAAGTTCCTACGATTTTAAGTTTTTAGGGCAATAAAGAACGTAGCCCTCTTAATAAAAAGTATATTTTCTTGCGAAGTTAAATACGAAAAGCCCAGATAATTTCATATCTGGGCTTGAATCTGAACGATTATCATGTAAAAAAGAGATGGCCACTTTAAGAGTGGTCTGTCTTAGTTGGTTTTTTTCTCGTTTTTATTCCAATTAAGAAGAATGCTGCAATAACTGCTAAGACGATAACGGTAAATGCAATGGTCGAGTTTAGTTGTTGGCTAAGTATGCCAAGTGCAATTCCTACTACTCCAAAGTCTGAATCACCAAACGTTGTACTTTGGAATCCTAGATCACCGAGGACAGGTAATAATAGAGCTGGTAAGAAACTAATAAAAACTCCGTTTACCATAGCCCCAATAATTGCTCCGCGTCTTCCACCAGTAGCATTCCCGAAAACCCCAGCTGCTGCACCTGTAAAGAAATGAGGTACTAGCCCTGGTACTATTACTGCTAAACCAAAGAGTGGTAGAAACATCATACTTATTAAACCAGCAGCGAAACTAAACAAAAACCCTATAATAACAGCGTTATTTGCAAATGGGAAAACAGCTGGTGCATCAAGTGCTGGCTTGGCATTTGGCACAATTTTGTCGGCAATCCCTTTAAAAGCAGGGACAATTTCTCCGAGCAACATTCTAACACCTGTAAGAATAATGTAAACGCCAGCAGCAAAGGCTAAAGCTTGCATAAGAGAAAACACAAGAAAGTTTTGTCCGCCACTCAACTGTGATTCAATGAATTCACTTCCCGTAAATAATGAAACGACAAGGAATAAAATGATCATCGTTAAGGATACTGCAACAGTGGTATCTCTTAAGAATCCAAGTGATTTAGGTACTTTTATTTCTTCTGTTGATTTTTCTTTATTGCCAAACCATTTTCCGATCGTTGCAGAAGCGTAATAGCCGAATGAACCAAAATGGCCAACAGCAATATCATCAGAACCTGTGATCTCACGAGTGAATGGTTGAAGCATAGCCGGCAGAAGCACCATTAGTGATCCTAGAATGATAGCGCCAAGTACGACCATTGGTACTCCAGCCATACCAGCAGTAGTTAAAATAACGGCTATTAAGCAAGCCATAAACATGATGTGGTGTCCAGTTAAAAAGATGTACTTAAAGGGTGTAATACGAGCAAAAAGAATATTTGCCATCATACCGAATAACATAATCATCGCTGTTTCAGTCCCAAATGCATCTTGCGCGATGGCAACAATTACTTCGTTATTTGGTATGACACCGTTTACATTGAACGCATGATTAAACATCGCACTAAATTGATCTAATGATTGTGTAATGACCATGGCACCTGCTCCTAAAATAACAAAGCCCAGTACGGTTTTTAAGGTTCCTGACACTACATCGGCAACTGCTTTTCTCTGAGCAAGTAAGCCGATGAGTGCAAAAAGACCAACGAGTAGTTCAGGAGTGCCTAAGAGATCATTCATGATGAAATCAATCATTGGTGACGACCTCCTTTAACTTATACATTTTGATTTAGTACTTCTCGTAATTCGTTTTTATCAAGTAAGTTTTTTAGTCCCACTACGTTTCGTGAACCATCCCTTAAATTTGAAACAATCTCTTCTGATCCAATATATACATCTGCGTTTTCTGTTTTAGCTGTTGTTAAGTCCGTGTGGGACACATCTGCTTGTTTATCTAAATCCTTTAGAATTTGCTTTGCATTCATTTCAACAATCATTGAACTTCCTAGTCCATTTCCACATACGACTAATACTTTTTTCATTGTTCTTGTCCTCCTTCATTCTCCTTGTGAAGAATGGTTTCAATTTGTGAAGCTGATGTACTTGCCAAGATCTCTTGAACGTTCTCCTGTTCTGAAAGCAACTCTGAGAGTTGGGATAACGCTTTAAGATGAGTCTCATTATCGATTGCCGCTAAAACAATGATTATTTGTGCATTGTGCTTGGCCTCATTAGAAAAAGAAACAGGTTCATTTAGTTTCAACATACTAATTCCAAGCTTTTTAACGCCCTCTTCTGGTCTTGCGTGCGGCATCGCAATAGATGGCGCGATTACAATATAAGGGCCGTTTGTTGTTACATTGTGAATCATGGCATCAATATAGGACTCATCAATATATTCGTTTCGCAATAGCGGCTGAGCAGCTATTGTAATTGCTTCCTGCCAAGAAGAAACGTTTGGCTGGACCTGAATCATGCTCTTGTCTACTATCTCCTGTAACATCGGTTTATACACCTCAAGTCTCAATCTAGATGGACGAAAGAATGGTTCTAATTGACGAATTAGCGCATTTCGATCGTGTATATCAGCATTTTTCTCAATAATTTGCAGAACGCTTTCAAAATCAGACTGCTTTAAGCGTTCAGGATCCATAAAGCTTTGTAACTCACGGAAGATATGTGCCTTTTCGTGATCTCCAAGAATTGCAGGAACATAAATGATTGGAATGAGAGAATCGCTTATAAAGGTTGTAGAAAATGCGAGATCTACTTTCCTATCGTACTTATTAAACATACGTACCGGAATATACGTAAGAAATTCTATCTCGGGTAATAAGACTTCCAATTGCGAGAAAAGCATCGACGAAGCAGCAATTCCATTCTCACAAATCACAACCGCTTTATATGCTTTTTTTCGATTTTCCCTTTTTCGGTTAATCCATCCCCCAAAGTGCATTGCAATAAGCGCAACTTCTTCGCTTGGAATTGGTCGCTTCATGTACTCTTCGAGAGGTTTTAAAGCTTGTTCAGTCAATGTATAGATTTCTTTAAGCTGGTGTTCAATTAATGGTAAATACCGATGATTGAGTTGTTCATTATATTTTAATCTGTAATAGGCAGGTTTAATGTGTGCTACTAAATTCTTGTATAAGCGGTCTTTTTCTTGAAAATTAACCCCACTATGATATTCAAAGCGTTCAATGATCTCTTTCGTTAACGTAAGCACATCAGTTTGTTCATCTTGTCGATCCCGGGTATGAATATCCGTCACCCGTGAGCTTAACAGCCGAATCACAAATAAAATGCACTCAGGTTGCTTCAATAAACGAAAGCCTTGATGAGCAAGACGTTCAGACATTTGTTCTACAACCTTGTAAGCCTGTGAATGAAGAAGCACTTGCTGTTCCTCTACTTCTATCCATAGCTTGTTAATTGATCGATAAGACAAAAAAAGAATTGATAGCTTTAAAGACATTGCTACTTGTTCATTAAATGTTAGTGATAACGTTTGCTCCAGACGTTCAATTTCATTACGAAGCCGTTGTTCTATATTGTCTATTTGAGGTTCCACTAGATTAAAAAGCAACGTTTTTACTTCATTAAGCTCCTCACCAGCAATAACATAGACAACTGTTTGAATCACTCGCCATATATCAGAATCAGCTCCGTCTATACGATAACCATCTTGTTTCGAACGAATCAGTTCAACCTGATACTCATTAAACAGCCTTGAAACGGCAGTTAGATCTTTAAACAATGTTCCGCGACTCACTTGAACGAGATCCATCAATGCTTGAGCCGTTGTATTTGTTGGCCGGAGCAATAAACTGGCTGCAATGATGTAGTGCCGTTCTAGTTGAGTGAATCGATAATCCCATTGATTTTTTAACGCGATTAAATTAGCTAACCTTGTCTTCGTGTCAAAAGATAAAGATATACCTTTACGATATTCGCGTTGGATTGGATGTACTTGATTTTCTAACAACCAATAATCAATTTCATTAAAATCATTATAAAGTGTACGTTTTGACACGCCGAGACGGGCTGCTAATTCAGCAGGATCGATCGGTGTTTTTGCAGAGTGTAGATAGGATAAAATGATTATGCGTCGTTGATCAAGAACCACAAAGATTGCTCCTTACAGAATATAATTTTGCACATTATCTCATAACCTAAATGGAGTATAAACGGAAACAATCAAAGTGTTAATAGGTTTTACCGAACAATAAGCGTACAATTCAATTGTGAAAAACTATACGCAGGTTCATGTAGTACTATTATGGACAAAAAAAGAGAATAACATGAATGGTTATTCTCTAAAAAACAGATGAGTTTATTTTAAAGCACTACCTAGCATGCCCGTAATAAAGTGCTTTTGCATGGCGAGGAAAAAAATAAGAATTGGAACGGTTGCTATTGTGATCCCCATCATCACTTGACCGTAATCCGTATACGATACCCCACTTAACGTTGAAAGCGCTACTGGGAACGTATACATATCTGGTGTCCGAATGGCGATAAGCGGCCACATAAAATTGTTCCATTGAAACATAAATAGGAAAATCGATGTTGCAGCTAAAGCTGGTTTCATTGATGGTAACACAATTTGCATAAAAATTCGCCATTCCCCTGCACCATCTAAGCGTGCTGATTCTAATAACTCTGTGGGAAAAGATAGAAAGTTTTGTCTCATAAGAAAAATGGCGAATGGGTAACAAAGTTGTGGCGCAATTAATGCAAAATACGTATTCAATAAATTGAAATTTGCCATCATCTGAAATAAAGGAATTAACGTAGCTTGATACGGTATCATCATTGATAGTAAAAAGACTGTGAAGATAACATTTCTTCCTTTAAATGAAAATTTTGCAAATGCATAAGCGGCTGTCGTACTAATCGCTAACGCAAGCACGACATACAAACCTGCTACGAATAGTGAATTAAATAATACTCGCCAAATGCCGACATTATTATCTAAATTTCTTAGATTCTCCATAAAATGACTACCAGGTATAAAAGTCGGTGGACTCGCAAACATGGAAGAAGATGGATTCGTTGCACCGATAAACATCCAATAAAATGGAAATACTGAAATAATTAAAAAGACGAGTAAAAAACCATACATACTTACTTTGCCTAACAAATGTTTCCGTCCAGTTTTTGTTTTCATTATTTATCACCTGTTACTTTAAATTGAATAATAGATAAAACCGCCACAAGCATCACAACTACATAGGCTACTGCACTTGCATAGTTAAAATCGAAATATTCAAATCCATTTTCATAAATGTACAAGCCTAAAGTCATTGTTGAGTTAGCTGGACCTCCACCTGTAAGGTTAAATGGTTCATCAAATAACTGAAGTGTGCCGATTGTTGATAGAATTCCCGTAAACAAAATGACTGGTTTTAAACTTGGAATTGTGATGGAAAAGAACTGCCTTATCTTCCCTGCGCCATCCATTTTAGCTGCTTCATACATCTCATGGGGAATATTTTGTAAAGCAGCGAGGTAGATAATCATGTTATAACCTGTCCATCGCCATGTCATAGCAAGTACAATGGAAATCTTAGCCCAAGTTCCATCTGTTAACCATGGAATAGCAGACATTCCGAAATTTGTAATCAGTTCATTTATAAGCCCATTATCTTGTAATAGAACTGAAAATAATAATGAATAGGCAACTAACGACGTGACGGCTGGTAAAAAGAACGATACTCGAAAGAAGCCCTTTAGACGCAACAGTTGACTATTTAACACATTTGCCAAGATCATTGATAAAAGTAGCATGAATGGCACTTGTAAAATGAAAATGATAAATGTATTTACGAGTGCCGTCTGAAAGATCGAATCATGAATCAGTCGTATGTAATTGTCAAATCCAGTAAAGACATAGCTACCACCTTCGAATTTTTGAAAGCTAAGTACGATGGAAGCGACAATTGGATAAGCTGTAAAAAGTAAAAATAAAATAACCGCTGGTGCTAAAAATACATAGGGGGTTGCCTTAGATCGGTTCATGACACAGCCCTCTTTCTTTAAAATCGGTGAAGCAACGTACATAACTTCACCGATTCTGTTTTTATAAAATTACTTAATTCATTCTGTTTTGTAACTGTTGCTCGGCTCGTGTCATCACATCTGTTACATCGGCTCCATTCGCGGCATCAGACTGCGCCGTTTCTGTTTCGTCTCGAGCGATGGAATAATTACCTGTATAATTTACAGAAGGAATATCATCCATCATACTAGCGAAGAGCTCCCAAATAGCTTGATCTCCGAAGTAACTAATTGGAGAAGTGAATAGATCATTGTCATAAATCGTATTAAGAGAAGGAAACAGTCCGTTCTCCATTGCAGTTAGCTGAACATCATCAGAAGTAGAAAAATATTCCATAAAATCATAAGCAAGGTCAGGATTAGCCGTTTGTGCTGAGATCATGTAATTGCTTCCTCCTAAGTTAGAAGCCCGGTTGCCGCCAGCTTCCATTGCCGGTAGTGGGAAAACTCCCCATTGTCCTTCTAAATCTGGCGCCTGCTCTGTTAACGAACCTGTTAACCATGCCCCGGTTGGTGCTGTAGCAACAGTACCATTGGCCAAGCCTGTTAACCATGCATCCCAACCTACTAAATTTTCATTCAACCCTTCTTGATGTAAGCGCTGAATGACTTCCATCGCTTTTATCGACTCATCGGACGCGAGAGCAACTTCTTCATTCTCATCAAAATAAAATGTGCCTTGCTGATTTAACATCATACGGTAGACACCATCATCATTACTGATGTCAATACCAGTTAACGCAACATCCAATTCGTCTCGCAATGTATGACCAGCTTCAATAAAATCATCCCATGTTTCAATTTCGTCTGCATTAATACCAGCTTCTTCAAACAAGTCTGTTCGATAAAATATACCAGCTGGACCCGCATCAAAAGGAAAACCATACACTCCGCCGTCGACGGTTAGTAATTCCGTTTTAAAGGCAGGAAATTTGTCATTGTGAGCTTCTTCAAAATCATACTCAGAAATGTCTAAAAAAGCGTCTTTAAAATTTGAAAGATACCCTTGAACTCGATCATCTTCAACAAGCATAATATCAGGTAAGCCTTCTCCGTTTGCCTGAAGTCCAGTTGTAATTCGCTGATAAACATCTGGTGTTCCTACTTCAATAATCTCCAGGTCAAAATCTGGATGATCTTCTGCGAATTGAGCAGCTGCTTCTTCAAGTACAGGGATATTAATATTCCAAGCCCACGCGGTTAGTGTTTGATCATCTGATGTTCCGTTACTCCCTGACCCTCCACAAGCGGATAAAGAAACAAGCGCTACTAGTGATGATGCATATAATAAAGTTTTTTTCATGTTCATGCTCCTCTCAATATGTATGATGCGGTCGTGCATTTTGGTATCGCTTACAATTACAGGCTTACCTACTCTTTTTTTGAACTATTTAAGAATTCAACCGAAAGAAACCGGTTTCAGTTAACTTTAAAAAAGAAACTCTTTTTTGTCAACAAGCAATTTTCACTTTCTGTTTTTTTCGTAATAAATGAAAAAATGAAGCTTCACTTTGACTACACTCGAAAACAATTCTATACTTCTAATAGAAAAATGAGAAAGGGAAGCGATAACGAATGTTGAAGAAAGACGGTGTGACAATTTACCGGATTGCCAAAGAAGCAAATGTTTCGCCTGCCACTGTATCAAGGGTTTTAACTGGAAGCGCAAATGTTAGAGAACCAGCTAAATCTAGAGTCTTAGCGTTAATTAATAAATACAATTTCAAGCCAAATGTAATGGCACAAAGTTTATATTTAAAACAATCAAAAATGCTAGGGATTATTCTTCCAGATATTGATCACCCCTTCTATTCGATGATTGTTAAAGAGCTTGAGAGGCAAGCCCTTGAAAAAGGTTATACGTGTTTATTGTGCAATTCCATGCAAAATTTCTCTATTGAGCAAGCTTATTTAGACAATCTGATTTCACGCCAAGTTGACGGGATTGTTTTTCTAGGAGGTCGAATTAATCAAACCCACCCTACAGAAGAACTTCGAGCAGGAATGATTGACGCACTAAAACATGTCCCTATTGTTTTTGTTAATGGCAAAATGGAAGGGGTAGACGCTCATACAATACGAACAGATGAAGCCAGTGGTGTTCGGCGTTTACTTGAACTACTTGCTCACCACGGTCATCGAGAGATTGGCTTATTAGGGGGTGAGGTTGGGGTTTCATCCACAGATGAAAAGGTGAGTGTTTTCCTAGAAACCATGAAAGAAAAAGGATTAATCTTTAAAGAAGATTGGATTCATAGTAGCGGTTATAGTATAGAGGCTGGAGAAAAAGATGCGACACACCTCATTCACCTTGACGATAGACCAACAGCTGTCTTATGTATGAATGATTTTGTTGCGATTGGAGCCATAAAACGGTTCAGAAAGTTTGGATTAAAAGTTCCTGGTGATATTTCTGTAACGGGCTTTGATGATACGTATTTAGCTGAACACTTCCCTCCTGGTGTGACGTCTGTTAATCACAATTACCAAAAGCTAGCGAAAAAAACCATAGAGACATTGGTTGGTTTGATTGCACATGAAGAACAACAAAAAGAAGCGATTATCCCAACATATGTGACAGTAAGAAATTCTTGTGAAGAATGGCAACACTAGCTACTTTTCGATGCGTTACCATTCTTCGCACCTTATTTTCGAAAAAATACTTTTAAAAGATTGACAAAAGTTCAAAATCGATATACCTTTATTTGAAACCGGTTTCTTTTTGAGGAGTACTTTTTTAGAAACGATACATAGTTCGTTAAAGGAGATGAATGATTATGTCAAAACAATTAACTTGGGGCATTCTTGGAACCGCTACCATCGCAAAACAATCAATGATTCCTGGTATTTTGGAATCCAGTACAGGATCTATTGGAGCAATAGCAAGTCGATCTCTTGATAAAGCGCAAGCTTTCGCTTCGGAATTCTCCATCCCGACAGCATATGGATCATATGAAGAATTAGTTGCCGATCCTTCTATAGACGCGGTATACATTCCGCTACCAAATCATCTACATAAAGAATGGGTAATCCGGTCCGCTGAAGCAAAAAAACATGTATTATGCGAGAAACCAATTTCATTGAATCGATTAGAACTTGAGGAAATGAAACGTGTATGTGAAGAAAATGGCGTGTTATTACTTGATGCCTTTATGTATCGGTACCAAGAACGCTACACACAGATTAAAAACCACATTAAGAATGGTGATATTGGCGAACTAAGAGGAATTAGAAGCTCCTTCTCGTTTAATAATGCTGGGGCACTTGATAACTTTCGCATGAAGAAGGAATTCGGTGGAGGTAGTTTATACGATATTGGTGTATATCCACTTAGTTTGGCACGTATGATTTTCGAAGAAGAACCAGAGGCCATTACGGTTCACTCTTTTTCTCCAGATTCCCATAACGGTGTCGACATGTCAGCAGCAGGGTTAGTTGAGTTTAACAATGGACGCTTTCTAACTTTTGATTGTGGCATGTGGACAGCCTACCGCAATGACGCTGAACTACTTGGCTCAACAGGTCGCATTCTTATTCCCGATCCTTTTACTGGTGGTTTAGAAGGATTTCAGCTTATTCAAGGAAGTGAAACGCGTCAAATTGATGTAGAAGATACTAACCATTATGCAAAGCAAGCTGATTATTTCGCTCACGTCGTATGGGGTGAAACGGCCAATCGCTTTGGCGTTGAGGATTCTCTTGCAAATATGCGTTTACTTGATGGAGCGCTTGAATCACAAGAAAAACGAGAAAGAGTGGTGTTGTAAGACAATGTTAAAAACAATTCAACTAGAGGGGCTATCCTCCCCTGTGTCCTCTCTCATTATGGGATCTGATTATTTCACCCCTGAAAATCAAGACACAGCTAGCCAAATGATAGAGAACTATTTACGTATCGGTGGTAACACAATTGATACGGCGTTTATTTACAGTGGCGGATTAAGTGAACAAGCAATTGGAAATTGGTTGGATAATGGAAACCGCGATCGCGTTAATATTTGGACAAAAGGTGGTCACCCAAATCAAAACGGGCACACCATTACTAAAGCAGCGTTACAGGAGCAACTTAAAATAAGTCTCGACCGATTAAAAACCGATCATGTTGAACTATATGCCCTCCATCGTGATGACCCTACTGTTCCTGTTGGCCACATTTTGGAATGGCTTAATGAGTTTGTCGAAGACGGCTATATCTCTACTTTTGGTGGATCGAATTGGGAGACTTCTCGTTTGGAAGAAGCAAACCAGTATGCATCAACACACGGGTTACGCGGTTTTTCATTTTCAAGTCCAAATTTAAGTCTTGCAAAGGCAAAAGAAGCTTATTGGCCTGGTTGCATCAGCTTAGATGCTTCCGCCATTAAATGGCACCAGCAGTCAAATATTCCTGTACTATCATGGTCATCTCAAGCTAGAGGATTTTTTACAGGTCGTTTTGATCGAAACGATTTTTCTAACGAAGATCTTGTACGTGTTTTTTATAATGATGACAATTGGAAACGATTTGATCGTGCAGCAGAGCTAGCGGATAAAAAAGGCGTAACGACTATTGAAATCGCACTGGCTTATGTATTAAATCAATCATTCCCAACAGCTGCTATTATCGGGCCTCAAAACAAAGAAGAGATGGTATCTTGTGCGCAAGGGGCAAGTATCGTATTGTCAGAAGACGAAATTAATTGGCTTAACTTGGATGTTGCTACACACTCTTCTTAATTCTTATAAACTAAGTGACAATAAAAAGGTACAGAAGGAGACCCTTCTGTACCTTTTCTCTAGAATTCTTGTTTCGGTGCAGACTGAGAGTGAACAAGATCATATTCAACTTCTTGTTTTGGAGGAGACTTTTCATCTACACTATAGTATCCAAATTCTTGTTTTGGGCTAGCATCAATGCTTCCTGATGGAAGTAACAAAGACACTACGATCAACATAGACGTAAAAAAGACGGACATTTTCTTCAAGTTTGATCAACTCCTAGTATAGTTCGTTTTCTTGACATTTCGAGTGCATATTCAGAAAACACTAAAGCTGTTTCGAACTTGTCTTGTTGTTTAAAATGATTTGCTATTTCCTCGCCAAGCTCTTGGCACTCAAAGTAATTTTCTCCTGATTCCAGTTTTCGTAAACCTTCCTCTATCAGAAGTATATCATTATTGAGGTATAATCCACGACAAATTAAGCATTTAGCTACTATCTCCTCTGATTGGTGCTGTGTAGCAACAGCCTCTAATTCTTCTAGACCACCTTTGTATTGACCCGTTCTCATGTACAGATGAGTTAAATGATACTGTGCTTTTAAGGCTAAGGGCGATGTGGAGAATGCTTCGTAAGTAAGCGCTTCTTTAAAATAGAAAATCGCTTCATCAAAATGTGTTAGCATAATGCGATTCGCACCCATGTTATATAAGTTCAATGCATAGGTATATGGGAATGGCGTAGATGCTTTCAAGATTTCGGCATAGAGTCGTTCTGCCTCATCGTAACGTCTTAGCTCTGTATTGATTGCAGCTAAGACTTGTTTGCATGTAATTTCATTCAGTCGATACGTGTCGTTTTTTTCGAAAAACTCTAATGCTTGTTCCATATAGGAAAAAGCAAATGTATATTGATCGATTCGATAATAACTGATACCTAATTTTTGATAGAACTCTGCTTTTTCTGCAGAATCATTGACTTTTTCGATTAAACGTTCTGCTATTTTATAAGTACGAATGGCTGATTTGTAACGTCCATGCATAAATTCTGCCTGTCCTGAAACGTAATAATACATAAAGCGTAAGTAATCATCTGTCTCAACACAAACATCGTATAAGCTGTCTTCATCGACATTAGCACCTTGTTCCTGTCTATTTCGTAGTAATTGAAATCGAAAATCAATTAACTGATAATAAGCCAACATTTTGTCATCTGGCTCCATTTGTTTAACGAGTGCATCTACATCACTTTTTAATTCTTTTGCAGATTGAAGATCACCACTAATCATACAACTATGCCATTGCACTAGACTTTCTCCAACGAGCTCTGCTGATAAGACGTTCAACATCATCCCTCTTTTCAAGTTAGTTAAACGATTCATAAATAGTTTACAATTTTTATAATAGAAAATATACCCTTTTAGTAAAGGTACACGAATCTTCCATAATTTTATACTCCTTTATTTAGAACAATGTTATCGCCTCCATTGAGTTAAAAGTTAAAAACGCCTTTTAAGGGCGTTTTAGGTTAATGCTTAGTGTAAAAAACGTAAAAAGCTATACCCCTAGTAGATCTGGTAACGCATTTGAAAAGATTGGGAAATACATTACGAGTAATAGAACAACAATGCTAGCTACTAGATAAGGTCCTATACCTTTAACAATGCTTTCTGAAGAAACGCCAGAGATTCCACTTGCCACAAACAAGTTTAAACCGACAGGTGGTGTAAATAAACCAATAGCAAGGCCAACCGTCATCATAACACCAATGGTGGTTGGATCTACTCCTACTTCAAGTAGGACAGGCATCAGTAACGGTATAAAGATGTAAAACGCAGAAATGGTATCAATAAATGCCCCAACAATTAACAATATTACTGCAACAAGAAGTAATAGAAGCAAAGGGTTTGTTGTGATTTGCAAGATGCTTGATGTTATGGTAGTGGCTATTTTTTGAGTTGTAATGATGTATGAGAATAACGAGGCAACTCCAATTATAAGCATAATAACCGCTGATTGAACAGAAGCATCTACTAAAATTTTTGGGATGTGCTTCAATTTCAATTCTCGGTAGAACAAGAAACCGACAAGGAGAGAGTAAAAAACTGCAACGACGGCCGCTTCCGTTGGAGTGAACATGCCAGAATAAATTCCACCTAATATAATGATAGGGATCATCAGCCCTAATAATGCTTTTAGAAAAGCTTTCGTTACTTCTATAGCTTGTGCTTTTTCAATTGTAACAGCCGCTTCTCCATTGTCCACTTGCCGTTTTTGGTTTCGTTTATTTACGATCATACTTGCTATGAGTAAACTTATAGCAAGCAACACCCCAGGAACAATCCCGGCGATAAACAATCGCCCTATTGAAATACTAATAATGTCACTGGCAATCACGCCAAAAATAATAAACGCGATACTTGGCGGTAGAATGATGCCCAACGAACCGGCACTAGCCACCAATGCAGAGGCAGAGTTTGCTTTGAATCCGTTTTTTACTAAGGCTGGTATCAAGATAGTCCCCATTGCTGCAACAGTGGCAGGACCTGAACCTGATATGGCTGAAAAGAAAAATGCTGCTACAATTGTCACGATGACAATGCCATTTTTTCGATGGCCGAATGCTAAATAGGCAAAATCGATTAACCGACTTGATATGCCTGAATATCCCATAATAACACCTGCTAACACAAAAAACGGAATGGCTAGTAATGTAAAGGACGAAATGGAAGAATACATTATGCTCGGCAACAGAGCCAGAGAAGATATCCCTGAATCCATGAGCAATACAATCACAGCTGCGATACCAAGAGCAAATGCTACCGGCAGATTCATAAAGATTAAAAGGAAAAAAAGAACAAACATTAGCGCTGTTAGCATTTACATCTTCAACTCCTTTGAATCTGCGTCTGTTTTTGGTAGAGGTAGCTTCTGATCTCTTTTTAATCGAATGACCATCATTTCAACCGTTCGTATCATGCATAATAGCGAACCTAAAGGAATCGCCCCAGTGAAGATCCACTGTGGGATGTTTAATGCCGGCGTCACTCTACCTCGTTCCATTTGATTGAACACGAGTTCCATACCGAAGAAAAGTGTTAAAGATAAAAAGAATAACATGAGCAAACTAGTCAAGATCACAAGAAATCGTTGAATAGATGGATTGAATTTAGTGAAAAAATAATGGAACCCAAAATGGGATTGGCGTCTTATAGCAATAGAAGCACCTACGAATGTAGCTAATACGAACAAATTAATGGTGATCTCTTCTGCAAATGCAAAAGATGTATCAAAGAAATACCTTGAGAGGACGTTTGCAAATGTGATACATGCCATCCCTGCCATAGCAATCATCACAATCGTATTCTCTATGAACGCTAAGAATTTCACCCTTCATCCACCTCACTTCCATTTGCTTCTTTTAAGAACGTGTTTAAATGTCTATCTCCCCAGACCTCTCTAAAATGATCGTAAACGTTTTGAGAACTTTCTCTAAACTGTTCAATTTCATCATCAGTTGGATAATAGATTTCCATTCCTTTTTCCTCTAGTTCGGCTATTTGAGCCTCTTCTTTCTGACGAGTTAAGCTAATTTGATAGTCGTTCGCTTCACTTGCGACTTTTTTTATGAGGTCTTGATCTGAATGGGATAATGAGTCAAATAAGTCTTTATTCATACCGAATACAAGTGCATCATAGACGTAGTTCCACATTGTCATGTACTTCTGTACTTCTATTAGACCTGCTGAATAGGTAACATCTACTGGATTTTCTTGACCATCAATTGTTCCTTGTTGTAGCGCTGTATACACTTCTGAAAACGCCATTGTAATCGGGTCTGCTGATTGGCTCCGGTAAAGATTCGTAAAGACACCCATACTTGGTACGCGAATTTTTAAATGATCGAGGTCGTCAGGATTCCTTATGGGACGAGTGTCATTTGTAATTTGTCTGAAACCACTCTCTCCAAAACCAAGAGGCTCTACCCCTCTTTCTCTCAACATTTGATTAATAATCTCCCCGCTCTCTCCATTCAATACACGCTCTGCATCACTAAAGTCATTGATTAAAAAAGGTGCACTTAAAACTCCAAATCTAGGATCAATGCCTGCATAGATAATACTAGAGTTGTAAGAAAAATCTTTTAATCCATCCATTAGCTGTTCAACGCCAGCTTCAGGGTTTCCAGCAGATAATTGTTCATTTGTATAAACATCGACTACGAAACGTCCATTACTTTCTCTTTCTAAATCCTCAGCGAATTTTATTGCTCCTGCATACCACGTTGAACCTGGCCCCACCGTTACCGTCATTTTCCATTCGTACATTTCTTCAGCTACCGATGCATTCGATGTGCACCCTCCTAAACCAACAAGCAAAAGAAGAAATAAGCTTTTGTTTATGATTTTCTTAACCATCTCGACCTCCTTCTCGACACCTTTATTAAAGCGCTTACATAAAGGACGATCTCCGGGTGGAGACCAAAATTAGTTCTTTCCCTAATAGGAAAAAAGCTATTTATGGGGCAATTAAATGAAAATGTTCTTATTTGGATTAAACAAATTAGTTGGATCCAAAGCTCGCTTTATGGATTTCATCACACGTAAGGCGTCACCATGCTCCTCTTCTAAATACTTCACTTTTCCGACACCTACCCCATGTTCACCTGTACATGTTCCGTTAACCTGTAAGGCAAAACGAACGATTTTTTCGTTATATGCAGCTACATTGGCTAATTCGTTTGAATCATGTGGGTCAACTAACAATAGAGCATGAAAATTGCCATCACCTACATGTCCGACAATGCCGGCTTCAATGTGATGTTCTAAGGCAGTCATTTGTGCATGTTTAATGGCCTCAGCAAGGCTTGAAAGAGGAACACAGACATCTGTCACCATTAATTTCTTTCTTGGCTCACTATGTGAAAAGGCGTAGGCAACATTGTGTCGTGCATGCCATAATGCACTTCGTTCAGCGTTGTCTTTAGCATAATGAAAATCAGTGCTATTATAGTCACTCATAATGCTTTCACAAAACGCCAAATCATGCTGAACCGATTGTGGATTCCCATGAAATTCTAAAAACAACGTAGGGCTTAGAGGGAATTTCGTATCGTTATGCTGATTGACTTTCATCATGGAAATCTCGTCAATGAGTTCTATTCTAGCTACAGGGATTCCAGCTTGTAAAACAGCCGTGACTGAAGAAACAGCGTCGTGAAGAGATGGAAACTGTACACGACCAGCCACGATCTTTTCTGGAATGCCATAGACCTTTAACGTCATTTCTGTATAACAACCGAGTGTCCCTTCAGCTCCGACAAATAAATTATTGAGATCATAGCCGGAGGATGATTTAACAGCTCGATTTCCACTATGAATAATAGTCCCATCTGCCAAGACGACTTCAAGATCTCTAACTTGATCTCGCATCACACCGTATTTGACTGAATTCGTTCCACTTGCATTGGTTGAGACCATCCCCCCAACAGTTGCATTTGCGCCAGGATCTACAGAGAAAAACAAGCCGTATTTTTTTAATTCTTGGTTTAGTTGATCACGAGTGACACCAGGCTGTACGGTCACTAACAGATCTTCCGGATCAACGGACAGAATCGCATTCATTTGGCTAAAATCAATGACAACTCCTTTTTGATAAGGGATTACATGTCCTTCTAAACTTGTGCCTAAACCGTAAGGATAAATTTTTTCATTAAAGCTTGCGGCTAGTTTTACAATTGAACGTACATCCTCTTTAGACTGAGGATAAACAACAACGTCTGGCAATGATGGCTGGTGATAGGATTCATCACTACTATGAAGAGAGCGCTGTGTTTCGTTGAAATACACGTTTTGCTTGCCTACTTTCATCACCAATTCTTCAATAAACGGGGTTGATTTTAATGTTCCCACGTCACATCCTCCTTTTTAGCAATGTAAGCTCCGTCTGTTACATCCACTATCGAAACAGTGTCACCAATTTTAATATCTGTGTTACTGCATCTAGCAGACAATCGCATGCCCTTTCGTATGTTAATACATACAATCACATAGGGAGAAAGGGCTTGCAGTTTCTCTGGAGCTGCGTAGATCGTTGTATGAGAATAAACAATACCTCTACCCTCTATTCGTTGTTCAACTTGGTTGTCACTTAAACATTTTGAGCAATAGAGCTTTTGCTCAAGCCATTCATGGTGGCAATCAAGGCATGCGTAGAGAGGAATGTTCATTTTATGCGCCCTCCTTCTTAAACAGATGAACGAGGGAATAAGCACCTGTACCACCAAGGTTCTGTGCTAAACCAATCCGTGCTTGTTCTACTTGATTGCACGCTTCACCCCTTAATTGGCTTATAATTTGTACAATTTGTGCAATACCCGTTGCTCCGATAGGGTGACCTTTTGACAATAAGCCGCCGCTAGTGTTTACAGGAATTTCTCCTCCATGTTCTGTTAGGTGTTTTTCAATTGCTTCAAAGCCAGTTCCTTTCTCAAAAAAACCGAGTTCTTCAATGGCAATGATCTCAGTCATCGAGAAGCAATCGTGCAATTCGACTACATCCACATCTTTCGGTTCTAAAGAAGCTTGTTCATATGCCTGTTTCGCTGCCTCATACGTGGCTGGTATTCGGGTTAAATCGTTCACTTCTTGCATAATGGGTGTGCCTGATGCTTGACCTGAAGCAATGATCTCTACTCCGCTATTCCTGTTGTTCTCGATGACTACAGCAGCAGCTCCATCTGATAGTGGGGAGCAGTCATATAAGCCAAGGGGATCCGTAATCATTCGAGCATTGATAATTTCTTCTAACGTCAACTCTGTATGAAATTGTGAAAGAGGATTATGCAATGCATAATTTCTGTTTTTGCGGGCAACCATGGCTAAGTGCGTTTTTGTTGCGCCATACTCATACATGTAGCGATTGGCTACAGCACCGAAGTAACCTGGAAACGTTAATCCAGTGTTTGATTCCATCGTGCTGTTGTCCATCGCATAATTAATCGCTGTGATGACTTGATTCGTATGAATATGTGTCATTTTCTCGCCACCAACAACGAGTATGGCGTTGTACTCTCCTGCTTTGAGTAATTGATAGGCTTGCCGAAACGCAATTCCACCTGAAGCACATGCCCCTTCTGTTTTCATAGAAGGGATATTGCCTAAACCTAACTCAGATACAAGAATGCTTCCTAAAATTTCTTGCTGTTCTAAAGGTCCTCCCATGAAATTACCAACAATAATGGCGTCAATCTTTGGTCTACCGGCATCAATAAGTGCTTGCCGAGATGCTTTTAAAAGCAAGGTTTTCAATGAATCATTGCATTTTCCAAATGGGGTCATGCCTAAACCAGTTACAGCAACACGAGTCATCCTTTCACCCCTTCTTCATACAATTTTTTTAATTCTCTTCTTAAAATCTTTCCATATGGGCTCTTCGGTAAGGATGGAACAATCTTAATATGTGCTGGTTTTTTATAGCTTGCTACGTGTTCTTTACAGTGAGTCACCAGCTGACTTTCTTCAACAGTAACGCCATTTTTCAAGACAACATGGGCATAAACCGACTCACCCCACTTCTCATTCTCGACACCAAAAACACAAGCTTCTTTCACTGCTTTGTGGAGATTAAGTACCTCTTCCACCTCTCTAGGGTAAATGTTCATACCGCCGCTAATAATGACGTCGTTTTTTCGATCAATTAAATGCAGATGTCCAAAAGGATCGACCCAACCTAAATCCCCTGTATAAAACCAGCCATCTTTTATAGCGTTGTTTGTTGCCTCATCATTTGCCCAATAGTTATCCATTACTAGAGGACCCTTACATGTAATTTCTCCAACCTCGCCTTGACGAACTTCATTTCCCGTTTCATCCCGAAGAACCATTTCCACCATCGGACCAACCGCACCACACGATGATAAGTAATATGGTAGTTTGCTTTTTGGCATAATAGTAATGGCCATCGGTGCTTCAACTAATCCATACGTCTCAGCGAATATGGGACCAAGTTTGTCGAGAGCCTCTTGCAATTTTTCTGAAGCAATTGGTGCCCCTGCCATATTTATTGACTTTAAATAGCGTAGCTTTTTAGGCTCAAAAGCCTCATCTTGAACCATCAAATTAACAATGGTTGGAACCATAAATATAGTTGTGACTCTCTCTTTTTCAAGCTGATCTGCTATGGATTTTGGATCGAATTTGTCGAAAATGACTTGCTTAAGCCCGAAGAATAAAGCACATTGAGCTAAAAAATTACTACCGTGAGTTAAGGGTGCTACATGACCGACAACATCTTCATAGCCTAACTCACAAGCCATTATAAGCGATTGTGCAGAGGCAATAATAGCACGATGAGATAATACAGCTCCTTTTGGTCTGCCTGTCGTGCCCGATGTATACATAATAGCAAAAGCGTCCGTGTCTAAGACAGAACAATCTGGGTATTCAGAATGAACATTAGCCAATAAGGACTCATATTCATTCTCAAACGTTACAATATCTCCTCTATAGTCAACATTCATGAGTAAGGAGATTTCACCAATAATTAATTTCGCCTTAGCATTTTCTAAAATAAATTGTATTTCTTTTGGATGAAGTTTCGTATTAATTGGTACTTTAATCAGTCCCGTCATGGCTACAGCAAGATCAATAACAATGTGTTCAACTCGATTTGCTGATAAAATTCCAATTCGGTCTCCCTTTAGTAATCCTTTAGATGTGAAAACTGAAGCGAGTCGACACGACTCTTCTTTTAACTGTCGATACGTTAATTGACGTCGTTTATCAACAACAGCTATTTTTTCTGCATGTTGCGTGCATGTTTGTTTCGCCAACTGTGAAAGCGTTATCAAAATAGCACCTCCTTATGTCGATTTAGAAGTAAACGAGATGGTTTTGTAGTTTAAAGCAGCATTGTATTTACGTATGGCGGTCACATCATGTGAGTGGATGAGCGTAAATTCAACAGTTATGCAAACTTTATTGTAGCCCCTTAGGAAATGACCAGCATGAATACTTCCGTCCATTCGCTCAACAAGTCCATGTAAATGCATATCAAGATCACCGCTCTCATCTTGACAAATGAAGCCAGTCGCTTGGATTAACTCAACAGGTTCATGAATAGTGAATGGGTCCGCATAGCCGTCTGGTCTATTTTTTTCATTTACTTTAAAAACGGTGAATCCTGTTTTATCTAAAGAACCAATACACGTAACCATACCTGAATGAATCTGATGTTCTTTACAGATGGCAAGAATCCCGTCCATTAAATCATCTCCGACACCTAATGAACCATATAAGACTTGATTGTTCGTCGCTATTTGAATACTCATATGTGTATCCTCCCCAGAACGTTATCCAATGGCAGAACCTCCACAAACTTTTAATACTTCTCCTGTGACATAGTCAGAGTAAGAAGAAGCAAAGTACACAACGGCACCGGCAATGTCTTCTGGATTGCCCATACGATTAATGACTTGATTACTTAATGGATAATCAAGGTCCTTTGTAATTTCAGTTTTAATTGGTCCTGGTGCAATACTATTGCATGTAATGCCAAGTTCACCGACTTCTTTCGCAATCCATTTTGTTAGCGCAATAACACCGCCTTTTGAAGCTGCGTAGGCAGGACCAGACCGGGCTGATTTTTTCCCGTCGTTATAGGATAAAGGGCCGCCCATAATCCCTGAAATAGAACTAACATTAATAATTTTACCGTGTCCTTGCTTTTTCATATAAGGATAAATAGCTGCTTTTGACATGAGGAATGTTCCCCTTAAGTTTGTATTAATGTCCCGATCCCACATCTCCTCTGTCATCTGTTCAAGATCTAATCTTGAGCATGTACCTGCATTGTTGACAACAATATCAATGGATCCAAATCGTTCATTAACGTCTTTCATTAATTGTTCAATAACTGCATTATCTTTTACATCAAGACCCACACTCATCACTTCACTGTGACTAAATTCTTGAAGCTTCCTAATTGTCGCTGATGTTTCCTCACAATTTAGTAGATCCACTAACACAACATGGGCACCTTCTTTAGCGAGAGCGATTGCAGAGGCCGCTCCAATTCCTCGAGATGCACCTGTAATAATCGCTACTTTTCCTAACAATGTCGTCATGTTTGTTCATCCTCCAATTTCACTTATTAGTTTGTAAAACTAGTCACTCCAACCAAGTGTGTATGAAATTTTTCTTGCATAATTGACTAATTGATCAATGATCATTTGTGTCTTCTCTGGATCTAACCGTATCTCTACACCAGCAACACTTAATGCCGCTACCACCGTTCCTGTCGAATCATAAATTGGTGCCGCCATCCCTTTTAAACCAATCAAATATTCTTGATTGTCAATGGCATATCCATGCTCCCTTATGGAAGCCAATTCGTCGAGTAATGCTTGTTTTTCTGTAATGGTGTAATTCGTCTTTTTTTCAAGCTGCACACTGCTTAGATACGTCTCTAGAAGCGATTCATTTAAGTGAGCTAAAAAAAGTTTCCCCGAAGCGACAGTATAAGATGGCACTCGATCTCCAGGGCCTAGAACAATTCGAACCGTCTGTGAGCTTTCTACTTTCGACAAGTAGGATACGGAAAAATTGTGGAAAGTAGAAATAAGCACACTTTCACCCGACGTTTTCGCAAGCGCTTCCAAAAAAGGGCGTGAATCGCCTACAAGGTCGTAATGATTTTCTGCCATCTTTCCCAAATCAATAAACTTGTAAGACATGCGATACTTATTAGTCGGAAGCTTTTCAATAATACCACTCTCAAGTAATGTAACTAAAAATCTGTGTAAAGTGGTTTGATTAAGCCCTAACGCTCTAGCTAACTCAGTTGCTGTTTGTGGCTCTTTACATAATGATTCAATAATATCAAATGCTTTACCCAAACTTTTATTTTGATACTGCATCTCCAACACTCTTTTCGAATAGTGAATACTTGTTTTCTTTATATGAAAACCATAATACATTCCTATTTATCTGTCAATATAAAAATTCTGATTTTTTAAAGATCTAAACAAAGCCTGTAACACATGATGTGTTACAGGCTTTGTTTGATTTCACTTTTCCGATGAAAGCTATTAAATAATGCCTTGAAAGGTTAGTACGATTTGGGCAATCACAGCAGAGCCAATCAATGTTCCAAATAATACACAAGTTGAAACGACCATTGCTTTCCATCCCATCGTGACGAAATCTGTCCAGGATCGTCCAATTGCAATTCCGGCATAGGCTAAAATGGGTGTAGCAATGGATAGTAGATTGATTTCATTTGTAAATACGCTAACACTTTCTCCCCAAGGGGTTTGAGGAAGTGATGCGACGATTCCTATGGCGATGACATACACTACACTTGGAACGTTTAACGGAATCAGCTTACTCAGTAACTGCCCAAGCCCAGCAATAAGAATTAAAATAAGCATCCCCGCCATAGATTGTAACGAAAACATCCCGTCTCCGATTACATTACCGACGTAAGCGACCGAACCAACTACAAACATTAAAAGAAAGTATTCATGCAGATTTTTCATTCTTTTTTTCCTCTCCGCCCTTCCATTTTTTGAAAATCGTATAGAGTTTCTCGGTCATTGGTAATGCAATAAACATGCTAACGAATAAGCCTGTAGAATAGGTTAGTAAATTACTTGCTCCTGCGAAGGCAACAATTTGTGGTTCTAATTCTGGATATAGACCTACAAGTGATCCAACAGCTGCTGCCATCATACTCCCACTTCCAACGCCAGCCGCCATTGCTAGACTAAGAGGATGAAGAGGAGTGAAACTTGCTAGAAAACCAGCTATTAAGCCGTAAAACATGGCGCCGAACACTGTACCAAATATATAGACTGTGGTTACTCCTTTTCCTTCAGGTGATTCAAATCCATATTTGTCATAAATTAATCCTAAATTTGGTTCGCGGCCAACAGAGTGTGTCATACCTATCGCTTCACGCTTCATATTAAATAGCAATACGGCGATTGGAAGAGCTAAAAAAATCGTACCAAAATTCCCCACCTCTTGTAGCAACAGAGCTGGACCTGCTGCAATTAAATCCGTCAAGCCAGGCCCAATGGTTACGCCAATTTTTGCAATGAGTAGTGTTACACTTAACGTAATAATCGGTTCAGCATGTTTGGATTGTTTTTCCTTCACCAACGGAGTGAAAAAAAGAAGTAAACCTATTACAATAGCAAACAACATAGGAAGCAGCATAATAACGCCGGGACCAATCTCGATACGAATGGTACCAATGGCTTCTGTAATAAGGACGACTCCTAGCACTAAGAGGTGGAGTCGCCAATCTTTAATAAGATCCATCATCGCCTTCTAACCTACCTCCTTACTTCGTTCGCAATGAGTGAATAAACAGCAGTTGAATCAAGCGAAGCTTTTTTTTGTTGCAACGCTAAGCGGTAAAGCTGACTCACAATAGATGATACAGGTTGCGGGGTAGTCGATTGATTGGATAGTTTCATATAAAGTTCCAAATCCTTCGCCATATGGGCCAAAGAGAATAGGACGTTATCAAATGATTCGTCTTTTAAATTTTCACCAAATACTTCCATAGCACGGGAATGTCCTGAGCTCGCCTCTAAAACAGAAAATAATGTTGAAGCTTTGACCCCTTGCCCTTCCGCTACAACCATCGTTTCACTAAGTAAGCTAATCATGCCTGCGACAATCATATTATTGCAAAGCTTAACAGTTTGTCCTGCACCAGAGGAGCCTATGTATCGAATTTCTCCTCCTATTACCTTTAGATAAGGCAAAGCAGCTTCATATGCCTCTATTTTTCCACCGACCATCACCGTTAGTGTTCCAGCTTGGGCTCCAGCTGGTCCCCCGCTAACAGGGCAGTCTAGAAAATGAACACCGTAAGAACTTGCTTCTTGCTGTAAGCTCTTCGCTGTATCCGTGTCCGACGTCCCTACATCGAATACAAAAGTATTCGGCGAGAGGTGAGCGAAAAGTCCGTCTTCTCCACTTAAACTTTCGACAAGGAGTTTTGGAGTTGGCAATGAAAGAAAAACCGCACGAACATCAGCTGCAAATTCCTTCGTATTAGAAACAAAATGAGCGCCTAACGCTTCTAAATCCTTTTGAGCCTTGCACATTGGGTCACTCACATAAACCGTATAATTAGAAGATAATAAGTTTTGAACCATACCAGTACCCATTGCACCACAACCAATCATTCCAATAGATGTCATGATTTTCCTCCTTTTAAGATTTAATGTAAACTGCTTTCGTGTCTAACCAAAAATCGAGTGCTGTACTGCCTTGTTCGCGTAAACCAATACTTGACTGTTTCTTTCCGCCAAAGGGAAGCTGATTTTCATAATAATTAGATGGGATGTTCACATGAGCAACGCCAACTTCAATTTGTTGAATAAATGCTTGAGCTTTTGCTAAATCATTTGTATAGATAGATGAAGACAAACCAAACGATGTATCATTTGCAAGTTGAATCGCTTCTGCATAGGACTGAACAATCATTACCGCTACCACTGGACCGAAAATTTCTTCTTGTGCAATGGCCATATCACTCGTTACGTGACTAATAACAGTCGGAGCAACAAAATAGCCTTGATCAAGCCCGTTTTCAGTGAGACGTTTACCACCACATTCAATTTTTGCTCCTGCTTCTTTTGCACTCTGAATATAGTGCAAATAGGTATGCAGCTGTTTTTCGTTGGCAACAGCACCATTTTCAATTCCTTCATCTTGACCATAACCAACGCGTATTGCTTGAGCGGCTGCTTTGAGCTTTTCTAGCACGACTTCAGCAATCTCCTCAAGCACGATTACCCGGCTTGTTCCTGTACAGCTTTGGCCGTTGTTATACATACCACTAATCATAATGCCGTTAATAGCTTCATCAAGATTGGCATCTTCTAAGAGAATCGTCGCATTCTTGCCGCCTAGTTCGGCTTGCATTTTACCGCCGCGTGCTGATACAGTCTGTCCGAGTTTTAGTCCAACTGCTGTCGAGCCGGTAAACGAAATCGCTTTTAATGAAGCATTTTCGCCCATTTCTTTGCCAACAACGTCTCCATCACCAAAGACCAAGTTCAATACTCCTGCCGGCATACCTGCACGCTCAAATAATTCAACTAACTTAATTGCAATACGAGCCGTATCATTTGGTGGCTTGTAGACCACTGTATTCCCTGCAAGCATAGCCGGTGCTATCTTATATACACCTATACCTAATGGAAAATTGAAAGGAGTAATAACCCCCACTGCTCCTAATGGTTCTTTAATAGTGTATGTAAAATAATTCGGATCAATGGAAGGGAGGGTTTCTCCTGCTAAGCGATTTGCCGCGCCACTAAAATGCTTTAATGCTTGAATGGTAGCATCAACTTCCTTTTCAGCTGCTGTTACAGTCTTGCCTACTTCTGTTGAAATTAAGAGCGCTACTTCCTTTTTCTCATCTTCTAATAAGCGTATAAGTCGATAAAGAATGTCTACACGCTGTATAGGTGTAATAGAGCGCCAAAATGGAAAAGCTTCTTCTGCTACTTTAATAGCAGAGCGTGTATCATATACAGTAGAATTGGGAAAATAGCCAAGAATTTCGTTTGCCTTTCCAGGGTTAATACTTGCAAAGGTTTTTTCACTTTCTGAAGGAATCCATTTTCCTCCTATATAATTATGATAAGTGCTTGTCATATCGGTTTCACGACCTCCTAAATCAAGTTACACTTATCGTAATATTCAAATTAAATAAGGTGAATAGAGATTGTCACAAAGATGTTCATGGTTATATATGAAGACCCACATTGCATTTAAAGGCACTATCACTTATAGCTTCCAACAATTTATTCATTTTTTTTACAATTTACATAATTTAACTGCAGCAACTAAGTTTAGCCAATCCTCTTCAACTTCAATGGATTTATAAGAGAGATCTTCGATTTTTTTTAATCGCTGGTATAACGTGTTTGGATGAATATAGAGGGCGTCTGCAGTTTCTTTTCGATTTCGATTTTGATGAATAAACATTTTTAAAGTTTCCAATAAAATGGGATACTCACGTAAAGTACCGAGATGATCATAGATAAAAGAACGTCTATGCGTCCCTTCTATTTGCGTTAAAAGTCTATCAAGGCCGAGTGTCGGATAGCGATTTATTTCTCCCCTTTCGGCTAATGCCCATGCATTCATCGCTTCTTGAAAGAGTTGCTTATAGAGTGCTACTGGTGCAACACGACTTATCCCTAATTTATCACTGTCACTCTTTACGAGCTTAGACAATAATGTCTCCTGGATGGTTTGTTCTTTTTCAAAAAACAGAATCCAAAATTGATCATACGAGATAAGTTTCCACTGCTTTGAAAAGGACGGTAAAAGTGATTGTATAGTTTGATGATGACTAAACAAATCTTGCTCTTGCTTTTTCAAAACAACGCTAGTCACTGGAGTAGTAGAATTCATTCTCCAAAAATCTTCGTCAAATTGATTGTTCGCTAATACGCTCTTGAACCGTTCCTCTTCCTTTGCTAACTTGGTCGTCAGATGTTTCTCATCATAGACCATAAGTATTCCAATGGCATTAGCTGCTTCTTCGATATAATAAAGCTCCTCAACGTTAGGCTGCTGTTTCATTAATAACCAGCCTCTATGAGAATAGTGACTTTTTATTGGAAAGGAAGCATACCCCTCGATCACATTCTCATTGTAATGTACGGAACGATCCTGTAATAAACGAGATAATAGCTGTACAATTCTATCCTGATTACCACCTTCGTGAAGAACTTGATAAAAATAATTTTTTGCCTCTTGTTTTAATGTGTACGTATGAAGCTTACGTTTATGGTGTTCGAACTTCTCTTCTTTTTCTAAGGCAATAAGCGCATATTCTAGTAACTCTGATACAAGGTAAAGATCTTGTAATGTGAATGAAGACAACGGTTGACATCGATTCACCGTTATCGTGGCAAAGCATTCTCCGTGAAGAATTATAGGGATGCTCATAGAGGTGTAAACAGTCTGATAAGCGACCCCCTCAAGGTAATATTTTCTATTTATATCTGAGATATTTGACATTGCTTGTTCTACTTCTGTTGGTTTCAAAAAAAGTACCGGAGTTTGTTCGTTATACACCGATCCCGTTATCGACTCACCAGGAGAAAAGGCTACCTGATAAAGCTGTGGTGAATGATTCCCCATACTGCTTTTCAAGCGTAATACATGGCTTTTTTTGTCGTATGTATAGATTAACACCATGTCTGTGTCTTGAATAACCGTTGCCACTGCACTAGTCAAAATATGAAGAATCTGATCGAGTCCTTGAGCTTTCATAAACGCTCGTCCAGCTTTTCGTAGCTCATGCTCATTTCCCACTTTACATTCCTACCTTCCTTAGTTTATATAAAGATATTTATTTATTATGACGGATTACTGCTACAACATCTACTGCTTTTCAAATAAGACTTAAAAGTTAGATTCCGTGTTTGCTTCCACTTACTGCTTATACAATTCATTGGTTACTTGAACATTCCATTAGCCCATCTCATAGTATGAAAGAAAATAAACGAAGGAGACGATGAACTGTGCATAACCACCATAGAACCTTAGCCTACCCTTATTTTCATCAACATTATAGGATGGGAATGCCTTCATACCATTATCAAGCAAGGACAGACTTCGGAAATTCACCTTTCACTGTAAATATATCAGAGGCTTCTAAGCAAAATCAGTATTATCGATCGGCCATTTGGACGGGAGAACATTTACAAGTGACCTTAATGAGTATAAATGTTGGCGATGATATTGGCCTTGAAATTCATCCAAATACTGATCAGTTTTTTCGCGTTGAACAAGGACAAGGTCTTGTCCAAATGGGTAGTAATCCAAACAATCTTCACTTTGAATCAGTCATATCTGACAATAGTGCCATTATGGTTCCAGCCAATACATGGCATAATATTATTAATACTGGCCCCGTTCCGCTTAAATTGTATTCCATCTATGCTCCTCCTCATCATCCCTTTGGAACCGTTCAGCCTACAAAGGCGGATGCAATGGAAACATAAAAGAAAAGGAGTAGTGTTTAAAAACATTACTCCTTTTCTTCTTTTAACTTATAGACAAGCCAGCACTCGCATACCCTGCTACAGTATTTAATAACGTAACTCCTGCCGCAGTAGCCGAAAAGACGATTAATAATCGATCTCCTGTCGTTACAGGGATAGATAAACCTGTCGCATTACCTGTTGAAATTGTCCCAAGAGCTAGCGCTCCCGTTAACGCTGGCGCTAAAGTAACCGAGGCTCCCGGTATTGCCGTAAGGGTGTTCGTAGCCGCCGGCCCTGCAGATCGAAAGACTTGTGCAGTTATTGTAACCGTTGTTCCTATTAATGTTAAGGCAACAGTGGTACTAAATAATGCGGATAAAGAGGTAATCACACCGTCTCTTGGCACTAAAAATGCAAAGTTTAACAATGTGCCTGCTGCTCCAGTTAAATCAATCGTATTGCCACCGATTAAACTTAATCCAGTAACGGAGTTTCCAAAACCGACTAAGCTCGTTGTTCCGACTAAACCACCTGCAATTGTTGTTAATGCCGTTGGTAATCCAGATGCAAATGGAACGATTGCACCTGCACCAGTAACTCCAGTTGCTCCGGTTACCCCTGTTACTCCAGTTGCCCCAGTAGCTCCAGTTGCCCCAGTAGCTCCTGTTACCCCATCTAATCCTGTAGGTCCGGTTACTCCCGTTACTCCAGTCGCTCCTGTTGCTCCTGTTACCCCATCTAATCCAGTAGGTCCTGTTACTCCAGTTACTCCTGTTACTCCGGTTACTCCAGTCGCTCCTGTTGCTCCTGTTACCCCATCTAATCCAGTAGGTCCAGTTACTCCTGTTACTCCTGTTACTCCGGTTACTCCAGTAGCTCCGGTTGCTCCTGTTACTCCATCTAACCCCGTAGCTCCTGTTACTCCATCTAACCCCGTAGCTCCGGTTGCTCCTGTTACCCCATCTAACCCCGTAGCTCCGGTTGCTCCTGTTACCCCATCTAACCCCGTAGCTCCGGTTGCTCCTGTTACTCCAGCTAATCCCGTAGCTCCGGTTGCTCCCGTTACTCCATCTAACCCCGTAGCTCCGGTTGCTCCTGTTACCCCATCTAACCCCGTAGCTCCGGTTGCTCCTGTTGCTCCATCTAACCCCGTAGCTCCGGTTGCTCCTGTTGCCCCTGTTACTCCAGCTAATCCAGTTGCTCCTGTTGCTCCATCTAACCCCGTAGCTCCAGTTGCTCCCGTTACTCCAGTTGCTCCATCTAACCCCGTAGCTCCTGTTGCCCCTGTTGCCCCTGTTGCTCCATCTAAGCCCGTAGCTCCAGTTGCTCCCGTTACTCCAGTTGCTCCATCTAACCCCGTAAACCCAGTAGGTCCGGTTGGCCCAGTAGGTCCAGTTACCCCAGTTAGACCACCTGCCGGTCCAGTAGGTCCAGTAGGTCCAGTAGGTCCGGTGGATCCAATTAAGTTAGGATCGCCACCGTTTGTAGCTGTTCTCATGAAATATTGAATGTTCGAACAAGGGTTGCCAAAATTGTATCTTGAGAATTTATACTTCATAATACCTCTCCTTGAAAACCTTTTTCATCTATCTTTATGAACATTTGGTTTAAGTGGAACACCATGAGCCTAATTTAGTCCGTTTTTCTCTTTTTTCTGATGATAAAATAATAAATAAAAAAAAACGGTTGCAAAAAGAGTATACCTCCTCTATTATTTACTTACCGGTAGGTAAAAAAATAGAGGAGGGTTTTTTTATGGGTAATAAAGAACAAACGTATCAAGATATTATGGAGACTGCTTTTAAGATGTTCTCAAAAAAAGGCTTTGATCAAACGAGCTTAACCAATATTGCTACAGAGGTAGGCATTTCGAAGCCAGCGATTTACTATTATTTTAAATCGAAGGACGAACTGATTAAAACGTTGTTTGACACACTCGTAAAAGATATTCAATCCTTTACGTTAATAAAGGTAGAAAACATGACTGCTCAAAATGTCAAAGAACTGCTGTACAATGTTGGAGAAAAGGCGATCAATCGTCAAGAAAAAGAGCGCTCGTTTAATCAACTGTTTAATCATTACATCTTGCTTGCTTCACGTGACGCTTATTATGCAGATCAACTTGTTCGCATTCAACAGTATTTTTTCAATACCTTTTATGATGCGCTCATACGCGCAGTCCAGATTAATGCGATTAAGGATGAGACGATTTTGATTAAATCACAAATACTCGCTTTACTTTTTGATAACATTACAAATTTCATCTTAACTGGTTTGGAGCTAGACTATAAAAAAATTTGGAAAGAAGCTGTAGATAATACATTAAGAGGTATTGAATATCATGAGCAATAGTCATCATACTCGATTAGACGGTCTAGACTTAGCTCGATCATTAGCGATGTTCGGCATGCTTATTATGAATTTTATCGTTGTTACAGGTGCACAAGGGAATGGACACTTCCTATTAGTGTCCATGACAAACTTAGTCGAAGGCCGTGCAGCAGCAACCTTTGTCACATTAGCAGGCATCGGCATCTCGCTTATGACAAAAAAAGCTCGAGTCACTTCAGATTTACGGTTGCGTAAAAACAGTAAGATTTCTTTAGTGAAACGATCTCTTTTCTTATATATAGTTGGCATGCTTTTATACACACTTGGATGGGACGGCGACATCTTGCATTATTACGGTGTATATATGGCATTCACTGTGCTTATTCTTTTCTCATCACCAAAAATCATAATCACGATTTCAATTGTTCTTGCCGGTATTGCTCAGTTTTATCAAATTTTTTTCGATTACATGAATGGATGGCATCCTAATCACCCATTTCTAGCCTATCTCGATTTTTGGACGATAAGTGGGTTTCTAAGGAATTTATTTCTAAATGGCTACCATCCCGTTTTTCCATGGATCTGCTTTTTAATGATTGGCTTGTTAATTGGAAGATTAAACTTACGTGACAATAAAACTAGAAATACGATACTTCTTTTCAGTACAATTTTGTTTGTTATTTCGGAACTTTTGTCTCGTCTACTTATTTCTTTCACTACAGACACCTTACTTGATGCGACGAGCGCAACATTTCTATTTGCCACTGGCCCACTTCCTCCAAATCTCTTTTATTTACTTTCTAACACGGCTACAGCACTTGTCATCATCGTTTTAGCCTTATATGTTGCTGAAATCTATGCTGGCAATTGGTTTATTCGTTCTCTTATTTTTACTGGGCAACTAACCTTAACTCACTATGTTAGTCATGTGGTCATCGGCATTGGACTTCTGCTGACCTTTGATAAAGTCGTTCTATTTAATGGGTTTGAAAGCCAGCCTCTTTCCTTTACGGTTCTTTACGCTTGTGGCTTTTTCGCAGCAAGCATTCTTTTTTCTACTTACTGGCGCTTACAATTTAGCCGTGGTCCTATTGAAACAGTCATGCGCAAATGGACATAAAAAAATGATAAAAAGCCACCCTGAATCGTTATGCACAATTAGGGTGGCTTAGCTTTGTAAATAATGAAGCCTTTAAGTCCTGTTTATTCTTTAATTGTCCAGGGTCGCATGAAGGATACGAATACGAACGCTCTTGTCTTCAGTTTGCTCACTAAAGATGTTCCAATTAGGGGAAAGCATTGACGTAAATTCCTGCAGTTGTTCTTGGGTTAAGGTGATCCCATCAAAACGTGATTCTGTCATTTTGTAGTCCGTACCTTCTACTAACCCATACTTTAATCGAAGCAAGCGTTTAATTCCAAAATTAGAAACAAATTTAATTCTATAGCCGGTTCGAATAGCTTGTTGGATCTGAATAGCGTTTTCAGTAGAGGCTTGAACGAGATCATTATAGTCAAACGTTTGGTCAAATGTATTTAATGCTTCCGTGTCTTCGTTTTTTAGAAGCTCTACCAGCTTTTCATTTTCCATTCCATTGGCTCGGAGTGTTTCAATCATAAATGCATTCCATTGTGACAAGGCTGGTAACGTCATTTTTTTTCGTCCCTTCTATTCCGTTTTTAATTCAATATCATTAATATCATACAGCTCGTCCAGCCTTGGTGTATAATCTAAACGATCATTAACACCGTAGCGTCCTTGAAGTTGGAATAAGTAAACAGCTCCACGATCTTCAGCTAGTATCTGTTGTACTTCCTGATACTGTGCAGTTCGCTCAGCCTCATCCATATTATATGAAGCCTCTTCTAGCAATTCATCAATTTCTGGGTTGGTATAAGGAGCAACGCCGCCATCTTTAAAAAATTCCAGTACGCTACCGTCAAACATGTCATTTCCCCACCCTACAAAGATCGCCTCATCTAATTCATCATTAAACAAACGGTTTGCAAATTGACTTTGTTCAATCAATTCTATGTTTGCAGTAATGCCGACATCGGAAAGCATGCCCCCAACCACTTCAGCCATTTCTGTGTAGTAGTTATTTACAGACATATTAATTGTAACTCCGTCGTCGTAGCCTGCCTCTTCTAAGAGTTCTATTGCTCGATCAGGGTCGTATTCATACGTATCGTATAAAGATTCATCCGCACCAACATTTCCTGGTGTAATATGAGTACGAGTTGCTGTTGCACTTCCATTTAAAATTTCATCAATGATTACTTGGTTTTCAATTGCTAAATCAATGGCTTCTCGTACAGCAGGATCAGCAGTAGGCTCTCCTTCTTCATTCGAAAGCCAAAGTTGGATGACCCGATGAATTGGCTCAAGCGCTACATGCGTCCCTTCATTATTATCAATTCGGTCCATATCAGCTGTTGGGATGTTAAAAGCAATATCAACCCCATTTGTTAAAAGCTCTGACACTCGAGTGGAATCCTCTGGTACAACGCTAAAACGAACACGCTCCCAGTTTGGTTCCCCTTCAAAGTAGTCTCCATACTTGCTTAATTCTACTGCCTCATCTTGCTGCCAACTTTCGTATTGGAATGGACCTGTCCCTACTGGCGATTGGAAAAAGCTTTCTGCTCCAACCTCTTCAAAATAGTCTTTTGGCAAGATACTTGCAGCTGGAATAGAGAGGCGATTCAGTAGCTGTGGGTCAGGCTCTGCTGTTGTAATTCTCACTGTATATTCATCTACAACCTCAACCGTTTCAATTTGATTAAACGTTGAATGTTGCTGAAGCGCTGTGTCATTCGCAACGCGTTCAAGGGAAAAAGCAACGTCGTTGGCAGTAAAGCCATCACCATTATGAAACGTTACGTCGTCACGAAGAACAAACTCCCACGTTGTTTCATCAATTGGTGTCCATTCAGTTGCTAAGTCTGCAACGATTTCACCTGACTCATCTCTTTGTACAAGTTTACTGTAAAGATTAATCAATACAGCCGATGTTGTAATAACACTGTTGTTATGCGGATCAAATGTCGTTATATCTGCTGGATTTGCGACCGTTAAAAGTTCGTAGCCATTAGCTTCTTCATTTGTTTCAGGAGTGTTAGCATTATCTGGATCATCAAAACCACATGCAGACAAAGCAAGAATAGAAAATAATGTACTTGAAAGAAACGCTTTTTTCATTTTTTATTAACCTCCGATGGTATTGTTTTGTGTCGATCTCTTGGGTGTGACGCTGGAACAGCTTGTAATAACAACTTCGTATAGGCTTCAGTTGGCTCATGAAATATTTGTTCAGTTTGCCCTATTTCGATGAGCTCTCCATTCTTCATAATGGCAACCCGATCACTAATATGGTTCACAACAGGTAATCCATGGGCAATAAAAAGGTACGACAATCCGTGATTTTTCTGTAGCTCTTTTAACAAGTTTACGATTTGTGCTTGTGTTGATACATCTAATGCAGAAACCGCTTCATCGCATACGATGATATTTGGTTTTAATGCTATGGCTCTAGCTATACTTAGCCTTTGCCGTTGACCGCCACTAAATTCGTGAGGATAGCGATTTAAATGCTGACTACCGAGGCCCACTTCTTCAAGTAAACCGAGTGCACGTTCTGTACGATCATTAGTCGATAGCCCTTGGTGAATCGTTAACGGTTCCGTCACAATTTCCTTTGCTCTCATCCTAGGATTGAGTGAAGCATAAGGATCTTGAAAAACAGCCTGTACGTTGGCTTTCATCTGCTTTTGTTCACGTTTCGATAATGCGCTAATCTCTTTTCCTTTGAAATAAATAGAACCACTAGTTGGCTCAATCAGCTGCAAAATCATTTTTGCAATGGTTGATTTGCCAGAACCTGACTCACCAACAATCCCAAGGGTTTCACCTTTAAACAAGCTAAAGCTGACGTCATGAACCGCTTGAATAGTCCCTTTCTGACGTTTATTGCTAATGGAAAAAGTCTTGCTCAGTTGGTTCACTTTTAATAACGGTTCGGTCATTCAATTCCCTCCTTCTTTACATGAATACAACGTGCAAAATGATTCGTCGCTTTTTCTTCTAGGTCGGGAACTGCTTCTTTACATGCTTCCGTTGCCAGTGGGCACCGTGGGTGAAAGGAACAACCGATTGGCAGGTTTCCAATGTTTGGCGGATTTCCTGAGATGACACGTAACCGCTCGTTTTTTGTATCGAGGGTCGGCATCGCTTCCATTAATCCAATTGTATATGGATGCTTCGGTCGATCAAATAACTCGTGTACCGTTGCTTCTTCTACAATTCGGCCAGCATACATCACAAGAACGCGATCAGCCATTGTTGCTACAACGCTTAAATCATGGGTAATAAAAACAACACCTGTCCCATTTTGTTCATTTAGTCGTTTAATCAATGACAATATTTGTGCTTGTGTTGTCACGTCGAGTGCCGTAGTAGGCTCGTCTGCTATAAGCAATTTAGGATCACATGCTAGTGCGATCGCAATCATGACTCGCTGGCGCATGCCACCTGACAATTGATGTGGAAACCGTTTTGCTGTTTCTTTTGGATTAGGAATGTCTACTTGTGTCAATAAGTCAATAGTCTTCTCTTTAATTTTTACTTTTGATAATGATGGATGATGAATGGTTAAAACTTCTGCAATTTGAGACTGGATCCGTAACATAGGATTTAATGAAGACATTGGCTCTTGAAAAATCATCGACATTTCGCTCCCACGTAATAATCGTCTTTCCCTCGCAGATAATGTATTTAGCTCTTGCCCATCATAAATAATGGAACCACTTACTGTAGCATTTTTTCTCAATAACCCCATAATGGATAAAGAGGTTACACTTTTACCACTTCCTGATTCGCCAACAATGGCGACAACTTCACCAGAATTGACATGAAAAGAAATGTCTTTCACGACTGTTGTATCCCGTTTCCCTGCACGAAAAGAAGTCGATAAATTCGTTATGGAAAGTAAAGCGTTATGCCGCTTCATTGTCGTCCCCTCCCTTTTTCAAGCGTGGATCAAGATAATCACGGAGCCAATCACCGACAAATGTAAAAGCGAGAACCGTTATCGTGATCGCAATACCAGGAAACGTAGCAATCCACCAGCTTGTGGCGATGTAATTTCGTCCATCGTTAAGCATACTTCCCCACGTAATGCCTGGTGGCTGTACACCAAATCCAAGAAAGCTTAATGACGATTCAGTTAAGATAGCCGTACCGACGCCAATTGTTGCGATGACGGTAAAAGAAGAAAGAACGTTCGGCAATATATGTTTGCGAATGATGTACGCGCTGCTTGCGCCAAGAGTTTGAGCTGCTTGCACATATTCCCTTGCTTTTACTCCAAGAACGTCTCCACGAACGACTCTCGTATAGTTCACCCAGCTCGTTAATCCGATAACAATTATGAGAGTAAGTAAATTTGCATCAAGCACAACCATTGCAACAAGAACAAGCAAAAGTGTTGGAATAGCTAACATTGCGTCTACTATCCGCATTGTTACAGCGTCAATCCAGCCGCCGAAATAACCAGAAACTAGTCCAAGTGATAACCCAATGAGACCAGCAATCAAGACAGAGATGACGCCAACTAGAAGAGAGACTCGAGCACCATGAATGAGGCGGCTAAACATGTCTCTACCTAAATGATCTGTACCAAGTAAATGTGCACTGGACCCATTGTCCATCCAAGAAGGTGGAATTAAGCGAGAGGTCGCTGTAATTTGCGTAGGGTCATAAGGCGCAATCCATGGTGCAAACACCGCTAATAAGACAATAAGCCCTATCATTAGTAAACCAAGTAGGCCAAGTGGCGAGATAGAAGTCAAGAAACGACGGCGAATTGTGTCATTTGATTTTGTTAAAGCTGCCATGTTTATCGCTCCTAGTTATATTTAATACGGGGGTCAAGTACCCGGTATAGCAAATCTGTAAGTAAATTAATCACAATCGTAATGAATGCGATGACAAAAACAATCGCTTGAACGACAGCCATATCGCTATTTTCCATTGCCGTAAGCAATAAACGCCCGATACCAGGCCAAGAAAAAACGGTTTCAACAACTATGGCTCCTCCTATTAACTGAGGAAACTGTAAGCCGATAATTGTCACAACAGGTATGAGTGCGTTTAAAAAGACATGTTTCCCAATAACTATTCTTTCTTTTTGTCCTTTCGCACGTGCGGTTTGAACATATTCTTGTTCAATGACTTCAAGCACGCTTGCACGAGTTAACCGAGTCATTTCGGCTGCAAGTGCGATACCTAACGTAAAGGCAGGCAACACAAAATGTAAAGGAGATGCGGCTCCTGATACAGGAAAGATTGGAAACAGAACAGCAAAAAATAATATAAGCATGATGCCAATCCAAAAGTTTGGCATTGCTTTTCCCACTATGGAAACCCCAGAAATCAAAAAATCTAAAACCGTGTTTCGTTTTAAGGCTGCATAAATACCAAGAGGAATTGAAATGATGATAGCAATTACCATTGCAATCAAGGAAAGCGTGAGTGTTGCTGTGAGTCGGCTAAACACTAAATCGCTAGCTGGCTGTTGATATTGAAGCGACATGCCGAAATCACCTCGAACTAAATCCCCTAGAAAACCCATATATTGAACGAGAAAGGGCTCGTTCAACCCTAATGATTCTCTTAACGCCTCTCGATCAGCAGGTGTTGCATTTTCAGGGAGCATCATAGAAACAGGATCACCGGCAACATAGACAAGACAAAAGATAATAAAGGTTAGAATGAGTAAGCTTGGGATGACTTGTAGTAAAATTTTTTTAAGTAAAGACAATGCATCCACCTCCCTTAATTAAGAATGAGACGACGTAAAACCTCGTAGTCCGAAAAATTCAAATGAAACGATTTGACGCGCCATCTCTTCTGCATTTAGTGTTGCAAGAGAATCTCCTTCACGAAAAAGCCAGCGATCAATTGTTCCAAATACTAAGCTAGCTAGCATAGCGGCTAGAGTATGGTTGCTATACGTTGCAGGAAGCATATGTAATTCTTGCGCTCGTGCGATGTTATTTGCAAATGCTTGCTCAATTGCTTGTAGTGTAGACGCAATTTGGCTACGAATCTTTTCATCACTATCTTGCCCCGTTTTTAGCAGCAATTGCATATAATCCTTATTTGATTCTGCATACGAAAATAATGTTTGCATCAAATCTTTTGAAGAAGTCGTCATATCGTTTAACGATCCGACTTGTTTTCTGTAACCAGAATAAATGACGTTTAATAAATACCGTTCTCCTTCTTTTAAAATGTGTAGAACAATCGCTTCTTTATTCTTAAAATGCCAATAGAACGTACCTTGAGCAACACCAGCTTGTTTAACGATGTCAGATACCTTTGTTTTATGAAATCCCTTTCGTGCAAGCAGTGGCAAGGCTGCGTCCATTAATACTTGTTGATTTTCAGTCGTATGCATTGTTTCTCCTTTCTCTTGATTGACGAGTCAGTCAGTTATCCAATAATCCTAATATATTTAGTCGGATATAAATTGTCAAGTATTTCTTACCGCAGATGTAACGAATCATTTAAACGTATGATCATTTCCATCTTTATAAGAAATAAGATTGATTACGATAACTGATTGTACAGGCGGCTGTTTTTGACGGCCATTCATATGTGAAAAGTTCATCGTATATAAACCACCACCCTCCTTATTCGGCAACACATGAAGTGAGTGCTTTTTTTAATCGCTTAATTCCTTCTAATATATCTTCTTCTTGTAAATGGCCATATCCGAGCACCAGCTCGTTTTGATGCTGACCCTTTTCAATGGAAAAATGTTCTACTATGATGGCGTGAACATGGTGGTTTACCAAGTCATGCGCATGAATTCGGTTTACATTATTAAAGCGAACAACTAAGTGCATACCTGCTGCTTGGCCGATAATGTCGCACTGGGAAAATGTAGCTTGAATGGCCTCTACGAGCACCTTCCTTCTCTTCGCATACAGCTTCTTCATTCGTCTAATATGCTTTTCAAATAAACCCTCTTTTATAAACATTGCTAATGCCACTTGTTCTAACGAAGACGTGTGACGATCTGTAAACCACTTTTGTTTCTTTGCTCGTTCTACTAGATGGTAAGGCAGAACCATATAACCAATACGCAAACTCGGCGATAGAATCTTACTAAAGGTGCCCAAATAGATAACGTGTTCTGTATCAAGTGATTGCATCGCTTGAACAGGTGTGCCTTCATAAATAAATTCACTATCATAATCATCTTCAATAATATAGGTTTCCATTCTTCGTGCATACTCCACTAATTCAATCCTTCTCTTTACTGGCAATATAGCACCAAGTGGAAATTGGTGAGATGGAATAGTAAAAACAAAACGTGGTTTGTGATTCTTCGGTAAGTGAGCTGGATTAATTCCGTGTTCATCTGTATGAATTGGTTCAATCTTGGCCCCAGCTTCTGTGAAAATGCTCCTCATTTCCTCAGTAACCGGATCTTCAACGCAAACCTTTTCTCCGACTGTTTGTAACAACGTCGTTAATAATGAAAGTGCTTGTGTAGCCCCTGTTGTAATAACGATTTGATCAGGTAGAGCTTCTACACCTCTTAAGCGTCCGAGGTAGTTGGCAATCGCTTCTCGTAGTTGGACGTGACCTAAGGCAGACTGGTAACCAAATACATCTTCATTTGCTGTAAGGCATACCTGTTTGTACGTATTGGCCCATGCTTGTCTAGGAAAATGATCAAGAGCTGGCTGACTCGCTTTAAAGTCAATGATCGGTTCTTCCGGCTGATGGATCTGTTTTTCAAACGGTGGCAATTGTCTTCGTTCTTTTTTAAAAGCAAGCCCTTTAGATACGTACGTACCTGACCGCGGGATACGGTATATATAGCCTTCCATTAGCAATTGCTCATAGGCTTCATTCACCGTATTACGTGATACGCCTAATGAGTGAGCCAATTCCCGTGATGAAGGTAGCTTTTCATTTTCACGCAATTGACTAGCCAAAATTCTTTTCCTTAGTTCCTCTTCAATTTGAACAGCAAGTGTCTGTTCTTCGTTTCGTGATAAAGTAAACCAAAGCATTGTATTCTCCTTCTGGTACTATTAAACCAATCTAAATGTGGATCTTTGTTGGTCCAGTATATCATGGTACGCTCTATTAAGATTATTTAAATGAAAAGGAGCGTTCAAATGATGAAGACAATTGGATTAATTGGTGGATTGAGTTGGGAATCTTCAGTGTCCTATTATCAATATATTAATCAATATGTAAAGAGAACATACGGAGGACTTCATTCTGCAAAATGTTTATTGTATTCCTTTGACTTTCAAGAAATCGTTCATTTACAAAAAGCAGGAGAATGGGCAGAAGCGACGGAACGGATGGTTGAAGCGGGGAATAAGTTAAAAGCAGGCGGTGCCGACATGCTTGTTATTTGTACGAATACCATGCATTTAATGGCAGGCGAAGTAGAAGCAGCAACGGGCCTTCCTGTTATTCATATTGTTGATGCACTAGCAGAAGCTATTAAAGCACAAGATATGAAATCAATTGGTTTAGTAGGAACCCAGTTCACAATGGAAAAACCTTTTTACCGTGAACGGATGGCGCGTCATGGGATTGAACTGATTGTTCCAAATGAAGAAGACCGTAAAAAAGTCCACGATGTTATATTTAACGAGCTATGTGTTGGCACAACTTGTGCAAACTCCAAGCAATACTACTTATCTGTTATTGACCAACTTGCTGCAAAAGGCGCAGAAGGTGTTATCCTTGGTTGTACCGAAATTCCATTACTTATCAATCAAAACGATTGTGCACTCCCATTATTTGATTCAACAAAACTCCATGCAGAAAAAGCCGTTTCGCTCGCAATTGAACGTAACGAAAAAAAAGACCATTAAGTAGGGTCTTTTTTTCGTTACACAGTGAAATACATTTATATGTCATATTTCATTTTTGGCCATTTGTCTATTCATCGTATGAATGTGTTTCATTCCTTCAAAAAATAAATATTCTTGACGTAAAGCCATTTCAAACTCTTTGTCGTCTTTATCAAGCAGAGTTAAATACCTGTTAGCAGAAAGCAATCTTTTATCGAGTTCCTTTTTTTGCTGAGTAACTGAGCCATGACCAGGTATATGAATGGCTATCGTATGCTGACTTAAAATGGTTTCAGCTAGCACCATTGTTTGGCGGTAATCTCGGTAGCTACTAAATATAAAGGGAAACTCAACATCAGATAAGTAATCACCAGAAAGAAAAATACCCTCTGGTTCAATAACGGTAAACAGGGAATCATCTGTATGCCCAGGGGCGTGATAAAATGTTAATGTTAGTGAACCTAATCGTAACTGTTGTTTATTGTGTGTGACAACAAAATCAATAGTAGGATAGATAGGTTTATAGCTTCGGTTTAAATAATACCTTTGATCAAACGTTCCTATTTTTTCTAGAATCGCTTCTTTGTCAGGGTTGTTTACAAATTGACTAGTCGCTATTCCTTTTGCTTCTGGGAATGCTCCAGCGCCAATAATATGGTCAAAATCACTATGAGTATAAATGATATATAGTGGTTTGTTTCCGAGATTGAGGTTAAGATGATTCTTTATTTCATCTACTTCACTCGGTAACCAATTTGGATCTGTCATAATGACAACATCGCTCGTTTCAATAATCGCTGACGTTGTCTTATATAATGAAGATTGGAAAACGGTTAGATTGCCTGCCCTGTATTGAATCATGATAGCCCCCGCTACTTTTTCGCCCGATGCACTTTTAACTTCTTTCCCTTCACCGTTGCTGTACGTAAATGCTCAAGAACATAAGCGCCTTTGTCATTAAGAATATCAACAAAGCTTGCGGTTTGTTCAACAGTTATCACACCAATATCGTTTGCATCTACGTTAGGTATTGAGGTGATGGTACCGACAATGTCTCCGGCGCGGATTTTCTTCTGTTTCCCACCATTTAAATAAAGTTTCGTAATTCCTTCGTCAATCTTTTTTTTATTCGTAGAAATCTCAACGATCTTTTTCTCTTGGTAAAAATTTAGTTGCTGTTCAAGGGAGACAACCGGCTCAATTTGCTCAATAAACGAAAAACCAAGCTCTTGTTCAAGTAATAGACGAGCTTCCTTTTCAACTGGTTTCATTAATAAAATGGACTTACCTATAGCGCCATTTCTTCCAGTTCTTCCTGTTCGGTGAATATAGTCTTCAACTGTTAGAGGCATGCTTGCATGTATCACAAGCGCTAATTCATGTACATCTATTCCTCTAGCCGATAAATTAGTTGAAATTAGGTAACGACAGCTACCTGCTTTAAATTGGGACATGGCATGTAAACGTTCTTCTTGCCTCATTCCACCATGCAATTTAGCTAATGCAGGGATCGATGCGTGCAAATCACGGTAAAGTTGATCAACGTCTTTTTGTGTCTCACAAAAAATCAGCGCATGATCTGGTCGTTCAGTGCTAAGTACATGGCGTATAAGTGTATCTGTACGCTTACTGGACACAACAAATGCATGGTGAATGGCCGGAGTCGCTGCTTTCTCTTCATTTTCAAGAAAGAGTGGTTCATCTAGTACTCGTTCTATTAACTGCTGCAGTGCATCTGGAAAGGTTGCTGAAAACAACAGGTTCGTTCGTGTTTTCGGTAGAAACTGAATAATTCCTTCTAGTTGATCAAGAAAACCACGATTAAATAGCTCGTCCGCTTCATCTATTACGAGATACTTTAGTTTTGATACATCCAGCGTCCCTTTTTGCAAGTGATCGAGGATACGCCCCGGGGTCCCGACAACGACATGGGTTTTTTGTTTAAGACTCCACTTTTGTTTTTCAAACGATTGCTTTCCAAAAATTTCTTTTACTTGAAGACGTTTAAACCGGCCGATAGCTGTTAAATCCTCTTTTACTTGAACGGCAAGTTCTCTTGTTGGTGTTAGGATTAGTGAATGAACTTTGTTTTCGTCCCAATTGATTTTATCGCATAGTGGAATCCCATATGCCGCAGTCTTACCGCTACCTGTTTGGGACTGCACAACAAAATCTTGTTTTTCATTTTTCACTAACAACGGAATCACTTTCTGCTGAATAGAAGTAGGGTTTATATACTGTAAAAAAGTCAATGCGCGCTTTATTTCCGCGCTTATAGGATACGTAGAAAATGGTTTATCTTTCATGGAACACCTCACTCTCCTAAGCATACGCTATTTACGACAAAATGGGAAAAGAGTTTTACGTATACTTTTGTAGCAGTTCTGTCGGTATATGACAATAATCATTCGGATATTTGTCAAGTCGATCTTGATGCTCTTCAGCGCTCTTTACATAATTTTGAAGTGGGCTTACCTCAACCATAATTCGATTAGAATCAGCTCTTGCAGCAATAAATTCTCGTGCATCGTTTAAATGCTCGATTTTCTCACTATAAACGCCTGTTCTATATTTCATTCCAACATCTATACCTTGCTTATTCAAACTGTACGGATCAATAATTTCAAAGAAGTAAGCCATTAAGTCTTTAACGGATAAAACAGTTGGATCAAATGTCGTTTTCACGCATTCGGCGTACCCGTCATAATTCACGTTAAGAGATTGGCTTGTACCATTTGCCCTACCAGCTTCTGTTTCGTGTACGCCTGGTAATGTTTTGATAAATGCTTGCACACCCCATAAGCAGCCGCCTGCAAAATAAATTACTTCCACTGACTACTCTCTCCTTTCGATCACGTTTTACCCAATTGTCATCTACAAGATTAACATAGGACGATAGAAGACGTAAAAAAAGTCATAAAGAGCCCTTGCATACGACGTAACGTCACCATCTAGAATGAGACTTACTTTAGATGAAAAGGATGATCTCTATGGAAAAACCATTAATTAAAAATTCCCCCTTTATCTTTTTATTCAGTGCGAGTTTCTTAGCCATTATAGGCTTTAGTACGTTTTTCATGACCACAACATGGTTTGTAATTTCTGAACTAGGTTCAGCGAGTTCTCTCGGTATCATTCTTATCGCGATTACAGTACCACGCATTTTAATGATGGCGTTTGGTGGCGTTCTAGCTGATAAATTTAAGAAAACAACGATTATGTTTAGCACGAGCACAATCCAAGGCTTTCTATTACTGATCGTATTTTCTTTGCATGCTTCAGACCAACTAAGTTTTAGCTATCTTCTTATTATAGGCTTTTTATTTGGAACATTAGATGCGTTTTCAGGGCCAGCAGGAACCTCTTTAATTCCAAAAATGGTTGCGAAAAATCAAATCAAACAAGCCAATGCCATCATCCAAGGATTAGGGCAAATTGGCTTTGTAGTCGGTCCCGTTGTCGCAGGAACAATAATGGAGTTTGGTGGGATCACCTCTAGTTTCTTAACAGCTATGATTATCGTTTTTTTATCCGCTCTCTTTATGTTCCCACGTTTTTTAAAAGAAGGTCCTGTTGAGAATACCGTGAAACAAACACCTTTTAAAGATCTTCTTGAAGGCTTCTCCTATGTAAAAGCAAATTCTTTTCTCGTAACAGGAATTTTTATCTTAATTACGTTAAACTTTTTCGCATTTGGTGCGATTTCAATTGCCATACCGATTTTAGTAGAAACTTATGGAGGATCCCCCATTAATTTGAGCTACATTGAAGCCTCTTTAGCAATTGGCATGCTCGTTAGCACCGTCATTATCGGTACTGTTAAGCTTCGCAACCGCGGGTTAACATCTATCCTTGGGTTAATCGCAACATTACTAGTAGCATTAGCTTTTAGCCAAATTCCAAACTTAACAGCTGTAACCATTTTAGCGTTTCTGCTTGGATTTACCATGACGTTTGTCGCCATTCCATTCTTTACTTCTGCGCAAGAAGACACGGACCCTCGAATAATGGGAAGAGTGATGAGCATTATTTTTCTCGCTATGAACGGCTTTGATCCACTTGCTTATGCAGGAGTAACGCTGCTCGTTTCAAAAGGAATCGACATTCAAACGATTATTTTCGTTTTCTCTGTAATTGGCTTACTGATTGCTTTACTTCTATTTTGGAAAGGAAGAACGTATCGAACGTATCGTTCACAAATTTAATTTCAAGGGGAGAACAACGTGTTGCACGCATGTCATCCATACAGATACTTTTTCTGAATGCCATGTTGTCATCACAAGAAGAAGAGGGTCATATTCTAAACAGCTAAGGCTGTATCTCCTATTTAATGATCCTCTTTTTGTTTAAATGTTGAGCCTCTTGATTCATGGGCATCGATAATCGTGAAAAATGCATGTTTGTCGACTGCATAAATCGCTTTTTTCAACTGAATAATTTCCATTCGTTTTACAACAACATAGAGCACATCTTTTTTGTCACCTTCATAACCTCCTTGTGCTTTTAAGCGTGTTACCCCTTTTCCTAACCGCTGTGTAATAATCGTTGTCAATTCTTCATAATGACTCGATACAATCATTACTGCCTTTGTTGCATCAAGTCCTTCAACGACTGTATCAATGGCCTTTGCAGCAACATAATACGTTAAAACAGAATACATCGCGTTTTCAATTCCAAAAACAAAGGCTGCCCACGCAAAAACAAAAAGGTTAAAGACAAGAACACACTCACCCACAGTGAACGGCAATCGTTTTGTAATAATTAATGATAATATCTCTGTTCCATCCATTGCACCGCCATTCCTTATTACAATCCCAACGCCAATCCCTAATAACAAACCTCCGAAGATCGTCGCCAACAAAGGTGTATCTGTAATAGGAGCAAAATGAAATTGGTGTAAAATGGCCTCAGTAACGGCTAGTCCAACAATACCTAATAGGGAATAAATAAAAAAACCTTTCCCTAAATGTTTATATCCAATGTATAAAAAAGGAAGGTTGATAATAAAAACAAGCAGCCCAAAATTGATTGATGAAAGCTGATTCAGAATCAACGAGATACCTATTATTCCACCATCTATAATATTATTCGGTAATAAGAATAATTCAATTGCAACAGCAGCAAATATAGCTCCAATCAAAACAAATAGCCATCGTAACGAAAAATAAACCATCTGTATACACCTCTTCCTCTCATCTACTATGGACAATTGGAGAATTATTATGCAATTTTACCCATATTCTCGTCATTCTTTAGACTCAATTCTTGTGAACAAACCATGAATTCAAATAGGAACCTTCAATGTCGACTCATTTTGACCGATTTAATGGGTGAGACGTATTCTTAAATTAACATTAAAAGGAGACATACATGGATAAGTCATCATTCATTGGTATATTTTTTGGTATCTGTACACTCGTGCTTGGTATGCTTTTAAAGGGTTCAAGTCTTGAAGTTTTGTTAAATCCTGCTGCAATCGTCATTATTGTGCTAGGAACATTTGCTTGCGTTTTTATCGCTTTCCCTTTTGAAGATATAAAACGAATTCCTAAGTTATTTCGAGTTCTTTTTTCAAATAGAAAGGGTATGACTCAACAGGACATTATTGAACAGTTCGTTGACTATGCATCGATTTCGAGACGAGACGGCATGCTCGCTTTAGAAGGAAAAATTGATGAAATTAAAGATCCTTTTTTTAAACAAGCCATTCGGATGATGATTGATGGACAAGATCCTGATTACATTCGTCATTCCTTACATGAACGAATTGACGCTATGCAAGAGCGTCATGCTTCTGGAGCTGCTATATTTAGTCAAGCCGGAACATATTCTCCGAGTCTTGGTGTGTTAGGAGCTGTTTTAGGTCTTATTGCAGCACTAGGGAATCTCGACGATATTACAATGTTAGGAGAGTCTATTGCAGCTGCGTTTGTGGCAACATTACTCGGTATTTTCTTTGGCTATGTGCTTTGGCACCCTTTTGCAAACAAATTAAAGCGAAAATCGACCAGGGAAGTATTACAACAGCACATGATTATAGAGGGAACCGTCGCCATTATCGGAGGAAGTTCTCCTCGTTCAGTTGAAGAATACTTAAGTGTCTATCTAGAAGAAAAAGAACAACAACGAGGAAAAGGAGGCGTGAGAAGAGACGATGTCGCAGAAGCGGAGATTTAAATCTCGGTCTGAGAACGAACACGTGGATGAATCTTGGCTCCTCCCTTATGCAGATATGTTAACATTGCTTGTCGCTTTATTTATCGTTTTATTTGCTATGGGACAAGTCGATCAAGCTAAATACGATGAGCTCCGGGTTGTTCTCTCAGAAACGTTAGGTGGAAAAGGCGTTCTTGATTACCAAGACTCGATCGTTGAAGACGAAAGTCCGACACAAGAGTCTACAGAATCAGTAGAAGCGTTACTAAGTGAAGCTGCGGAAACTGAAAAAACCGAATTAGAAGAGTTACAATCCCGTCTAAATGGGTATATTGAAGAGAAGGCACTTGCTGATCGGTTACAAACAGAGCTCGGTGCTTCAGGACTGCTAATTACAATTAACGATGGCATTCTTTTTGATTCTGGCAGTGCGGAACTGAGACAAAACTCTCATGAATTAATGGATCAATTGTCTGCTATGCTTGCTTCCGACCCTCCCCGTTATATTCAAATTTCTGGTCACACCGATGATGTGCCGATGGGTGGAGCTAATTTTGAATCAAATTGGGATTTAAGTGGAGCACGTGCATATAATGTAATGAAGCTATTCTTAGAATCTGATTATTTAAAGCCCGGTCAGCTTTCCTATTCAGGTTACGGTGAATACCACCCTATTGCTACAAACGAAACAACAGAGGGAAGAGAACAAAACCGTCGCGTTGAAGTCCTCGTTCTTCCGTTAGAAAATCTTGCTGAACCAGCTTTATAATGATGTCTTTATTGTTCACACCGCTACGTTTCTTTTTACGTGCGGTGTTTTGCTTACCTGTCTAGATTTGACAGTAAAATAAGCACTCTTATACAATAAAGGATAGAAAGAAAGCTTACATGTTGTTGGAAGAAGGTGTGTCTTTGTCTAAAGAAGTTGGTTGGATGGCGTTACGAACACTCATCATCATCCTGTTTCTCATTCTTTTTGGCTGGCTTGTTGCCCAAGTCTTTTCACTTACATATCCATTCTGGTTTGCTGCTTTGTTTGCATGGATGCTCCAGCCAGTAGCACGTTTTTTTCAGTATAAGTTAAAATTCAACAAAGGCTTTGCGAGTCTTTTTGGTTTACTTGGCGGTATATTAGCGATAAGTGCAGTGTTAACGGGCATCGTTTTTCTTGTTTACTTCAGCTTGCGCGAGTTTTTTGAACAAGTCCCCATGTGGATCGAAGAAGGTGCAGCTAAAATTCAGCTTTACTTTAACGAGACCATTTTGCCGTTGTGGCATGAATTTCTTCGCACAATCGATCAATTTGATTCAGGTGGAACAAGTCCGCTATCAGAAGGAATCAATCAGCTTGGAACGTCGATTAGCAATATTGTTGGTAATGTCGGACAGGCTGCTTTGGACGTGGTGGCCAATATTTTAATTGGACTGCCAAGCTTTCTTGTTGCTTTTCTGTTTATCATTTTGAGTATTTATTTTATGGGTAAAAGCTGGAGTTTTTATCAGTCTGTTTACGATCGGCATGTTCCTCGTAAAGTTCGTTCTAAAGGAAAAGAATTTGTCCAAGCGACACGCATTCGTTTGTTTGGCTTTATACGTGCTCAACTTATTTTAATGGTTGTAACTGCGTTAATTGTGTTTGTTGGTTTACTTATTCTTAACGTTGAAAATGCGTGGATGCTTGCCATTGTTGTAGGTATTGCAGAGTTACTTCCTTACCTTGGAACAGGAACTATTTTAATTCCTTGGTTCATTTACTTATTTGTAACAGGAGATATGTCTGGCGGCTTAGGTATTGCGATTCTTTATGTCATTATCGTGATTGTTCGTCAAATGCTCGAGCCAAAAGTGCTTTCTTCCAATATGAATTTAAATCCTGTTGCTGTATTAATTTCGCTTTTTGCAGGCTTACAGTTGTTTGGAGCATTTGGTCTGTTCTTGGGTCCTGTTTTACTCGTACTCATCGTTATCTTAAACGATATCGGCTTTTTCCGCACCGTCATTTACTTTATACGGTTTGGTTTTGAGGATACAAACAGTAAATAAATACCCCCCCATTCGTTAGTAAAACGAATAGGGGGTTTTATTATTGGTTGCTTTGTTCATCTGTCTTCTCCACATAGTGATGATCTGCATCTACTTCGCTAGAATGTTCATCCGCATCTTGTTCTCTCGCTAATTCTCTAGTCGTCTCAGTGTCTCGATCAAGTTGAGCGTGGTGTAAGCCGACCGCACGATCCTCTTCGCTACTATCTGCAAAGGGCTCCTCAGCTTCAGCTTGAGCTTCTGTTGTACGTTTAGCATACGGCAATGCTTCTAATCGCTCATATGGAATTTCCTTGCCTGTATCAATACAAGTGCCGTAGCTACCGTCTTCCATTCGCTCCAGTGCTTCATTAATCTCAGCTAATCGTTGTTCATCAGCTTCATTAATTGTTTGTGTTCGCACTCGATCCTCATATTCTGAGGCTGTTTCTGCTAAGTGATTATCTACACCACGAGCAATATCGCCTCTCATTTCCGACATTTCCCCTTCAGGTGTAGACGTTCGATTCTCTATTGAAGCTTTCATAGAATGTAATTCTTTTTTTAAATAATTTAATTGATCAGTTGTTAATGACATTATGACTCCTCCAATCATTCGTTACCTAACTCTTTCCCTTATGATGCGTACTTTAAACAGTTAGACGTGAAACAAAAAAAACACTGCTATCGTTAATCGATAACAGTGTTTTGACTTATTCTTGATCGACGGTATCTATAACCACTTTTAATCGACGCGCTTTCCCACGGTCGTTTTCATCAAATGCATAGGACCCGTTCGAATAACGATCCGCTTTTCGATACTTGCTCGGATCAACGAAAATGTGTTCATCTTGATCGGTTTCGACTAAAAATAGCTTTGTATCAGGTGTAATCTTTTTAAACCCAACAAGACGGTGAGGATTCGATTTCAGCTCACGAAGCAAGACCGATCCACGCTTATTTCGGCTTGATTTTTCAAATTCGGTAATGGCCATTCGCTTAACAGACCCGCGCTGTGTGACACAGAGGAATTCGACTGTGTCCTCTAATTCAAATGTTTCAAAACCAACGATGTAGTCCCCTGGCTTTACGTTCATCCCTTTCACACCTGCTGCACGCTGGCCAACAAGCGATATATCATTTTCTGAGAACCAGAGTCCATACCCAAAATGTGTCGCAGCAAATAGCTCTTTTTTACCATTTGTTTTTTCAACTGATACGAGTGCATCGTCTTCTTTTACCTTTAAAGCCATAAGTGGTTTTGAGTTGCGTTGTGCTTGATAAAGCTTTAATTCGGTACGTTTGATCATCCCGTTTCGTGTCATAAACAGGAGCGACTCATCGGTATCAAAAGAAGAAATAACAAGGGTCGCTACTAATTCGTCATCGGAATCAATGGGAATAATATTAGCGATATGCTGACCGTCGTCTTTCCAGCGGATATCTGGCAGCTGATGAATCGGTAAGTACAAGTAGTTCCCTTTTTTTGTAAAGAGGAGAAGAACGTCAGTGGTGGAAGCAACAAGAGATTGAAGAACCGTATCACCGGCTTTCATTCCAGGAGCATCTTTACTAGAAGCTGTGTATGAACGAATGCTTGTTCGTTTCACGTATCCTGCATGTGTAATCGTAACACGCACATCTTCCGTTGCAACAAGTTGATCCATATTAATCTTTAACTCTTCTATTTCTTCTTTAATGACTGTGCGTCTTTCAGAATGGAACTGTTTTTTTACTTGGACTAACTCTTTTTTAATAACTTGAATAAGCTTTTTTTCACTTGCTAGAATGGATTCTAGCTCCGTAATACGCTTTTTTAATTCTTCTGCTTCTTTTTCAAGCGTCGTAATATCCGTGTTCGTTAATCGGTAAAGCTGCAAATTCACAATTGCTTCAGATTGAGGTTCTGTAAACGCAAATTGCTCTTGCAGATTGTGTTTCGCGTCTTTTTTATCTTTTGATCCGCGAATAACTGCAATCACTTCATCGAGAATCGAGACTGCTTTTATTAATCCTTCGACAATATGAGCACGCTCTTGCGCTTTTTTAAGCTCAAATCGAGATTTTCTCGTGAAGACATCTTTTTGGTGATCAATATAGGCTTGAAGAAGCGCTTTTAATCCCATCAATTGGGGTGTTTTATTATAAATGGCAACCATATTAAAGTGGTACATTACTTGTAAATCAGTATGCTTAAACAAATAGTTCAAAATCGCATTTGCTTCTGCATCTTTTTTTAATTCTACAACAATGCGCATTCCTGTTCGGTCGGTATCATCGCGCACTTCTGCAATCCCATCTACTTTTTTATCAAAGCGGATTTCGTCCATTTTCTTTACGAGATTCGCTTTTACTACTTCATAAGGCAGTTCAGTTATGACAATCTGCGTTCGACCGCCTCGAACTTCTTCAAATGCTGTTTTGGCTCGTACGACGACTTTTCCCTTTCCTGTCTCGTACGCCTTCCGAATCCCGTCTAAACCTTGAACGATACCGCCAGTTGGAAAATCAGGTCCTTTTATAATCGTGAGAAGTTCATCAATCGTCGTTGACGGCTTTTCCATTAAACGAACGGCACCATCAATGATTTCAGGTAAGTGATGCGGCGGAATATCGGTTGCATAACCTGCAGAAATACCAGTAGAACCGTTAACGAGCAAGTTTGGATACATCGCAGGTAGTACGACAGGCTCTTCTATAGAATCATCGAAGTTCGGAATGTAATCAACAGTTCCTTTATCCAAATCACGCATAAGCTCAGCACTAATCTTTGAAAGCCTTGCTTCGGTATAACGCATCGCAGCTGGAGGATCTCCATCAACCGAACCATTGTTTCCGTGCATATCGATTAAAAGCTGTCGCACTTTCCATTCTTGACTCATACGTACCATCGCGTCATAGACAGAACTATCACCGTGCGGGTGATAGTTTCCGATCACGTTCCCGACGGTTTTGGCTGCTTTCCGATACGGTTTGTCGGCTGTATTTCCATCTGTATACATGGCGTATAAAATTCGTCGTTGTACCGGTTTCAACCCATCTCGCGCATCAGGAAGTGCACGTTCTTGAATGATGTACTTACTATAGCGACTAAATCGATCTCCTATGACATCTTCTAAGGGGAGATCAAGATACTTTTCTGCATTTGACAATTAGGTTTCCTCCCCTACATGAAGGTTTTCATTTTCGAGGATGTTTGTTTCTTCCTCTAATCCAAACGCTACGTGGCTTTCAATCCACTTTCGGCGTGGTTCCACTTTATCACCCATTAATGTAGCAACATGCTTTTCTGCACGTGCGGCATCTTCTAATCGAACTCGAATAAGCGTTCGTGTTTCAGGGTCCATCGTGGTCTCCCAAAGCTGAGTAGCGTTCATTTCACCTAAACCTTTGTATCGTTGAACAGTCGATCCTTTTCCGATCGTTTTTAAAGCTTGTTGAAGTTCCGTCTCTTCCCACGCATACTGGACTTTTTCTTTTGCACCAGAACCTTTACTTACTTTGTAAAGTGGTGGTAAAGCAATATAGATCTTACCAGCATCAAGTAATGGTTTCATGTAGCGGTAGAAAAAGGTTAGTAACAGCACTTGAATATGAGCACCATCTGTATCTGCATCGGTCATTATGACCACTTTATCATAGTTACAGTCAGACAAATCAAAATCTGCTCCAACGCCAGCTCCGATCGTATGGATGATCGTCCGAATTTCTTCGTTTTTCATAATATCATCAAGCTTTGCTTTTTCGGTGTTAATGACTTTTCCTCGTAACGGAAGAACAGCTTGGAATTTCCGATCTCGTCCTTGCTTCGCAGAACCTCCAGCAGAGTCTCCCTCTACTAAGTAAAGTTCATTTCGGTCTGGATTGCGGGACTGAGCGGGTGTTAATTTTCCGCTTAACAGAACGTCTTTACGTTTATTTTTCTTGCCATTTCTCGCATCTTCTCTGGCTTTTCGGGCTGCTTCGCGTGCTTGTGCAGCTTTAATTGATTTTTTAATCAAGGTTGTGGCGACGCTCGGATTCTCTTCTAAGTAATACGAGAGCTTTTCGGAAATAATCGCATCAACGGCTGAGCGTGCTTCAGCAGTCCCCAGTTTGCTTTTTGTCTGTCCTTCAAACTGAAGTTTCGCTTCCGGGACGCGAACCGATATAACCGCTGTAAACCCTTCACGAATATCTGAGCCATCAAGCTTTTTGTCTTTTTCTTTCAACAAGCCGACTTTTTTAGCGTGCTCATTCATCATTCGGGTGACTGCCGTTTTCGCTCCTAACTCATGGGTTCCACCATCACGTGTACGAACGTTATTTACAAACGAGAGAACATTTTCTGTATAAGCATCATGAAACTGGAATGAGAAATCCATTTCAATTTCGTTTGCTTGACCTGAAAATGACACAACAGGATGGAGAGGCTCCTTTCCTTCGTTTAAATAGTCAACAAAAGCTTCCAGTCCGGTTTCAAACTGAAAGAGCTCTTCCATTTCCTTTCCTGGTCGCTCGTCTTTCAACGTAATTGCGACACCTCTTAATAAAAATGCGGCTTCTCGTAAACGTTCCGATAACGTTTCTGTATTAAAATTCACCGTAGAAAAAATCGATTCGTCCGGCATAAAACGTACGAGCGTGCCCGCACCTCTCGTCTTCCCCTTCTTCTCAAGTGTCGTTACCGGCTTACCACCGTGCTCAAAACGCTGGGTATAACGATAACCGTCACGCTTAATGTCGACTTCAAGCCAGGACGAGAGCGCATTCACAACGGAAGCGCCGACACCGTGCAATCCTCCACTTGTAGCATAACCACCTTGCCCAAACTTTCCCCCTGCGTGTAATACGGTAAAAATGACCTCAGGTGTTGGTTTGCCAGAGCGGTGCATCCCGACAGGCATTCCTCTCCCTTCGTCTTGAATGGAGACACTACCATCTTTATGAATCGTTACATAAATTGAAGCACCGTGACCTCCTAACGCTTCATCGACTGCGTTGTCGACAATTTCATATACAAGATGATGCAATCCACGGGTATCTGTAGAACCAATATACATACCTGGTCGCTTCCGAACGGCTTCTAACCCCTCTAGCACCTGAATGGAATCATCATTATAGTCATGTTGTTTTGCCATTCCGTTCCCCTTCCTAATACCCTTACACACATAAGTACAAGTGTTCTGTTAAAAGAATATACTCCATCTTTATTTTAGTCAATGTTTTCCTTGATGCAACAGTTTTTTCTATTAAAACCTTATCATGCCTGTTTCGTCTCTGCAAATTTTTCCACAAAAAAGACCGTACTGCTCACATGCGCAGTACGGATATTCATTTATTTAAATTTAGCGTGCTCTACTTTAATGCAGCGATCCATAATCGTTTCGACATGATTTTCTTGCAAATACGAATAGGCTTCTTCGCTAACAACACCAAGCTGAGACCAAAAGATTGGGATGCCTGCTTGTACGGTTTCTTTAGCAAGTTCCGGCAAAAACTCGCTTCTACGAAAGATATTCACCATATCTACCTCTTGATCTAAGTCTGAAATAGAAGCATACGCTTTTTCTCCTAAAACCGTGTCCACATTCGGATTAATTGGAATAATTGTATACCCTGCATCTTGCATTGCTTTTGAAACCATGTAGCTTGTTCGATCCGGGTTATTTGAGAGCCCGACTACAGCAATACGCTTCTTTGTATGAAGAATTTCTTTTATTCGCTGATCTGATGGGTTTTTCATCATTCATTCTCCTTTTTAATTGGTAAGTAGTCCTTTTTCTTTTAAAAAGTCGCGAGCAACTGTGGCTGGATCTTCGTCATTAATGTCAACACGGTAATTCAGTTCAGAAATTTCATCTTCCGACCCTACTCCCGCCAGTTGGTTTAAGATGTCCTCGAGCTCCGGGTACTCACTTATGGCTTGACTGCTTACAAGTGGCGCTGCCTGATAAGGTGGAAACAGCGTTGCATCATCTTCTAGGACAACCATATCGTACTCGACGATTTGAGGATCTGTTGAGAAAACATCACTTAATTGAATGCTCCCATTGGAAATAGCTTGATAACGAGTTGATACATCAATCGTTGTGACATTGTCAAACGAGAACCCATACACTTCTTCAAATCCAGCATATCCATCTTCTCGGTCTGCAAATTCAAAGGTAAAGCCAGCTTCAAGCTCATTTGCGTAGGGTTCTAAATCAGATATAGTCTCCACTTCAAGCTCTTCAGCTAATGCTCTAGGCATAGCAATGGCGTAGGTATTTTGAAAACCCATTGGCTCTAGCAATATATGCCCTAATTGTTCGTACATTTCATCTCGTGCTTGTTCAAATGATTCCCGTTCATCATAGCTAAAGTTCTCAATGTTTAATAAGTCAGCAAGTACAGTCCCTGTAAATTCAGGATAGATGGCAACATCACCAACTTCTAATGCATTAAAGTTTACACTGGTTGTGCCGAGTGGTGCAATGACTTCGACTTCTAAATCAGTTTCTTGTTCAATTAACTCTTTATACATATTGGCTAAAATAGGCGGTTCTGGACCCATTTTTCCACCAATAACGATATCGGCTTGGCCAACACCTCGGACTGCATTCACTGTTGGCGGGACCGTAACGATAAGGAGGGCAATGACCACAACGGCTATCATTGGCTTATAGGACCCTGCGCGTTTTTTCTCTGATCGTCTTTCAGTAAAACGTAAAACAAAATCAAAAAAGAGAGCGAGCAACGTAGCTGGAAGTGCGCCAAACAGAATGTATTCGTTACTCGTACGTTGGATACCGAGCATAATGATTTGTCCAAGTCCACCCCCTCCAACAAGAGCAGCAAGTGTTGCTGTACCAACAATCAATACCATTGAGGTTCGAATGCCTGCCATGACCGTTGGCATTGCAAGAGGTAACTCCACTTTTACTAGACGTTTACGAGAATTCATTCCCATCCCTCTTGCAGCCTCTACAAGCGCAGGATCCACTTCTTTTATCCCTGTGTATGTATTTCGAAGGACTGGCAAAAGCGCGTACGCTGTTAATGCGATAATGGCAGGTGTTGTTCCAATTCCAACAAATAAAACAAGAAACCCAAGTAAAGCGAGAGAAGGAATGGTTTGTAAAACAGCAGCGATGCCAATAACGAACTCAGAATACCGTGTATAGCGGGTAAGTAAAATACCAACTGGAATGGCAATCGCTACGGCAATTAGTAAAGAGATAAGAGAGAGCTGTAAATGCTCCCAAAACGATTGCAGTAGTAAATCCGAACGTTCTTCGAAAAGTGTAAAATAAGATGACCAAAAAGATTCCATAACAAAATAAGTGCAATCGAACGTGTATTACGCACCCTAACGATTCACTTTTCCTTCCAATTACATTAGGGTTATGCGTGATGTAGTGATGGTTGTACAGCTAGTTTTGCAAGGTTTTGATAAGAAACAACGCCCATACATTTATCGCCTTTTAAGACTGGCAGCGCCGGAAATGGACATTGTTCTAACTGATGGTACGTTTGTTCAAGCGTATCGGTATAATGAATGATTTGGTATTGCTCAATGGATTTCCCTAAATACTGTACATCTTTCAGCTCATCGTCGTTAGAAAGAACAAATTGTAACTCATTGGAAGACTGATGTTCTCCTGTTGTCACATACTCACTTTCTTCAATAGGAGTAAGAATCGAACCAACTGTTTGAACCGAAGTTTGGTCAAATCCATCGGAATTGCGCAAAAAGCGAGCGACAGAATGAGAAGCTGGGTTTTCGATTAATTCTTGTGCTGTGCCAATTTGAAGCACATGTCCGTCTTCCATCATCCCAATGCGATCTCCTAAGAATTTCGCTTCCTCCATATCATGGGTAACGAATACAATTGTTTTCTTGATATCTCGTTGCAGCGCCTTAATGTCTTTTTGCAATGAAGCTCTTGCCACTGGATCTAGTGCACTGAATGGCTCATCCATTAATAAGATATCAGGGTCTGCTGCCAAAGCTCGTGCAACCCCTACCCGTTGCTGTTGACCTCCAGACAAATCCCCTGGCAAACGATGTCGATAGGTTTCTGGGTCTAGTCCTACTAACGATAATAATTCGTCAATACGAGCATTTGTTTTATCGCGATTCCAGCCCTTTAATTCTGGGACAATGGCAATATTATTAGCAACTGTCATGTGCGGGAATAGCGCAATTTGTTGAAGGACATAGCCAATATTCCATCGCAACTGATCAATATTACCATTGCTTGTATTGGCACCATTAATGAATATTTCTCCCGCTGTAGGCGGAATTAAGCGATTAATCATTTTTAACGTCGTTGTTTTTCCGCAGCCACTTGGTCCAATTAAAACAAAGAACTCACCTTTATCAATTGTGAAATTCGCGTCAGCTACCGCTTTTGTTCCATCTTCGTATTGCTTTGATACTTGCTTAAATGTGATCAACTCTTTCGCCACTCCTTTTATACAAAAACGCTCTTTATTCATACCCGTTATTGTGCCTATTTTAACCTGAATTGCATAAAAAAAACACGCGAAATAAAACGCGTGTTATCGTTGAAATGCTGCCGCCCCTGTCAAGAAGCCTGATTGACCAATGGATTGGCCACCATCAATTGTAATGCAAGTGCCATTAATATAGGAGCCCTCTGGGGAAAGAAGATAATGAGCAAGTTTAGCCACTTCTTCTCCTTTACCAAACCGTTTCATCGGAATGCTTTTTAATGCCATTTGATGGGCTTTTTCGCTTTGAATTAGCTTGTCTACACCGCCTGTATCCTCAATTGGTCCAGGCGCAATGGCATTAACACGTATTCCGTACGTCGCACCCCATTCAACTGCCAATGTTTTTGTCATTGCAAGTACCCCTGCCTTTGCACTTGCAGAATGAACCACACCAGGCCCACCTGTATCAGCGTACGTTGCCACAATATTTACCATTGCACCTGCTTGTTTTTCTTGAATCCATCGCTTCCCAACCGTTTGAGTCATGTGCCACGTACCATTCAAGACAATATCAATAACGGAATGCCAGCCGTTTTCGCTTAAGTCTTCAGATGGACAAAGAAAATTTCCAGCAGCGTTATTGACAACAGCTGTAATTGGTCCAACCGTTTCATACACATCATTTACCATCGCTTCGATATCCCCTCGATTTCGGATATCTAAGGCGAAGGTTGTGATTTGCTCAGGGAATGTTTCTAATTCTTGTTTCGTTTGCGTCAATCGTTCTTCGTTACGTGCACAAACGATAACCCGCGCACCAGCATCTGCAAAATGTTTGACCATCGCTTTACCCATACCACTACTACCGCCAGTTACAATAATGACTTCCTCTTTCATCTACTTTTTCCCTCCAACCTCAAAGCAAGCCGTTCTCCTCACCTTTATTATGCAAAAATTTACGCCATAATGAAAGGGTTTACAAAATATCGTCTAATTGTTTTTTCATTTTCCAATGTACGTTGCATTGAGCAAGATAGTTATTCAAGTCACCTTTTGTCACTGCAAAATAAACGTTCCATGAAATAATCATTTCACAGAACGTTCATTTTGCGGTAAACTACTAAAGAGGTGATCCAATGTCAATCTTCGCGAAAATAAATCAGCAGCAACGTTCAAATGAAAATCAACAACAACCCATTCAAAAACAGCCCTTTCGTCGACTTGATGACTTACCTGTTTTTATTCACTCATATATTCAATACATTCGTTCTCTAGGTTATAGCCAAGCGACCATTCAACGGTATATTTATGATTTCCTTGATTTCTTTCATTTTGTTGAGCGTCAAAGTGGAGAGGAATTGTTTACAGCTAAAGACAGTAGCCTTTCCGATTTCTCGCAACTTAACCAACAAGGGATTGAATATTATGTTCATTACTTGGCAATGGAGTTGGAAAATGAAGCAAAGACAATCAATCGGAAGTTATCAGCACTACAATCGTTGTTTCATTACTTGATGAAGCAGTATCATTTGAAAGAAAACCCTGTTCAAGCTGTGACACGACCAAAAGTGAAAAAAAGGGAGCCTGTTTACTTATCGATTGAAGAAATGAAAGCTGTAATGGCATTAACGCTTAATGATGAAGGCTTAACCTTGCGTCAAAAAAAATACCACCGTTTATTAGCTTTACGAGACTTAACGGCGATCACACTACTCGTTCGCACAGGTTTACGAGTATCAGAACTCGCTTCACTAAAACGTTCACAGCTTCACGTTGGTCGAAAAGAAATGCAGGTACTTGGTAAAGGAAATAAACAACGGACGATTCCGCTTACAGATGAAGTGCTAGAAGTCATTCAACATTATCTCCAATCCTTACCTGAAACGGTACGACCGAAACAAGAGGATTCCCTGTTAGTCGGTTTTGACTTCCGTACGATGACGTATTCGCGCTCTATCAGTGTTAGTGCTCTTCAAAAAATGATTCAACGCCTGTTCGAACGGGCAAAAAAAGTAATTCCTTCTCTTGAAAATCGTACGATCACTGCCCACAAACTCCGTCATAGCTTTGCAACGGCTTTAATCCGAAACGGGGTAAATGTGTTAACGTTACAGCAGCTTCTAGGTCATGAGTCTGTTGCTACAACCCAAGTGTATGCTCATGTTGATTACGAGGCGAAAATTAAAGCGATTCAATCATGGTAAGAAGATTGAATCGCTTCACTATAAAAGATAACTTTTAAGTTTACATAATAAATATTACGTAAATAATTATTTTTACACAATTCCTCATGATTTTCCCCTGCCAATTTCTACGAAAACATGTATAGTCTTCCTTTTCTCGGATAAACTACAAGCAAATTACGACACAACAGACTTAAACACTGTTTAAGCGGGCAAAGGAGTGAGATTCATGTTTTCGTTTTTCATTCATTCATTTACTTCGATTTTTTCTGTCACTTATCCCATTTTTTTTAACCATATGAGCAAGCCTAAAAAAACGATTGAAGGCGAAGAATTTGTATCTGGAACCGTTCTATTTACAGTTGCAATTAGCATCTTCATTCTTCTAGTCGGTCAAGTCGCTTTTTCATGGACGTATATCCCCATTGGCTTCATGCAAATTCTTGGTGGTGTCGTTATTTTATCCATAGCCATTACATTAATGCGCAAAAAAAGTCCTGTTCCATTAAGTTGGAAAGAATGGTTCGGTACAGACTCTTTTGAGTTTGGGTTTAGCCGAATGAAAGACATGTTTCGCCCTGTTCAGGAGCTAACTTCAGACCAACCAAAGTCGGCAACCGCTTATGTAACCTACCTTGCTTTTTTTGCTGTTTACTGTGTCGCCTACTCTGTACATCTACTCGTTTGTTGGATTTATGGCCAAATGAATACTCGTTCTTTGTTTCTCCTCACTAAATTCACAGGACTTCTGCTCACGTTTTTTGCCCTAGAAATGTTGCTCTTCGGTTTTATGGATGTTATTAGTTTGATTGATCAACGTGCATCTTAATTCATAGTAAAAGGGTAACTGAATGTCAACATTCAGTTACCCTTTTTGGCATTAAAGCTTATACAAGCGTGTATATTTTTCTGTTAAATAATGAATTAATGGCTGTGGGTCAATACCACCACCAGTAATGGCTTCAATTAGGTCTTTTGGCTTTTTCACGGCGCCATACTGGTGGATATGCTCTGTCAGCCACTCTCGAATTGGCTCAAGATTTTCGGAGCGTATGAGATCGTCGGTTTCTGGAATCTCTTTCTTTATCACTTGATTTATTTGAGCTGCATAAATAAAGCCTAGTGCATACGAAGGGAAGTAGCCAAAGTCTCCTGATGACCAATGGACATCTTGTAGCACCCCTTCTCCATTATGTTGTGGTCGAATACCAAGATACTCTTCCATTTTGTCATTCCATAGCTTTGGTAGTTCGTCAACTTCAATTGACCCTTCAAACAATCCCTTTTCTAATTCATATCGAAGAATAATATGTAAGCAGTAGGTGAGCTCATCCGCTTCAATTCGAATCATCGAAGGCTTTGATTCATTTAATGCAAAGTAAAAATCGTCTAATGGAACGTGCTCAAATTGACCTGTTCCGTGGGCTGCTAATTCTTGATACATGCCTTCCCAAAACGAGTACGACTGGCCAATAAATTTTTCCCAAAAAAGCGATTGTGACTCATGAATGCCCATTGAAGTCCCTCGTGCAAGATTGTACGGGATAAGACTTTCATCAATATGCTGTTCGTAAAGCGCGTGCCCGCCTTCATGTATCGTTCCTAATAATGCAACGCGAAAATCGTTTTCATTGTACTTCGTTGTCACTCGCACATCTGAAGGGTTAATCCCAATGGCAAATGGATGTACACTCTCATCTAAGCGGCCTTTTGTAAAATCATAATTCATTGTTTTAAGGAATGAAACGTTTAATTTCTCTTGATTACTTTTCGGGAAATGCTTAAATAAGCATGTAGTCTCTGGTTGGTGTTTTGAAGCAGAGACACGTTGAATAAGCGGGATAAGATGACTTTTTAACTCAGAAAAGACCGCATCTAACGTGTCTGTAAAAACCCCTGGTTCAAAATCATCTAAAAGTGTATTATAAGGATGTTTTTCATAACCTAAATAATTAATAAAACGCTTTTTAAATGCTACTAATTCTTTTAAATACGGTTTGAAAATGTCAAAATCATTTTCACGCTTTGCTTCTTCCCATTTCGCTTCCGCATTTGTCTGTAACTTCACAAATGCTGTGTACTCATCAGCAGGAATTTTTGTATTACGATTGTATGCTTTTTCTGCCTCCTCAACCGCTCGTTTTAACACAACTGAAGAATCTGTTTTTGTTTTTAATTCATCAATTAGCTCTTTTAATTCAGAAGATGTTGTCATAGAAAAGATGTCGCTTGAAATGGTGCTCATCACATCTGCTCTTTGCTCTACTGCACCTGTAGGCGCTCCAGTACGAGCATCCCATATCATTAAGCCTAACAATTGCTCATAGTGATTTTTCCGTTTTAAATAATCAGTAAATTTCTCTTCTGCTTGTTTCATATTGTTCGCCACCTTTCATTCTCAGCATACTAGCATTTGCATGTTTAAACAACTCCTAAGACGAAAAGAAGACTCATGTGATACACTAGCTGAGTAGGAGTGATGAAATGAATGTACTAATAACGAAAGAAGCTGTGCAGTTCTATCGTCAAGAAATGAATTTAGTAGATGGCGATCAGCTCCGATTATTCGTCCGTGTCGGTGGTGTTGGTTCTGGTGGCTTCTCTGTGGGCATTACGAGAGAGATAGAGGGTTTTGAATACGAAACCATTCAGCAAGATGGCATTTCTTTTTACGTATCGAAAGATGATTTATGGTACATTGATGGAATGCACATTGACTATGATGAAGATTTAGAAATGGTTCTGTTTAAACAGGGCAAATTTGATAATCTTGACCATCCGCTATTTATAGAAAAAACGTGAGCCTTTCATTGGCTCACGTTTTTTTAGCGATACTCATCTTGGGCTTCTTCTAATTGATGATTGGCTTGATCTAAAAGTGCGGAAGAATGGGCGAAGAATGCTTCATCTATATTTCCTTGATAAGCAAGTGCTTGTTTAAACTGTGCTTCAGCTTGCTCAAGAGCTGCTGTTGCTGCTTGTAATTGCTCACCATCCATACTATGTGTTGCTTGTCCGACCATGTGTTGTGCTGCTTTTATCGCCAGTTCAATTTGTTCTAAATTTTTGTAGCCATCCTCATAACTCATTATGAAACCTCCCTTTTTGCTTTACTAATCACTATTCACCAAAAAGGTATCTTTTATACAAAGTTTACATAATAAAATTATAGTTAACTTAATTATCAGCTACTAATTCAGGGAACACCGGTTCTAACTGATTGTAAAGTACTTGATACAGTTCGAATTTTTTCTTATACACATCCCTGTCTCGATCGTTTGGTTCAAATTGTTCCATAACTGTTTGTTCTCCCTGGTCTAATTCGTTGTGCGCTAGTCGAACAGCACCTAGTGAAGACGCGTGATGTGTCTCTTGAATTCGGATTGTTTTTCCTGAAATATCAGCGAGTAGTTGAACCCATTGCTTAGATCTTGCAAAACCTCCTGATGCATGAATTCGCTTAATCGGACCGACAGACTCCTCTAGGGATGTTAAGACAGATTGTAAACTATAAAGAATTCCCTCAAGGACGGCTCGACTGAAGTGTGCACGATTATGCGTTCGTCTCATGCCAATAAATGCGCCACTTGCTTCACCATTCCAATACGGAGCACGTTCCCCATTTATAAAAGGTAAAAAAAGTAACCCTTCTGCACCTGGCTTAACTGTAAAAGCCTCTTCGATAATCTCACTTACAGTAGCTCCCTTGGCAAAATGCTCGATATACCAAGTAAGTGCAATCCCACCATTGTTTGTTGCTCCACCGGCAATCCATGTAGAGTCATTTAACACATAGCAAAATGTACGCATAGCGCTATCGGTTAATGGCTCTTTAATCGTCATTCTTATCGCACCACTTGTACCTATTGTCAGTGTAGCGACTTCGTCCAATAAGCCTCCTGCGCCAACATTTGCGAGCACACCATCGCTAGCACCGATATGGTATAAACAATCGTCTGCGAAAGAAAATGAACGCATCACGTTTGTTGGCGCTTCAAAACGATAATTAGTACCAACCACCGTTGATAATTTTTCCTTCTTTATATGCAAGAATGATAGAATACTAGCGTCCCAATCTTTTGTTTTTAAGTTGTAAAGTCCTGTACTACTCGCTATTGATTGATCAACAACATATTCCCCAAAGAAATGCACGCAAATAAATTCTTTAATCGATATAAATTTGTATGCTTGGCTGTAGAGGTTTGGCCAATGCTGTTCCATCCATTTCATTTTTCCGATCCAAGACATGGGGTGAATCGGTGTCCCTGTTTTTTCGTAAAATTGTTTTCCCTGATCGGTTTTCTTTAACGAATTTGTGATTGATTGAGCTCGAGTATCTGCCCACGTAATTACATGTGTTAATGGATTCCCCTCTTCATCAACCGCTACTAACGAATGCATTGCGGCTGAAAAAGATAACGTTGTTACTTTCTTTGACTCAATGTTTGTTTGCATTAATAATTGCTGCAAACTATGTAAAACAGCATCACGAATCACAATTGGATCTTGTTCCGCATAAGATGGTTTTTCTTGGAGTAATGGATAAGCAGTTTCATGATCAGCTTTGTAACGATAATCTTTTGAAAATAAAACTACTTTAGCACTTGTCGTACCAATATCAATGGCAATGGAATACATGTTCAGTCTCCTCACATTAAAGCATCCGCTTTGCCCCTAAGTCACAAAACCATTTTACATCACCGCTTTCCAGCGCAAGATGCTGCAAAGCGTGATAATCTAAATCTTGTAAATGACTTTCCACAGGGATGATGTCTTTGTAGTAAATTAAAATCGGTTCTTTTGATCGTCTCTTATCTATTGTATAAAAAAAATACGTTTGATACATACCCTCACGGCAAATACAGGCAGGATTTTTTTCGATCCAACCGAGTACATGCTGCATACCTCTTTGAAGATAGATCCAAGTACCGTCATTTACCATGTCTGCACCCCTTTTTTAATTAGTGTATCTTTTATTTTTAGTTTTATGTATTAAAATACGGTATGTGAAATTATATTTTGCACAATAGAGGATAGGTAAAAGACGAAAAGTTAGATGATTGGTCATCAGTCTCTTCGCCTTTTACTCGCTTTTTATGTGCTACTCTATCGCCTTATCTTTTTTATGACCTCGGAGGTCTAGGACCGAAGAATTGATAGTAGTCGGTTTTAATATTACCGTTATATAATTTGCGTTTCTTACTTGCCTGCTTGCCATACAAAGCTTCAAAGCCTTCATGAGAAGTCAATACATAGACAGACCATGTTTCAAACGACTTCATAATTTGCCCCATGTCTCTGTACATCTCTTCTACTTCGGCTTGCTCACCAATTCGCTCTCCATATGGCGGATTAGCGACAAGAACACCGTATTGACCACGATGGCTAAAGTCGCGAATTTGCATCTGCTTAAAGGAAATGAGATCTGCAAATCCTGCCTCTGCTGCATTGTTTTTTGCAAGTTCAATTGAGCGATGATCAATGTCCGATCCAACAATATCTAACTTTTGATCATACTTTGCTAAATCTTCTACTTCTTGACGGGCACGGTCCCACTTTTCTTGTCCAATCCAATGCCACTGTTCTGATACGAAGTCTCGATTAAACCCAGGCGCAATATTTTGTCCAATAAGCGCTGCTTCGATGGCAAGGGTTCCCGATCCGCAAAATGGGTCAGCAAATGGGCGATCGACATTCCACGTAGTAAGCTGAATCATTGCGGCAGCTAGTGTTTCTTTTAACGGAGCTTGATTATGTAGCGCCCTGTATCCTCTTTGATGCAGGCCAATGCCACTAGAATCAATGGTTAGTTGCGCCTGGTCTTTTAATAATGCTACTTCGATTCGGTACAGTGGTCCATCTTCATCAAACCAACCGCGTTTGTACTGCTTTTTTAAACTTTCAACAACCGCTTTTTTAACAATAGCTTGGCAATCGGAGACACTAAACAATGTTGATTTAACCGAGCGGCCAATAACGGGGAATTCCGCATGAGGTGGCAAGAGATCTGCCCACGGCAATGCTTTTGTTTTCTCAAATAGTTCATCGAACGTGAGCGCTTTAAATGAACCAACAAGAATTTTTATTCGGTCTGCCGTTCTTAACCATAAATTTGCACGGGGGATGGCGTCAACGGTTGATGTAAACACGACTCGTCCATTTTCAACTGTAACGTCTTCATACCCGAGTGCCTTTACTTCTCTTGCACAAATTGCCTCTAATCCCATCGTCGTTGTTGCAATTAATGTTACTTTATTCATTTTGTTCACTCCTTATCGCGTTACAGTAAATAGCCGCCGCCTTGTGTTTCAGCAATAAACGCACCAACAATGGCGACTAAACCAAAAATAAGGGCCAATAAAGTAGCTGCACGTTTGGCTGAACCGTGATAAAGAAATACTGCAAGCATATAAAACGCAAATACCGCTACTAGAAAGATGCCTCCTAAACCAATTAAATAGCCTTGAATGGCAAATCCAATTACGTTTAAAAGAAATAACACGGCTCCAAGCCCATACATTACCTTTGCTTGTGTCATGATAACCCCTCTTTTCTTGTCTTTTTTGTTAGTGTACCAGATACAAAATAAAAAAACCCTCAAAAGGGTTTTTACTCGTTTATAAATTCATCTGCATGCCAGTCATAAGCCATGTTCTGTTCTTTTGTACTGCAAACGGTGATGAACCTCGTACTCCAGTAACAACCATCTATCTACGAATAATCGTCCTTATAGCTCCGTTCATTTTCGGACTATAAAATGCCCCTACCATTGTTTGGGTTTCTCGCTCGTGGGGTTTACCTCGTTCCACTCTACTCGTTTCCAAGTAGACTTCGTCACTGTGGCACTTTCAAAGAGTGTATCCCATGTCGTTAAACGATTTAGGGAAGCCTCTTGCCGTCAGTTATCACTAACTGCCCTAGCTTATGAATTGGCTAGGCACGATCACTACCGGCGTCGCAGCCAGTGCGAGCATGGACTTTCCTCTACACCAAGTGCAGCGGTTGTTTCATGACATGCTCATTCATAAACGACTTGTTCATTATAGCGTACAATGTAGCAGATTACAATGCTTCTTTAAAGATTCGCTTCGGTTCACGAATGGCTAATCGAGCTAGCTCGTCCGCTTTTTTGTTTTGCTTACTCGGAACCCATTTTATGAAGAATAAATCAAATGCCTCAATAAGCTCCTGTGCTTTTTTGACATATGGGTCAAATTGCTTTCGCTTCACATAGCGCTTTTCAATTGCTTCGCTCACTAAACGAGAATCTGTTTGAACGAGTAAATGACCTAACTGCTTATGCTTGGCAATTGTCAGGGCAATGATAAACGCTTCAAATTCCGCTTCATGATTATTAAGCAACCCTATATGGTAGCGAAATTCTTCCGTCTGTCCGTCATCATATACGAGTAAAATCCCTATACCAGAAGGGCCCGGATCTCCTGCGCTTGCTCCATCAATTGACATTCGGTTCATTCGTACATTTTACTTCCGAATACTTTTTTCTCTAAATTAGAAAGACGCTGTAAAATATCATAATTTGTACTTCCAGCTGATTGTGGGGCACTTTGATTTCGAGTAGGACGATCTGTTTGTCGCTTCATTTCTTGTCTAAGTTCTTCATTTTCTTTCATTAATTGATCTACTCTGCGTTGGTATGCTTCATAGTCTTGAATGACAACATCTAGAAATTTGTCTACCTCATCTTGATTGTACCCTCTCATGCCAGTCTTGAAATCTTTATCTAGAATCTCCTTGGCATTTAACTTAATCTCCACTGAACTCATTTCTATCACCTCATGTTCAATTCCCGTTACATTCTATTCTTCCAAAAGTCTGCTATAAAGTCAATTTAAACCCGGTGCTTTTGTTATTTTTAAGAAATCTACTTAAAAATCATCTAATGCTTCCCTTCTTGCTTCTTCGATTTCTTCTGGAGAGATAACGAAAATAGGCTTGTCCATTGCTTGTGCAACTTTCATATAAAAAAGTGGTGATCCTTCCTTTTCTTCATCGTACAGTACGAGTAAACCATCTGTTTTCTGCACTAGAAAATCATTTTTCACTTTTAATTGCATTGGGTTTTCATAAGGTCGTTTTGAAATAGAATCAACAAAGTCTGCTTTATCTAGCCGCTCATGATAGAGCTCCTTTAATCGCTCATTCCATTTTGATTCTTGCTCTTCAAAAGGTGTTAATAGCCCTAATTTTATATGAGGGTACTCTTCTTGTAATTCATTAACAACATCCATTGCCCATTGTTCAACGCCTAGCTGACCACTCATAATAAACCAAGTGACGCCCTCTTCAATCAATGCTATTATTCTTTTTCTTAAGACATATTTAATCCATATAACCCCTTCGTGGGATTCATTAAACACGCCAAGCTCATGCATTTTGTAGCCGGTGACGAGTATGGCATTCACTATTGATCCCCTCCTAAAAAAGAAAGCGAGCTCTTTCGCTCGCTCCTCAAACTTATTTTTTAAAGCCACTATATGGTGAAACATTAGAAGGCTTCATGTTTGTTGGTGCTGTGTTCGTTGGTTTTACATTGCTCGCTGGTTTTACGTTGTTCCCTGGTTTCATATTGTTCGTTGGCGCAACATTATTCATTGGCGCCATGTTATTCGGCTTCATATTCGCTGGAGAAACATTTGATGGCATATTGTTCATCATTGGCTTCTCACAATATTGTTCGTTCATAACATTTTCCTGCACGCTGTCTGTGTGCGGGTAGTGATGAATGTGCTTATATACGTGATTCTTCACGTGGGTAGTGTGTGTAGGATGAATTTCCGGAACGATATATTCTTGCGTGCTTTCTACCACATTATGCTGTGTTGGATGAACAACTGCTGGTAGCTCTTGCGAACATGTTGGCATCGTCATATTTGGCTTATGATTACCACCACATGGATCACACATAGGTCTTGGTGGGCAACAGTGATTTGGTCTTTTATGAAACATAAGTTAAAGTCCTCCTTTAATTTTAAGTCACTATTACCTTATGTATCTCCCCACCTAGGTGTACTAGTTGATTGACCCAATTTTAGGTGTTTTCTCATTGCCCAATGAATAAAGTCGATTTATCTGTTATTTCTTGCGATATACGTCGACTTATGCGCTTCCCCAGGAAATAACGATTATTTCTGCTTTAGACGGTTGATTCGTTTAAGTGCTTGCAGACGTTCCTTCTCTATGGTCGCAAACGATAACGCTTGATTTGCATAGGTAAATGCCTTCGTGAAATCTTTTAAGTAGTGCTCATATATAAGCGCTAATTCATTAGCACTTTTAAAACGTAACGTCTCATCCTTAAGAGCTTTTTTGAAGTCTGCAACCGCTTGTTCATATAATTGCTTTTTCTTATAAGCGTAGCCGCGATAAAAGTAGGCTTCCCCTTTTTGACTGCTTTGCTCCTGAGGGGCATTAATACCACTCGTTAACATAGTAGTCGCAACCTCTAGTTCTCCATTACGTTGATGCCATTTTGCGAGCTGCAAACGCTCGTTAAGAGATGTCTGCTCTTCCCAATTAATAACTTTCTCTGTTAATTGAGCATAGAGAGCAATTAACGATAATACATCTTGCTCGTGATGTTCAAATACACTCGCAATAAGGCCAGGATCTTGTTCGCGAACAAAATCAAAATATAGGAGTGGTACGAGATGAGACGGTGTATCCACATTTCTTTCAATTCCAAGCTTCTCTTCTTCTATAACGCTCAGTTTGCATGATGGTAGTTCGTTTTTCCACATTCGTCTTGCACTATGAAGCAAATCAAAATGACCAAACTGTGGTAAATGTGGCACTGTATCTCTTAAGTAAGCATGACGTGTTTTTAAACGTGGCCAGTCAAATGCTTTACCATTAAAACTAACGAGGTGTTCCAGCTGACCAACGTCTTTAAGAAAATAGTGATATAAAGCAGACTCTGCATCTGGAGAAGGTAGCAAGTATTGGCGAACAACGATTTCTTCTTCTTCAAAACAAGCAAAACCAAGTAAAAACATTTGCGTACCTGCTCCTGCGCTTAAACCAGTTGTTTCTGTATCAAAGAATATAAGTTTATTTATTGGAACCGATCGTCTTGAAAGCGGGTGGGAAAAAGATTGGCTGTCCCATTGATAAAGACCATCTCTATATGCGCGAAAGGTTTTGAAACCATACTGTGCATCAAGTGAATGTCGAACTTCACGAATATAGCAGACCTGCTCATCAAAAGTATGAGCTACTGTCTCTAGTGACGCCCAACTTTTTGAAGCTGAACGATTCGCTTCATTTCGTTCCACAATTGGCGTTTCTTCTTGTTTCATATGAACTTCCATTCGCTTTAGTTTTGCTCGTAATGACATGGTTTTTCCTTTCTTTAAATATGGTATGTGAAATTATCAAGCTCTTCTTTGCAAATCACTTATTAATGTGATCACTTTTTTCTTAAACAATGTGTCTTCCTTTACTTCTCCTACACATGCTGGACATCCTTGTTCGCATAAACAACTTGTAATGAGTTTACTCATATGATCTAAAACCGTGTCAAGATGGTCATATACTTCTTTAGCAAGTCCGATGCCTCCTGGATAAGCATCATAAATGAACACAGTCGGTTTCCCTGACACATCTGCTTTCACTTGGGGTGTTACGTGAATATCACTTCGTTCACACATAAGATGTAGTGGTGCGACATGATGAAGCAGTGTTGCAAAGCTCATGAGCATGTCTTCGATCTCTTTAGGTTCTGCAAATTCGGCAGGAAATGTTACCCACATACCACTCGTATGCATCTCTTCTTCAGGTAAGTGAACAGGGCCAGATCCAATGTTTTCCATAGTCGTTAATCGAATTTTTTTAAAGATCGTTACTTTTCCTGTTACAGATACATCTCCATAGGATAAGTGCGCCTGTCTTCGCTGGCTGAAAGCATCCTCTTCCAAAATGGTTAAAGAGACGGCTAAATTGGCATCCGTAAAGTAATCAACTTTTACTTCTCGCACGAACGCTTTCTTTTCATCCCAATCCAAATATTCAACTTGAAATTGTATACCTTGATGAAGATAAATGGCTTCATCATGGAGTAACGTCATGGCACTAAACCGATCCATCTCGCCAATTACTTTATGCGTCGTTACGTCACTTTGATCAATAATCACAACATTTTCTTGAGAAGCAGAGCGTAGACTAATGCCATGGGCAGGAAAGGCGTCCGTCATCCAGTACCAGCGATCTTTTTTTTGTAAAAGCACTTGTTTTTCAGTTAAATACATTAAATAGTCGTCGACTACTTCACCAATAAATTGATCTCCTACTTGAAATGGCAGTTCATATGCCGCACACTTTAAATGATCCAAATAAATGATTAAATTTAAAGGATTAACTCGCGCTGTTTCTGGGTTGCGATTAAAAAAGTATTCTGGATGATTCATAATGTATTGATCAATTGGTGAAGACGACGCGACCATAATAATTGCCGCTTCATTTTGTCTTCTGCCAGCTCGGCCAGCTTGCTGCCAAGCACTCGCTATTGAACCCGGATACCCGGTCAAAATACATACTTCGAGTTGACCAATATCAACACCTAATTCAAGAGCATTTGTGGATACTACACCAATAATTTCACCGCTACGCAACCCTTTTTCAATCTCTCGTCGTTGATTAGGCAAATACCCACCACGATATCCAGCAATGGTTTTTTTACCAAACGTATGCTTAATCATTTGCTGTAATTTTGTTAAGATGAGCTCTACTCTCACGCGACTTCTAGCAAATAGAATAGTTTGAATCCCTTCACGAAGAAAACCTTCTGCTAGTTCTTGTGCAGAGCGCATCGCACTTTGCCTAATTTGCAGAGGCTCGTTAACGACTGGAGGGTTGTAAAACAGAAAATGTTTTTTTCCAGAAGGTGCACCGTTTTGATCGATGATGTGAAAAGATTCTCGGACTAATGTCTCCGCTAACGCCTTCGGATTGGCAATGGTTGCCGATGTACATATAAACGTTGGATTCGAACCATAGTAGGCACAAATACGCTTTAGCCGTGCAATCACATTTGCTACGTGGCTTCCGAATACACCTCTATACGTATGGAGCTCATCAATGACGATATAATCTAGGCGCTCAAAAAAAGCAACCCATTTTGTGTGATGAGGCAAAATAGCTGAATGGAGCATGTCAGGATTTGTTATAACAACATTGCCTGACTGACGGACATTCGAGCGAATCTGTGGCGCTGTATCACCGTCATACGTATGACATTTTAATGAAACGCCAATATCACTAATCATTTCATTTAGTTCTGCCATCTGGTCCTGGGCCAACGCTTTTGTTGGAAACAAGTAAAGGGCTCGGCTAGAAGCGTCCTTTAAAAAAGATGTCAGTACCGGAAGATGGTAGCAAAGCGATTTTCCTGATGCGGTCGGTGTTACAGTAACGAAATGATCGCCTCTCTGACTGGACTCTAGTGCCTCCTTTTGGTGACAATAAAGTTCACTAATTCCTCGTTTACGCAAGCCATGGCAAATTTTCATATCAAGCCATTCGGGAAATGGCTCTGTTTTCGCATTCTTCGCTTCTATTTCATGCCAATAAATGATCTGTTTATCTTGTTTTAATTCCTGTAATTTTTGTTGTAATGTTTTTTTAAACATGATCCACCTCAAAAACGTCTTCTTCTTCTATTTTAGCGAATGGTTGTTCTGTTGGCTACTAGCAATTTATCACTCTATTTTTTTGAGGAGTAGTGTAAAAGCTTTTTGTTTATTGTATACTAATAGATATTTCGATTTACGAAGTTTAAGGAGGTAGAAACAATGACACTCACACACCGACAAGAGATTCCACTTGAAGAAACGTGGGATTTAAACGATCTTTTCTTATCAGATAAAGATTGGGAGCAAGCACGTCAGCACGTAGAAAAAGAAGCAGAGAAATTATCTTTATTTACAGAAAAAATTGGCGAACGGGCAGAAAATCTAGCCAATGCTTTGCAGGCAAGAGAAGCATTGATGAAAAAACTAGTGCCTATTGTTACCTATGCGACGTTGTCCTTATCGAGCGATGGTACAAATGCATCCGCTCAAGGAAACGCAAGCCTTGCTCAAAGCACACAAGCTCTTGTTCAAGCAGAATTAGCAAAGCTTGAAGCGGAGATCATAAAACTACCAGAAGCTGTCATTGAACAGTTTCAACAGGAGAATGAACTGCTTCAATCGTTCCACGTATTTTTAGATAAACTACTTGAATCAAAACCATTTTCACTCTCTTCTGAAACGGAAGAAGTGCTTGCTTCTCTTACACCAATTTTGACAAATCCCTATTCAACTTATTTAACAAGTAAAGCCGCTGACATGACTTTTCCAGATTTCATTGGTGCAAATGGCGAACAAAAGCCGCTTTCTTTTGCCAGGTTTGAAGACCAGTATGAGCTGTCTGCTAATACAGAAGAACGACGACATGCTTTCATTACGTTTGATGATACGTTGAAGCAGTACGAGCATACTTATGCGAAACTTTACGCCGGAGAAGTTATGAAACAAGTAACCCTCGCACGCCTACGTGGGTATGACTCTGTTGAGCATATGCTATTGCACAGTCAACAAGTGACGCCAACGATGTACCATAACCAGCTAGATATTATCTATAAAGAGCTAGCACCTCATATGCAGCGGTATGCAAAACTAAAAAAAGACGTTTTAGGTCTTGAATCTTTTGGCTTTTCTGACTTAAAAGCCCCTCTCGACCCTGAATTTGAACCGCCTACAACATACGATCAAGCTTATGAGACGATTATAGAAGCGCTTAAACCCCTCGGCGAAGACTATAGTCGCATGCTTGTGAAGGCTAAAAATGAACGCTGGGTAGACCGAGCAGACAATATCGGCAAGGCTACTGGTGCCTTTTGCTCTAGTCCCTACGGATACCACCCTTATATCTTATTAACATGGAAAGATACGATGCGCGGTGCTTTTATTTTAGCTCATGAACTCGGACATGCTGGACATTTTTATAACGCAAATGATGCCCAACCACTACATGCGACACGTCCTTCTACGTATTGTATTGAAGCACCCTCTACAATGAATGAGCTGTTTCTTGGAAATCACCTTCTAGCGTCAACCGATGATCCGCGAATGAAGCGTTGGGTTATTCTTCAATTTATCGGTACGTACTACCACAATTTCGTCACTCACTTATTAGAAGGTGAATTTCAACGCAGAGTTTATGCACTTGCGGAGAATGGCACACCGTTAACCGCCATTACGTTGCGCGAAACAAAGCAAGCGGTTCTCTCTGGTTTTTGGGGTGATGCAGTTGAGATTACAGAACGAGCTGGGCGTACATGGATGCGCCAACCTCACTATTATATGGGCCTATATCCATACACTTACTCTGCTGGTTTAACAGCAGCAACAAAAGCCTACACGCTCTATCAAGACCAAGGTCAACCAGTTATTGACCAATGGCTAAGCATGCTTCGCGCTGGCGGAACACTTCAGCCGCTTGAGCTGTTTAAACTGGCTGGAGTTGATATGGAAAAGAAAGAAACGATACAAGATGCGGTTGCATATGTCGGTTCTCTCATTTCAGAGCTTGAAAATAGCTATCAATAAAGAAAACGGGATGCATCAGCATCCCGTTTTCTTTATTTATCTTCTTCGTTTGCTTGAAGCAACGCTTTATAGCCAGATCGTGTTAATTGATTGTCTTCATCAATATAATTAGAGTTCGCAAGTGATTGATTACTCTCTTTGGATAAACGCGGTAGTAGACGCTGAATTTCTTCATTTAGTGCAGCAAATGAGCCTGATTCTAAAATGTCCGGATCCATTGATGCCGCAATTTCCCGCATTGGTGATTGTTTAACAAATAACTTCTTTGTTCCTTTAACAACGTTCATTAAACGACTCGACGCATTAAGCCATTCTTGACGAACTCTCGATGTTTCAGTATCGGTTTGTTCGAGGCGTTCACGAATTTTTTCTTTTTCCAGCTCTGCTAATTCGGTTTTACTTAATAGTTCTTCAAACAATTGAGTTCGATCCAAATCAAGCTTTTGTAATTGATATTCTTTTTCTTGTAACGCAACAAGATCATGTTCTTTTGTTTTTTCATGCTCATGATCGAGCTCTACTTTCTCGTCTTGATCCTTTTTTATAAATTGATCGAGCTTCTCTTCTAATCGCTTTGTTTTTAAAACAAGAAACACAAATAAAGCGATTAAAGCAGATAGGACGACAATTTGATACCATAAATGGCTCAGTAGCGCTAAACAAAACACACCGACTAAAACCACTCCAGCGAGTGCATAAAGCCAACTGCTTCTTTGTTCTTTCAACCTACATTCAACCTTTCTTTGATGCTTATCGTTTAAAAGCAGTTTAACGAAGTTTCGATTTTTTGTCCACTTTTAATAAGAAAGGCTCATGCTTACATGCCGAACCGATTTAGCCACGTAATGTGTCATACCAGCGTTTTGCTTCGTCAATTTCTTCGCGTAGCAATTGATGGCCACCTGTTGTCCAATAGCTTTCAACAGATGCCCCTGCTTGTTGTAAATCTGTAATGAGGGTGTTCGTTTGCTCAGCTGGAATCATAGGATCATTTTTTCCTGCGCCAACAAACACAGCCGTTTCGCTTAAATTCGGTAATTGTTGCTTTTCTTGCGGAACCATTGCATGGAACAAAAATACGCCTTTAAAAACAGAGCCGTGTTCATATAGAAGATTAGCGGCGATGTTGGCACCATTTGAGTAGCCAATCGCATATACATCTTGACCTTGAAACTTGTACTGAGAAGCTACTTGTTGTAAAAAATCGTTTAATTCATCCGTACGCTTCTTTAAATCTTCCATATCAAAAACACCTTCTTGCAAACGGCGGAAAAAGCGAGGCATTCCATTCTCTAAGACATTTCCGCGAACACCTAGTACATTGGCTTTATCATCGATCATCTTTGCGAGAGGCAACAAATCGCTTTCATTCCCACCAGTTCCATGAAGCAGCACAAAAGTCGGTTCACCGTTCTCTTTTTCTTGAAATACATGTTTATGTTCGCTCATGTTTATTCCTCCATACACATTTTTGTTTCCTTTACTATAACAAAGAAGATAATAGTTTACCACTAAACTGTACTCAATAAAAAAAGAATTAGCCACAGGACTAATCCTTTTTTTCGTTTTTAAGCGCGTCAATTTCTTCTTCTAAAACAGAGACGTATTCTTCGTAAATCTCAATAAAAGCTTCTCGTCGGTATTGTTCTTCTTCTTTTCGCATTTCGTCAATTTTAAAACGGTATTCTTCTTTTGAAGGTGTAAAGCTCATCTTCTCTCCTCCTTCATTCTTTTCAAACAATAAGTGCCCTACCTCTCACTCATCGTTACGGTTCCTAGACCGAGCCACTTGAATGAAAAAAATGTATGCCGTAAAGTCGCAAAATCAAAAAGCACCTCTCCTTTTCCGTGGACATTTATTCTATACCCGCTCTATCTGTTTTAAAAACAATCATTTATAAGAATCTGTATTACTACACAACAAAAAAAGAGCCAAGAGGCTCATTAGGCATAATAGCTATTAATCATGTCTAAAATCGTTATATCCTCTTCTTGTTCATTACGCTGCGAGTCTTTTTCAGTTGCCATAGTATCTCCTCCTGAAATTGATTGTGCTTACTACATACTATATGCCATTGTATTATAACAGTCAATACTTTTTTCGTTTGTTTTATAACAATTGTTTTTGAATAAACCGTATTTTTTATCACAAACTAAAAAAAACGAGACAGAGGAGCTTTTACATGACACGTTTATTTAAAGTGTGCGTCACGTTCATACTTGTTGTATTAGTAGCAACTGGTTGTGTGCAAGGTCATACACCACAAAAACAAAGTGAGGACATAAAGAAGTTATCAAATCGTCAAGATGTTAATCACGTCAAGCTGGAACAAACAACAGAGAGTGAAGTCTATGCAACTGAAATTGAAACCTATTTAGGCTCTGTTTACTCATTACTTCCGGGCCTTGGAACAGAAGTAGATAATGGGATTCATGGCGGAGTAAATCAACTTGATACTCTTTTAACAAAAGCGGAAGAGTTTGAAGCCATTCCATCGGTAGAACCATTTCACAAGTTAAAGGATTTACATCATTCTTACCTTGTTGCGTTAGAAGAATTGGATGCTGCAAAAGATGAAAATGATGCTCGGCTTCATTATAGTTATGCGACATTAACAATTCGCTTATATGCAATGGAATATCAATCACTGGCAGCCGAGAATGGCATTAAAGCGACAAAAGATTTTGATATGTCGAGAATTGACTAAGAAAAGAACTATTTGACTAGTTTTGAATAAAGCTTTTTCTTAGCAGAAATTCACGCTATAATACATCTTGTACTAATTCCATAGGTGGAGTGAAACTATGATTCATATTGATATAGAAGTAAAACGAAGTGAAATGCACATGATCGCAAAGAAATTCGGTTTAGGCGCTACTAAAACCGTTAAGTGTTCTCAAGAGCTTGATTCACTATTGAATTGTCTTCAACAACATCGAGGGAAATTTCATCGCTAACCTTGCTTTATGCGAGTAATTTTGGTATGGTAAAGCCATATTAATTGAACAGATTTATAGTAGAGGCGCATGATCAAAGAGTACGTTCACTGAAGGATTAGGCCTGTCGATGTGGATGGAAAGGTGTGATTGCCGAAATAAGGAATGACCTACTTTCATTCTTTATTGGGGCTGTTTCTGAACAAGAGCAGTACTGTCATACATTTGTATGGGGGGCTACATGAAGGTAGGTACGACCTATGCAGCAATGGACTTGTCATTGTTGTTTTTTTATTCCTCTCTACTGTTCATAAGGAGGATTTTTATGCATTTCGGACAATTATTAACCGCAATGATCACACCATTTTCACAAGATGGTTCCATTGACAAAGAAGGCACTTATTCACTTATTCAGCATTTAGCAAATACAGGAACGGATACCCTTGTTGTTAACGGTACGACAGCTGAGTCACCTGTTCTAACCGCTTCTGAACGAAAAGATATGTTAAAGCTGGCGATTCAGGCAACAAATAAACAAATGAAGGTTATTGCTGGTGTCGGTTCTAATAATACGGCTCACACAATTGAGTTGGCAAAAGAAGCAGAGGCTCTCGGAGCTGATGGCATAATGGTTGTTACACCATACTACAATAAACCTTCACAGGAAGGAATTTATCAGCACATGCTTCAAGTGGCCACTGCCGTCTCTCTTCCCGTTATGCTCTACAATGTACCTGGAAGAACTGGAGCCGATATGTCAGTGGATACAGCGATACGGTTATCGTTGATTCCTAATATTGTTGCACTTAAAGAAGCGAGCGGAGACGTTGATAAAGTAACCGAGATTGTTTCGCAAACGACGGACCATTTCCAAGTGTATAGTGGTGACGATTCCTTGACGCTACCGATGATGGCAGTTGGTGCTACTGGTGTAGTCTCTGTTGCCTCTCATATAGTTGGACGTGAAATGAAAGAAATGATTTATGCACTTCATCATGGTGAATTCCAGCGTGCAAAAGCCATTCACCAAAGCATTTATCCTGTTATGAAGGGGTTATTTATGGCTCCTAACCCTACAGCAGTAAAAGCAGCACTAACTGCATTTAATTTACCTGCTGGCTCGGTTCGCCTTCCACTCATTCCGTTAACGGACGAAGAACATCATGCACTTCATGTACTTTTGCAACCTTTTCTTCCGCAAACAACGTTATATGCAAATTAATAATCCAAAAAGCGTATGTTCTATTGAACATACGCTTTTGAATTGCTTCGTTAAAAAGAATAATCTTGCCGTAAATCATCTAACAAGTGGAGACTCTTTTTCGCCCATTCTGAATCATCTTGCGCTATGGATTCATAGGCAGTACGCCATGCCTCACGCAAAGAGACGTTGTAGTCAGGTGCCTCTTCTTCTTCAAAAGGTTTGACCGTTGTATAAGGTACCCACGCTTTTTCTAAATAAGCAAGCGCTTTTCGCTGATGAAAATAAGCAACGTCTACTTGTTTTGGATTATGTAAATCCCCTTGTTTCGGATGGGTTACTACAGCTAACACTTTAAAAAGCGCACGATTTTGATCTTCTTGCACTTCAATAAGTTCTCCAATATAAATACCTGTTTTGTACTTTGCTTTTACTAAACCCATCTTTACACCAACCCTTTTTATAGAAGAAACGTAAACATCATAACAATAAATAGCAGTGCACATACGAATGCCAATGGAATACTCCAGTATAGAGGTTTTTTATTGCCCTTTAACGCCGAAGCTAACGCAATTCCGCCAAAAATACCGGCTACGATAAAACAAACAATAAAAAACGCAAGAAACCCTATGTCTTGACTACTCATAACTAGTTATAAACCTGGCACAAGTCGAGTAAATAAGTCCCATAAAAACTCTGAGGCCGGCACTAAATACTGTTCATTCATCGTTCTTAAGCTATCATTATCCATAAACAATTCGAGTACAATGAGCGTAAAAGTTCCTGTCATCGTTAAAATGGCCGAAGCAAGTACGAGCACTAATAAACCAATATAGGCAAATACAATTCGTAAGAGCCACTTAAGCCAAGTCGGCCTTTGTTGTCTGCCTTTGTTTTCCGCTTCCATTAACCATACTCCTTTTTTCGTTGGTATACCTCTACTGTACCAAAAGATTCGATAAAAAGAGAACAAAAATACGAAAAAAGAACGACTTTTTTATAGAAAACGAACCTCACGCTTGATAAAGCGGAGGTTCGTTTTTTCCCCAATAGATAGAGCCTAGTTCATAATGTTCATTAAAGTTATCTTCATACGAGTGATAGTGGAATTGAAATACATGACCTGTCTTTGGCGGTCGATCAATGCGAACGTGAAACCGTAGTAAATCATCGCCTGTTTTTGCATGAACGATGTGCATAATCTTTTCACCCCGTCCAGTAGAAGATGCTTCTGTCATGCTAATTTCTTGCCACATATTACGGTCACTCGTTTCCAACACTGTTGCCACTGCTTGTTTCAGTTCTGGCAAAATTTCATCTTTATAAGCAGCTTCAATTTTTTGTCCGATTCGTTGACCAAACTTCTTCATACCTTGGCGATACGCTTCATCCATGATCATAATCTCAGTCAGCCAGTGTGATTCTAGCTCGACATGCTCATATTGCGTCGGCGAACCGACAACAAACGGGAGCAACGTGTATTCTTTATCATTTGTTTGATACACATTTGATTTCGAGTCATTCCACTGCCATGCTTTCACTGTAGATAGTTCTCCAGAGTCCGCTTTTTCTACCGAAGGATCCATAATTGAAAGATTAATAGAAAAGAAGCCAACGAGCACCATCATCATATGTTTTAAATACGTTGTGACCATTTTCATCATCCCATTGGCTTTTTTCTTATTATGACACGGAGCGAAGCTGTCGGTCTAGAACATTTTCACCAATTAAGGCAATTGGCTACTTCCCATTAAGAAACGATCACATTCACGGGCTGCTTCTCTTCCTTCGTGAATAGCCCAAACCACTAAACTTTGACCGCGACGATTATCTCCAGCAGCAAATACGTGGGCTTGATTCGTTTGATAACGCCCATATTCAGCGTCAATGGTTTGACGATTTGTTTGCTTAATATTCATTTGTTCAAGTAGTTTCCGCTCCGGTCCAGTGAACCCAACTGCAAGTAAAACAAGATCTGCTTCCCATAATTTCGTTGAATCTGAAACAGGATGACGAACCTTTTTTCCATCTTCTAAAGTAGTATTCACTTCAATTGTTTCAAGACCGACCAACTCGCCTTTTTCATTACCAACGAATTTCGCGGTTTGCAGTTTATAGCTGCGCGGATCACGACCGTAAACCGCTTTAGCCTCTTTATGGGCATCTTCTTCACTATAGACATTTGGAAATAGCGGCCATGGATTTTGAATGTGACGAATCGTTTGCTTTTGTTCATTAATATCAAACTGAGTAACCGAACGTGCTCCATGACGAATAGATGTCGTTATGCAATCCGCTCCCGTATCACCACCACCGATTACAATGACATCCTTACCTTTTGCAGAGATATAATCATCGTCTTGATGATTTGAATTTAACAAACTTTTCGTATTCGCTGTTAAAAAGTCCATAGCATAATGAATGCCTGTTAACTCTCGGCCCTCTTGATCAACATCTCTTGGCATCGTTGCGCCTGTTGCCAAGATAATAGCGTCGAATTCATGATCCAATTCCTCCGCTGTTACATCAACACCGACCTCCACATTGGTTTGAAATACAATTCCTTCTTCTTTCAAAAGTGTAATACGGCGATCAACAATTTTATAAGCGAGCTTCACATCCGGGATACCGTAGGTTAATAAACCACCTGGACGATCCTCTCGTTCAAATACAGTTACGAGATGCCCTGCTTTATTAAGCTGAGCCGCACTCGCTAATCCAGCAGGTCCTGAACCAATAACGGCAACTTTTTTACCTGTTCGCTCCTTAGGAGGATTGGGTTTAATCCAACCTTCTTTAAAGCCTTTTTCTACAATGCTGTACTCAATCGATTTAATTGTAACTGGCTCATCACTGATGGCTACTGTGCAAGAACCCTCACATGGTGCAGGGCAAACTCTGCCTGTGAATTCTGGGAAGTTGTTCGTCTTATGAAGACGGTCGAGGGCTTCCTTCCACTTCCCACGGTACACGAGCTCATTCCACTCTGGAATGAGGTTGTAAACTGGACAGCCAATTTCGTTTGACCCCGGCATGGTTGTACCTGCTTGACAGAACGGGATGCCGCAATCCATACAGCGAGCCCCTTGACGCTTTAACTGTTGCTCTGGCATAACAATTTGAAATTCCTTCCAGTTCTTTACACGAGCCATTGGATCCTTTTTTCTAGGCGCCTCTCGCTTGTAATCCATAAACCCCGTTGGCTTTCCCATCGTTTGCTCACTCCTTACTTAACTCGATTGAAGGAAGAGTGTGATTACCCACTCTCCCTTTTCTCTATTAAACATTTGATAGTTTCGTTATTTTTTCATCGAAGGCAGCGAGTGCCGCTTCATCATCATTTAATCCTTCTTGCTTGCGACGCTCAATGGCAGAAAGCATTTGCTTGTAATCTTTAGGAATAATTTTCACGAAATGCTGTTTCTGCTCTTCCCAATTTGCAAGAATCATCTCTCCATGGGTGCTGTTTGTAAAATAAACGTGCTCTTCAATAAGCGATTTCACCAACGTTTCATCATTTGCTGCTAACGATTCCAGCAGAATCATTTCATGGTTGCTTTTTTCCGCAATTGATGTATCTAGGTCATACACATAAGCTGTTCCACCGGACATACCAGCTGCGAAGTTTTTGCCGACATTACCTAAGTTAATACAAATCCCACCAGTCATATACTCAAGGCCATGGTCACCCATTCCTTCAATCACGACTTTTGCACCGGAATTACGTACGCCAAAGCGTTCTCCTGCTTGGCCTGCGATAAATGCTTTCCCACTCGTCGCCCCGTAAAACGAGGTATTTCCTATAATAACGTTATCTTTCGCTACAAACGTCGCTTCCTTAGGTGGATACACATTGATTTGACCACCTGATAAGCCTTTTCCTGTGTAATCATTGGCATCCCCTTCGAGAGTTAACGTCACACCTTTTGGAATAAACGCGCCAAAGCTTTGACCTGCTGAGCCTGTAAAACGGAATTGAATGGTATGCTCATTTAATCCAGCTGATCCGAAAGCTTTGCTTACCTCACTGCCAACAATCGTCCCAACAACGCGGTCAGTGTTACGAATTGTCGTTTGATACGATACCGTTTCACCTTTTTCAATAGCCAGTTGTGCTTGTTCAAGTAATTCGCGGACGTCAAGAGACTGATCCAATTTATGATTTTGTTCAACTTGTTTTATTTGCTGCTGCTCATTTGTATTTGCTGGACGATATAGCACACTCGATAAATCAATGGAATTTGCTTTCTCATTTGTTGTTACCCGTTGAGTCAATAAGTCAGAGCGGCCAACTAGTTCGTCAATGGTTTTAATCCCTAATGACGCCATAATTTCACGCATCTCTTCAGCGATATACGTCATGAATGTAACAATTTGGTCAGCTTCACCAGTATACTTTTTTCGTAATTCAGGGTTTTGTGTAGCAATTCCAACTGGACAAGTATCTAGATGGCAAACACGCATAACGACACAGCCAAGTACAACAAGTGGTGCAGTCGAAAAAGCAAATTCCTCTGCACCTAATAGCGCAGCAATAACAACGTCTTTTCCTGTCATTAATTTCCCGTCTGTTTCAAGAGTTACTCGGTTACGTAGATTATTTAACAATAAAGTCTGATGGGTTTCTGCAAGACCGATTTCCCACGGTAAGCCAGTATGTTTAATACTCGTGCGTGCTGCTGCACCTGTTCCACCATCATAACCACTAATAATAATCCCGTCTGCACTTCCCTTTGCAACACCCGCGGCAATAGTGCCTACCCCAGTGCCTGCAACAAGTTTTACGCTTACTTTGGCAGAAGGATTCGCATTCTTTAAATCATGAATTAATTCTGCTAAATCTTCTATTGAATAGATATCATGATGCGGCGGCGGTGATATTAACCCTACGCCAGTCGTTGAACCCCTTACTTCTGCAACCCACGGATACACTTTTTGACCAGGTAATTGCCCACCTTCACCAGGTTTCGCACCTTGTGCAACTTTAATTTGTATTTCATCTGCGTTTACCAAATAATGACTCGTTACACCAAAACGACCTGAAGCAACTTGTTTGATAGCACTTCTACGTAAATCACCGTTTTTATCTGGTGTGAAACGAGATGGGTCTTCTCCACCTTCACCAGTATTGCTCTTAGCCCCTAATCGATTCATTGCGATAGCAAGGGTCTCATGCGCTTCTTTAGAAATCGAACCAAACGACATCGCTCCAGTGCGGAAACGCTTAACGATAGACGAAGCTGGCTCAACTTCTTCAATGGAAATAGGTGTCGTTTGTTTAAACGCTAAAAGACCACGTAAAGATGTCTGCTTCTCGTCTTGTGTATTGATTGCACTTGTATAATGTTTAAATAAAGTGTAATCAGCCGTTCGACAAGCTTGTTGCAGCATGTGAATTGTATGAGGATTGTATTGATGCGCTTCCCCATCTCTTCGCCACTGTAAATCATCACCAGAGTCAAGCTGGTCATCATCGCCAGCACGAGTCGTAAATCCACGGCTATGACGAACGAGTACTTCTTTTGCAATGTCTTTTAACTGAATACCACCAATACGAGACGGTGTCCAAGTAAAATGCTGATCGATTACATCTGGGTGAATGCCGATTGCTTCAAAAATTTGTGCTCCTCTATAACTATGAATCGTTGAAATCCCCATTTTTGATAGTACTTTCATTAGTCCTTTTGTTATACCGTTCACATAACGGCTACACGCTTCAACATAATGGTATTCTGTCAACAATTCTTCTTGAATCCATTCGTCAATTGTATCAAATACAAGATAAGGATTAATGCCCTCCGCTCCGTAACCGATTAACAAAGCATGATGATGAACCTCTCTCGGTTCTCCTGATTCAATAAGTAAACTGACGTCTGTTCGTTTCCCTGTACGAATAAGATGATGGTGCAGACTCGACACCGCTAATAATGCAGGAATCGGTGCTTCATCAGCTGATACATCTCGATCACTTAAAATAAGGAGGGTTTTCCCTGCCTCAATCGCTTGATCTGCTAGCGTACATAGTGTTTTTAAACCTTCTGCTAGCCCTGCTTCATTAGCTGGAAAAAGCATAGGGATCGTTTCAGCTTCAAATCCAGCTAGTTGATTGGAGCGCAATTTTGCTAATTCTTCATTATTTAAAATAGGTGTAGGTAAGTGGATATGCTGACAGCTTTCTTTTTTAGGATCTAATAAGTTTCCTTCTTTTCCAATTGTCGTTCCTTGCGCTGTTACCACTTTTTCCCGAATGGCATCAATAGGTGGATTCGTCACTTGCGCAAATAGTTGCTTAAAATAATTGTACAAAAGTTGAGGCTTCTTTGAGAGCACCGCCAGTGGCGAATCATAGCCCATCGAACCAACTGGATCATTTTCTTCTTTCACAAGGGGCATCATCATTTTATTTAACTCTTCGTACGTATAGCCAAAAATAAATTGACGTAAGCGGATGTGCTCAAATTCTGTTTCTGGAACGTCTGCTGTTTCTAAAACATCATCAATATGGCGTAACCCATCACGCACCCATTCTTCATAAGGATGTTCAGTGGCAATGGATTGTTTAATTTCTTCGTCAGGAATAAGACGCCCCTCTTCAAGGTCAATAAGCAATAATTGACCTGGATGAAGACGTTCTTTTTTCACAATGGTGTGAGACGGTAATTCAAGAACCCCTACTTCGGAACTCATCACAATCATGTCGTCAGTTGTTAGATAATACCGTGACGGTCTTAATCCATTTCGGTCAAGGGTTGCACCAATTTTTGTTCCATCTGTAAACACGATTGCTGTTGGTCCGTCCCATGGTTCCATCAGCGTACTATGATATTGGTAAAAAGCTCGCCTCGCTGTATCCATTTGCGCGTTATTCTGCCACGGCTCAGGCACCATCATCATTGCTGCATGTGCAAGGGATCTACCTGACAGCGATAAAAATTCTAACGTGTTGTCAAACATGGAAGAGTCACTACCATCCTGATCAATAATAGGATGTAATTTTTGTAAATCGTTTCCAAACACATGCGTTTCAAATTTCGCTTCACGTGCATGCATCCAGTTAACATTTCCTTTTATCGTGTTAATTTCGCCATTATGGATCATGTAGCGATTCGGGTGAGCACGCTCCCAGCTAGGAAATGTGTTTGTACTAAATCTTGAATGAACGAGTGCCAGTGCGGAAGTAAACATAGGGTCATTCAAATCTAAGTAAAATAGACTTAATTGCGCTGTTGTCAACATTCCTTTATACACAATAGTCCGACTAGAGAAACTAGCAAAATAAAATGAATGCTCTGACGACATATGGACCTCATGTTCAGCTCTTTTTCGAATGACATATAGCTTTCGTTCTAAGTCCACACCTGTCAGACTTGTTTTCGGCGATACAAACAGTTGTTCAATAACTGGCATAGATTGCAAAGCCGCATTTCCGAGGGAAGACGAATCAGTAGGAACATCGCGCCACTGAATAAGATCAACTTCTTCTTCTGCTACGATCGCTTCAATTTGTTTTTTCACTTCCGCTCTCGTTTGTTTATGCCGAGGAAGGAAGACCATGCCAACAGCATATTCGCCTTTTTCCCTTTGAATAAATCCTTTTTCACGAAAAAACTCATGTGGGATTTGTGTTAAAATTCCAGCGCCATCTCCAGTGTTTTCTTCGTCTCCTTGACCACCACGGTGTTCGAGGTTTTCAAGTAAAAGAAGCGCATCCTTTACTGTTTTATGTGTCGCTTTTCCCTTTACATTAGCTAAAAAACCAATGCCGCAGTTATCATGTTCAAAATTCGGATCGTATAACCCTTGTTTTTTTGGTAAGTATGGGACTCGCATGGTTTCACCCTCTCTCTTATAAACTCTCTCCAGTAAACATTTTTTTGTTTAGCACATCGTAACGCACATATTCACAAGTTAAAATTGTATAAAAACCAAAACAATCGCATAAAAATTCACGATTGCTTACTAAAAGAATTGTCCGTCATGGAAACACAAGTGTGCAAAGACGAACATTTTGAAATAACCTAAAAAAATTATTCTGTGTTTGAAGTTTAGCGATTTTTTTGTTATTCGTCAAGATTGAAGTGCATTTTTGTTAAGATAATTCCCGATTTACCTGCAAATAAATTGCTTAACATTGCATTTTCGTTCATAATAGAAAGATAAAAAATGAAACGTTTTTCATTCCATTTCGTATTTAAAGAAAACGAAACTATTAACCTGCTGGAGGTTCCACTATGAGTGATAAATCATTACAAAATCATAACCAAGACGAAGCATTACAGTCTTCTGAAGGTATAGACAACCAATCATCAAATCTTCCATCAATGGAAAGTGAAACGGATTTAAATGACCTGTTAAAAAAGCTCGACACCTTAGGAGAAGCAGAGCAACGTGAAGCTGGTGAATCGTTAGAAGCATTAAAACGTCCTGTTCGAGAAATGATGGGTGATGAATCAAATACATTGCCAAAACAACTACATGAACTGCGAGAAGTTGTCGGGCAGCTTGAGCCTGACCACCTAAAAGATTCACAAATGAAGAAACTGTTTAATCGCCTTATTCGCCGTAACCCAATTGAACAATACGTTCGACGCTATCAAACTGTTGAAGCACAAGTTGATCACATTGTAGAAGGTTTGTTGACAGGAAAAGATAAGCTCCAAGAAGATAACGTTATGTTGAAAGAACTAAAAGTTGTCGCAAGAGAGCGGATCGGTAATTTAAACGAACAAATCACTATGGGTAAAGAACTGCATGCAATGCTTGAAAAAGAGATGACGTCAGAAAAATGGGCTGACAATGCCAACGAATTGAAAAAAGGTCAGCTAAAAGTGACTACGCGAATGAAAAACATGCAGCAAGCCGTTATGGTGTTGCAGCAATCTCTTGCATCTGTCGATCTTATAATGGAAAATAATGAAAAGCTTGAGGAAGCCATTTTTAATGCGATTACGATGACGAAGAATATTATTACAGTGACAGCTTCTATTCAGCTCGCGTTAACGAATCAGAAAAAGGTTATTTCTGCTGTACAAAATGTTAATCAAGCAACCGAGTCTATGTTGCTATCAAATGCTGAACTGTTAAAACAAAATACAGAAGAAACGCTCAAAACGTTAGAAGAGCCTGCGATTGCCCTTGATGCATTCCGTAAAGCATACGATAATGTCTACAAAGCCATCGAACTTACGGAAGAATCAAATGAGCGTATTGTTTCAAGCGGCAAGCAATTTATAGAAGAAATGGATAAATTAAACTCAGAAATGCAAACGAAATTGTTAAATCGCTAAAACTGCAGGAGGTAGAGATGTGTGAAATTCTTTTCTACGACAGGACTACTTGATTTCTTCACACCTGCTTATAAGCGGCCTGTTGATGATCATATTATACAAGACGAGACAACGACTCGCTTAATAAACGATACGGAACGATTATTAAAACGAATGACTGAAAACGCAACGGGTAAAAATGAACGAAAAAATATTCGGCGTCGTCAGAAAGACTGGGATATTCGTGTCAAAATTAATTACAACTATATTCGTCTTATTGTAGCCGACACAAAAAACTCCCGTTCCCCCATTCATAAACGATTACGAATTGTTTGTTACCGAAAGTATATTAAATCGTCAAATGGAATGGGTAAAATTAAAGAAGCTACGATTCATTATTTAAAAGATGGGCGGACGCATGTACGCTCTCTCTTGAACGTCTCACACTTTAAAGGCATATTATACGGTATTCATCAATTAGACCTAGCGTATGTTGGAACAAAATCAACAGAAGTTTCACTAGAACGATTGAGTGGTCATGAGCAACAGTTGAAAAGTGAACACGCAAATGACATTCGTGTGCTCGTGCAGGAAGCTAAGCGCTATGTACAGGCAATGGACACCCTTTCGATTGATCCTATGCTCGATAATCGCTTGCAACGTATTTTAACCCATGTCGGCAAACTTGAAGATGATTTTCAGTTATTTGATTTTGAAGACAAACACACTGTTCGTCGATTGTTACGAGAAGACATCCCTAATTTAATGGGGGCATTCTTTGCACTATCTAAACAAAATCAACTTGAACAACGTGACAACGTCTTTGTATCCCTTTCTAAAATGGAATTATCACTTATCCGTCTACTAGAAGAACTTGAGAAAACGAAAATTGAGCGGATGAACCATGTGATGCGCTTACAAGAATTACGCTATGGTGCTACTGAGAAGCTGAATGACGAATAACGATTTAAGCGCTACACTTGCAGGAGTGTGGCGCTGTTCGTTATAATAGCAATAAGATTTTAATGATAAAGGTGAGGATGAAATGGATCGATATGAAGCGCAACAACAAATTGGCAGCCTTCTCGTCATCGATCTCGGTGAAAAGGGAACTTACTTAGGTGAGCTACTATCGGTACTAACCGAGCCAAAAAGACCGTGGCGCGGACGCATTCAAATTAAATCTGTCGTAACGCTGCCTGAATTTATTTTTCAAAAAGAAACGATCGCCATTCATGAAATTCCTTATTCGGAAGATGATGTTGATACATTTGCTAGTCAATATTTAAAAGCAAGGTCGCCGCATATTCATGTGGAGTCCTATATTGATTCGATCTTAACGGACTTAAAAAAACGTCACATCCGGTTGAAAAATAGCGGTGCGCCTTCATCTGTAGAGCTTGAAGCACTGGAAGTCTATATTAAAACAATGACGAGTCAAAAGCGTAAAAAGAACCGACTTGTAACAAGTGATCAACAAGATCAAGAGCAAGCCCCATCGTTCGTTGAATATACCTTCCATGTAAAAGGTGACCATTATTTTCTGCAGGATCATAAAGGCGAACAACTTCCGTTGACTGTTTCTCATTTTCATTACACTTGGAACCAACAAGGTCAGCTTGTCACTGGTCGTTACGAAGGTGACGGTATTTTTATTCGAGAGAACGGTAGCCGCTTCATTCCAAATGAAGGTGACTTCATTCTAATTGATAAAGAACAGTTTAATCCGTACTCTATTTTCCGAACAGAATTAGAGCCAGCTGCCTTACAAGGCTTTGAGCACAACTTGGCTATGCATCATGTATCTCATAAAGACTTGATTCATTGCTATAACGCTCTTATTGATCAACTTTTTCATTCTGAATCAACGACAACGTTTCGAGGGGTTAATTTTTTAACCTATCAAACCGATGATCAGTTTGTTTTAGTTCAGCATCATTTTAAAAGGGAGCTTCGTTCACAGCAGCACCAAACAAAAGACACTGTCTACGATCGGTTTGAATTTACGACGGATAAAGGAAAACGAACGATCGCCCTTTATACAAATGCTTACCAATAAAAAGTGTAGCCCTCAGGGGACTACACTTTTTTTGTTGAATCATGGCTATTTTGATAAGAATACCATTTATATAGTTCGTCACTCGTATTTTGACTAATATCTTTTACTGCAAAAGACTTTCCTGCCATACTTGATTGCACGTTTAATTCAAACGTTGCTAATTCTTTACGCTTTTGTAGCCAAGAAACTTGTTTCGCAATGGACTGAATTTTCCTTTTCCGTGAAATGATTAAGGCTTGCCCGATTGTTCGATAGCGTAGCCAGACAAATTCTCCTTGCGCACCGGCACCCGCATCTTTGTATTGAAACCAAGCTAGAATGCTTGCTACAGCGATAACAATAAGTCCAAGAGAACCGATCCAACCCCAGAGGTACACTGCGCCAGCTGTTAACAACACGGGGAGCACCAGCATGCGGATAAAGAAGCGTTTCGCCGCGCGTGAAGGAGCTGCAGTTAAAGGCGTTTCAATGGCATAGTCAGGGACGATCGTTTCCAAAAAATCGTGTAAATCCCTTTTATGAATGAGGGGCACGAGTAAGGTCGATCCTTGTTCATTGTTATTACCTCCTCCTGCCGACTCCACATACACAGAAACAAAACCAAATGGCTGTCGGATAACACTTCGAATGACTCGAATCGCTGTAATCCGACTGTACGCTAATGTTAATTGCCGTTTTTCTAACAATCCTCTTTGAATAACCATCTCTTTATCGTAAGTTTCAATATGAAAGTTTCCATAGGTAACAATAGTAATAATGCTTGAAATAAACCACGAAAGAATAAGAACAATGATGGCCATTCCAATTAACAACAACATACTTAAACTAACGACTGTTTCAACTGTATCTTCATAAATGGAATCCGGAATAAATTGAGCCGTTTGCGAAAGCAACGCAACAACAGCAGATAAAACCAGACCAACACTACTTGAGGTGAGCGCAGTGTAAACTAATCGCCTTTTACCTAATTGCCAAACGGTACGGGGGTTCTGTTCGATTTCATCAGACGGCTCTCCCTCACCATCAATTTGTTCTTCTTCTTCGTTGTGACCTGCTGAACGCGGCTCTTTTAATAGAAGCGAGCGAATAGAATCTGCCTCTTTCTTTGTAACAGCAACAAGCTCTACTTCTGCTTCCATTCCACCGCCAGCTGTATCAATATTGACTTTCACAAGTCCAAAAATTCGCTGTAAAACGCCAGCCGAAATATTGATGGCTTGCACACGCTTTTTTTGAATGTATCGTTTTTTCTTGACAAAGATACCTTGTTCCACGTACAGCTCGCCTTCTTCAAGAGAGTAGCGAAACTTATACCAGCTCAGCCAGCTAAAGCCAATCGATACGAGTATTAACCCAGCTAACGCCAGGAAAAAAATCCACAATATCCCTTGAAAAAAAGCCACAATGGCAAACGGAACTGCAATTTGAGTAAGTCCTTTAGCAGCATTGATAAAAATTGCTGCTACATGTTGTCGCTTTAACTCATTCATCTTCATGCACCGATGCAAGGGACGCAATCTGATCTCGTAATGCATCTGCATCTTCCGTATTAAGTGTTGGAATTTGATGAGTTGTTGCGGCTGTTGTAATCGAGACCGCTGCCATTTTGTATCGTCTTAAAATCGGACCTTGCTCTGTATCAACATGCTGCACTCGAACCATTGGCACAAGCGTTCTTCTTACGATTAAAACACCTTGTTGAATATCAATTTCATCGTCAAACACTTCGTATCGAAAACGGTACCATTGAATTGTTGGCCAAATCAAGACACGCGTTACACCATATAGAACAACCAAACCGGCTAACACCCACGTTATCCATGTAAAGAAACGTTCAAATATGTATGCTTGCACAAAAAAGTAGATAACTGGAACAAGGGCAAAAAATAATGTATCAAATAGATTCTGGATGCGCCATACTTGAATCGCTTTTTTTGGTAATCGTAACTCAGGCTGCTTTCGCATGTCATTCCCCCTCTTTTAATAAAGGAATAACATGTCATGATGACATGCTATTCCTCCTCATCGGTAACTTCAGTAATTGTTACACCTTGCTCTTCTAACCACGTTAACAACTGTTTATTTTCTTCCTGATCGTACAATAAGCCAATTGAGGGTACAATCTCGACCTCTTCTAAATGACCTTTGGCTGCATCATCAATAATTTCGACAATGTCCTCTTTACCTTCTCGCTCTAGCTTTTCCCTTAGAGCCGTTATTATCGGTGTCATGGTTTAACTCCTTTTATTTGTTTCGTGCTTCTGTCATTTGTTTCCAAACAGAGCCTTTTGCTTCTTCGCCACCTTGAATACGTTCTAACGCCATTTTGACTTGTAGCGCTACTTCAAATTCAGGGTCATCTTCAGCTGCCTGCAAAGCCGGAATCGCTTCGTCTGTCCCAACTTCATAAAGAAACATAGCAGCACGCCAACGAACAATTTTACTTGAATCTTGTAAAGAAGCTATCATAGCTGGAATCCCTTTTTCTGAACCAATATCAGACATACAATCCCCAGCTGTACGTCGTACCGTTACAGAAGGATCGTTTAACGCTTGTTCAAGAAGAGGTAGTACACTTTCTGTTTCGATCATCCCTAAATACATTGTTGCTAGTCGACGAATTGACGCCTTTTCATCTTGTAAAGCAAGCTCTAATACAGGAAGATCCTTTTCTTTGGGATCCATTTGTTCTAGAGATGCGTATCGGTTACGCCAATCTGGATCTTCAAGCATGTCTTTTGTTACTTCTTTAAAACGTGCAGCAAACGCTTCTGCGGCTTCTTTTTCTCCTTGGGCAAGCTTCACTAAGCTATCTAATCGAGTTTCTGAATAAGCCGCTTCTAACTCCGCTGTTACTTCATCAGCCACCTGCTCTAGCTCACCATAACGAGGCGCTTGGTCGTCCCATTTCCGCTCAAGCACGACGTTATCCCCTTCTTGTTCAGCATTTCCAATCGCTTGCACAAAGCGTTCAGGTAACGCTCTTCTTACTTCTCTTTCATCGTCCGTTACTTTTACTTGCATAGGAATTCCTTTAAACATCTGTACTTGAACACGGACTTCACCAAAGCCTTCTTGAACAGCCGCTTCTTGATTGTGATCTGAGGCTTCGCCAAATAACGCTCGAATTTCTGGTAAGACCACTTTCCAATCTGCTTTTGGAAGCCGATCAACGGCTAAAAAATCACCAACATGAAAAACGGCTTTTATGCCTTCTACAGCTAGTATAGCTTGAATAAATGACGGTGCTTGATCTTTATTTTTCTCGCTATACGTGGTGCTAGCTCCGTCATGCGCTTCACTTAAATTTAATTTCATCGTATTTGGACTAGGTGTCGGTTCAATGGAACGAATATGCATACGTACGTTTCCTCCTTGAGGCTTTATTCTCAGCTAAATTTTAACATGACTACTGTGCCTTTACCAGTCGAACGCCTCTCTCTATCATTCTAGTTCCCTAACTACTGGTCCATCTGTTACAATACAAGAAAGGAGGCTTCATAACGATGAGATTTGCTTTTTTATCAGATATCCATGGTAATGCAACAGCTTTGGAAGCGGTTTTAAATGACTTGCAAGGACAACAGATTGATCAGATTTACATACTTGGTGACCTTTGTTTTAGAGGTCCTGAACCAAAGCGTGTGCTTGAGCTTGTTCAAGGCTCTGGAGCAAAAGTTCTAAAAGGCAACGCAGATGAATGGTTAATTCGAGGATTTAAAGACGGAGAAATCCCGAAGGAACGTCTTGAACTGTTTCAAAAAGAGAGAGACTGGACGTTAAGCCGTTTAGATCAAGAAGATCTTGACTACTTAAAAAACCTTCCAACAGAGTTTCTTATTGACGATGGGCAAGATTTAATCGTTCACGCCTTTCACGCAACACCAGCTAGTTTATTTGATGCAGTCCCAGTTGATGACTCTGCTAAAATTGAAAATGACATTATGATTCGCGATGAAGCAGATATTTACATTTATGGACATACGCATCATCCTTATATTCGGAGTATCCACGGCAAAAATGTTGTTAACACTGGTTCAGTAGGGATGCCTTTCGATGGTCATCCACTCTCTTCCTATGTCATTATTGATATCGAAGACGGGAATCATTCCATTCAATTAAAACGTGTTCCGTACAACCGAGAGCATGTTGTAGAAATTTATAAGCAAAGCGGCTATCCGAACATTGAAGAAATGGGTGCCGTTGTCTACTACGCAGTTCAGCCAAAATAAAACAAGAATAGACTTAGCTTTCCTTTTATGGACAAGCTAAGTCTATTTTTTAAACAATGGTTGTTAAACTAGCCATAATGGAGGCCATCGAAGTATTTTCTCCGAACGTATTCGTAACGCGTAGTTCTTTATTTAACAATACAGTTGTTGGTACCCCTTCACAGCCAAACTGATCGTAAACAGTTGTTCCTTCATCTTTTAGCACGAGGAACTGGTGATTGTGCTGTTTGAGCCACTCTTGCAAATCGACTTCACCTTCACGCCCTGTTACATTGATAGTAACAAAACAAAGTTGATTCTCGTCCATCGTTTGATAGAGCGGTCTTTTAGCAGCTAGATCTTTATAAGAATCTGGGCACCAAGACGTCCAAAAGGTGAGCATGACTGGACGCCCGTTTGCCTCTTTTTTCAATTCCCAACGATCTCCAGTACGTAATTCGTTTAATTCGAAATTCATAAAAACACCTCTAAGAAAAAAACGTTCTCTGTAAAAAGAACGTTTAACAATGTTCGTTGTATGCTGTCGCCAAGTTACGAATAATGGCTTCAGGTTCTGCTCCTTCGATCTCTTCTCTAGGAATAAAATGAACCACTTCATTTCCTTTTAGCAATGCCATTGAAGGAGATGATGGCGCATACTCTGGAAACTTCGAGCGCATCTGCGCTGTCGCGTCCCGGTCTTGACCTGCAAATACGGTAACAAGTTGGTCAGGTGTTCGATCATGTTTTAATGAATAAATTGCTGATGGACGTGCAAGTCCTGCCGCACAACCACAAACTGAGTTGATAAACACAAGGGTTGTTCCTTCTGCATCAGCCATAAACGCATCCACTTCATCAACTGTTTTTAATTCTTCAAAGCCAGCGTCCGTTAATTCTTTCCGCATCGGTAAAACGACTTGGCGCATATATTCTTCATATGCTGTTGACATTAGTAGTAACCTCCTTTAAATGGTGCTGCAAATCGATAACAGATTTAAATTGATACGATAAGCGCCTATTTCTTCCATCTTTATAATAAATCATCGCTGGTACACTTTCAATTCGATTGCTCATCGCAAATTCAGGCGCTAGCTGTAGATTAAGTTTTAAAATAGGTTGCGTAAACTCTTGAAGGCTCTCAACAACGTGAAGCATTTGTTCTGCCACTTGACACGTACCACAAAATGGTGAGGAAACATAAACCCAACCTGTCCAGTTCTGTTGTAGGCGCTTGTTAAGCTCCACAATGGAAGTTTCAATCATGAGTTGTTAATTCACCTTTCTTAGATAAGTTCAATACAAGCATATCTTCTGCCACAATAACTGAAGAGAATGCAGCCTTAGCCTCCTGAAGATAAAACAGTTCATTTTGGGCATAACGTGATGAGATGTGGGTTAAAACAAGGTGTTTTACACCGGCCGAAGTCGCTAACTTTGCCACATCTTCAATAGTTGAATGTCCAAAGTCACCTGCATGGGCTTGATGATCGGAAGCAAATGTTGCTTCATGAACAAGTACATCGGCTTCTTTTGCCTGTACACTCACTTCCTCCACAGGGGCCGTATCTCCACAAATAACGACCGTTCTACCTTTTATCGGTTCCTCAACGTATCGGGAGCCGTCAAGCCACTCTCCATTTTCAAGCTGTACATGCTCACCCTTTTTAATTGCCGCATACAAAGGTCCAGGGGAGATGCCTTTTTCGCGTAATGCTTCTACATTCAGCTTGCCAGGCTTTGCTTTTTCTTCTATACGGAAGCCAAAACTTTGAACCGGGTGTTGTAAGGAAAACACCGAAATGGCACAGTCTTCGTGTTCAAATTGACAAGAACCAGCTAATTCAACAATCGTAAACGGGTATTTTAAAACCGTATTCGTTGCCGCTAAAGAGTGCTCAATATACGCTTTAATCCCTTTCGGGCCATATATCGTTAATGGAGTCTTCCCACCTTGAAAAGAACGACTACTTAACAATCCAGGCAATCCATACACGTGATCACCGTGAAGATGGCTTATAAAAATTGTCGAAATTGCCGGTATTGACAATGCTGAGTGAAGAAATTGGTGCTGTGTTGCTTCTCCACAATCGAATAACCAAACGCCTCTTTTTTGTTCTAAAAACCGTAAAGCAAGTGCACTAACGTTTCGTTTTTTTGCCGGAACACCTGCCCCTGTTCCTAAAAAATGAAATTCCATCGTTTACTGTTCCGCCAACTTATCCGCAAATGCTTTAGCATAGGGTGGCAAATCCGGCGGTCGTCTGCTTGAGATAATATGGCCATCACCGATAACAGCCGTATCGTGCCACGTAGCTCCTGCATTCACCATATCGTCTTTAATGCCTGGAGTGCTTGTCACATTTCTCCCTTGTAAAATATTAGCAGAGATTAATACCCAGCCAGCATGGCAAATTTGTCCGATTGGCTTTTGATCTTGATCCATTTCCTTGACAATGGATAGCAACGTTTCATAGCGACGTAACTTGTCTGGTGCCCATCCACCTGGAATCAAGATACCGTCATATTGGGAAGCTTGCACTTCATCAAATGCGTACGCCGCAGTTGCCGGCACTCCATATTTACCGATATATGTCTTTCCTTTTTCTTGTCCAACAAGATCGACAATGGCGCCTTCTTCTTGTAAGCGGAGAATCGGATACCAAAGTTCTAAGTCTTCAAATTCTTCATCTACCGCGGCTATAATCTTCTTTCCTTTTAACCTCATATTATCACCTCTTCTTACCATTTAAATTAATAATGAAAATAGACTTTCATTTTTATTTACTTCTTCGTAACCGAACCCTAGCTCGTCCATTCGCTGAATGAGCCCCTCATAATCTTTATTCGATTTTAATTCTATACCGATTAACACCGGTCCGCTTGACTTATTATTTTTCTTTGTATATTCAAAACGAGTAATATCGTCTTCAGGTCCAAGTACATAAAGAATGAATTCTTTTAATGCTCCGGCTCGTTGAGGAAACTCAATAATAAAGTAATGCTGTAGTCCTTCATATACGAGGGAACGTTCACGTATTTCTTCCATACGGCCAATATCGTTATTTCCCCCACTGACTACGCAAACGACAGATTTCCCTTTTATTTTATCAGCATAAAGATCAAGAGCTGCAATTGGCATCGCTCCAGCAGGCTCGGCAACAATCGCATTTTCATTGTACAGTTTTAGAATCGTCGTACAGATTTTTCCTTCGGGGACTAAAATAATATCATCTAAATACTGTTTACAGATGTTGTACGTTTTCTCACCGACACGCTTTACCGCAGCTCCATCTACAAACTTATTAATTTCAGGAAGCTCTACTACACCACCTTGCTTAATCGCTTCCTTCATAGATGCGGCGCCAGCTGGCTCACAGCCAATCATTTTTGTGGCTGGACTAATGCTTTTAATATATGTAGAAATGCCACTAATCAATCCGCCACCGCCAATAGATGAAAAGATATAATCAGGGGTTTCTTCCATATCATTTAATATCTCCAAACCAACCGTTCCTTGCCCAGCAATAATATGGTCTTGATCAAATGGATGAATAAACGCCAAATTATGCTCGTCACGGTAACGCATGGCCTCTGCATAGGAATCATCAAACGTATCGCCCGTTAATCGAACATCAACATAATCTCTGCCGAAAAATTCTACTTGCGCGACTTTTTGCTTCGGCGTTGTTGACGGCATAAAAATGACACCTTTAATTTTTAATGCTTGGCAAGAATACGCAACACCTTGGGCATGATTTCCTGCACTTGCACATACAACACCAGCGTCTAATTCTTCTTTTGAAAGCGAAGAAATTTGGTAATACGCCCCTCGAATTTTAAAGGAACGGACGACTTGAAGGTCTTCGCGTTTTAAATACACCGTACAGCCGTATCGCTCTGAAAGCACTTGATCCTTTTGCAATGGCGTATGAGTAATAATGTCTTTAAGCATTTGATTTGCTCGAATAATATCTTGTAGGGTTGTCGCCATTCTACTACGTCCTTTCAGCTTAAACATTTACACATAAAATACATCTTATAATGAAATAATCTTACCATAGTGTCGTTCAAATAGAAATGGAATAGTGCGCTTGCACAAGGAGCCGTCATCTTTTATAATAAGAAGTGTGAACGTTTGCACGTCCTATACATAGTTAAAAACCGTCAATAAAAAGGAGGTTATGTCGTGTTCAAAAAAAGCATTGTTGCTCTTATTATGATTGCTATTTTATCTGTTCTTGTCTATGAACCAACTGCTTTAGCTGCCGCTGCAGAGGCTAGTGAAGGCGATAGTCCGGATACGATGTTACGATGGACGCTAAATATACTGTCTATTGCTACTCTAGGATTTTTATCGTATTTAATTATTTTTGACCGTAATTAATCCAATTAAGCGATCTTAATTGGATTTTTTAGCGCAAAAAACCATCCGACTAACGATCGTTAGTCGGATGGTTTTGTTGTCTGCGCTAGCTTAATTTCTTCTAAAACCGTATCCAGCACAAACGTAACAGATTTAAACGTCTCTCGTTGTCTTCTCATGCCAGAGGATGGATAAAAAGACTTTATAGCGACAACATCTAAGTTTTCAACAGTTTGTTCAACTTGGCTCACATGGACAAGCTTTGTATAATGCTGCATAAGAAACGGCTTCACTAAGCTCGCCCATTCTTGTGCCAGCGGCTGCACTTGATCAGCAAAGGGCTTTACTTTCCCATAAAAATCAACTTCATAATTAGAATCCTTTTTTACAACGTTTATATAAAACGCTTCTGCCTCTTTCGTAAGCGCACGTAGCGCTTCTGTGGTCTGTTTTAACCTATCCATTCGTAACACCTCGACTGTTAGTGTAGCAAGGAATAACGAATTTTAAAAGCTAAAAAAAGACAAAATGGCTTTCCATGTCCGATGGGGATAGCGCCTTGGCTCTTTATACGACCTACCAGTATCATCGTTCTCTTGTTGATAGCGCTCTTCCATTTGTATTAAGCGATTTTCAAGCCGATCCAATACTTTCATCATATCGTCTAGTTCTGAGCGATGCTTTAAAAGCTGATAGCTAACAACATCATCTGCTTTCGTCTCTAATCGTTGCTCTAGAACGTGAACTTGTTGGTACATTTGCTCTAATTTTGCATCATATTGCTTTTTTGGAACCGATGGGATACGCTTTTCTTTCTCTTGCTTAGAATCAAGTGAAATGTCTTTTAACTTCTTCCCTGCTCGTAATTGTTCCTGTATGGCGCGAAATAATGGTAAATGTTCATCTGTATATAAGAAATGTCCCTGTTCATTCACATCGCACGAAATTTTAAAGAACTTTGTCCAGCGTTGAATGGTCGTTGGATTGACGCCTAGCTCCATTGATACTTCCTTTGTTTTATAGCTCGCCATGTTCGGTTCACTCCTCAACATATTATCGTTGCTATACACATTCTCTCTTCACTTTGTTATTCCTACAAGGCTGACAAAACTAGTTTTCATTCAACAAAGATTGTAGGAATCCGTTTTATCCGCATTTATTCGACGGATAATTTGCGATTTGTTGCCTCATACTGTTGCTAAGGGGGTGATTTTGTTGAAAGAGAAAAAACAACGACAAAAAGAATCAAAGAAAACAACGAAAAGAGAGCATACTACTTCGGAATTAGACAAAAAACTTGGTGGTCCAAATCGACCAGCGGAATAAATAAAAAAAGCTGTTTCACACAGCTTTTTTTATTTGTCTTTCTTTAGCCAGTTCAAACAAGCCAATTCCATTTGTGCAATGTATGGGTTAATTGTTTTGGGCTTACATACTTCTAAAGGCGTAAAAAGCCGCTCCACTTTCTCCGGTTGCCTCGATTCATACCAATCAGTTGGCTCAACGTTAGCATGTGAACAACGTGGATAAACAACACGAAGGGGCAAACTTTTTTTCACAGCACCATAATCCCCTCTTGAGCCAGTCGGTTCTACTTCATCCATAAATTGATGAAATTGATACTGTAGCGTTGGATGATACAGTAGATGTGCTAATCGTTTCCCTAGTTCAATTCTTTTTATCGGATTTGCAAAGTCTTTAACGCATTCACCATACATTGTTTTCCTCGTACATGGCATTTGCGGAAAAAGAACATGGCTAAAATGAAGGTAAGACTCCATTTTATATAAAGCCGATTGAAAAAATGCTTCTACTTTTGACCGTTGAAACAAGTGCTCCTCTACCATCATTTGTTCATTAATAATGAGTGCATTCATAAGACGCCATTCATCTTTTTCTTCAATAAACCGATTCCATTCTCGTAGCATGAATAAAGAAACACCATATTCCTGTAGTGGTAACACATTCCACTTCCCAGTTCGTTTATATTTTTCGTACATCAGTAGCTGAGGATAGGCGTCTCGAAAAATAAGCCAGTTTGCCCGTTCATAAATCCAAGCAATGTTCTGACGTGTTGAACGAGTCAATAAAGACTGAAATGGTTCAGTTGTTAAATCCGTTAAATTCCAGCCTGCATTACGAGACACCATCCCTGCTAAACGTGCCCAACGTATTTCTGGATGCTTACGTCCAAATTGCTCATACGCCTTTGTTCGTGCTATATTGTCAACATTAAAAGTAGCTACTCGTCGATCCATTTCATGTTTTCCCTCATTTTTTCATTAATTTTTCAACAGATCGCGTGTTCTCTTCCGTTACTTTTTTCCATTGTATGTTAAACTATAGATTGGCTTACTAATTACCTTTCCTCGATCTCTTTAAAACCATGCGAACAATTTTACCGGGAAGGTTGTGAGAACTTGTCAATTCAATATCCTAATGGGAAACGCTATCGAACAAAACAAGAAATAAATAAGCCAAGTGCCTCTATTGCTTATGGTGGAAGAGGAATGTCTTTTGAAGCGGACATCGATGAATCGAATCAATTTTACTTAATGAAAGAAAAAGCAGTCATTCATAAAAAACCTACGCCAATTCAAATTGTTCAAGTGGATTACCCAAAGCGAAGTGCAGCGGTTATTAAAGAGGCCTATTTTAAACAAGCGTCTACCACCGATTATAATGGCGTATATAAAGGTCGTTACATTGATTTTGAAGCAAAGGAGACAAAAAATAAGACGTCATTCCCTTTGCAAAATATCCATTCACATCAAGTCGATCATATGCGAACGGTTGTTCAACAACATGGAATTTGCTTTTTATTGATCCGGTTTTTCTATACGAAAGAAGTCTACTTGCTCGATGCAACCATGCTGATTTCTTTTTATGATAACCAAAAAGAGCGAAAGTCTATAAAAAAAGCAGATATTGAAACATACGGTCATATTGTTCATACAGGATATCAGCCATTTGTTGATTATTTACGAACGGTCGATGAACTCTATATTAAGTAAGCATCAAAGGGGAGAAAAAGATGGCAGATGAATACAAATCACGCCAAGAGCGAAAAACTGCGCAAACAACAAGTAAAAAAAGTAAAAAGTCAGCTGGAAACGGTGGAAATGGAGGCAATAAGCCAAAAAGGTCATTGCTAAAGAAAATGGTGCTTGCCTGTCTTATTTTGTTCGGTGTCGGCTTAATTGGTGGCGGTGTTGCCGTCGGCGTTATTCTTGCAAACGCACCTGACATTGAAAGAGAAAAGTTACTGCTTCCTCAATCCTTACAAGTACATGATATGGATGATGAGCTTGTGTTCACGTTAACCGGCGGTGAGAATCGTATTAATGCAGACATTAACGACATGCCTGATCACCTTCAAAACGCATTTTTAGCGATTGAAGACCATCGCTTTCGTGACCACTTCGGTGTTGACGTCCGCCGTTTAGGTGGAGCCGTACTTGCCAATCTTCGAGAAGGGTTTGGTGCAGAAGGTGGTTCTACCATTACACAGCAGTTAGTGAAGAACTTATTCCTTTCACAAGATAAACAGTTAACAAGAAAAATTCAAGAAGCGTATTTAGCGATACAGCTTGAACGAATGTACTCAAAAGACGAGATCTTAGAGATGTACTTAAATCAAATTAACTTAGGCCCATCTGCAGGGTACGGAGTTCAGCTTGCTGCTGAAGCTTATTTCGGGAAAGATGACTTACAAGACTTAACGATTGCAGACGCTGCTGTACTCGCTGCTATTCCGCAACGACCACGTGACTTTGACCCTGTAAGAAATCCAGAAACAAATGAACAGCGTCGTAACGTCGTTATTGACCGAATGGAACGGGAAGGGTTTATTTCAGCTGAAGAAGCTGAAGAAGCACGCAACACAGATATAAATGATCAAATCAATTATACCGAAACAGAAAACTCAGGTTGGTATACATTTTATGATGAAGTGTTAAAAGAGCTTGACGACCTTGGGTTTACAACCGATGAGATTTACCATTCAGGTTTAAAAGTGTATACAACACTCGACACTGAAGCACAGGACTTGGTAGACGCTGTCTTAAAATCTGGTGAGTATGAAGGGTTACCGTTTCCAGACAACGAAGACTTTCGTGTTGGCGTCACTTTACTTGATACGAAATCAGGTGCTGTTCGGGCTATGGGAAATGGAACAGAAGAAAATGATGCCCGGGTAAACAACTACGCTTCTATTCAAACGAATCATGGCTCGGTTATGAAGCCACTACTTGGCTACGGACCGGTTATTGAAGAAGAACAATGGTCAACTGGTCATATTATTGCCGATGAGCCTTATAACTATGAAGTTGATGGCTCTCCTGTCAGAAATTATGATAATCAATTTAGAGGCAATATGCGCATGCGGCAAGCATTAGCCGATTCACGAAACATCCCTGCTGTAAAAGCACTAAATGAAGTTGGACCAGATGCAGCTTTTGAGTTTTTGGAACGAATGTTTACGCCTAACTCTAACGGTAATAATGAATCCGGTGTTCTTGGGACAGCAGAAGGATCGACAAAAGAAATTGCCGCAGCATATGCTGCCTTCGGAAACAACGGTGCTTATACTGATCCGTACACGATTCGTAAAATCGTCTATCCAGATGGACGCGAAATTGACGTTCAGCCTGAAACAGAACAAGTAATGGAAGACTACACTGGTTATATGGTTACGGATATGTTGAAATCAGTGATGACAGATGGAACCGGTACAAGTGCACAAGTGCCAAATGTGCCCATTGCTGGAAAAACTGGTACAGCAAACTTTACCAATGATGAATTTGCCAACCTTAATGTAGCACCAGGTGATGGAGCATTCCCCGCCTCTGCTTTTACTGGTTACAGTACAGAATATACGTTGTCTACTTGGATTGGCTTTACCGATCGACGTGGAGATAATTATTTAACAAACGACCACAATCAAATTACGCGTACTATTTTCCGCCATATTATGACGGGAGTCCACCAAGGGGTTCAAGCATCTGACTTTACAATGCCAGATTCGGTGGAACGTATTAGCGTTGAACGTGGAACAGGACAGTTACCAAGTGCAGGTACACCAAGTAGCGAAATTGTCTCTGAGTTATTCGTGCGTGGAACAGGACCTTCTCAAGTATCGGAAGAGTTTGCCCAAGATATTCCTGACCCAAGCGGACTTGATTACAGTTACGATGAAGACGCTGGCACACTAACCTTCTCTTGGTCCTACCCTGCTGATTTATTAGATAATGTTGAGTTTGAAACCTCTATTAGTTCAGGTTCATTAGATGTTTCACCAGATTCGTTAACTGCTACTGTTAGCGGCGTAAGTCCAGGAAGCTATACCTTTAGCATCCGTGCCCGAGCAACTGACGGAACGAGTGGTGCCAGTTCCTCGGTTTCAATAACCGCTACAATTGAAGACGAAGAAGAGAATGAAGAGGAAGAAGAAATTGAAGAGGAAGAAGAAATCGAAGAGGAACCACCAGAAGAAGAAGAGCCATCTCAAGATGAAGATAGTAATGGCGATGACACGAACGGTGAAAACGACAATGGTTCAACAGATGATGACTCTTCTAATGAAGACTCTTCCCCAGATGATGGTTCAAGCGATGGTGACGATACAGGTTCTGGAGAGCCAGCTGATCCTGGGAACGAAACGGGTGATACGGATTCAAACACTGACCAACAAGATACAAATGAAGATGATTAAGAATAGCAAAAAGCATAGGGGTTCATCCCTATGCTTTTTCATTTACCCATCGTTGTAAGGTAGCGCGTTCTGCTTGAATGCTTTCTTGCATCGTATCTGTATGAAGCTGTCTGCGCTTCGTGATTTCTGCAGCGACCTTTCCTTCTAACAGTTGAGCTTGTTTCTCGAATAAGTGCTTCGTTACTCCATTTAGTGTTTGTTGAGTATGTTCCTCTTCTTCCCTTAAACCTGCACGCATTTGTTGAACGAGCTCTTCTACTAACGTTTCCTTCACTTGTTTCACACGACCGCCTTCAAAAAAATCTTTAAGCGATTGAAATGAACCAACATTTGACTGAATAGACAGTGTTGTTGTTAACGTCGCCTGTAGTGTCTCGAGTTGAATAGATTGTTTGGCATGTGGAAATTGAAAGCCGGGTACGGTTGCTTGAATGGATTGTTGCCATTCTTTTTTCCACTGCTCAAATGCCCGTTGGAGCATCAGACTAATGCGCGTCATCGTTGCTTTTAATTCTTGATTAACATAAAAAACACTATCTTCATTCCATGTTGCTAATTGGGTGGCTAATACTTCCTTCTGTTTTTTTCGAGATGGGCCAACAATCGTAGCCACATTAACAAATTCAATGAAACGATCACGACTTACATAAGGAATGCGCTCTCGTAAATAAGCAAACAATTCACTTGCCTCTTGCTCCACTTTCATATGAAATGATTTCCCATAATCTTGCTTAAATGAATCCAGCATCGTAGTTAGCTGCTGTTCAAATTGCTGTTGTTGCGCTTGCTTCTCTTCGTCCTTAAGCGCTGTAAACACTTCTGCTTCCTGCAAATACAGAAGATACTGTTTTACATTTGCCACAAATGACGTTCGGTTGGCTTCCTTTAACGACGTTAATAAGGGGCCATAAAGCTCTTGTTTAAAATCATTAAAGTCTGTTGATGCGGCTTCTTCTTCAAATACATTTTTACTTGAAAGAGAAAACAGTGCAGGTTGATCAATTCCTGCTTCTTCAAGTGAACGCATGACAAATGACTCCACACCGAGACGCTCTTGTTCATTTGCCGCTAAATCAATCGCATTTAAAACAAAATAGAGTTTTTTAGAGGCAAACTGCTTATTCATTTTCCCTAATTGCTCAATAAACTGTGCATCGGCTCGTGAAAAGGAATGGTTATAGTACGTTACATACAAAATCGCATCTGATGCTTTTACTTGTTCATAAGCGACATTTGTATGTCGACCATTAATGGAATTGACTCCAGGCGTATCCACTAACGTCAAGCCTCGTTTCGTCCACTCACACTCATAATAGATGGTCGCATTAGCAATCAAACAAGCAACATCTTCATTCACAATTTTTTCACTTAAATCAGCCAGAGATACCACTTCAGCTTGCTCGATAAAGGACTCGAAGCGTTTCATACTTTTCTGTAACGTTTCAATATAGGACAAGGCTTGTTTTTTAGCTGCCGTTGTTGCCTGATACGTTTTCGTCCGAAAGCGTTGAAACTGTTCTAGCGTAAGTGACACGTCTAATAGCTGTGAAATCGATGCTAATTCACCGCGTAATTGTTCATACGTTTTGTATTGAACAAAGACATCCCCATTTGCATAAGTCGATGTTGGCCGGGTTACGGTAGTCACCGTCGCCGTTGTTGGATGAGGAGAAGCTGGTAATACTTTTTCACCTAATAATGCGTTTGCCAAACTTGATTTCCCTGCACTAAAAGCACCAAATAATGACAATGTGAATTGCTCTGTCTGAATATGCTTTATTTCTTGCTCAAGCTGTTCATGCCAATCTTGGGTGTAGGCTGTTTTTTCAAATTGATTCATTACTGTTTGCACTTGTGCAATCGCTTCATCTGTTACACGAATGCGTTCATTCGTCAGTCGACGCTCGGTTTTAGTAGTTGGTAGAAGTGTGGTTTCAGCATTTTGTTTCACTTGCTCTTTCCAAGACGAAGGGCTGTCTTCAAAATGAACCGTTTTTGTCATCATTTCCTTTAACGCATTAGAAAAAGCTCCTTTATCATCTCTTCGGTTTGCTTCCTTCACTAACCCACGAATGATGGTTTCTTTGCGCTCTTTAGCAGAGAGATAGTTTGACACATACGGCTTCATTGCATCAAGTTGCTGCCGCCTCTTATGTGCTTCTTGCTTTTTTCTTTCATCATAAGCCTGCAATTGCTCTTCTGCGATGGTAAGCACGTCTAGGGCTTGCTTCTTCAACTGCCGCTTTATTTCTTCTGTTCGCTCTTTTGTATACTGGTAGACAAAAGAGTCAGCGAACGTCGTCTTCGGCACAGCTTCTTCTAAAAAAGAAGGCGTTGCTGTAAATGAAAGGGATTGAACAGCTTCTAAAAAGACAGGTTGGTTTGTCATTTCTCCTAAAGGAAGCGATTGCAGAGATTGTCTGATGTGAAACACAAGCTGCTTGTTTATTTGGTCGTTAAGTTCATGTAATACCTCTTTTTGACGGTGGATTTTTTCCTGTGCAACCTTTCGCTTAGATGCAAAAAGACCGATTTTGAAATTCGGTCGCATGGCTTCAAGCCAGTTACCTGTTTTTTCTGTTAAGATTGAATTGAATACGGTTGCTTGTCGAAACAAATCGTCCCATTCCTGTAAATAATGCTGATGTCGAGCTGCTGAACCTTGCTCAGCTTGAGACACTTTTTCAACATGTTGATCGTAATTCTCAATATCTGTTAACTGATAACCTTCTTCTTGGAGTGTTTCAGCAAAACGGGTGCGCTCTTCTATCCAATCATCCTCGACTCTTCGCTGAACCGATTTAAAAAAACTATATTCAATTTTTGTTTTTCCTGCTTCGACTAACTCATTTCCATAAAAAAACAGCGATAATAAAGCTGCTTTTAAACGCTCAAGTTCATCGTATGGGGACTGTTTAATTGTTGTAAAAAATAAGTCGTGATACGCAATTCCCCATTCCGCAAGTGTATCTAAAATACTTTGTTTGTAGCTTTGAAAAGACAACTCAGCATCATGATGTTTATCCACTTGGTTGACGACTATAAATAGGGGCTTTCCCTCATCAGAAAGTTGCTTTAAAAAGCCTAAATTGGTTTCGGACTTAACATGGTTGTAATCCATGACATAGAGTAAAATATCAGTCGTAAAGAGTGCTTCTAATGTTACTTGTTGGTGAGTCGGATCTGTTGAATCAACACCTGGTGTATCGACTAAGCTACCTGCATGTTGCAAAAACGGTATGGGCGCATAGATCATTAGTTTTTCAACATTTGCCCCGTCCATGGCGTAACGTTTGATAGCTGTCCAGTCAATTAGCCCTTGAAAAGACTTTTCTGTACCATCTGTATGCACAACAACTACTTTTAGATCACCATGGGCAATCGTAATTTGATTGGCACTCGTTGGAATTGGACTTGTAGGTAAAATTGGCACACCTGTCACATGATTAATTAAAGACGACTTTCCAGCAGAAAAATGGCCACTTAATGCAATGGACAACGTGTTTTTACTTTGAATTCGTTTCCACTGAAGCTGCTCATTATCTGTTAAATTCGCATGCTCTTTTACTTCATTCACAGCTGACTTCCTCTCTTTGACAATTTCTTCAAAAGATCGACACGCTCATTCAGCTTATTGAGGTCTTCCATAAAGGAGCAAAGCTGAACAAAACCCCGGTCTCCTTGTCCATGTAAAATAAATAGCACACGATCCACTGCATTTAGAGGTGCATGAGTAAACGTATGTACATCATGTGCTATTTGCGTTAATTTTACTCTTTGACCATTTAACCAGAAAAGACTTTGTAGCATTAACGCTTTCATAATAAGCTGTTCATGAGCAATCTCTTTACCCTTTCCTTCTTTTATTAGAGCCAGATACCGATCTTTCTGACAAGTAAAAGAATGCTGGAGTTCACGGATTGCTTCTGTTGTGTTGACTTCCCATGGTTTCGTAAATACTGTTATATCTTCAAAGAAAGGAAGGCTTAGCTGACGCGTTATAAAATCTTGCTGTGCGTCTACATAAACCTCTTCTCCTTCCCTATAAAAAGGGGCCACACAAAAAGAGGAAGGAACCTTTTTATACATGATCCTTCACTCCTTTTAACCGTTTTTTCCCTTCTCTACACATAAAGGCCAAAGGACATTGCTGGCATTGAGGATTTTGTGCTTTACAATGATAACGGCCAAAGAAAATCATTCGGTGATGGGCATCAGACCAATCGGCTTTCTCAATTTTCTTCTCAAGGGTTCCCTCTACTTGTTTAACAGAGTCTTTCCAACGACAAATGCCTAGACGCTTTGACACACGCTCTACATGCGTATCAACAGCAATGGCTGGGATGTTAAACGCAACACTTGTAACGACATTGGCGGTTTTTCTTCCAACACCTGCAAGTGCCTCTAAATCTTCCCGAGCAGACGGAACCTCTCCATTATGATCATCGAGTAACGATTGAGCCATTTTTTTTATGTTTTTTGCTTTATTTCGATATAAGCCAATTGACCTTATATCCAATTGTAGTTCCTCTATTGGAACTGCACAGTAATCTTCGGGTGATCTATATTTAGCAAACAAACTCGGTGTTACACGATTTACTAGCGCGTCTGTACATTGAGCAGATAGCATAACGGCTACGAGTAATTCAAACGGATTATCGTGAACCAGTTCACACTCTGCTTCAGGGAACATTTCTCCCATTTTATCAACGACAAATTGGGTATCTTTTTTCGATAACATCGTGCTCTCCTTACAAATTTTCTAACCAATTAAATCCCGGTATGTTTTCTGATTGTTTTGCAGTCTGGCGTTTTTCTTTGTTGACAGGTAAAGTGTTTTTCTTTCTAAACCGTTCGCTGTGGGCATGTGCCTGTTCAACGGTTCGAATGCCATTGCGCTGCCATTCAAACAAAATGCGATCAATGTAGCGGAAATTCAATTTACCTGAGATTACAGCTTCCTTTAATGCGGCTTGAATTAATTCAACTGTATAGGTATCTTGGTCAATCCACATGGAAATCGTTTCTACTTCAATCGGGGATAGTGGTCTGGCAAACTCTTGTTCGAATTGCTGAAAAAGTTGCCCTTCTATTTCTTCTGTTTTCGTTCCTTCATTTTCACTTTGTTTTGTCTCTAAGTAATCGATTAATTGAAGCCATAGCGGGTCAAGTGAACAATATTCATACACCATGTTCGTTTCGTCGTCGCGCTTGTTTTTAATTGACAATAACCGCTTACGGACGAGCTGACCAATTTTTTCAGCGCATTCTTCAATCGAAAGCGTCATTTGTTCACTTAACGTTTGCGGAGTTGGAAACGAATCACCGTTATCAATTAATCGTTGAATTTGTATAAGAAGAACAAGCTCCGTCTCGTTCATATTTAACTCTGTATAATGCTTTAACAGTAAATGGGGCACAGTGACTTGCTTTTGCTGAACCCATTTTAATAAGACTGTATCATCCACAACTACCACCTCTAACAACTCTTAGTATAACACGTTTACTTCTCTTGAAGCAGTAGAAAACAAGTAGTGATTTTAAGGAATTGCTCCTTTTTACAACTAAAAAACACCTTACGTGCATTTTACTATGCGGTAAGGTGTTTTTTTATTGTTACGGGTATAAACGATTTAACAAGCGTGGAAACGCAATCGTTTCTCGAACATGTTCAATGCCAGAAAGCCAAGCAACGGTACGCTCCAATCCTAATCCAAACCCTGAATGTGGAACTGAACCATATTTTCTTAAATCTAAATACCATTGATAAGCATCTAATGGTAAACCATGTGCTTCAATTTCTTGTTTTAACAAATCGTAGTCATGAATGCGTTCTGATCCACCAATAATTTCACCGTAGCCCTCTGGTGCAATTAAATCGGCACATAATACAACATCATCTCGATCTGGAGCTGGCTGCATGTAAAACGGCTTCAGAGATTTTGGGTAGCGTGTAATAAATACTGGTTTGTCGTAATGCTCTGCTAACGCTGTCTCATGAGGTGAACCAAAGTCATCGCCCCAGACAATATCGTCAAAGCCTTTCTTATGTAAGAGCTCTAACGCATCGTCGTATGTTACGCGAGGAAACGGACCTTTAATTGCAGCAAGCTTCTCTTTGTCTCTTTCCAAAAGATCAAGTTCTAAATCACAATTCATTCGAACCTGCTCAGCTAAATAGCACACATACTCTTCTTGTAAATCTAAGCTTTCTTCGTGCTCAACAAAAGCCATTTCGGGTTCGATCATCCAAAATTCAATGAGATGGCGTCTCGTTTTTGATTTTTCCGCTCGAAAGGTTGGTCCAAACGTGAATACACGATTTAACGCCATTGCACCAGCTTCAGCGTAAAGTTGTCCACTTTGCGATAAAAACGCATCTTCATCAAAATATTTCGTATGGAATAGCTCAGAAGTGCCCTCAGGTGAACTACCTGTTAAAATCGGTGAATCTAATTTTGTAAAACCTTTTGAAAAGAAAAAATCAAACGTTGATTTAATGATTTGGTTTCGAATTTTCATCACAGCATGCTGTTTTTTTGAACGAATCCATAAGTGACGATTGTCCATTAAAAACTCTGTTCCGTGGGCTTTAGGTGTAATTGGATACCCTTCTGCTTCATGAATAATGTCAATACCTGTTACTGTGAGCTCGTAGCCAAATGGGGAACGCTCATCTTCGCGAACAATGCCAGTAACATAAAGCGACGTTTCCTGAGTTAGTGCTTTTGCTTGCTGGAATAGTGCTTCTTCTACTTCTGCTTTTACCACTACACCTTGAATAAAACCTGTACCGTCTCGTAATTGCAGAAAAGCGATCTTTCCACTTGATCGTTTATTTGCAAGCCATGCTCCGATGGTTACTTCTTTGTCTACATATTGACCTACTTGGGCAATCGTTGTTTTCAAAACTGTCATTCCTCCTGAACGTCTTTCTTTTCAAACGTTTCTTTTTCCGACTAACATTATAACTGACCGTGGGATGAAAGTCGATAGAAGCCCACTCTTCGCTCTTAAGCAGCTGTGTGAATACTGTAACTCTTTAAATACGCACCTGTTTCAAACAATGTATAGTAAAAAACCCTTGAACCATTTGTTACGTATGTAAATTCATACACTGGTTGTCCATTTTCAACACCAAGTCGGATTGATTCAAAGGACGTTACGTTTAAGTCTTGTGATACAGTATCAACCATTTCACTTTTTTCTACACCATCTGTAGGAGAAAGTAAATAATATTCATCCGATTCTTCATAGTCCTGATGCAAAAATAACAATTGGTCTTCTCCGTCATCATTGGTGCCTTCCAAGACCCAGTAACTGTCACCACCATAATAATGGGAGACATCGCTTACGGTAGATAATAAATTATAGTTTAGAGCAACCGTGCGTGCGTCTTCCCCTTCTGTTGCTAACGGTGCACGGATTGTACTGTACAGCCAAATACTCAAGCCACTAAGAAGAAACAAACTAACGAGTAGCGAAATAATAATTCCTTTTTTCTTCATTTTTTTCCTCTACACTTCATAAATGGTAAAAACAATTTTTTCAGAGTCTTTGGCATCAAGAGCAAAACCAAATGTTAATCCTTTTTCTTTTAACGTTCGATTTAATTGATCAACGACTTTGTAGAAATCATCTGTACGATCAATTGTCACTGTTGATAATACTTTCATTTTCATATCGGTATTTTCCATTTTTCTTCACTCGCCTCTCCATTTAAAGTATACCAACCAAATTCTAGACTTCTCCACAATCTTTACTAAACATAGCTTGCCTTGTTCGTGGCAAAATACAAATACGCCAGAAGAAGGGGGGCGTTCATATGGAACAACATGGCTTAGCCGATTGGTTTCAGCATCAAAAGGACGAATGGTCCTTGCTTCGCAGAGGAAACCAAACGTTGGAGGACATATGCTGTTTTCCATTAAAGCAAACAGCGTTTCCTGCTGTGTTCTATCCACTATCTGCAAGTGCAGAGGATATGCAGGCTGAAATCGATTAAAAACCTTCTACCTACACCTCATTGACGCTGCAAAATCAGCGTTCTGCTTATCGACTAAGTCGATAAGCTTTTTGTCAACAGACTGTTTTATTTAGAGATGGAACGAGCTTCTGCCATAATTTTTTCTTTATCCATCGTAACGAATTCTTTGTCGCGATACAATGGTTTTCCTTGAACAAACACATCCGTAACGTCAGTTCCCTTAGCAGAGAAAACGAGATGAGATAGTACACGTTGTTCAGGCAAAAAGTGAGCTTGATGTGGAGAGAGCATAATAAAATCGGCTTCATTGCCAGGCCGTAGTGCACCTACTTGATTGACATACGTTGCCTTCGAGCCATTTATTGTCGCCATTTTTAAGCCTTCGTATGTTTTAACAAGATCAGCCTGTTCATTTACACCACGCTGCAACAGTAACGCAAATCGCATTTCTTCAAACAAATCTAAATGATTATTTGATGCAACTGAGTCAGTTCCAATCGATACTGGAATACCATGCTTTAGCATGGATGCTACTGGGGCTATTCCTGATCCAAGTTTCATATTACTCATGGGATTGTGAGAGATCATTGATCCTCTTTGTTGAATTAGCTCAAAATGTTGCTCATACATATGAACACAATGGGCGAATAGCCATTTCGTACCTGCTAGCAATTCACGTTCTTCCAATAACTCCAACGGATGCATGCCGTGTTGATCCATAAAATCATGGATTTCTTTTCTCGTTTCTGCCAGATGCATATGAACAGGTAAATCAGCATCACGAGCGGCTTCTACAATACGGTCAATATAGTCCGGTGGGCACGTGTAAGGGGCATGAGGGGCTAACATCGTTGTAATTCGTCCGTTTGCTTCACCGTGGAAGGCTGTCGCAAACGAAAGGGACTCTGCTAGCTTTTCATCTTGTTCTTCCTTAGAACAAAGCCCAATTACCGAACGCATTAACGTTGCGCGTAAACCGACTTCTTTAATTCTGTTAGCAAAAGCCGGTAAGCCAAGATGATACATATCTACAAAAGCCGTTGTTCCAGAAGCAATCATTTCAATCATACTGACATCTCGTGCAACATGTAAAGTCCTTTCATTGAATTGTTGCTCTGCTGGCCAAATGGATTGTTCAAGCCACTCTTGTAGTGGCTGATCATCACTAATCCCTCTTAAAAGCGTCATACCTGGATGACCATGCGTATTAACAAGACCTGGCATGAGCCATTTCCCATTGGCATTTCGTTGTACAGTCCCCTCTTTTTCTTCTTGCGTCGGTTCTCCTTCCGCAATGGTCACAATACTTGCTTCATTAAAACGTATATAGCCACGATCAATAACCGTTTCTTCTTCATCCATTGTGATAATGGTTGCATTATAAATCAGTGTATCCACTACTCTTCCTCCTGATTATGAATATGAGCTTCCAATAAGTGTTCGAATTTCCCTTCGTACACTGGTGTAGTCGGCAGTGAAGCTAAAAACGTCTTCCCATACCTCGTTGTGACAACACGGCGATCAAATATAAAGAAGTTGCCTTGATCCTTCGTTGTCCGGATTAAGCGCCCAAACCCTTGTCGAAACCGAATAACCGCTTGAGGTAAAGAAAGGTCCGTAAACGGATTTTCACCGTTTTCCTTCGCAGCGTTAATTTGAGCCCGTGTAAGAGGTTGATTAGGAGGAGCGAACGGCAATCGTACAATAATTAAATGTTCTAGTGCATCACCAGCCAAATCAATCCCTTCCCAAAAACTATTAGTTCCAAGTAATATACTCGCTCCATTTGCTTGTCTAAACAGTTTTAAAAGGCGAGATCGTGATCCACTCGTTACGCCTTGACCAATAAGAGTTAGTTGCCCGTATTCATCAAGATCTTTTACGTACTGATAAACTTGCTTGAGCATGTCATATGACGTAAATAGTACGAGTGCTTTTTTATTCGTTGATTCTGTTAAGCGCCATAATTTAATGGATACATCTTGGATGAACAACTGATCATTATGAGCGCGCACATCTGGAATGTCGGTTGGTATAAATACTTTTAACTGTTTTTCATAGGAAAAAGGAGAGGCGATTTTTTGTGTACGCACACCAAAATCTTCTAATCCTAGTCGTTTTTGCGCATAGTCAAATGATTGATTAACAGTCAATGTCGCTGAAGTCAACACGACGCTATGTTTAGTTGCAAAAAAATCATCTGCTAACCTGTCGTTTACTCGAATCGGTTTTGCATATAAATAAATCGCATTTTTAGCACCCTTTGGCTCGGCTTCTATCCAATAAACAAATGCGTCATCATACTCTAAAAGTAATTCGTAGAGCTGTGTCACTTCTTCTTCAAATAATGCGATCATCGATTTAACATTTGCGATAAAGGAGCGCTCTTCGTAAGCAGGCTCATTGTCTTGTTCATGATCAACTGCCTTGTAAAGCTGTTCAATAATAGAAGAGCTGTTCATTTGCACACGCATCGCACATTCTAAAATCCCTTGCCATAAAACGCCTTCTTCTTGAAAACTATGATACACATAGCTCATGCGGCCAACATCCGTTGCTTCCGTCTGCCGTTCACTCACAAACGCGTGAAGCATTCTAAATAATTCTTCCACATCTTCTTTTATCTCATTTAACACGCTGCTAATCTCTTCACTTGACTCATTTATAAACGACTTATCTTGATTAACAGATTGAACCAATCGCGACAAAGAAAAGCCAATGGATAAATAATTAACTGCCATTCCAAAATAATCGATGGCCGTTTCTTCTAAATGATGGGCTTCATCTATAACGGCGTGACTATATGTAGGAATAATGGCTCTTCGTTGATGTACATCCGTCATTAACAACGCATGATTAACAATGATAATATCCGCTTCCTTTGCTTGTTTACGTGATCGATGATAAAAACAGCGCGAAAACCAAGGATTAAATCGACCTAAATCCGACGAAGCATCACTTTGTATCGTTTGCCAAAATAGCTGCCCACCACTGGATAAATTTAATTCTTCCACGTCACCTGTTCGGGTCTCCAACAACCAAATTAAGATTTGAGCTTTTGTTAGCTGGACATCGTATGAACCTTCTTCGCTGTACAATGCTGCCTCTTCAAATTTTCTTAAATCTAAATAATGTTGCCTTCCTTTTAACACTGCAACACGAATCTGCATACCTGACGCTTGTTTCATTAGCGCTAAGTCTTTACGAAGTAATTGCTCTTGTAAAGGGATAGAATATGTTGACAGTACAACCTTTTGGTTTGTTTGTTTCGCGTAATAAACACTAGGAATTAAATAGCCAAGCGTCTTCCCAGTGCCTGTTCCCGCTTCTATAAGCGCATGGGCATGATCGGAAAAAGCTTCGTACACAGCTGTTGCCATTTCTTTTTGCCCTTCACGAATTTCATATTGCTCAAATTGAGACGCAAGTTTTCCTTTTTCAGAAAAAAAAGCCTGCTCAAAGCTTGAAAATGTTTCAGGTAGCTCTTCTTCAGTGAATTCTTCTTCTCCTTCAATTCGCTTTAACGCCAGCTGCCTGAACACATCAATCGACGCATCATCAAACTGTGTTTTTTGAAGAGCTTGATGAATACCTTCCTCAATTAAAAAATCCCAGTCACTTTTTAAGGAAGCCGTTATTTTCTTTAACGCCTGTAGCGTTGGTAACGGTAGTTGAAGTATTTTTTTATGTAAATAAATAAACAGCTCAGCTGTCATTTCAGCATCACTGTCTGCTTGATGTGGTCGAGAATGATCCATATCAAAGTAAACGGTTAGATCTGAAAGCTTATAGCTATCTAATGTTGGTAACAAGCCTCGACTTAATTCTACCGTATCAAATGTATAACAGTTCGGAAACTGATAGCCCGCAAGCGCTAGCTGTTTCTTTAGGAAACCTTTATCAAATGGAACGTTATGAGCTACAAAATGACTTCCATTTAAAAAGGTTAATACCTCTTCAGCAACCTCTTCAAATAGTGGTGCGCCACTAACATCATTTTCTGTTATACCGGTTAATTCTGTGATAAAAGGTGGAATCTCACATTGGGGATCGACAAATGTTGAAAATCGATCCGTTATTTTGTGACCTTCCACCTTAACCGCTCCAATTTGAATAATTCGCGCGCCTTGTTCTGGAGCGTTTCCTGTTGTCTCCAAATCAAGCACAACATAAGATTGTGACACACTGACACCCCGTTCTTACTTTACTGTTGCTTGTATCCACTCATAGGATTTTTTCGCTTCTGGATCAGTTTGACCAAGCTCCTCTAATAAGTGAATCGCTCTTTCGTCTCCTGCTAATGCTTTATTCCATGCAAATCCGTGTAACCAGCGCGGCTTTTTACCTGTTAGCAACATTAAATGCTCATAGGCATAACAGGCAAGCTCATGCTCACCAATCCACTCTACTAATTGAGCAACTGCTACTAAGTCAGCTTCATTCTCAACCGTTTCAATTACCTCTAGGAAAGCGGCTCTAGCTTCTTCGACTTCACCTGCTTGCAAAAGCGCTAATCCTAATGCATAAAGACCATCGCTATCGTCTTTAACGTACGCGTAGCGTCTAAAGCACGTTACAGCATACGTGTAATTTTCTAGAGAAAAGTAACATACACCTAAATTATACATGACTTCATGATTTTCTGCTAAAGGTTGTGCTTTTTCTAAATACTGGATCGCTAATTCCAGTTTATTTTGAAGCATAGCCACCAATCCTAAACCTTGGTAGACAAGATGAAGAATCAATGTCTGTCTACTAATGAACTGTACGTAGCGGAAATATTCTTCACTTGCTGTTACATCATTTGTATAGAGTAAAGCATATCCGAGGTATAAACAGCGAATGGCCTCTTGTTTCTCCCCACACTGTTCTTGTTTTAATTGAAAACAAGCTTGATCAAATTGACCTTGATCAAATAGAACCGTTCCTTTTGACTGGTATGCATATGGCTCATTTTCGTCTTTTAGCTTCTTTTTTAACTCTTGAAGCGCTTCATCTAACGATCCCCACGTCATGAGTAATTGCTGTGTTTTATTCTCTAATACCTCAACTTGATTATCAAGCGGTAATTCCCAAACAGATTGGTACAGGCTATACCACTCGTCTATCCATTCCTTCAAAAAATCCCCTCCCATTCATGCGTTACTAACAGTTTGCATGTTTCTAGGAGGGAATATTCGAATTAGTAAACGGTAGAAGCTGGTTCTGTTCCTAACATTTCTACAATCTGATTGCTTTCGTTAAGAATAGCCACGTTAGGCGTATGACGATGAGCCTCTTCGTTGCTAAGGAGAACATAGCTTAAAATGATAATCACATCACCAGGCTGCACTTTTCTAGCCGCAGCACCATTCAAACAAATGGCACCGCTGCCTCGTTCCCCTTTAATAATATACGTTTCAAACCGCTCACCGTTATTGTTGTTAACAATTTGAACCTTTTCGTTTTCTAACAAGTCAACTGCATCAAGTAAATCTTCATCAATGGTAATACTGCCAACATAATTTAAGTTTGACTCCGTTACTCGAGCGCGGTGTAATTTTGCTTTCATCATTGTTCGGAACATGGTGTTTCACCTCGGTTGTTAAAATCCATTACGATATGGTCAATTAAACGTGCTTTTTTAAACTGATAAGCGAACGCCACAATGATAAGGGCATTGGCTTCATTCACTTTTTTTAACGATGGGTATTCATAGGCTTCCACATAGTCAATCTCGCCGACTGGGATGGACGCAAGAGTAGCCTTAACGTCTGCTACGAGTATCGATGGATCTCTTTTTCCGGACGCTTGCGCTTTCTGAAGTGCTTTGTAAAGCAATGGCGCATAACGACGCTCTTCTGCCGTTAAGTAGACATTCCGTGAACTTCGTGCCAATCCATCTTCTTCTCGGACAGTCGGACAACCTGTTACGGTAATTGGCAAGAAAAATTCTTTTACAAGCTGCTTGATGATCGCAAGCTGCTGGGCATCTTTTTCACCAAAAAATGCTTCATTTGGTTGAACAACAGAAAACAATTTTAAGACAACCGTTGCCACCCCATCAAAATGTCCAGGGCGACTTCTTCCACACATAACGTCTGCTCCTTGCTTAACATGAACCACTTGTGGAAAGCCATCTGGGTACATCTCTCCAACGGTTGGACAAAATAGGACGTCACAACCACTTTCTCTTGCTACTTGTTCATCAAGCGCTTGCTGCCTTGGATACGTTTCATAATCTTCTCCCGGGCCAAATTGAAGCGGATTGACAAAAATGGATACGACCACAACATCATGATGGTCTCTAGCTACTGAGAAGAGCGACTGATGCCCTGCATGCAAGGCACCCATCGTTGGAACAAAGCCAATTGTTTGGTTATCAGAACGATACGGAGAGAGCACTTGCTGTAATTCCTTTATGGTAGTCACAACAAGCATTACTTCGTTCCTCCGTAAAGGGTTAACCAGCCATCTTCTTTCATTGTGTACTGATGCTCTGGTGCAGGAAAATCTCTTCCTTTTACTTCACGTACATACTGAATAAGCCCATCCTCAATGACCGGTGAAATCGATACATACTGTTTAACAAATTTCGGTACGCGAGGTGATTCATATCCAATGACATCATGGTATACAAGCACTTGACCATCTGTTTGATTTCCAGCGCCAATCCCAATGATAGGTGCTGCTACTTGTTTTGACAAAATGGTTCCGAGCTGGTGAGGAATACACTCAGCAACAATGGCAAAAGCACCTGCCTCAGCGATTGCTTTTGCGTCCTCTACTAACTGCTCAGCGGTTTCTTGATCTTTTCCTTGCACTTTGTAGCCACCTAGTACACCTACTGATTGTGGTGTAAGACCAATATGACCAACAACGGGTACACCAGCCTGCACAAGTAAGCGAACCGTCTCAACGATCTCTTTTCCACCTTCGAGTTTAACAGCATCTGCACCTGCTTCTTGCATTAATCGACGCACATTAGCAGCTGTTTCAGAAAACGTACTATGGTACGCAAAAAACGGTAAATCAGTCACTACAAATGTGTCTTTCGCGCCTCTTTTAACCGATTTTGTGTGCAACACCATGTCGTCCATTGTTACTGGAACAGTAGAGTCATAACCAAGCATTACCATGCCTAGGGAGTCTCCAACCAAAATCATATCGACTCCAGCCCGCTCAGCAAGCTTAGCAGAAGGCGCGTCATAGGCCGTCAGCATGGCAATGGGTTCGTTGTCTTTTTTCATCTGTAAAAATTGGGTTGTTGTTTTCATTTCTCATCCTCCGGTTTCATGTGTTCAAATGTTGAACTGCATGAAACGGCGTAACCCCCCTTGCGCTTGCAAGGGGGGTTAAAAAACCTCATTATTGTCTCCGTTCTCAAAAGGAATCGAAGCAACAGACGCTTTTTTGCCCATCCATTCTTGGGTGCCGTTCTCGCAGATACAGCCCTTGCTCCAACAGTATAACAAGGGTTAAGAGGTTGTGTCGAGTTCAATGTCTGCAGAATAGATCAAATGTTCTTGTCCATTATCTTCCCGTAATCGTAATTGCCCTTCGTCCGTAATGCCGTATGCAAATCCTGAAAAAGTTCCTTTCGGTGTGCGTGCAATCACTCGTTGCTGTAACGAAAGGGCTCGAGCTTCCCATAACGTTTTTATTGCTTGAAAACCATCATTTACGTAGCTCTGATAAAGCCATTCAAATTCGTTCATCACTTCCGCAATCAATGTAGAACGATTTATCTTTTGTCCGCATTCAGCATAAATAGACGTTGCAACATCTTTCACTTGATTGTGAAACTCCATTTTTCCTTGATGACAGTTTATCCCAATCCCAACAATGACATAATGTAGTTGATCTGGATCTGCTGCCATTTCCGTTAGAATGCCAACAAGCTTTTTACCATTTACCATTAAATCGTTTGGCCATTTAATTTCACAGTCGATAGGGGCTACCTTTTCAATCGCTCGTGCAACAGCAACTGCAGCAACAAGAGTAAGCTGCGGGGCGCGAGTAAGTGGAATAGTCGGTCTTAAAATAAGAGACATTGATATGGTTTGCTCTTTTTCGACAACCCATTCTCTTCCTAATCGCCCTCTTCCTTCTGTCTGTTCATTTGCTACGATTAGCGTGCCTTCATGACTGCCATTTGTTGCGGCTTGGTGCGCCATAGGTTGAGTAGACGGCACTGAATCGTATGCAATAACGTCTCTTCCAAAGGTTTTTGTTTGAACTCTTGCCTCAATATCGTGTGCGTAGACCGTGTCTGGTGCTTGCAATAGGTTGTAGCCTTTGTTTGTTGTTGATTGAATCGTGTACCCTTGTTCTTTTAATGCTTTAATTTGCTTCCAGACTGCCGTGCGACTCACATTTAATTGTTCACTTATGACTTCGCCGGAAACATAATCACCTGCTAATAGCAGTCGCAAAAGTAATGACTTCATTTTACTCACTCTCTCGCATGTAGTAATGGATTAGAGCGTCTCGTTCATTTGGAACAACCCGTTCAACTACAGCCTTTTGAAGTTGTTCTAGAGCCGCCTTTACCCATGGACCTGGGTTTTTGTTTAGTTCCTCAATTAAGTCTCTTCCCGTTAGATCTAAATCTGATTTTGATTGGATAGGCAATTCTTGGTAGCGATTTTTCATTTTCTCTAGTGCTTCAAAATCCATTCCTCGACCTTCCCGAATCTTCTCGACTTCTATTGCCATACTTAGTCCAGCCTGATACAATTCCCAATCTGACCATTGCTGATTCAGACGGTAATGATACATATGATAGCGTTGCTTCACTTGTTTTTTCACCTGCTTGGAAAACGGTAGAGCAGCCAGCATATCTGTTGTACCAGCAATTAGGCAATATTCCACTAACGCCCTTACATCCGAGTCCCACGAAACAGACTCATTCGATTTAAGTACATTATAGACGAAAGGATGAAGGGTTAAAAAAGGGAGTACTTCCTCTAAACGTATCGTTTCCAAAAAAGAAAATGCTTTATGTTTGTAACCGCCTTTTAGTAACCCAACCCATTCTACTGCCATTCGCTCCCGTGCAACAGCGGTAAGACCATTGGCATACTTTTGACATGCTTGCAACGTTTCCTTTTCTACATGAAAGCCCAATGTACTGACAAACCGTGCCGCTCGAAGGATGCGAAGCGGATCGGACTGTAGGATCTCTTCAGGTCGATAGGACCGAATACACTTATTAGTCAAGTCAGATGTTCCGTTTACCAAGTCCAATACGCCGTCTTTAAGGCTGTACGCTAAACTATTGATTGTGAAATCTCGTGCTTGAATATCATCGACAAAGGTATGTCCTTTAAAGGTCGACACTTCTATTTGTACGTTACTTTGATAAACAAGCACCGTTTGAAAACGTTCATTAATTCGAATCGTTTTATGAAAACACGCTTCAATTTGTTCAGGTGAAGCGCTTGTGGTGATATCAAAATCTTTTGGCTTAAGTCCTAGTAAGTAATCACGAACGGCTCCTCCAACTAGGTATGCCTCATATCCCTTTTCATGTAGTGTTTGCAGGCATTGTTCAACGTGCTTATTCATCCATTGTCCCATCTTCCTGCAACATTTTTTCGTACAATCGCTCATATTCACTAACAATCCGCTGCGAGTAGAATTCCTGCTTCACTCGCTTTAACGCACGTTCGCGAAAGCGTTGATGAGTGGCTTGGTCTTGAAGCAACTGAAGTACTCGCTCTGCAACAAATTCTACGTCACCTACAGGGACAAGGTAACCAGTCGCTCCATCTTCAATGACTTCTGGAATGCCACCAATTGCTGTACCTACAACAGGTACACCACATGCCATGGCTTCTAATGCCACAAGCCCGAAGCTTTCTTTTTCACTTAATAAAAGCATAACGTCACTCATTGATAAAAGCTCAGCGATATGTTTCTGATTACCTAAAACAAGTACATTTTCCTCAAGCCCATGTTCTTTTATGTATTGTCTGGCAATTGGTAATTCTGGGCCGTTTCCAATGAGCAGTAGTTTCGCTTTCGCTTTATTTAAAATAAGCGAAAAGCTTTTTAAGACGTCGAGAATGCGTTTAACAGGTCGGAAATTCGAGATGTGAATGAGAACACGTTCATCTCTTGAAATACCGTAATGAGCTGCGAGTCCTTCGACTGGTTTAGGGTAATACACATCTTCATCCACAAAATTGTATACCGTTTCAATTGATTTCGACGTTTCGACTAACTCTTTCGTTTGGCGAACTAAATCATGTGAGACTGCGGTTACACAATCCGATTGTTCAATCCCAAAGCGAATTAACGGTTGAAGAGACGGATCAAAACCTAGTACGGTAATATCCGTGCCATGTAAAGTTGTCATAATTTTAATAGATCGTCCGCTCATTTGTTTTGCCAAAATGGCACAAACAGCGTGGGGAACAGCATAGTGAACATGTAAAATATCAAGTTCATGAGTGCGAATGACTTCTGCTAATTTACTTGCCGCTGTTAAATCGTGAGGTGGATGTTTAAAAACAGCATATTGGTTCACTTCCACCTCATGAAAAAAAATGTTCGGATAAACTTTATCGTCAAGACGAAACGGAATTTCTGTTGTAATAAAGTGAACTTCGTGTCCCCTTGAGGCGAGCTGCTTCCCTAATTCTGTTGCAACTACTCCTGAACCACCAACTGTAGGATAACAGCTAATGCCAATTTTCTTTGGTTTCAATGTCCATTCACCTTTCAAATAAATTTGCCATCTTTAAAGGGCGGTGCGTTTTAAACCCCTCTGCATAGGTTAAACCAACTTCTTTTGCAAACAAGCGATCTCGATCCATGACTGATTCAAGATAATCATCGGTTAACGGTGTTAAAACGCCATCTTTTGGATGAAATTGACTTTGATAGGCTTGTAAGGCAGCCATTTTTTCTTTATAGACTGTGCTAACATCCATTACAAAATCCGGTTGCGCAAAGCCATTTATAAAATAGCTAAAGCAAGCCTCAATTTTGTGCGGTTCGCTACCTGGTAAGCGATTTTTAATACCAGCATCGAAAATGGCTTCCTTCATAATCGTTGCACAGTTACCATGGTCTGGATGACGATCTTCTAAAGGGACAAAAATAAAACGTGGTTTTTTTGCTCGAATGATTCTTATTAGTTCATTTTTGTCTTCATCAGTCATGCTTTTCAGACCGCGGTCCTTTACGTTCAATTGCACCCGATGTTGAACACCGAGTATGTTTGCTGCTGCCTCTGCTTCCTTTTGCCTTGTATAAACATCACCATTCGATGATAACTCCGCTCGTGTTAACGTTAAAAAATGACACTGATAGCCTTCCTTCACATATTTCGCAATTGTTCCACCCATGCCGATTTCGATGTCATCTGGATGAGCTCCAACTGCTAGTAAATCACAATGATAAGTCGACATGCCCATTCTCCCTTTCTATCGTCATGAAAAAAAGGGAAGACCGTATCTCTCCCTTTTTCTGGCAGGCGTAAAGACTACAATGTTGGTCGATTGGTTTTTTGAACAGATCGAAATTCAAAATCACCACGCTCGAGTCCTTTTATAAGCACTTCTGCTGTACCAATATTGGTTGCAAGTGGAACAGCTTTAACATCACATAGGCGAATGAGAGCTGTTACATCTGGCTCGTGGGGCTGTGCCGTTAACGGGTCGCGGAAAAATAAAATTAAATCAAATTCATCTTCTGCAACGAGCGCTCCAATTTGCTGGTCACCACCGAGGGGACCTGATTTAAAGCGAGTCACTTGTAGCTTCGTGGCTTCCATTATTCTTGAACCAGTTGTACCCGTTCCATAAAGCTCATGGTTCACAAGGATTGGTTCATACGCAACGCAAAAGTTTACCATGTCTTGCTTTTTCTTATCGTGAGCAATTAACGCAACTTTCAACTCTATCACCTCTTAGTCAATTAAATTTTCAAGTCCATAAACAAGCGTATCTAGTTTGAGCACATGCTCAATGGATAGCTTCACACCAGGCATAAAGCTTCGGCGGTTTAATGAGTCATGTTTAATAGATAATAGTTGTCCTTCACCGCCAAAGAGCACTTCTTGATGTGCGACTCTGCCTGGAAGCCTAACACTATGAATGCGCATCCCCTCAAAATTTGCTCCACGAGCACCAGCGAGGTCTTCTTTTTCATTTTTATGCCCTTGCTGCTTTTCTTCTCTTTCAGTGGCAATGAGTTGAGCGGTTTTAATCGCTGTTCCAGACGGAGCATCTAACTTTTGATCATGATGTTGTTCAATAATCTCCACATCGGTTAAATAGCGAGCAGCTAACTGCGAAAACTTCATCATTAAAATCGCACCGATGGCGAAATTGGGGGCAATAATCGCTCCAAGCTCTTTCTCTTCAGCAAGCTGTGTTAATTCCTGAATGTCTGTATCTGTAAATCCAGTTGTACCGACTACTGGTCGTATACCATGGGCAAGGGCGATCTGCATATGTTTTTTACCGAAAGCTGGTGTGGTTAGATCGACTAACACATCAACTTCATGATTGCTAAAACACTCTTCCATATCCGAATAAATCGGTACTTCCAAATTACCAAACCCTTCTAATTCGTTTAACGTTCTCCCATTATGCTTTGAATCAACGACTGCAACGAGGTTTAAGTCTTGATCTCTTTCACAAAGCTGAACAGCTTCATAGCCCATCTTTCCTCTAGGTCCAGCTACTACAATATTAATCATTCCGTTGATCTCCTTCTTCTATCTTTGTCCAACGATCAGCATCGCGGGTAGTAAATTTATTCATAACGCGTGTATGGGCTTCCTCTAAATCAATGTTCAACGAGTTGGCGAGACAAATAAGAACGAACAAAACGTCGCCTACCTCTTCTTCCATTGCTTTTTCTTTTTCCGTTTCTTTTTTCGGCTTCTCGCCGTATGTATGGTTTACTTCTCGCGCTAGTTCACCAAGTTCTTCTGTTAGTCTCGCCATCATGGCGAGTGGACTAAAATAACCTTCCTTAAATTGGCTAATATAGGCATCGACTTCTTGCTGCATGTGTGCCATTGTTTTTTGATTATCCATACGTCCACTTCCCTTCTACCTTATCCTAGCGAATTCGCGCTGAATCCGCAATTAAAATTCATTGCCTGCTATCTTTTTTTCGTTCGTTTGAGTACACTAGTAGAGCACTGATTGTAAAGGAGACTGTTTTATGAGTAAGCACATTAAGAACATTGTATTTATCTTGCTCGGTACAGCATTAATGGCTTTTGGACTCGTTTATTTTAATATGCAGTACAATTTAGCTGATGGAGGCGTTACAGGCATTACGCTCCTGCTTTACTTTTTGTTTCAGTTTAATCCCGCTATTTCAAACTTACTTATTAACATCCCTTTGTTTTTTATTGGCTGGAAAATGCTTGGGCGGACGACATTCTTTTACACTCTCATTGGCACATTTAGTTTATCGCTTTTCTTAGACTTATTTCAACGTATTCCTTTCTCCACAGCACTGGCAGATGATTTAATGCTTGCTGCTTTGTTTGCAGGTGCTATCGTTGGGGTCGGTCTCGGTATCGTTTTCCGTTTTGGTGGTACAACTGGCGGAGCTGATATTATTGCAAAACTATGCTTGCGCTATTTCGGTTGGAGCATTGGCAGAACTTTCTTAGTATTTGATTCCTGTGTCATTGTGATTTCTCTTCTTTATCTTGATCTTAGAGAAGCCATGTATACAATCGTTTATGTTTTTATCGCCGCCAAAGTCATCGATTTTATTCAACAAGGATCGTATTCCGCTAAGGCTGCTTTTATTATATCTGATGATTTAGAACAAATATCGGAAGCGATTTTGCGAGAGATGGGGCGAGGCGCTACCGCATTAAAGGGAAAAGGGTCCTTTACTGGTAACGATAAAGAAATCTTGTATTGTGTCGTTGCACGAAATGAAACCGTTCGCTTACGTTCTATCGTTCATCGAATTGATCCTCATGCGTTTATGGCAATCAATGATGTGACGGAAGCCGCTGGTGAAGGGTTTACCCTCGATGATAACAAGATGCCTTTACGCGTGGACTAAAAAAACGCTAGCGACAGTCGCTAGCGTTTTTTCTGGTTTGTTAGTCTCGTTGTGCCAAGTAAATTAAAATGAGACGAGCAAGCTCCATAACCGCTACAAGGGCTGCAGCAACATACGTCATCGCTGCGGCATTTAATACTTTCTTTGTCTCACGTTCTTCATCGTTACGAATAATGCCGCTCGATACCATTTGTGCCATTGCCTGGTTGGATGCATTAAACTCAACTGGTAACGTGACAATTTGAAACAGTACAGCAGCCGAGAACATGACAATTCCTGCTAGCAAAATAGTTGGGGATGCTGATCCAAAAAGGGTAATGAGCAAACCAATCATAATGAGCCACTGCCCTAAGCTCGTCCCAAGTTGAGCCGCTGGTACAAGTGCGCTACGAAATTTCAAAAAAGCATATTCTTCTGCATCTTGGATAGCGTGACCCACTTCGTGAGCGGCAATTGCCGCTGCTGCGACAGAAGGTTTATGATAATTATTTGTAGACAATCGAACGGTTTTCGCTTTCGGATCATAGTGATCAGAAAGTTCGCCTTTTGTTTCTTCAATGGCTACGTCATGCAATCCGTTATCGTTCAAGATTTTTCTTGCTACTTCTGCTCCTGTCATTCCAGACGAATTGCGAATTTGTGAATACTTATTGTAAGCACTTTTCACTTTTCCTTGTGCAATCATCGGAATAATGAGAAGAAGAGCGAGGTATATTAAATAACCACCTAAACTCACTATGAAGTCACCTCTTTAGCTTAATAAATATAGTTCTATCATAAGATGAACGTCAAAATAAGTCAAACTAGACGCTCACTCTATTCGTTCTGTTTTACTTTCTTACGTTGCCCCTTAAATTTCCGAAACCCAACATAGCTCAGTGTTAAAAATACAGGTGTGCCAATAATAAACATGACCACATATAAGCCAGGGTCAACGGTTTCAACAGAGGAGAAAGCAAATAGCGCTAAGTATTCATGGCGCATCACATCGAGATGATTGTCAATTTCAGCTTGAGACAGCTGTTGTTCTTGAAGCTTATGATGCATGGCATCAAGCTCACTTACTTGCTCATACCCTTTTGAAATTAAAACAGCAGGACGAACCGTATCATACAGTTGTAACGTGCGATTGACCTCATACATATATTGTTGCGATTGAAACGGGTCATTCACTGCACTAATTCGATCTAAACTATCCAACAATTGTCGATCCATTTGATTCCACAACGGTTGATTTACTTGCTGAACAGCATCTGTACTAAGCCTGAGCGCCATTGCCAAGCGCACTTGTTCCTCAACCGTGACATCCTCTGCAAACAGCGCATCATAAGCAGATTCAAACGTCGTTACTAGTGTGCGCATTGATGAAAGAGTCCATTCCTCTTCAGAGAAAGGATAGACATCCATCTCATCGGATAACACTAAAGCCGTTTGCTTTGCATCATCTATATCGCCTTGCTTTAGTTGTTGAAGTAATTGACCTGCTAAGCCATCAAATTCATTCCAAGTTGGGTTCTTGTCCTCAACTGCATCACTGAATACAGGCAACAACAAAACGCTCAAGATCACTGCTACTAAAATCGTTCGCCACATCGCTCGTTCCCTCCTCTGATTGTTAGTCTATGAGAGGAAGGACAAGAGTAGACCTGTTGTATTAAGGCAAGTTTAACCGAAGCGCACGTTTGCGAACATTTAATAAGTAGACAAGCATAACCGAAGCCAAACCTAATAAAAATGTAAATACACCAATCTGCTGTATATAAGGCATAATGACACTGCTAATCCAGGGGTGCATCCCGAAAACATAATCAATGACATCATTGACTACTGTCCAAGTAAGAGCAACCCCAAGGTGCCATGCTTTAATCCGCATAAAGGGTAAGAAAAGAAGTGCTTGAAGCGCCATACCAGCGTGAGAAAGATTGAGCATTAGAATTTGCCAATGCATCGGTGCGCCTTCCATTACTTGAAACGTATTCATCACAACCGCCCAAATCCCATATTTCAGCAAAGTGACAGCAGCTAATGCTTCTATCAGACCTACGTTCTTTTTCATTAGAAATGCGACTAGTACAACAACAAAAAACAGGCTAGCTGTTGGACTATCTGGTACAAATGGTATAAAGTGCCAAGGTGTTTGTGCCAGTTGATTCCCATACCAGTAAAAGCCGTAGATCGTCCCAAGAGCATTTACGACCAATAACAGCATTAGTGTTGACCTCTTAGTTAACCATCCAAATAAATACGCAAGCATCTTTACACCCCTATGTAAAAAGAGCCACCTCTAAGGTGGCTCTCTCTAATCTTATTCCTCAGAATCTTGTCCGTGGTTCGCAATGAATTCTGCTAAAATTTCGAGCTCTTCATCGGTTCCTTCAAACAAGTCACCTGGCATAGCGCCTTGACCATTTACAATAACGTCCATCACTTCTTCAGCAGATTTCTCTGTCTCTAAGAGGTTTGGTGCACCTGCACCACCAGTCATCTGATCACCATGACAACTGATACAAGATTCGTTATTTGTATAGATTTCATACCCTTCAGCCTCGGTATCAAAATCAACATCTTCCGCAATAACAAGCTGCCCTTGTTGTGCTGCTGTTTCCCAATCGTGCTGATCAACAGACTCCCACGTTAAAAAGATGACAGATGCTACACCAAGCAACATTAATGCTGTTGCAATTGGGCGTTTGTGCGGACGACGCTCTTTTGATGTGTCAAGCCATGGTGCAAGTAGTAAGGCACCAAATGCAATACCAGGAATGACAACCGTTCCTAATGTATTAAAATCTCCAGAAGCAAATTCATATTTAAGTAATTGATACAAAAATAAGAAATACCAGTCCGGTAACGGTATGTATGCTTCTAACGGGTCGGCAATTGCCTCAAGAGGAGCTGGATGGGCTAGGGTTAAACAAAGAAACCCCATTAGAAAAACAGCACCAACCATCCATTCTCGAAGTAAAAAGTTCGGCCAAAACGCTTCAGTCTTACCCGGATATTCCGAGTAATCCTTTGGCACATTCACTTTACGTCCGTCTACTTTCACACGAGAATCGCCGACAAATTTCATCCCTTTGCCTCGATGCATGAATTTCCCTCCTTTTTTATCAAATGTGGGTTCTCTTATAGAGGTCCAGAGATTCCCTGTCTACGAATCATAATAAAGTGTGCACCTAATAGTCCAAGTAGTGCCGCTGGCAAGAAAAATACATGTATGGCAAAGAAACGTGTTAACGTCGCAGCACCAACGATGTCACCACCAGCAAGTAACGCTTTTGTGAAGTCCCCGATAATCGGAACACTTTCAGCAATTTCAAGTGTTACAACGGTTGCAAAGTATGCTTTCATATCCCAAGGTAACAAGTAACCTGTTAAACCAAGCGCAAGCATAACGAAGAAAATCAATACACCAACCACCCAGTTTAACTCACGTGGTTTTTTATACGAACCAGTGAAGAATACACGTAAAGTATGTAGAAACATCATGACAATAACTAAACTCGCACCCCAGTGATGCATACCGCGAACAATTTGTCCCATCGCAACATCATTTTGTAAAAAATACACCGATGCATGGGCATTAACAATATCTGGTACGTAATACATTGTCAGAAACATTCCTGACAAAATTTGAATGACCGTTACGAAGAATGTTAATCCACCGAAACAGTATATGAACGCCGAAAAGTGATGAGCCGGGTTAACGTGCTCAGGCACCTCGTGATCCGCAATATCACGCCACATAGGAGTAATATCTAGACGCTCGTCCACATAATCATAAATTTTTTGTAGCATTTTTGCGTCCCTCCTAGTCTCTTCGGTTTACCTCTCCAAGGTATACGGTTCCATTTTCAACACTGACTTCAAACACATCTAACGGTCGACGTGGTGGTGTACCAGGTACGTTTGTACCATCCTCTGTAAATCGACCACCGTGGCACGGACACGCAAATTCGCTCTCATCTTCGTTATAAGCAATTGTACAACCTAAGTGTGTACAAACTGATGAAAGCGCGATAACGTCGTCGCCATCTAAATAGATGTATGCTTCTTGCTCAACGGTTGATTCATACCAAGAATCTTGTTGGCTAAAGCTCCATGTGAATCGCTGCGGCGTATCTGTTAAATCGTCTAGCTCGCATACCGCTTCCATAGAAGACTCAGCGCCTGCTTTTAATGCAGGATCAAGGGCAAAACGAACCATGGGCATTAACATACCTGCAGCCATAAATCCACCTACTCCTGTGAGCGTGTACGATAAAAATTGCCGTCTCGAAACTTTGTGCTCTCTTTCGCTCACTTCTAAACCTCCTAACAGTTCAAAATCGACCAAGTTTAGCTTGGTATCATACAGATTAATACTAGGACGTTACTATCATACTATAACCGCATACATTAAGCAATATGAGTTAGAATAGCGCTTTCAGCGTTTTTTTTGCCATAACCCCGTAATTAACGGTAAAATTTGTTGCATTTGATCATCCATGACTTTTTTTCTGTTTTTTTGTTCAATGTATTCAAGAGCAATTGATGGTACGTACACCAATTGTAACGGCTCTAATGCTTGTTCATCCTGCTTCCAATTCGCATCTGATGTTAGCAAAATCATGTAGTTGAATCCAGCGCCCTCTAATTCCGTCTGCCAAAGGTGTAGCCGCTCTTTTTTCCCTTCGGCTGATTCGGTATCATGATAGCTAAATGGTGGGAACAGCATAACCCGTCCTCGAAATTGACGTTCCATTTCCTCACTCAAAATTGTTGTAAATTCAGTCGCTTGAATGGTTGACTTAATATCTGCCGTTAACGATACTTTCACAAGGGGTACAATGGCTGTATCAACATAATCTCGGGATTGTAAATACGTATCGGTGTCTTCGGTTCTAAAGCGCATCTGACCACTTCCTTCCTCTTTTCTAGTATACCAAAAAAAACAGAGCCTTCGGGCTCTGTTTTAGGAGTTTTTTAATAAATGATTTAGTTTTTCTGTTAAGGCGAGAAACGCGTCTTTATCATGCGCATCTAACGCTTGATTAATTTCCTCATTTATTTTTTTTAACTGAAATTGGCGAATGCTTTCTGTTAAAACAACATCAGCCTCTGTTTCAAACCGTTGCTTTCGTTCTTTTGTTTCCGGTAAATACGGGTTGTCTTCAAGAACCGCTAGGTACTGCGCATGAAGTTCTTGGTCTTTAAAATGAAGTTCAATGTAAATCTCTTCCGTATGATTTAAGCGAATATCATGAAACGCTTTTTCACAGTCTGTTGTCACGTGATGCTGCTTTCGAAACGAAAATGGAACTGTGTCGATCCCTTGAGCAGAAATAACAAGTGCCTTTGGTGTTTCATCAGAACGATCTAAAAAATGAACTCGTTCCATTAAGCTATCATCGTTCATTAAATAATTTAGCAACCAAGCACACTCACGGCGTTTTAATTGATGTCGTTTGAGGAAACTACGCAAAAAAGACTTTTTATCCATTACAGGAATAATGCTACCCAATTGCTTTCTCCCCTTTCCTTTTATAAAAGCACCAAAAAAGATTCTCTTGTACTTTTCGCCTTAAGATACAGCATTCCCTTTTCTATCGACTTGAATTCTTTTCAACAAATCTTGTCATTCCTCGTGTTGGAGCTGGTCAATAAGCTCGATTAAGTCTGTTCTTGTCGGATCAACGTATAGCGCTTGTCTAAAGAACACAGCTGCTTTTTGACGTTTTCCTTCTTCTAAGAGAAAGTAGCCATATTCAATTAAAAAGTCAGCATCTTCCTTAAAAAACGGTTCCGCTTCTTCATATAATAGACGGGCTTCTTCATACGATTCCAATTGTGCTTTAGCAAAAGCGTGGTACCACGTTAGTACAGGATCATGTTCACCATGCTCTTGTACATATTCAATAAGCTCTTGTAGCTCTTCTGCTCTTTCTTCTTCCTTCAATAATGCAGCAAGTGCTTGTATGCTAGTCATATTTGAAGGGTTTAACGCCAAAGCTTGTCGAAAGTATTGCTCAGCACCGACGAGGTCATTCATTTTTGTCAACACTTGACCAGCCATCATTGGGAGTTGGTCATTAAATTCATCCATTCGAATACCATCTTTCAACGTCTCAAATGCCTCATCTAAACGATTTTCAGCCTCATATGCTTTTGCAAGTGGCACATAAACACTTGTAAAATCCGCATCTAAACTTTTTACCGCACCGAGCTGTTCAATAACAACTGGATAATCACCTTGTTGATAAGCAGTAAACCCAAAGCTGAATAACTGATCAGGCGTCATTTTATTTGTTTCCTGTTGATGATACAAATGCAAGGCCTCTTCAAATTGACCATTTCCGCTATATGCTTCTGCCAATGATAATCCAACGTTCACTTCACCTAATTGAGCATGAAGAGATTGTTTTAAATACGGAATCGCCTTATTGTATGCCCCTTGATTTAAATAGAATTCACCTAGCGCATAAATAAGGATCATTTCTTCAGGGTCTTTTTGCAAGGCGGCAAGTAACTTCTGTTCGGCAACTTCATCAAGAGCTTGCAATTGATACAAATCGGCAAGCAATAGTTGTGCTTGTACGAAGCTGTCATCTTTTACGCCAACTTCTAATAGTAATTCAATGGCTGCATCCTCTTGATCTTCGTCAATCATCATTTCCGCTGAAAGAATGGCTAAAGAGCCTTCATCTGGATAAAGTGACCGAAGTTCTTCCACAATGGTTCGTGCTTCACGAATGTGCCCAAGTTCGTAATAGAGCTCAGCCACTTCAAACCGAATTTGGTGGTTGTCTGATAGAGCATGTTCAGCTAAATACGCTAAAGCAGCTTCAATGTTTCCAGCCTCTATTTTAGAAAAAACATGTTCTTTCAACATAAATGTTCTTGCTCCTTTTCGTAACAAACGATATATGTTTATTTTATATGATCGCTCGTCGCAGGGGCAACCTTTCTGTTTCAGAAAAAAAACAAAAGATTTTTATGAATAGTATTGACTTTGTAAGCGTTTTCTTTTATTATCTAATTAGCGTATGGTTTCTCTCCACTCCTATCCATACATTTTAGCTTTTATAGCTAAACCCCCTTGAAAACGTAAGCGTTTTCAAGGGGGTTTTTTTTATACAAGCGCCTGACCTACTTGACCAGACGCTTGTCACTATTGTTCGTAAATTTGATAATGCCGTTCCATTAGGACCGTCCGAGCGTGAGTTCGATCTTCTTCCGAGCGGAAGCTCAAACGTAAAACACCCATAATATCTTCTCTTGCCTCGAGAATTCGAATGTTGGTCAGATGAATTTTATTTTCTGCAAGGACATAGGTAACATCCGAAACGACTCCGAGATGATCCGGAACATCCACATATAAGTCGTAAAATGCCGGAATTGCCCCGCGAGACTTCTGCGGTAAACCTTCACGAACCTGACGGGCTCCTGCAAAGAAATGATAGATGCTCTCATGATCCTCGTTTTCAATTAATTCACGTATGCCATCCATATCTTGCTGCCACTCATTCATTAATCGAATCATTTCTTCTTTATTATGTACTAAAATATCACGCCACATAATAGGGCTTGCTGAGGCAATTCTTGTAATGTCTTTAAAACCTCCAGCAGCAAGTGCAGTCACTTGATCATCTGTTGCTTGCATCTTTTCAAGTTGATGTACGAGTCCAGCTGCTACAATGTGAGGAAAGTGGCTGACAACACCAACAAGTCGATCGTGTCGCTTTGCATCTAGTTCAATAAATCGCGCCTTCGTCAATTTTAGAATATTTTTCAATGAAATCAATTCATCCCGAGACGTCTCTGCGGTTGGTGTTAAAAGATAGAACGCATTTTCAAATAAATGTTCTTGTGCTGCCGTAACACCAGACTTATGCGAGCCAGCCATCGGATGTCCACCAATAAAGCACACAGATGGTAACAGTCGCTCTGCTTGCTCGACGATTGTTCGTTTCGTCGAGCCTACATCTGTTAAGATGACGCCTTTTTTCAGTGCCATCGTACTTAGCTGTTCCATAATCTTTATTGTCACACCAACTGGCGTGGCAATAATAATGACGTCCGCACGTTCAGCACCATCCTGTAAACGTGTCACACGCTCATCAATAACCCCTAATTGATGTGCCATATTCGTTTCGTCCTCTGAAATATCATAGCCTAGCCGGTGAAAGGTTGAATCATTTTTCAAAGCAAGGGACAATGAGCCCCCAATTAGGCCCATACCAATGATAAAGATGTTCGTCATGCTGTGGTCCTCCCTGCACTACTTCATTAAGTTTTCCATGTGTTAAATATGGCCGGTGCCACTTTCAAAAAAGCATCATTTTCTTCCTTACTACCAATAGAAATCCGAATTCCAGTTGGATAACCTAATGCTTCACCGGATCGAAGAATAAACCCTTTTTCAAGAAACGCCTGAAAAAGTTGATTCCCTGGAATACTTGTTTCAACTAGAAGAAAATTGGTTTCGGACGGATAAACGAAGAAACCCTCCTCTTCAAAATAAGTTCTTAAACGCTGCCTCTCTTGCTCGTTCTTTTCTTTGCATAATTGAATAAACCCTTCGTCTTCCAATGCAGCCAGAGCTGCTTGATGTGCTATCGCATTATTATTAAACGGAGGTCTAATAGGGTCAATCGCTTGCGCCACGCTTTCACTCGCAATACCATAGCCTACTCGTAAACCAGCCAATCCGTATGCTTTGGAAAACGTACGTAACACAACTAGCTGCGGATAAGCAGAAAGCAGCGATACGCTATCAGGATAATCAGCCATTGTCACATATTCGTAGTAAGCCTCGTCTGAAACGACTAAGCACTCTTTAGGAACACGATCTAAAAAGTGGACAAACGCTTCCCGACTTAACGCAACACCGTTAGGATTATTTGGATTGCACACCCAAACGATGCGCGTTTGCTCGTTAATCGCTGCAAGCATCGCTTCTAAGTCATGATTTCCACTGTTTGTAACTGGAATCTCAACAATTTCAGCGGCTTCAATAGTTGCATTTAATTTATATTGTGAAAAAGAAGGCGTAGCCATAACCGTATTGGTATCAGCCGATAAAAACCCTCGACATAGAAATTGTATGACTTCATCGGATCCATTGCCTAGAATAATTTGCTTTTCACTTACTTGATGTTTTGTTGCTAAAGCTTCCCGCAGCTCCGTTCCGTAGCCATCGGGATAAATAGCCGTTTCACTCGCAATCGTGGCGATTCTCTCAGCCACTTTTGGTGACGCACCATACGGATTTTCGTTTGATGCCATTTTTATAACATGATCTAATCCATATTCGCGCTTCACCTCAGCAATTGGTTTGCCTGGTGCATACGCAGGTAGACCACGAATTTGTTTCTTAACGAGCATGTCCACACCTACTTTCGATAATCTTACTAGTTATCCTACGAAAAAAGAGCTTCTTCTTCAACATTCTTTTAATAAGAGGCCGTATTTATTCCTTGAAGCTCACCAATATACTGTTCAATCTCAGCAAGCGCTGCTTCTTTTTCTCTTTTGCTTAAAAGTCGTTCTCCACGCTTTTCAATCTCTTTCACAATCGCACTCCCAATCACAACTCCATCAGCATACTGTTGGATAGCATCTACTTGCTCACGTTTATGAATACCGAATCCAACAACACAAGGAACTTGAGCATGCTGCTTTACTGTCTGAATAAAACGTTTTAAATCAGCAGGCAACTGATCACGAGCGCCCGTTACGCCTGTCGTTGATACACAATATAAAAAGCCGCTTGCAGATGAAGCAATCTTTTTTATTCGTTCTCTAGAAGTTGGAGCTACCATTGAAATAAAAGACAAGCCGTTTGCTTTACATAGTGATGCCAACGTCTGTGCTTCTTCAAAAGGTAAATCCGGAACGAGTACACCGTCTACTTCAAAGGTCGACGCCTGTTCTACAAATGTTTCAAATCCGTATTGATAAAGAGGATTCGCATACGTAAACAAAATAATGGGTACATGCACACCTTTTTTTCGGGCCAGTGGAATCATTTCTAAAATTTGCGGCAAGGTCGTTCCTGCCTGGATTGCTCGAATAGAAGCAGCTTGTATCGTGGGGCCATCCGCTAAAGGATCAGAGTAGGGCACACCTAATTCAATGACATCGGCCCCTTGCTTTTGTAATGAAAGCAATAGCGCAATCGTCACGTCAAGAGAAGGATCTCCTGCTGTAATAAATGGAATAAACAAATCATCCTTTTGTAACGCTTGGGTTAGTCTATTCATGAGCGGATTCTCCTTCGACGTTTTTATAAATGGTATGCATGTCTTTGTCACCACGACCGGACAAACAAATTAAAATCGTTTCTTTTTTACCTGCTTTACTTTGTTTAATCGCTTGAGCAACAGCATGTGCTGATTCCAAAGCACAAATAATGCCCTCGTGTTCAGCAAGCATACGCAAAGCAGAGAGGGCATCTTCATCGGTTACCGCTTCATACGTAACGCGACCTGAATCTGCTAGATACGCATGCTCCGGACCAATTCCAGGATAATCAAGTCCAGCTGAAATAGAATAGGGCTCTATAATTTGACCTACCTCGTCTTGCAGTAAATACGTTAATGAACCGTGAATGATTCCTTTTGTTCCTTTTGTTAACGTTGCAGCGTGATGAGGAGAATGGACGCCGAGGCCAGCTGCCTCAACACCGACTAATGAAACATCGTCTTCGATAAACGGATAAAACATCCCAATCGCATTACTTCCTCCACCGACGCATGCAATAATGGTATCCGGAAATTCACCATAATCAGTAAGCATCTGCTCTTTTGCCTCGTCGCCAATGATCCGTTGAAATTGGCGAACCATTTTTGGGTAAGGGTGAGGACCAACGACAGAACCGATAATGTAAAACGTATCGTCAGCATTGGTTACCCAGTGCCGAATCGCTTCATTTGTAGCATCTTTTAATGTTTTACTTCCGCTTGTCGCTGGGATAACTTTCGCACCAAGAAGCTCCATTCGAAACACATTTAACTGCTGTCGCTCCATATCCGTTTCACCCATATAAATTAAACAGTCCATGCCAAATTTCGCAGCTACGGTTGCGGTCGCTACACCATGCTGGCCAGCACCTGTTTCAGCAACAATTTTCTTTTTACCCATTCGTTTGGCTAACAGTACTTGCCCGAGAGCATTATTTAGCTTGTGTGCGCCTGTGTGTACTAGATCTTCTCGCTTTAAATAAATGGAGACATTCCCTAGTGCTTTACTTAGCTGATCGGCAAATGTGATCGGAGTTTTTCGGCCTGCATAATTTGTTAACAATGTTGTTAATTCACTTGTAAACGCAGGGTCCGCTAATGCTTCATCCAAAGCCGCCTCTAATTCCTCAAGTGCACTCATAATTGTCTCTGGCACATATTGTCCACCATACTCGCCGAAACGACCTTGCTCAGTTGGATAAAGATTTGTTTTCATCTCTCGATCACCTCTTCAAGCTCTTCTATTGCCCGTATATTTTTTCGTCCGTTGCGCTCTATTCCGCTCGATAAATCTAAGCCAAACACGTTATATTGTTGTGCATCTTGAATATTTTCTTTTTTTATTCCACCAGCAATAAACAGAGGCGTTTCATATCGATTTGCAACTTGTATAAATGTAGGAATGCGTTCCCAATCAAATGTTTGCCCCGTTCCACCCCACGCTTGTGTGCTTTTTGTATCTAACAAAAGACCATCTACGTAAGGAGCATAACGATGAAGCTGCTCAACAGTACTATCATCAACATGGATCGCTTTCCAAAGTTCAATAGTTGGATAAGCATGTCGAACAGCTTTAACACTCTCCACGGACTCACTTCCATGAAGTTGAAGAACGTGGAAGATGTTCGCTTCAAAAAGGGGTTTTATTTGTTCTATTGTTGCATTTACAACAAGCGCAACATTTTTCTTTTCATGAGGAACAGACTGATTCCAATGCATCACATCATCAAGAAGTACTTGACGTTTACTTTTTGCAAAAACATAACCAATGTAATCACACAATGAGTGAGCGACAACTTCTAGATCTTCTTTCGATTGAATCCCACAATATTTCGTCTTCATTCCACTGTCCGCTCACTTGCAAACAAACTTTCAATGGCTTTAGAACGATCCGTCGCTTTCATTAATGTCTCACCCATTAACACACCATGAACACCTAGTCTCTTTAAATAAGTAAGGTCTTCTTTTGTACGAATGCCACTTTCTGATACAAGAACCGATTCTTGTGAGAGCGATGGTAAAATTAATTCCGTCTGTTTAATGTTCGTTTGAAACGTTTTTAAATTCCGGTTATTCACACCAACGATTTCTGGCTTTATATACTGAAGCAATGTTTGCGCTTCTTGTTCATCATGTACCTCTACTAGGCATTCAAGCCCTAATTCATATGCTTGTTCATAGAGCTCTCGTAGCTGGCTGTATTCAATAACACCTGCAATCAGCAAGATTGCATCCGCTCCGAGTCGATAGGACTCTTCAACTTGCTTCGCATCAATGATGAAGTCTTTGCGCAAAACCGGAAGATTAACCGTGTCTTTTACTTGCTTGATATATTCTTTCTTCCCTTTAAAATAGGGATAATCGGTTAGCACACTAATAGCAGACGCACCAGCAGCTTGATACGATAGCGCAATACGTTTTACATCGAGGGTTTCAACCAAAAGACCTTTAGACGGAGACGCTTGTTTAATTTCTGCAATTAAACCGAGGTCATAAGTAGATTGAAGCAGGGCTTGTTTTAAACTCGTTCGCTTTACCGCTACAGGAGCTGGCATTTCTAACACACGCACTTCTTCTTTTTTAGTTGCAATAATCTGATCAAGCATGTTTTATCCCTCTCTTCTTTGATTGCAGCGAGGTCAAATAAAGTTGTGATTGCCCATTTTCAATTGCCCGCCTTGCCTCTTCAACACCAACTTGAATAGAAGATACGTAATCACCTGCATACAACGCAACACCTGCATTAAACGCTACAATATTAGTTGCTGCTTGCGGAGCTTCATTCCGGAGTACCTGATGAATTAAAGCAGCACTCTCAGCAGGGGTTTGTACACGGATGGATGCTAACGAACTACGGGTAAAACCAACATCTTCAGGCTTTATAGTATTGGCATGAATCTCATCTTGCTTCACATCAACAAGGTACGTTTCACCATGAATGGCACATTCATCAAGTCCATCTGCACCACTAACAACAACGGAGTGGGTTGTACCGAGTCGTTGTAATACGTGTCCAAATTGATCAGCGGTTGCCCGGCTATTTACTCCTACTAACTGGTGTTTTGCACCAGCTGGATTTGTTAACGGTCCTAAAAGATTAAAAATACTTCGAAAGCCTAGCTCTTTTCTCGTTTTCATTACGTGTTTCATAGAAGGATGATACAAAGGAGCAAACATAAAGCATAGTGACTGCTCTGTTAGCATATTTGCTGCTTCCGTCACCGATGTTTGAATATCAATATTAAGCGCTTCAAACACATCTGCACTTCCTGTTTTTGAAGACACAGAACGATTTCCATGCTTCGTCACAGGTATGTTCATTGATCCAAGAACAATTGCTGTTGCAGTGGAAATGTTAAAGGTACCAAGCCCGTCACCACCTGTTCCACATGTATCAATTGTCCGTTCTAGATGAATAGGAAATGGTTCAGCCATTCCCCGCATTGCCCGCGCAAAGCCAACAAGTTCATCTGTTGTTTCTCCTCTAAATCGGAGCAACGTCATAAAGCTAGCAATCTGGCTATCTGCTAATCGCCCATGCATGATTTCGCCCATAAGCAACTCTGCTTCTTGTTCACTTAATGTACCATTGTCTAAGCAGCGGTGTAACATCGCTTTAATCATGGCATACACCTGCATTTCGGATAAGGTGATCCCTACATACATAATAAAAACGAGACATAAAATTGGATAAAGGAATAACAGAAGGATGAAGCATTGTCGACTTTTGCTTACCGATTTGCTTCTTACGTGTTGTGCGTTTAATTACTTGAACATTAAGGGGATTTATTTTCTTCATTTACCACTCACTCCTTGTGATGTGAAAATGAAGAGCGGTTGGAGGATTGACGCATCTCCAAATACATTTATAGGAAGGGTTCTTTACTTCGTCTACATTCTCTCCGCTCTGCTCATTCTCAACTAATCTCTACTCTAAACTCTACTCATCTAATCTTGCTTGCACGTAGTCTAACGCAAAAAACCACTGACGTCAACCCATTATCACCTAGCCCTTTTGCAAGAGGTCTGGACGAAGCGTTATCGCCTCATTTAAGAAAGTATGACGAACATCTCGCTGATCCTGCTCCGTGTGAGCCGTCATCATAATCCGAATACAACGCGACAAACTTCCTTTCACAGGTATTTCCTGAGCGCACATAACTGGTACGAAATCAAAACCATTTAAATGACGTAAAGCTTTAGCTGGGAAGCAAGCATCAATGTCGTTTGTTACGGTAACAAGCACTTGCGCAATTTGTTCAGGCTTAATGTCATTATCCGCTACCATTTTTCGGAGCAAGCGCTCGGTCTCACGTTCAATTTCTGCTGCTTCATTTTTTTCAACTGTCGTCGCCCCACGAATGCCTCGCATCATAATTAATGGCCTCCTTTTTCTACTGTCAATTCCGCTACTAGCTCTTCTGCAGTAATTGGTTCAATTGTCGCTTTACCTAGTGCACTTAATAAAACGTAATGAAGCGTACCGTGACGCGCTTTTTTATCTTTCATCATTTGTGAAAGCAAATCGGTTATCTCTAGCGAAGACGGGATTTGAACGGTATAGCCAAGAGATTGAAACCACGCTATATACCGATCAGAAGCAAGATCAATGTTGTGCTTACGCTCACTAAGCTTTAATGCAAAAGCCATTCCGATCAGAACGGCTTCACCGTGGGTCACAGCACCATAGCCTAACTCTGCTTCAATTGCATGACCTAGCGTATGCCCAAAATTCAACACACCACGAATACCCAGCTCTTGTTCATCCTGCTGCACAATGCGCGCTTTTAACGCTACGGCTCTTTCAATCATACGTACGAGCGACTCGCCTTCGATGGACGTGAGCGAGTCAACTTCCTCTTCTAGCCATGTTAAGAAGTCCCTATCCGCAATAAAAGCCATCTTGACTATTTCAGCAAAGCCTGAACGCCATTCTTTTTCAGGAAGCGTTTGTAGAAGCTGAGGATCATAGAGGACAAGTTCCGGCTGGTGAAACAATCCCACCATATTTTTGCCTTTCTCTAAATTAATGGCTACTTTACCACCAACACTTGAATCATGTGCCAATAACGTCGTCGGTACTTGTACAAAAGAAATGCCACGCATATAGGTACCGGCTACAAACCCAGCTAAATCTCCTATGACACCACCACCAAATGCGATGATGACAGATGAGCGATCGAGCTGATATTCGAAGCAGTCATTTAACAAACGCTCGTATTGCGCAAATGATTTTGACTGTTCCCCACTAGGAACAACAGACACATGTACAGCTGTCTGCGTAAACGTTTGGAGAAACGATTCAAGATAATGTGTCGCAACCTGTTCATCAACAATAAGCATGTAACGAGAAGCTGGGGCCACTTTTTCAATAATCGATCCGGCTTGATTTAGCACACCTTGTTCAATTACCACATCATAGGTCTTTTTGTCTGTACATACATTGACTTTCATCATTAAAATAGCCTTGCTTTTTCATTGTGTCGCTCTATCGCTGCTTGAAGGTCCGAAAGTTGATCTGCCGGAAACGTATCTAGTAAGCTACTTGCAATTTCCCATGCCACGACATTTTCGCACACAACTGAAGCAGCTGGCACTGCGCAACTATCAGATCGCTCGACACCTGCATCAAACGCCTCTTTGGAATCAATATCGACACTTTTAAGTGGTTTATATAAGGTTGGGATTGGCTTCATGACACCTTTTACAACGACTGGCATACCGTTTGTCATTCCACCTTCAAAGCCACCTAGACGGTTTGTTTTTCGGCTATAGCCTGTTTGTTCATCCCAAATGATTTCATCATGAACTTGACTACCAGGTTTTCGCGCTGCTTCAAACCCTAAACCGATCTCAACACCTTTAAAGGCATTTATGCTCATGACAGCTCCAGCAATTTTCCCATCTAGTTTACGATCATAATGAACATGGCTCCCTAACCCAATTGGCAACCCTTCAACGACTACTTCAACGACGCCACCAATACTATCACCGTCTTGTTTTGCTTGATCAATTGCCGCCATCATTTTCGTGCCTGCTTCGTCATCAAGGCATCGGACTGGAGATGCTTCAGACCGTTCTTGAATTGTTTGAATGGAAAGCGACTCTTCCACATTTGCTTCGATACCACCGATTATTCTAACGTGACCAGCTACTTCAACTCCAAGCGCCCGTAAAATAACTTTCGCAAGCGCCCCACAAGCGACTCGAACCGTTGTCTCTCTCGCTGAAGAACGCTCTAATACGTCACGCATGTCACGATGACCGTATTTTATTGCTCCATTCAAATCTGCATGACCTGGCCGTGGTCGTGTTAAGCGACGTCTCATTTTTTCTTCTTCTTCTTTTGAAATGGGAGCTGACCCCATAATTTTTGTCCAGTTTTTCCAATCATTATTTTCAACAACGAACGTAATCGGAGCCCCTGTTGTATAGCCGTGTCGAACGCCGCTCATAATCTTCACTTGATCCTTTTCGATTTGCATCCGGCGTCCTCGACCATATCCACCTTGCCTGCGAGAAAGTTCCCGATTAATATCCTCTTCCACCAGGCGGATTTGAGCCGGAACACCTTCTATAATTGTAGTTAATTGCGGCCCGTGGGATTCACCAGCTGTAAGAAATCTCATTATGTCCACTCCTTCTACCAATTGCTTTATCACTTTTACGCGCTAAATTATATTCGATTATACCAACTATGACGCAATTTTTCAATTTGTTTTCTGATAAAAAAAAGGAGCTATTGCTTTTAATCCATATGTATGAGGGTGAAAAATTTGCTCTGTACTCCCTACAAACAGAAGTCCCCCCTCTTTTAAAGCATCACTTAGCTTCCGGAAAATGCGTTCTTTCGTTTCTTCAGTAAAGTAAATGCATACATTTCGACAAATAACCATATCCATCTGTTTTGGGAAAGCATCATGGATTAAATCCAACGTAGAAAATGACACCATATCTTTTATCTCATCTACGACGCAAAAATCAGACTCTTCCTTTTGAAAGAAGCGATTTAGCATCTCTTCTTCCATAACGGTTTTTGCTGCTTGCGTCGAATAACGACCTTTTTTCGCTTTTAGAATCATCTGTCCATCTAAGTCTGTTGCTTGTAGCTGATTAGACACTAGTGGTAACTCATGTCGCTTACAGAGCATCGCTACTGTATAGGCTTCCTCTCCTGAGGAACACGCGGCGCTCCAAATGGCCAATGGTTTTTTTGTCAGTGCGTGACGAGCAGCTAGCCAATCCGCTACACGTTCCCAGCGATCTGCATTTCGAAAGAAAGATGTTACATTAATAGTCATTTTTTCTTTACATTCAGATAAAAGATCTGGGTTTTCTTTTAGCGCTTCTCCATATGCCTTCATGCTGCTCATTCCATGCTTCACACTCAATGTGCGCAAACGGCGTTCCATTTGTGAGCGTTTATACGCTTGCAAGCGGATGCCTGTTAAGGTTGCGAAAAGATCAGAAAAGGCTTCATAATCATCTTGATACTGCATATTCAAACGCTCCATCTCTCTCATTTTACCTAATAGTGTACCACGAAAATGCTTTAATCGGGTACAAGCGTCCTTCAAAAGGATGCAGCATACCATAATAAAAAGGTACGAAAGGATGAAAAGACATCCTCCCGTACCTCTTTAACGCTTGTGAATGATGCTTACACCCAAACGTTTGTATTTTTTTCATATGTTGATAGCTCTTCTTCAGAAAAGAATATGCCAATTTCACGATCAGCACTTTCAGTTGAATCAGAACCATGGATCACATTCATACCAACTTGAATTGCATAATCTCCACGAATAGAGCCTGGTGTTGCCTCAGCTGGATTCGTCGCTCCGATTAAATGGCGAGAAATTTTCACAACTTGTTCGCCTTCCCAAACCATTGCAAACACTGGACCAGATGTAATAAAAGTAACGAGCTCATTAAAAAAGGGCTTTTCACGGTGTTCACCATAATGAGTCTCAGCTGTTTCTTTGCTTAATGTTACAAGTTTCCCTGCTACAAGTTTAAATCCTTTTTGCTCAAAACGAGAAACAATTTGTCCGATTAAATTACGTTGAACTCCATCAGGCTTAATCATCACATATGTACGTTCCAACATTCCAACCCCACTTTATTTAGTTTATTCGGTAACTCTTTTAGTATAGCAAATGAAGTAAGCGCTAACAATAAAAAATAGCGAAAATATTCGTTTTTCCTCGTACGTTGACACTTTTCTAGTAAAGGGAATATTCCTACTATTATCCATAAAAAAACCGGATAAGTGATGCTCACAACCGGTTTTTTTATTAAGCTACTTAATACTTCCGTCGACCTATATAAGCAGCAACCTGCTTTAAATGGGTCTTCGCCTCGCAATTAGGAAATTCATTAAGCAACGCATATGCTTTGCTTAAGTAGCGATCACTTAAGTCTTGGGCATATTCAATTCCGCCAGAGTTGCGTACGTCATTCAAAAACGGTTCCATCGTTATCGTTTTAGCTGTTTCTTTCGTCAATTCTTCTCTAAGCTTTTCTTTAAACGATGGATTCGTATCCATAGCATATAATGCAGGAAGCGTTACATTCCCTTGACGTAAATCCCCGCCAGCTGGTTTTCCTAACTGTTCTTTCGTGCCTACAAAATCTAATATATCATCCATTATTTGATAAGACATTCCGAGGAAATAAGCGAAATAATACATTTGTTGTTGGAGCTCTTCTTCTACATCAGCTGCAATAGCACCTAACTGAGAGCTAACTGCAATTAAAAGAGCTGTTTTTCGTTTAATCCGTCTAAAGTATGTGCGAATGGTTTGATCCCAGTTATACTGATCTCGAATTTGTTCGACTTCGCCAAGACACATTTGATGCATTGCATCCGAAATGATCACATGCACACGCTTATCTTGAAACGCTTTCGTTGTTTCAATTGCGTGTCCAAAAATATAATCTCCCGTATACATGGCAACACGGTTATCCCATCTTGCCATAACCGTTTCATTTCCTCTTCTTAATGAAGCATTATCAATCACATCGTCATGAACTAAAGAACCCATATGAATTAACTCTAATGATGCAGCGATATGCTTTAACTTCTCTAAATCGTAGTTTCCAAACTTTCCAGCCAAAAGAACAAGAACTGGGCGAATTCTTTTACCACCCGCCTTTAAGAGATCAGTCGACGCTTCGTTTAAAACTGGGTGTTTAGCTGAAAGCGTACGTTCCAGTATGGATTCAATGTATTCAATATCGGTTTGAAACTCTTTATATATTTCTGCTAACTTCATGAACGCCACCCTTATGCAGCCTAAAAGTCTGCTCGTTTTATAAATGGTTTTTTCTTCTTTCTCACTAGTGAAGGTTATACGGGATGGTTGCAATCACCTCAAAATCGATGCTATTCACATGATAGAGGCAGGTTATTTCATTCTTTTCTAAACGTCTTCGTCAGCTAGCTTCCTAAAAAAAACGTAGCAACAGCATATCGACAAAAGCGAAGGCAAACAGCATGACGGAAAGCGTGCCATTCATTGGAAAAAAGGCCAGTTGCACTTTAGATAAATCATCTTTCTTCACTATGGAGTGCTGATAAATCATAATAATGCCTGCGACAAGAACGCCGATTAAATAAAGCCAACTAAGTGGAGAATAGAAAAAGAGTAAAACAAAAAAAAGAAAACTTACAACGTGAAAGCCCCTCGCAATTAAAAGCGCTTTCGCGACCCCAAAGCGACTTGGAATTGAATACAATCCGTTTGAAGCGTCATAGTCGGCATCCTGAGTGGCATAAACGGTATCAAAACCAGCTAACCAAAAAAGGACGGCACCGAACAATAACATTGGCATCAATGATAGTTCACCTGTAACGGCTACCCAGCCACCAAGTGGTGCAATCCCAATTGTCACACCAAGTACGACATGGCATAACCATGTAAATCGTTTCGTGTAAGAGTAGAATACGAGAAAAAATACAGCAATTGGCAATAGATAAACAGATAACAGGTTAAGATTAAACGCAGCAAGGAAAAGAAGGGCAAACGATACGGCAATAAAGATCCATACATCTGCTTTTGAAAGTAATCCAGCTGGTATTTCACGATTCGCTGTTCTTGGATTATGTTTATCGATTGTAGCGTCAATCACACGATTTAACGACATCGCTGCACTTCGAGCCCCGATCATTGCAATCGTCACCCAAAACCATTGTACAAACGTTGGAAAGTGTCCGTTCATTACGAGACTACCTAATAACATGGCAAAAAAAGCAAATGGAAGGGCAAAAATCGTATGTTCGATTTTTATCATTCGCATAAATGTTTTTGTTTTTGATCCTACTGCTGTTCCCATTAACGAAAACTCCTTCTACGAGTCCTTTTGCGGCTTTTGTCCTAAGTGCATAGAGGCAACACCGCCAGTATAACTCTTTACTTCAACGTTTATCATGCCTGCTTCACGAAACATACTGGCTAACTTCTCTCGGTTAGGAAATTCTAACGTTGATTCATGTAACCACGCGTATTCATCGTATTTTTTAACTAACAGTTTGCCAGCAAGAGGCATGACATGTTTAAAGTAAAAGAAATAGAGTTGTTTAAAACCTGGAATCGTCGGCTGAGATGTTTCCAGACACACAATCCTTCCACCTGGCTTCGTTACACGAACCATTTCCTTCAGGACTCGCATATAATCCGGCACATTTCGAAGCCCAAACCCAATTGTGACATAGTCAAACGTATTTTCTTCGAACGGTAAATCCATAGCGTTCCCCTGAATCAGTTCAATGTTTTTTACGCCGTATTGCTTTACTTTTTCTTTTCCAACTTCTAGCATGTTTTCACTAAAGTCCAGACCAACTACCCGTCCATCGTCTCCAACAGCTTCACTTAAAGCAATGGACCAATCAGCTGTTCCACAGCAAACATCTAGAGCAGAATCGTTTTTTTGAACAGCCATTCGTTTCATCGTATCTTTACGCCATGCTTTATGCCGTTGCAAACTAATGACAGAGTTCATCATGTCATATCTCTTATGAATAGACTGAAAAACGCTATGTACGCGCTCTTCCTTAGACTGACTCATGTTGTAAGCCTCCCACAAAAAAACTGATCGAGAATATCATTACGTTGGCTATTAAGAAGTGGCTGTAATGATTGCTCAGCTCGAACAAGCATCGTGCGTAACACATTGGTTTCTTCTTCATCAACGGTCGTTCGTAACTGCCTCTTGACTCTTTTCGTTAAAAAGAACGTTTCAAGTCGCTTTACGAACGTTTCGTCAGCCTCTTTTTGAATAATTCTTAGTAAAAGCAAAGCATCGACTGCTGCTTTTTGATCATAGAATGCCTTTGCTGTTAACGACTTGTCCATGTAATGAGCCATTTTCAATTCATAAATCTCTTGAAGTGTGCTTCCAAATAACTCAACCATATCGACTGCATTCACGCCTGCTAACGATTGATAGTAACGAGCACTATAAAAATCCCCAGCCAGAACATTTAGCTGCCTTCTCTTTTTCAGACGATCGTCGTCCTCATTATGTAAAGAAACAAGATCATGAATCATGACACCAGCATGAACAAAGCCCCAAGCCAACGATATGGCCAGAGCTCGTTCTCCTGGCTCCACTTCACGAATGAGTTGGTAAGCAAGCCACAATTCATCTTGATCCGGTCGCGTGTCGTCAATATATTGTTGTAAATAATCATGTCGCACGAGTTGGTCAAAATGCTGTTTTAATTCAGTAGCAGTTGAAATATCGACCGCTCCTTTTTCTCTCATACAAACTTTCCTTTCTTTCGCCTGCTATACAGATGATCTTTATCAAGTATAGCACAGCAACCATTCATAAACACTACATCCCGCTAATTTACTCTTCATCTGTGTCCATTGTACCGTGACTTGTTTGAATAACAGCTTTTCCTCTTATTTTCACCGCAGAAGTGTGCTCTGTAAATTGTCCAATCATTACTTCACCTTTGTCAAGCTTTTCTGAGTGATGAAAGCGGGTGTCAGAACCACGTGTTAACCCAATTACTTGCACACCATTTTCCCTTGCTTTAATAACAAAAAAATCAGCACTTTGACTCATCTTTTTCCCTCCATTTATTAAATAACTAACGTCGTACAAGAATAAATAAGGCCGAATTATCGTTTATAAGCTTTATTTTTACGTTAGAATATACTCAAATAAGTGATAATACTTCTTGTCTTGCTATTGCGTCGTCTTTAAAAACACCTCGCACAGCCGTTGTAACCGTCTTAGAACCAGGCTTTTTAATGCCTCTCATTGACATACACATATGTTCAGCTGACACTATTACCATTACACCTTTTGCTCCTAATGTTTCTTCAAGTGCGTCAGCAAGTGTTTTCGTCATTCTCTCCTGAACTTGCGGCTGTCTTGCAATACCATCTACGGTTCGCGCAAGTTTGCTAAGTCCTGTTACTTTTCCTTCATTTGGAAGATAGGCAATATGAGCTTTTCCGTAAAAAGGAACTAAATGATGCTCACACATGGAATAAAACGTTATATCCTTAACAAGCACAAGCTCTTCGTGATCTTCTGTAAAAACAGTTTGCAAGTGAGTTTTTGGATCCTCGCGTAACCCACTAAACATTTCTTCATACATTTTCGCAACGCGTCTTGGTGTATCAATAAGCCCTTCTCTCTCTGGGTCTTCACCTACTGCCTCTAAAATCATTCTTACTGCGGTTTCTATTTTATGTTGATCAACCATTCTTGTCCCTCCATCATCTTGCTATCCACTTATAATCTCTTATAAAGATTAGCAAAACTATCGAGGAAAAGCAAAAAGAACTCACTCCAAAGGGAGAGAGTTCTTTTATTCACAAAATAATCGCAATTAATCCACCAGAACCTTCGTTAATAATCCGCTCTAGCGTTTCTTGTAACTTATAACGCGCATTTTCTGGCATTAGAGATAGCTTTGCCGAAATTCCCTCGCGAACAATGGAATTAAGTGATCGCCCGAAAATGTCAGAATTCCAAATGGAAAGTGGATTCTCTTCAAAGTCTTGCATGAGATAGCGAACGAGTTCTTCACTTTGCTTTTCTGTGCCGATAATTGGAGCAAACTCTGATTCCACATCTACTTTCACCATATGAATGGACGGTGCTACAGCTTTTAAACGAACACCGAAGCGAGACCCTTGACGAATAATTTCAGGTTCATCTAAACTCATGTCAGCTAGTGACGGTGCCGCAATGCCATAACCTGTTTGTTTAACCATACGCAGTGCATCAGCCACTTGATCATACTCGGTTTTTGCATGAGCAAAGTCTTGCATAAGCGATAAAAGATGATCCTTACCACGAATTTCTACACCGACAACTTCTTTTAATACTTGATCGTACAGCTCATCCGGGGCATACAAATCAATTTCAGCAATACCTTGCCCCATCTCTATACCAGCTAGTTTGGCTTGATCGATAAATTCGAGTTCTGTAAATTGGCTAACAACCCGATCAACGTCTCGTAAACGTTTGATATCTTTAACCGTTTCACGAACCGACTCTTCATAACTTTCTCGAAGCCAATGGTCGTTTTTAAGTACCATTACCCAGCTAGGTAAATTCACATTCACTTCATGTACTGGGAACTCAAATAAAACTTCTCTTAAGACGCTATTAATATCGTGCTCGTTCATGCCTTCAATACTCATAGCCAGTACCGGAATATCGTATTCTTCTGAAAGCGAAGACCGTAGCTGCTCTGTCTCTGGGTGATGTGGTCTTACACTGTTAACAATCATTATAAACGGTTTGCCAACTTCTTTTAGTTCTTCAACAACTCTTGATTCTGATTCAACATAATCGCTCCTTGGAATGTCACCAATTGTCCCATCAGTTGTTACAACAACACCAAGAGTAGAGTGTTCTTGAATCACTTTTCTCGTTCCAATTTCTGCTGCTTCTTGAAATGGAATCGGTTCTTCATACCAAGGTGTATGAATCATGCGAGGTCCATTTTCATCTTCGTAACCTTTCGCTCCAGGAACGGCGTAACCAACACAGTCCACGAGGCGAATATTTACATCAAGCCCTTCATCGACATGGATGGAAACAGCTTGGTTTGGTACAAATTTTGGCTCCGTCGTCATGATTTGCTTACCTGCTGCGGACTGTGGAAGCTCATCTTGAGCCCTGCTCTTATCTGCTTCATTTTCAATGTTTGGAAGCACCACAAGTTCCATAAATTTTTTAATAAAGGTCGATTTTCCCGTGCGAACCGCTCCAACGACTCCGAGATAAATGTCGCCACCAGTTCGCTCCGCGATATCTTTGAAGATATCTACTTTTTCCAACAAGATCATTCCCCTCCCGGTCAAGTAAAATATGATGCAGCCGAGTCTTATACCTCTAACCACTACCAATTCTATGACATTGTCCTATTAATATGACTGACTACGGTGAATATTTTTCTGCATCCACTCTTGAAAGGGGAGACGATAAAGATAATGCCCCTTCCAATTCTATCTTACGAGCGGAAGGGGCAAACTAGACCTATTTTATTCATTTTCATAGAATTTTGTATCGTATTGTATGCCATTATCTTCTGAATACGTATAGGGAACGGAAAACACAGGAACAAATGGTGCTTCTTCATACAAATAGCTTCGCAAATCTGTTTCCGTAGCAAAGGACCCATCCATCTCTGATTGTAACTCAATTAAATCTACTCGATAGTCGATCATAATGTCGCCACTATTCGTGTAGAGTAATGGCAAACGAGTTTGATTATACGGACTATCAATATAAGGCTCTTCTTTATAACCAAGCGCTTCAAAATCCAATGTAAACAAGTCATAATCAAGAGATTCTTTAATTGGCGCATAGGTATGTTCACGTCGATACTCATTAATACGCTGAGTAAGTGTATTGATTTCATTCATGATGCGAACATCAATGACTTTTACTTCAGGCTCTTCTTCTACGTTCACCAATACATATTGATAGACCCCTCCGTTTTCAAACGATGACCCTGGTGCATCTTGCATATAGGTTGGGATGAGCTGCCTAAAATCAATGACATAGCGCTGATATAAATTCGTGCTTTCATCGAAGGTTTTGATTGGCAATACCCCCGTCTCCTCTTGAAACTGATCAACTGCTGCTTGCACACTCGCCATTTGATCGGCGTAAGGCACTTGATTTTCAACTCGCTGTTCATTAGGCAACATACAACCACTTAATAAAAACATAATCGCAACAGTACTATAAATGGTAAAGCGTTTCATTTTATAACCCCTTTATCTCATGAAGTTTGACGTGGGTCCACCGATGACAATATAGGCAACAATTAAACCAGCCACAACCATACAGATAAATGAAAACGCTAAAACAATTCTCGATAAAATTCCACTTAATTTTGTTCTAGCCAAAAAGGCTGTGCCAGCTGATACAAACATTAAAATAATTCCACCAAATGATATGTACATATTTAGCATTGCTAAGGACATTCTATACACCTCTCTTATCCTTCCATCCCTTCAAGTATAGCATATCAAATTCCGTCACAACAGTTAAAAAGCTAGACAGGAGTGGGGCTCTCCTCTCTAGCTTGACTAAATCCTTTTTTCTTGCCCTTATAATAGTAGGTGTTCTATTGCAGTATATGCAGGCTTCGAATTTTTGTTTGGATGTTTGACTATTTTCTCTACTTTTTGTTGTTAAACATTTTTGTCAAAGACGACAAATCCGTTGGCATGTTATTGTTTAAAATCGCAGAAACAATCTGATCTTCTTTTTCTTTTGAGACAGGTTTATTTGCCATTGCAGCAACACGACTAATTAAATCACGCAACGTTGCCTCATCTTTTAAGTTTGATTGACTAACAGAATTTGCTAGTTTTAAAAGCTCATCCGGGCGAACCTTTGTGTTTTTCTGAACTTGATCAAAAAACGAATCATTTTTCTTAAACATCCAATCCCTCCTCATGCTTACGTTCCTTTCATCGTATGCATGGGGTAGAAAAAATGTGCGAACGTGGAAACCGTTAATCGAGATGGTACAATTCCTCTACTTCATTTCGCTTCACACGCCCCATTAAATCTTCAGCCGCTTTAATCGGATCTACACCATTAAACAGCACAGCGTAAAGTGCCTCTGTTAAAGGCATATTAATGTTTTCTTTTTTGGCGAGCTCATAAGCCGCTTGCGTCGTCCGTATACCTTCGACGACCATTCCCATTTCCTCTAGCACTTCTTCCATCGACTTCCCTTTTCCTAACATATGTCCGGCACGCCAGTTTCGAGAATGCACGCTCGTACACGTAACAATTAAATCGCCTAATCCTGTTAAACCGGAAAATGTAAGAGGCTGCGCGCCCATATGAACACCAAGACGAGAAATTTCGGTTAATCCTCTAGTCATAATTGCCGCTTTTGTATTATCTCCGTAACCAAGGCCGTTTGTCACGCCACAGACTAAGGCGATAATGTTTTTTAAAGCGCCACCAATTTCGACGCCAATTAAATCTGGATTTGTATACACCCTAAACTGCTGGTTCATAAACAGCTCTTGTGCGTACGCTGCAGCGGATTCCTGACGTGATGCAACCGTTACAGTAGTAGGTTGACGAAGAGCTACTTCTTCTGCATGGCTTGGACCTGATAAAACCGTTATAGACGCCACATAAGGTGATCCTGCTGCTGCATCTTCAATAACTTCTGACACTCGTTTATATGTATTTGGTTCAATTCCTTTGCTTGCATGAATAATAGGAACTGGTTGATCAAGAACGCCTACAAGCGCTTGAACCGTTTGACGCATCGCTTTCGACGGAACGACGAGAATGATGGCGTCTACCCCCTTCACCGCATCTTCCATCGCTAGATAAGCCGTTAACGTCTCAGGTAACTGTACATGTCCTAAATATTTTTCATTCGTATGGAAGCGATTTATTTCGTCTACTTGGCTTTGTCTTCTTGCAACTAATCGAACATCGTGGCCGTTATCGGCAAGAACAACAGCTAGGGCAGTGCCCCAGCTCCCTGCACCAATTACTGCTAGTTTTTGCTTCATTTTTATCTACTCCTATGCATGCTTTCTGCCAATTTTATTTTCTGTCCCTGATAAAAGTCGGCTAACATTCGTTCGATGTCGCCACAGCGACATGATCGCCAACACAACGGTAAACAAAATGTATTCAAATGGATATGAAAAGCCTGGTATAAGCATTAATAATACAAGTGCTACAGGTGTTAATACAGCGAATAATAAAGAGCCAAGCGATACATATCTTGTTATAAAAATACTCGCAATTGCCACAACCCCTGCAAGTAAAGCCGGAAGGAATACAAGACTAACGAGTACACCGATGGATGTTGCGACTCCCTTGCCTCCTCTAAAACCGAAATAAATAGGCCAGTTGTGTCCAAGAATCGCAGCCAATCCTGTTAGCACATGTACAAACGCAGCATCTGTGACAAGCATAGCCAGTACAACTGGCAATATCCCCTTTAACACATCAAGCAACAGCACTGAAATGGCAGGTCCTACCCCTAAAACCCGCAATGTGTTCGTTGCTCCTGCATTTCCACTTCCTTCTTTGCGAATATCAATTTTTTTGATTTTCTTCGCAATGAGGTAACTAAAGCTTACTGAACCGAGTAAATAACTTAACAACACAAAAAAAATGGTTGTGATAATCATGTGTTTCCCCCTTTACACACACCATTAATCATTTTTCTTACGAGAAATAATATGAATCGGAGTTCCTTCGAAATTAAACGTAGCGCGCAAGCGATTTTCTAGAAAGCGACGATACGAAAAATGCATAAGTTCCGGTTCATTCACAAAAAAGACAAATGTCGGTGGTTGAACAGCTACTTGCGTCACGTAATTAATCTTTAATCGTTTTCCTTTATCTGTTGGCGTTGGGTTCATTGCTACTGCATCCATAATCATGTCATTCAATACATGCGTTGAGACGCGTAAATGGTGATTTTCTGACACTTTCTTCACTTCTGGTAATAATAAATGAAGGCGTTGCTTTGTTTTTGCAGACAGAAAGACAATTGGTGCATAGGAAAGAAACTGAAATTCCTGACGAATGTCTTCAACGAAATGTTGCATCGTTTTGTGGTCTTTCTCTAAAGCATCCCATTTATTCACAACGATAACGATCGCGCGACCGGCTTCATGTGCGTAACCTGCAATTTTTTTATCTTGTTCAATAATGCCCTCTTCTCCGTTAATAACAACTAAAATCACATCAGAACGATCAATTGCCTTTAACGAGCGTAGGACACTATACTTTTCTGTTGCCTCATACACTTTTCCTCTTTTTCTCATTCCGGCAGTATCAATCACTACATACTCCTGGTCGTCTTTTGTAAACGATGTATCAATAGCGTCCCGTGTTGTCCCAGGAATCTGACTAACAATGACTCGTTCTTCACCGAGTAGAGCATTCACAAGGGAGGACTTCCCTACGTTCGGACGACCTATTAACGCCATCTTAATCGCTTCTTCTCCGTACGCGACTTCTAAGTCTGTTGGGAAATGATCTACAACCGCATCGAGTAAATCACCTAAGCCTAATCCGTGTGCGCCGGAAATTGGAAACGGTTCCCCGATACCTAAACCATAAAACTCATAAAGCTGATCGCGCATTTCAGGGTTATCTACTTTATTTACCCCTAAAACAACTGGTTTTTTTGAGCGAAATAACATATTCACCACTTCTTGATCAGCCGCTGTAATTCCTTCTTTTGCGCTCACTAAGAAAATAATGACATGCGCTTCATCAATAGCAATCTCCGCCTGTTGGCGCATTTGCGCAAGCAACGGCTCGTCTCCAAGTTCAATTCCACCTGTATCAATTATATTAAACTCATGATTTAACCATTCCGCTTTATTATAAAGTCGATCTCTCGTTACGCCTGGCATATCCTCCACAATCGCAACGCGTTCCCCGACAATTCGGTTAAAGATCGTAGACTTTCCTACGTTTGGTCTTCCAACGATTGCAACGACTGGTTTTGTCACAATCTCACACCCTTCCTACTTCGTGCTTCTATAAATTTTGTCTAACTCAATTAGTTTACTAAACTCATGCATGCTTGTCTATCCTATTTCCAATGGATGATGGCGGAATATGACGTGTAACTGTCCGTTTTTCAAGCTGCTGAATGACCACTGTAATCCACGTAATGCTTATACTGACAATAAAAGAAAGGGCAACGAGGTCCCAAAAAACGAGTGAACCGATTGAAACTGGCATGCCTTGAGACTGTTGGATTTGTACAAAAACCTCTCCATGCATCATACCGATTACGAGGATAATGGATCTTTTGTATCCTCGCAAAAGAAGAAGCGCCATACAGACTGATGGAACAAGTTGAACCACATAAGAACCAAATAATAGAACAACTGGATCCATCCGAATAAATACTTGTACACCAAAGTAAACCGCCGCAATAACAATAGAGACAACTACTGGATAGATCAGCTGTTTCACTGATCGTTGACCGATAGCCGCATAGCAACAAACGAGTAAAAACAGAAAGCCAACGCTAAAAGAATAGTGCGCATACGTCAACGTTAATGGTGCTAATAGCAAAAGTGCCAAAACAATCACGCAACTAATGGCGCGAAAGATGGTTTTCGGCATAAAAAACGTGATTAGTCCAAACACAATCCATCCGAGCCAATAAAAATAAAATCCGTCCATTATGAATCACCTCTATGATGATTATGGACGGATTTTTACTAGATTAGACATGCACATCTATGCTTCGTTCAGCACAACTTGCATTTACGGACGATATTTTTTTAATTGATCGCCAATCATATCAGCTAAAGAGAACCCAGACGACTCTTCTTGATGCTGCTTTTCATAGGCTCTCGTTTCGTTTCGAACTTCTTCTTCCTGCGCTTCTCGAATGCTTAGTGAAATCCGCTTGTCCGCTTCATTGATTTCAAGAATTTTCACATCAACCGTCTGTCCGACTTCAAGTACCTCAGACGGGTTCCCAATGTGACGGGTTGAAATTTGTGAAATATGAACAAGCCCTTCCACTCCAGGCAGTACCTCGACAAAGGCTCCAAAATTAGCAAGACGCTTCACTGTTCCGGACACGATGTCATTCACATTTAATGTTGTACTTACATTCGCCCATGGTCCAGGAAGTGTGTCTTTAATAGATAGCGAGATTCGTTCGTTATCGAGATCAACAGAAAGCACTTTAACCGTTACGGTTTCCCCTTCACTTAAAACGTCTTGAGGACTCTCGACTCGTTCGTGGGCAAGTTGTGAAATATGAACTAACCCATCAACACCACCAATGTCGACAAATGCACCAAATGTCGCTAAACGTTGGACCGTTCCCGTTACAGTGGAACCTACTTCAATGGATTGTAGCGTATCTTTCTTCTTCCGCTCTACTTCACCTTCTTGCACTGCACGTTGCGAAAGGATGAGTTTATTGTGCTCTTTATCTAACTCAATAATTTTCAATTGAAGCTTTTGACCAATATATGTGGAAAAATCCTCTACATAATGACGTTCAACGTGAGAAGCGGGAACAAAGCCACGGACTCCAACGTCGACAACGAGTCCACCCTTTACAACCTCCGCAACAGCAGCTTCAATTTGTTCATCTTTTTGTTGAAGATCTTCTAATTGCTGCCAAGCTTTTTCAGCTTGCACAGCTTTTTTAGACAAAACCAATTCATCATCTTCTACTTTTGTTACTTGAAGTTCTAACTCATCGTTTACAGCAACAACATCGCCTGCTTTTTCAATATGCAGCGCCGCCAATTCACTAATTGGTACAATCCCGTCCACTTTAAAACCAACGTCCACAAAAACTTGTTTATCTTCAACTTTTGTTACTGTTCCTTTTACAAGGTCTCCTACTGAAAACACATTCATTTCTTCAGCCATTGTCAATTCCTCCTCATAATTTTTATTGTACCAGCGCTCGATCGATTACTGGTGTTTGTCTTTTAAACGCTGGATTTCTGTCATAATGGTGTCTGTTATTTCTTGTGCAGATACGCGCTGTTGGCGATACGCTTCCATATCAATTGGTTCACCGTATGCTAAAATGACACGTTTCCGAAATTGGTAAGGACCAATGATGACGCAGGGAATAACATACGCATCGCTTTTTCCTGCAAAAAAACCAGCACCTGCTAATCCATTCCCGATTTCACCTGTTTTTGAACGTGTTCCTTCTGGAAATAATCCAACCATGTCGCCTTCTTTTAAAATCCGCAAAGCCGTTCGCAACGATTCCCGATCACTTCCACCACGTTTAACAGGAAACGCTCCTAAGCCTTTTAGTAATTTCCCAATTCCTTTTTTATCAAACAGTTCTTTCTTCGCCATATAGCGCACTTGTCGATGGATAAACGCACCTAATAGAGGCGGATCAAAATTACTAATGTGATTCGAACATAGAAGGACACCACCTTCTGACGGAATATGTTCTTTCCCTCTAATTTCCACTTTAAATAGTAAGCGCAAAACGAAACGACAAACTGCTTGTCCAAAACGATACAGTTTCATTTAAACAGAATGCTCCTTTACAAGATCAAGAATGGCGTCCGTTACTTGATTAATATCCATACGTGTTGTATCAAGGACTTCTGCATCATCTGCTTGTTTGAGCGGTGCAAATGCGCGGTTCGAGTCTAACGCATCTCTTTTTTCAATATCGCGCTTAATGGCTTCTAAATCAGATGTAAGGCCTTTGTTTAATTGTTCGGTATGACGGCGTTTCGCACGTTCCTCAACGGATGCCGTAAGAAAAATCTTTACGTCAGCGTCAGGAAGAACGTGGGTACCGATATCCCGTCCGTCAAGCACAGCGTTTTTTTCACTAGCTAGTTTTTGTTGCTTTTCCATCATATATAAACGTATTTGCTTATAACTAGAAACAAGCGATACGGTTTGATTTACTTGGTTTGATCGTATGTCTTCGGTAATATCTTCTCCATCCCAATATACGGTGGTGCCAGTAGATGACGGAGCAAGCTCTAGGTTACCGTTTCTCAATAATTGAATTAAGGCTTCTTCATCGTTTACATCGATTTGTCGTGCTAATGCTGCTTGTGTTAATGCTCTATACATAGCACCTGTATCAATATAAAGAAATCCTAATTTCTCAGCTACCTGCTTTGCTACCGTACTTTTTCCTGCACCTGCAGGACCATCAATCGCCACATTAAAACTCGTCATGAATCGTTCACACACTTTCTTTTAAAACTTGTTTTTTATCTGCCCCTATTATCTCATACTTTTAAAAGATGGCAAGCATCCTGTAAAGAAAAGAACCCCCGTATCATACCGAGAGTTCGATCCTCTTATTCGTTGCTGTAATCAGGTTCTGTATCTTTCATTCGCTCTACTTTTTCTTCATCACCTGTTTGCGCATTAATAAAAATGCGGTACGTATCGTTGTTTTTTGTTCCATAAAATTCATAGACAAGTACGTCTTCATTTAAGTCTGTTTCGATTACTGCTAGATGATCTTCCATTATCTCAATTCGCGGATTAATCATCCCTTGAGCATCAGCCTTTGTAATAGCTGGTGTTGGTAAATTTCTTGAATCTTGATGGTGAATAATATGACCTCGGCCGACATAGGACACGATGTCACCATCATCTAGAGCGACTTCAAGGGTAATGGAATCTGGGTAAATACGCACGCCATTATCTTCATAAGCAAATTCAAGTACCGCACGATTGTTGTACTGAGTACTTTCTACAAGCACCATGTTTTCTTTATTTGCTCGTTCTAAAAATGCCTCTGCTTTTTGGACAGCTTCATTTAAACCAATGGTTTGCTTATCAATCTTGCGGCTCTGCATAAACCAAATGGGCTCGCCACCCTCAACGCTCATGTCCATATTGTAATTCGCTTTATTTTCTGGATCATCAATCACAAGAGAATAAGCAGGGTAATCAAGAGCGTCACTTGCATCATCGACTCTGACCGTTGCTTTCTTCCCTAACTGGAGTAGCTCAAGAGCAGATTGCTTTGCTTCTTCTTTTGTTACCTCTTCACGTCCTTCTAGTGCATCCTTTAATTCGCCATTTAAATTACGAATCGCCGAGTCCGTTGCGCCCCACTCTACTTCACTAAAACCTTGTACTGATTTATTCATTCGTTCAAAATGATCCGCAAATGAATGTTGAGCTGAGTCTCCATCTTCCCTTTCTCTTTCAGCCAACCAGTGCATATCTGTATTCATCATCATCGCTTGCGTTTCCCGCATAGATTGACGAATGGAAGCAGATTGTTCATAAAGTTGCTCTAGTGTTTTATACTCATCATCGGTCAGAGGCTCTTGATTCAAATCTCTTACAGATGTTCGATAAGAAAAATCGGCAATTTTGTATAAATATTTTTCAGTATCTTCCATGTTCAACCCTTGTACAGGAAGCTCTGCTAAACTTTTTTCAGCTAGGCTTGTTACCCGCCATACATCCGCTAAAGCTGGAGACAACTGTCTTTGGCTATTCATCGCCATAGTCTTTCCTAATTCGTCTTCAATTTGGTCAATGTGAAAGCTTAAATCATGATACGCACGTTGATACATATTCTCTGCTGCTTGCGCTAAATGCTCTTTGTCGTTTTTTTGTTGGTAGCCCCATACACCTGTTCCGACTACCGCAACGGCAAGAGCTCCAATCATTAGATTTCGAATCACTTAATCCACCTCCTAAAAAATTAGTAACAAAAGATATGTTTGCCAATGCGTTTGATTTGTGGTCTCGTCCAAATCCACCCCGATGTAGCTGTGTCGGGATTAAAATAGTACAGAGCATTATTAGACGGATCTTGACCATTTAAAGCATCAAGAACAGCGTTTCGCGAGGACTCATCTGCACCTAAATTAATTTGACCATCTGCAACGGCGGTAAACGCACGCTCTTCATAAATGACTCCAGCAACCGTATCCGGGAAAGTTGGTGAATTTAAACGGTTGACAATTACTGCAGCAACAGCAACTTGCCCCTCGTACGGTTCTCCGCGAGCTTCACCATAAACAGCTTGAGCCATTAATTGAATGTCATTACTTGAATAGCCAGATGGAACATTCTGTGCTTTTTCAATAATCGGTTCACCATCATCACTACCTGCTTGCTCACTCGAGCCATTACCTGAAGCTCCATTATTTGATTGATTTCCTTTTTGTTTGTCTAACGAGGTGCCACCATAGTGTGTAACCGAACGCCCTTCATTCAGTGCATTTGTCACAAACTGTTTATCAAAATTTGTTGTCTCTACTAGCTTCGCTTTCATATTTTCGCCTACTAAACCATCAATGTCGATTCCATACTCGTATTGATAATTGCGAACAGCCCAGTATGTACCCCATCCGAACACACCATCAATGTTCCCATTGTAATACCCTACATATTGAAGTCTGGATTGTAATTCAACGACATCATCTCCCGTTGCGCCTTTTTGGATTACCTGTTCTGAGAACGCATCTGCATCTGACCCCGATGTTAGGAACGAAAGTAGTCCAACAACAATGATAAGACTGGATTTTAAAACTGTATTCTTACGCATATGCTAGGTTCATCCTCCTTTGTTATGTGCATTGATTTCTTCTAGCTATCGCTAGTCTTTGTTATTCTTTTTATTTTATACAGCAGAAATTTCTATCTATGGAGGACTAAATACAATGAACAGGTGGAGAGAATTATTCCTATATAAATGTCTTTAGGTCGATCAAAAATGTGTACAATAGTGGCGTGATGGAATGAAGTGGCGTCTCCCTTTCCTTTCACACAACAAAAAGTAGTACACACTAGTTGGCTAGTATGTACTACTTCCTCAAAATCGATCTACCATTATATCCTTTTACGATTACAACACGTTAAAATAACGCCCTTCTGGGTGAGAGAAAACGAGTGCCGTCACGCTAGCTTCCGGCTCCATCATGAATTCTTCGGTTAGTTCAATACCTATTTTCTCTGGTTTTAATAGATCAAATAGCTTTTGTTGATCTTCTAAATTTGGACACGCTGGGTAGCCAAAGGAAACACGGATTCCTTGATATTTAGCAGAAAAGCGGTCTGACATCGACATTTCTGGTGCATCAGGGAATCCCCAGCGATCCCGCATCTGCTCGTGAATTCGTTCGGCTAATCCTTCTGCAGTCTCTAATGCAGCAGCCTGCACAAGATGACTCTTCAAAAATTCTCCTCTTGCCTTTGCTGCTTCTCCTAACGCTCTCACACCTTTACCAGCGGTTACTGCTAGAAAACCGACATAATCCATTTCTCCACCAACTGGTCGAACAAAATCAGCTAAACATAAGTACGGCTTCACCTGCTGTCTCGGAAACGTAAACCGCTCTAGCTCTGTTTTTAAATTTGTCGGGTCATAAATAATCAAATCATTTCCATCAGATTGAGCAGGAAAGAATTGATACATAGCGTTTGCCTGCAACGTTTTTAATTGATTCGCATCTGAAAATAAAGTGTCCACTTTTTCTTTTAGTTCAACTGTTTTTTCATGTCCTTCTGCCAGCAATCGATCCACTTTTCCTTGAACGCCTAAATGTCTCCCAAGGAGCATTTGCATATTAACATACGGAAATATATGCTCAATGTTATATTGTTTTATAATATGGGGCTCTAAATCTGCTGGTTTCATTATTGAGTGCAAATGTTTAACCGTTGAACGATTCGACTCCGTTGATTGAACAACTTCTTTTTTTATCCGCTTTGCTAAATGATCCTTTTTTAACTGTCGTTGTTCATTTAATTCTAACGCCAATCGTTCACGCTTTTCATCTGTCGTAATCCGATTAGCCAGTTCTAACCCATTCATTGCATCTTTAGCATAAATCACAAGCCCTTCATATTCTGGGGCAATGCGCGTGTCCACAAACTTTCTCGTTAAAGCAGCACCGCCTACTAGTACAGGAATGGAAATATCTTGTGACTTTAAATCTTGGGCAGTTAACACCATTTGCTGAGCAGATTTAACTAGTAGCCCTGATAAACCAATGGCAGTCGGCTTCTCTTTTTTTATCGCATCAATTAATTCATTTGACGTTACTTTAATGCCTAAATTAACAATTTCAAACCCATTGTTGCTTAAAATAATATCGACTAGATTTTTGCCGATATCATGTACGTCTCCTTTCACTGTTGCTAATAAGATTTTACCTTTCCGAGATTCATTTTCGCTCTTTTCCATATGTGGTTCAAGAAATGAAACTGCAGCTTTCATCACTTCCGCGCTTTGCAATACTTCAGCAACAATAAGTTCATTATTATTAAACAATCTGCCCACTTCGTCCATCCCATTCATTAAAGGACCATTTATAATGTCTAAAGGCTCTGAATAGCTTTGCAGAGCGAGTGTCAAATCTTGCTCTAAACGTTGTTTCGTTCCCTCTACTACATATATGGCTAACCGTTCTTCTAAATTTAGCCCTTCGTACTCAGTTGTTTTTTTTGCACTTTTACCGCGGTAATGAGCTGTAAATTCCGCAAGCGTTGCGTCATCAGTTGCAAAAAGCAGCTGTTCTGCTAATGTTTTTTCATGCTCAGAAATACTAGCAAATCGTTCTAATTTTTCCGTATTGACAATGGCATAGTCAAGCCCTGCTTGAGTACAGTGATAGAGATACACTGAATTTAACACTTCGCGTCCTACAGGAGGCAAGCCGAACGATACATTACTAACTCCTAAGATGGTTAAGCAATGAGGTAAATGCTCTTTAATGAGTTTTATTCCTTCGACTGTTGCTTTTGCTGATCCAATATACTGTTCATCACCTGTTCCGACTGGGAAAACAAGAGGGTCAAAAATAATGTCATGAGCTGGGATACCATGTTTTTCTGTTAAAAGCTTAAATGAGCGTATGGCAATTTCTAGTTTTCGCTCAGCTGAAACCGCCATACCCGCCTCATCAATGGTGCCGACAACAAGTGCTGCGCCATATTGTTTGACGAGTGGTAAAATGGCTTCAAACCGCTCTTCGCCATCTTCTAAATTGATGGAATTAATAATGGCCTTTCCTTGTGAGTAAGTAAGTGCTTCTCGAATAACGGCTTCATCGGTAGAATCAATCATTAATGGCACTTTCACCTTATTTGTAACGAATGATAGAAAAGCAGCCATATCTGTCGCTTCGTCACGATCTGGGTCAGCTAAACAAATATCAATAACATGGGCACCTTTTTTTACTTGCGCTCGAGCAATTTCCGATGCTTCTTCGTATTTTCCTTCCTCAATAAGCCGCTTAAATTTACGTGATCCAATGACATTGGTTCGTTCGCCGACGAATAGCGGACGCAAAGAATCTTCATAAAAAAGCGCCTCTAAGCCTGAGACTGCATGCTGTTCCCGTGTCGTATCTTCTCTTGATTCATAGTGATTGACCATGTCTTTAAGTGCTCGAACATGTGCAGGTGTAGTCCCACAGCAACCACCGACGACATTTAACCAGCCTTTTTGTACAAAGCCTTCTAATTTCTTTGCTAACGACTGAGGGGTTTCATGATAATGTCCTTCTTCATCAGGTAAACCAGCATTCGGATAACAGCTTACATAACTCTCTGCCATTTCAGATAACGAACGGATATGGTCACGCATGAATTCTGGGCCTGTTGCACAGTTCAAGCCTACAACCAATGGCTTTAAGTGCTCTATTGAAAGGTAAAACGCCTCAACCGTTTGTCCTGCTAACGTTGTCCCCATCGGTTCAATCGTACCAGAAATCATTAGTGGCAGCTTTGTTTCTGTTTGAACAAATGCTTTTTCAATACCAATTGATGCTGCCTTTACATTGCGCATATCTTGGCTTGTTTCTAACAGCAAAAGATCGGCTCCACCATCAATTAAGCCTCTTGCTTGCTCTTCATAAGTAGCAATAAGTTCTTGGAAGGTTGTTCCACCTGTAACAGAAAGAGACTTTGTTGTCGGCCCCATTGCCCCAGCCACAAAACGAGGCTCATCAACTGTAGACCATTTACCCGCCTCTGCTTTAGCCAGTTCTGCTGCTTTACGACTAATCTCATAAGCAAGATGCCCAAGTTCATAATCATCTAGAACGATACTTGATGATCCAAATGTGTTGGTACTAATGATGTCTGCTCCAGCTTCTAAATAAGCCCGGTGAATCCTTGTAATCACATCTGGTGAAGTGAGATTTAAATACTCATTGCAGCCATCGTAATCTGCACCACCAAAATCATCTTCATGTAAATCCGCATCTTGAATCATTGTTCCCATTGCACCGTCAAGCACAACAATTCTCTTCTTTAGTTGTTCGATCAATCCAGTCTGTCTCATTGTAACTTCCTTTCTTTAGACAACGGAGCTGTTGTGTGTGCGCGTAAGTAACGAGTTAATTCCACTGTTAATTGGTAGCGTAAAAACGGTGTAATTAAATACAGTCCATTAAAATAAGTGGCTGCTGCATCTGCTAATGATTTTGCCATAGCAAGCCCTTCTTGTTCTGCTTTTACTTTATCTTCACCTGCTCGTGCCATACGTGCTCTTGTATCAGCTGATAATGATATACCAGGTACTTCATTATGCAAAAACTCTGCGTTTCGACTACTTGTTAACGGCATAATGCCGACAAATATTGGTACAGATAAGTGTTTGGTTGCCTCGTAAATTTCTTCAAACTGTCCTTCATCAAAAATCGGCTGAGTGAGAAAATAATTTGCACCCGCTTCGATCTTTTTCTCCAAGCGACGGACAGCCTTATCGAGATGCTTCACATTTGGATTAAATGCTGCTGCTGTAGTGAAATTTGTAGCTTTCCCTAACGACTTACCAGAAAACGAAATGCCTTCATTCATTTGTTTAATAAGTGGTAAAAGTTTCGTTGATGATACATCATAAACCGAAGTGGCCCCCGGAAAATCACCAATTTTACTCGGGTCACCTGTAATCACTAAAAGATCATTCAATTCAGCTAAATCAAGCCCCATTAAATGCGATTGTAAACCAATTAAATTGCGGTCACGACAAGTTAAATGAACAAGACTTCGAATGCCTTCTTCTTTCAATAACATAGCTAACGTTTGATTATCAATGCGCGGACTTGCTAGTGAATTGTCTGCAAGGGTTAATGCATCTGCTCCTGCATCTCGAATTGCTTTTGCCCCTTCAATAAATGGATCTATATGCAATTTCTTAGGAGGATCTAATTCAACGATGATCGTCTGCTTTTCTTCTACCAAATCTTTAATAGATGGACGCTGTTCATGGAAACGTTCAATCGTTTCTGTTTTTAATGGCTGTAACCGAATGTTTCGTTTTACTGGTGTCCGACCACTTGCCGCTTCTTTAATTGCTTTTATATGGGCGGGTGTTGTTCCGCAACAACCTCCAATGAGATGGACGCCTTCGTTAATAAACCGTTCCGACATTGATGTAAAATATTCTGTATTCGACGCATACACAAACCGACCATCTCGGTAACCTGGCAAACTTGCATTTGGGTAGCAAGCTAGTGGGATGTCATAGGGAAGCTCAAGCTCTTCGATCGATCGTAACATGTGGTAGGGACCCATTCGACAATTTAACCCTGTAACATCAGCTCCAGCCTCATACAGTTCCGTTAGCGCATCGCTTAATCGAATGCCTCCTTTTAAGACACCAATATCACCAAGGGACACGTTTGCAATGATAGGTAGATTTGTTCGCTTTCTTGCTTCAATAACAAGTTGTTTAATTTCCATGAAATCATAGAATGTTTCGAACAAGAGGCCGTCTACCCCTTCTTGTACTAATAAGTCAACTTGCTCCACTAACGCTTGCATACTCTCTTTATGATCAAGCTGTTCCGATTGAAATCCTTGAATACCACCAACGGTTCCCACTACGAATACATGCTTCTTCCCACTATTTTGAACCGCTTTACGAGCGAGGCGCACAGATGCCTGATTAATGACTCCCACGCTTTCTTGAAGACCATAACGTTTAAGCTTTTGCACATTAGCAGCATAGGAATTGGTTTGAATAATAGTTGCACCCGCTTCTATATACGCTTGATGAATCGTATAAATCTCTTCTGGTTTAGAAACGTTCAGCTCCTCAAAACATAAATCATAGCCAGCCTCATACAAGACAGTCCCCATCGCTCCATCCGCTACTGTTACGGATGACGTTAATTGTTTTTTTAAATCCAATCGACTCATCCCTTCCTATTTTTCGCTGACTCAAAAGCTTGTTGTAAATCACTTATTAAATCTTCACAATGTTCTATGCCGACAGAGAAACGTAGTAATGTATTGTCAACACCTTTAGCAATTCGAACCTCTTCTGGAATATCCGCATGGGTTTGCGTTGCCGGATAGGTCATTAAACTTTCAACGCCACCAAGACTTTCCGCAAATGAAATAAGCTTTAATGATTGTAAAATGGGATTAATTAGAGCTTCATCTGTCACCCTAAATGAGACCATTCCGCCTTTTCCAGGGTAGAGAACCTCTTTAACAATGGATTCTTCCTTTAGCAACTCTACTAATCGTTTCGCATTTTCTTCATGCTGTTTCATTCGTAACGCTAAAGTCTTCATGCCTCGCATTAAGAGCCAGGAGTCAAATGCACCAAGGATAAATCCAGCACCATTGTGAAAATAAGCGAGCTGCTCGCTTATTTCTGTGCCTTTGGCAACTACAAGTCCTGCCACTACATCATTGTGACCTCCTAGATATTTGGTCGCTGAATGAACGACGATGTCTGCTCCTTCTTCTAACGGCTTCAACAAGAGAGGCGTCAAAAATGTATTATCAACAATTAAAAGCAGGTTATGAGTTCTACAAAATGCTGATAAATCTGCGATTGAAGCCTCTTTCATAAGTGGGTTTGTCGGTGTTTCTACAAAAAGTGCTTTCGTATTAGCTGTCCGTAACGCTTTAACCGTCTCTAAATTAGACATGTCAACATAATCAAACGTTAGCCCCCATTTTTTCCAACCACCTTCAAAAAGTCGATATGTACCACCGTATAAATCATCTGAACATAGAATATGGTCCCCTTGTTCAAAGAGTGAGAAAACAAGCTGAATGGCAGACATTCCTGAACTTGTTGCAAATCCTCTCTCTCCATGCTCAAGACAGGCAATCGCTTGCTCTAAAACTTCCCGAGTCGGGTTCCCTGTCCTCGCATAATCATAGCCAGTTGATTCTTGTATGCCTGTATGTCGATAAGCAGTTGAGAAATAAACCGGTGTATTAACTGCCCCTGTTTCATCTTTTCGGCGGTTACCAATTTGCGCTAGTATTGATTGATCATGTGTCATGTAGTCATCCCCTTTTCTCTCATAAAACAATAAAAACCTTTCTTCAAGATATAAGAAGAAAGGTTCCTGACATTTCTCTTATCTTGCAGAATACTGCTGGATTTAGCACCTTGCCTATAAGGCTGGTTGCTGAGACTTCACAGGGCCATATCCCTCCGTCTCTCTTGATAAGATCTATTGAGTTTTTTTGTATTGTCACAACTTTAACGCAAAATATACGATTCTGCAAGTCATTCATTTTATTTTTCGTCATTCTATTGAATATAAAAAACGTACGCCTGCAAAGGACGTACGTTTTTTACCGTTATTCAGGAGACGCTTCAATAATTAATTGATCTTCGTTCCCACAGACACATTGCTTAAATCCTGTTTCATAGTCTCCGTTTTCATTGCGTTTTCCACGTAAAATATATTTTTCTCCACATAAAGGGCAACGAATGACAATTCGATAGCGATTCGCTGTTGTCACGCTATACTCCTCCTTTAGTCCATCTGACTCTTCTCATTTTCATTGAGCTTGTTCGCTTTTTTGATTTTCCATATTGCCAATAACCAAAGACCAACCATAAAAGGAATCATTAAAAGTAAAAAATAATGTCCAAAATCCATTAAAATATAGTCATAGCTTCCGTGTAAGATCATCGGAAAAACAGCTGCTAATACTAGAAATAGACGCCTTTTAGATCGATGGTATTTTGCCCTTCCAATATAGTAGCCCATCACAATGCCATACACTGCATGAGCAGTCGTTGGTAATAAGGTACGGGGAAGAACATGATCGAATCCGTAAGCAATCATATATAAGCTGTTTTCAACTGTTGCAAATCCAAGTGACAGCGCTACACCAAAAACAATTCCATCAAGAGGTTGTCTTAATTGACCGTGTTGATAAGCAAAAATGAACAACATCAGCCATTTTAACCCTTCTTCAATCAATCCGTAAAGCAAAAAAGCTTTTATTAACGGTTCCGTTATCATTTCTTCTTCCGTTAACGCAAATTGAATGACCGATATCGGAAGAACGAGGAGAGCGCCAATAATAAAAATTCGCAGAACTAAAAACATAGCCCCTCGGCTAAAAGAATCACGCAAGTAAACATAGGAGAACAACGCCATGGCTGGTGCCAGAGCCGCAATAACAAAAGAAATCAAGGCTTGTCGACCCACTCTCTAAAAAGGAAGTCCACTAATTACTCACAGTATACGCTTCACACTGATGAGACTCAAGTAACATCCCTTATGAAAAACCAAGCATAACATCTTTCTTTGCGGCTGTTAACACGAGGGTTTTGACCCGTGCTTTTTTACTATCGTAATCTGAGCCTAAAACAACACCTAGTTGCTCAAGATGATGTGCACTTCCTTTATAGTCATACGTTGGATATACTTTTCCTTCTTCCGATGACGTTGTTAATATAATCGGTTTTCCCATACGAAGCGCCTCTTCAATCGGTGCCACTAATTGTGGGGGCACTTGTCCACGTCCTACCGCTTCCAATACAAGCCCATCAACCGTTTCAATGAGAGCTCGTAACGTTTTCTCAGACATACCTAAATAAATTTTCGCAATACCGATCTCTTTGAAACGAGGTTCCGTTAATTCATACATTTCCCGACGAATTGGTTTTTGATACGTAAAAATAACATCATTGTCAATAATCCCCAAATATCCAAAGCCAAATGCGTTAAAACCTTGAATATTTGATGCATGCTCCTTTTTCACATAACGAGCAGAAAAAATGCGCTCATTAAAGACAACAACACAACCTGTCCCTTTCAAATCTGGTTCACATGCCGCATAGATCGCATGTCGTAGATTCATAAAAGCATCACTACCTGTATCTTCTGGTCCTCGCTGCGAACCTGTTACAACAACTGGTCTTTCATCTGTATTCGTTAAATCTAAATAATAAGCTGTTTCCTCTAATGTATCTGTACCATGTGTTACGACGACCCCATCAACATCTTTCGATTGAAACGCTTGTTTGATTTCTGTTGCAAGTATATGCCAATCCTCTGGAACAAGGTGCACACTTGGTTTTTGCAAAACAGAGCGAACCGTTACATGGATATCCGTTGGCAAGCCACATAGCTCCGCAAGCTCTTCCCCTGTTAATTCACCTGCCACTAGCTTACCATTTTCACCAGTTGTGCTTGCAATTGTTCCACCTGTAGTTAAAAGTACGACGTGCCTCACTGCATTTCCTCCATTTTCTGTTTTTGGATAATAGCGGCAGCAATCTGCTTCCCATGCTCTCTTCCATTTTCAATAAAGATTTCATTAGCGTTATTCCCTGCTGCTATAACACCCGCTATAAATAAATGGGCAACGTTTGTTTCCATTGTTGCGCTTTGAAAGCTCGGGCGACCTGTTGCTTCATCTACTTCCACACCCATACTTCGAATGAATGAATGATCTGGATGGTAGCCTGTCATGGCAAAAACAAAGTCTGCCTTGGCGTGGTTTTCTTGTCCATCCTGTTTATAGTGAACGGCCTTTTCCGTAATCTTTGTAATATGCGCACCAAACTCTAGTTGAATACGCCCATTATTAACGAGAGAAATCACTTCAGGCAGAATCCACGGCTTCACGCTTTTCGAATAATCATCACCACGGTAAAGCAATGTAACACGAGCACCTGCTTTTTCAAGCTCTAACGCTGCATCCACAGCCGAGTTCTTCCCACCGATAACAACAACGTCATGATCAAAAAAAGGATGAGCTTCCTTAAAATAATGCATCACATGCTCACTTGCTTCCCCTGGAACGTTCATATAATTAGGTGAATCATAGTAACCAGTAGCCACAACCACATTCCGAGCTTTATACAGTTGTTTCGTTGTTTTTACAGTAAACACGTTGTTCTGTTTTGATACATCTAGCACTTCCTCATATGCATGGACGTTTACTTTTTTACGCTTAGCAACCATTCGGTAATACACAAGCGCTTGGTTCCGTCTCGGTTTCCGTTCTTCTGTAATAAAAGGCACCTCTCCAATTTCCAATCGTTCACTCGTACTGAAAAAGGTTTGGTGCGTTGGATACCGATAAATGGCATTCACAATATTCTCTTTTTCAATGATTAAAGAGGACAAGCCTTTTTTATCACACTCAATTGCCGCTGATAAACCACATGGCCCTGCTCCAATGATTATTACATCGTACATACACTAATCAACCTCTTTTCAACGCTCATTCATAACCAAAACCCCTGTGCGCAAAAAAACGATCACAAGGGTCCTCACATGAAAAGTATATCAAATTAAACCCAACCACGAAAACGAGATGCTTCTGCCATTCGGCGGACACCTACCATATATGCAGCTAAACGCATATCCACTTTGCGCCTTTTCGCTAATTGATAAATATGGTCAAAGGCTTCAACTAGTACGGTTTGAAGTTTTCCTTCGACTTCTTCTGCCGACCAATAAAAACCTTGATTGTTCTGCACCCACTCAAAGTAAGAAACCGTTACCCCTCCTGCACTAGCTAGAACATCAGGAACAAGAAGAATGCCACGTTCCGATAAAATTTTCGTTGCTTCTAAGGTTGTTGGACCATTCGCAGCTTCCACAACAATTGATGCTTTAATGTTTCCAGCGTTGCGAGCTGTGATTTGGTTTTCAATTGCAGCAGGCACTAAAATATCGCATTCCATTTCGAGCAATTCTTCATTCGTAATGGTGTCTTTAAACAGCTTGGTCACTGTTCCAAAACTATCTCGTCGATCAAGTAAATAGTCAATATCAAGTCCTTCTGAATCATACAGAGCTCCATATGCATCCGCAATACCCACAACTAATGCGCCTGCATCAGACATGAATTTCGCTAAAAAGCTCCCCGCATTTCCAAAACCTTGAATGATGACTTTTGCTCCGTCCATATCAATACCTTGTTTTTTTGCTGCTTCATTTACACAAATGGTTACGCCTTTAGCAGTAGCAGATTCTCTTCCGTGCGAACCACCAAGTACAAGTGGTTTCCCAGTAATAAATCCTGGTGAATCAAACTCGCGAATGCGACTATATTCATCAAGCATCCAAGCCATAATTTGAGAATTCGTAAACACATCTGGGGCGGGAATATCCTTCGTCGGGCCAACAATTTGACTAATCGCACGTACATAACCTCTGCTTAGTCGCTCTACTTCCCGAAAAGACATCGTTCTAGGGTCACAAACAATGCCTCCCTTTCCTCCCCCATACGGCAGATTAACAATACCTGCTTTTAGACTCATCCAAATCGATAGTGCTTTCACTTCTTTTTCCGTTACATCAGGGTGGAAGCGAACGCCTCCCTTTGTTGGACCCACAGAGTCATTATGCTGGGCACGATAACCTGTAAAGATTTTGGTCGATCCGTCATCCATTCTTACTGGAATACGAACCGTCATCATACGCATCGGCTCTTTTAATAATTCATACATTTCTTCCGGATAGCCTAATTTACTTAACGCAGTATGTATAATGGATTGAGTTGACGCAAGAACATCATTCGTACCTGTTCGATTCGCGCTTTCGTCCATTGATTCTGTCACCTCACGGAATTTTCCTTTTTTCATTCAACACTTCTAATGATAATGAAACAAGGCAGGGAATGCCACCCTTATTTTGTCCAATTTATCATTGGTGTAAATCTTTCTATCTGTATTCCACATTTCAACCTTCTTAATCATCGTCAGTAGCGTTCCTATTTACTTACCATTTTCCTAAAAAAAGCTGTCGATCATTCATCATCATGAACAAAGTGATACGCCTGTTCATCAAGAATAAATACACCTTCTGGAATATCCGGATTAATCTTAAAATAACTTGCTTCAAGCCCAATTTGTTCTCCATTAATATGTTCCGTTTGCTTTAATACAACAAGAGATTGTTTATCAACCCAAAGTTCGTATTCTAAGACGTCATCCTGATAAAACTCGACGTGAAAGACGTTTCGTTTTAACAGCTTATTTTTTTTACTTTCACTAAAGCGAATGTCATGTGTCGAGGAAAGGTAATCAATCTCATTAACTAAATAGTTTCGACCAGTTGAGATAAGTCCTTCTCGTTCATATTCGTACACTTCATTTGTTTGGTGATCAACCTCAAACAATTTTTGACCATCATAAAGCTCTGAATAGAGTAAGGAATCGTTAATATACGAATCCACTCGCTGCCTCGCCTCACTTTCAGCGAAAACATGCATCTTCCATCCTTCCTCATCTTCTAAGACTAGTTCAAATGGTAGAAATTCACTTTCCTGATTGAACGCTTCCTCTAATAAGGCGTTTGCATCCATTGATGTATAAAAACACCCTCCCATTAATAAAAGCATTGCTACGCCCCACGCAATATACCGTCTTTTCACTCTATCCCCCCTGTTACGTTACGATGTGCTAATGGAAGCATAAAATAAAATGTGCTTCCTTTCTCTAACGATGATTGAAGCCCCATTTTTCCACCATGTTTTTGAATAAGCTCTCGACAAATGGCGAGCCCTAAGCCAACACCACTTTCATTTGACTGATTTCGCGCTTTTTCTACCTGATAAAAAGAATCAAATACATGAGCCTGCTCTTCAGGTGAAATGCCTTTACCTGTGTCTTTGACAACAAAATAAACATGCGCTTCTTCGTGCTCTATGGAGTGAGTAGCGAGCTTTTTTGCCTGTGTTGTAGCAAGTAACGAAATACTGCCGCCTTCTGGTGTATAGTGAACTGCATTAGCAACAAGATTATCTACGACTTGTATTAACCGATCAACATCAACATAAAGTTCTGCATCGGCACAATCGATGGCAATTGTAAAATGATGGTTTTTCCACTGATCTTTATAGCCGTCAAAAAGCGTATCGGCAAGCTCCTCTGCATCAACTTGCTGCAAATCCAACAAAAAACTTGTTGCGCGGATTTGGGAGTACATTAATAAGTCAGCGATTAATCGCTGCATATAGCGAGTTTTGGCTAAAATAACAGACGCATACTCATCTTTCTTATCGTCACTTTCTATTAGCCCTTCAGCATAAGCACGGATAGAAGTTAGTGGCGTACGTAAATCATGAGAAATGGAAGCGATAAGTTTTTGCCGATTTCCTTCAACCCGCTGTTTCTCTCGTTCGGTTTCGACTAATTGAGCAGTCATAATGGCAAAGTCATCAAGCAATACTCCAACTTCCGTTCGCCTATGTGTGGATCCATGAAGCTTAACCTCTCTTTTGCCATCACCAATATGCTGCATCTGCTCTTTCATCCACGTAAAAGGCACAAGCATATTTCGCTTAAACCAGTGTTGAACGATGTAAAATGTAATGGCGCTACTACACCCAAAAAATAAGAACGTTAACAGGTAGATTAACGAAGCATCTTGTTGAATATCACCTTGATGAAAGCGAATTTCATAATACCCTGTCAATGTATCTTCAAAGAAAAGCGGTTCCTTGTAGATAAAGGTACCATCACGTGTTTGAAGTTCATAGAGGTTGCTCATCATATCAGCTGGGCTTAAATAAGACGCAAACAGTCCAGGCTCCGATTGGGAAACAAGCTTCCGCTGCGCAGAATAAAGAGCAATATCCGCAACTTCACCATGATAGTGCTGTGTTTGCATCAAAACTGCTTCAGGATCTGTCTTAATTGCTTCCGCCTGTCTAGCAAGACCGCTGCCGATTGCTTTTGCTTTTGAAATCGCTTCAACATAAAGCTCACTTTGCCCCTGAACCGCTCGATTAACTTGTATGCTAAATAAACTAGTTGTTATAAAGGGAACAATTGCCGTAAGAATTAATAGTAAATTTAATTGACCGCGGAGCTTCATGCGCCGGGTGTGGCGATAAACTTGTAACCAATGCCCCAAACCGTTTCAATAAAACGCGGTGCTTTTTTTCGATCATTTAGCTTATCTCGTAAATTTTTAATATGTACCGTTACAGTGCGGCTATCAAATCCATCACTGTTCCAAATTTGATTATACAATTCCTCTTTCGTAAATACTGTCCCTCTATTTTCCGCTAGAAATAAAAATAACTGATATTCTTTCGCCGTTAACACCAGTGGTTGATCTTGAATGGTCAGCTGTCTTCCTCTTCGATCCACCTTCACCTCATGAAACTGAAGCTCATTCTCTTCTCGAAACGATTGAACTGGGACGTGTCGACGTAATTGAACTTTTACACGAGCTACTAGCTCAGATGGACTAAATGGTTTTGTTACATAATCGTCAGCGCCAATTTCTAAACTTTGTATTTTGTCTACATCTGTTTGCTTTGCACTGACAACAATAATCGGTATATTTGAAAATGTTCGTGCTTCTTTGCATAAAGAAAATCCATCTTTTTTTGGTAGCATTAAATCAATGATCGCTACTTTATATGCATGCTCTTTTAGCTTTTGTAACCCCGTCTCTCCATCTTCACACCATGTTACGTACAAATTTTCTTTCTTTAAATAATCTGTAATAATTGTGGCAATTGCTTTATCGTCTTCCACTAAAAGCACATCCATAGTCCCACCCCATGTGCAATTTTTAATTCTATTTTACCAAATTTCAGCAATGAAATATAGATCTTTTCCAGTATTTCACCTATTCATCAAGGAATCCCAGCCATAGAAAAAGCTCGTAGACTATATCGTCGACAAGCTTTACAATGTTTTTATTTTAGTTCGCTGGGTAAAAAGTTTGGAATAAATACGCAATCGTATTCGCTTCAATTAGTTTCTTACCGTACTCAGCAATACGATGAAATGAAATCGTAGCAGGACTTCCAAACTCAGACAATATGGCCACTAAAGCATCTTCATTTATTTGTTCTAGGTCGTCGTCGGATAGCTTTAGAAAAAAACGATTTTCATAAGAATAAAGTTCTCCTCCACCCATGTCGATTGCTTTTAAACGCGGTATTAGGCCAACAACATCTTCGAATGATTTAAACTCATAAAATACATCATCAATTTCGTCTAATGTTAACTGCATTTCGATAAAGCCATCTTCATAATCATCTGTATCATAATCATCCGACTGTGTCCCTTTTGTGACAATAAAGACCATGCCTTGTGCTGGCATAGCGAATACTTCAACTGCAATCGGACCATCTACTTTAAAACCTAATTCATCATCTGCTTCAAGCATCATATCACGAAATAAGTCATGTACTTTCGGTACATCTTGCCATAAATCTTCTTTCGTAATTCCTCGTTCTTCCATATCATCAAAGGTTAAGAAAACCTTAAACTTATCAATCGCCAAACGCTCTAATCGCATCCCTATACCTCCTTATGACCAGGCTATCCCATCTCAAACATTTATACGATACTTTATGTTTGCATGCATTAGATGGTTCAACGTTTTTATCTAAAATCAAATCTAATTCATATGCTCTAGCCATAATTCCCAATCTGCTCTTGATTTTCCAACAAAGAGATCAGCATGATGCTTCTTTTGATCATCCGTTAAACCGTTAAATGCGTCCCCAATAATACCACTTTTTTTAATAAATGACTTTTCAGCTACATAGCGCACATGATTAGCAGCTTGCTCAAAATGCACCCTATCCATAGAAGAAATAATCATCAGTTCAGGCTGAATTTGTTCCATTACTAATTCAACATCTTCTAGTGGAATCCCTGCATCTAAACAAATCACATCCATGCCTTTCCGCTTTAAATAAAATGAAAAAACGCGTAGTAAAATGGAATAGGAATCGCCTTGATATGAAAACAATAACGCCTTAGGCATTAAGTTGTTTTTTGGAATACTTAGCATGACATTTTTCACTTTTGCGCCGAGTATTTGAAACATATATTGCTTATGAATGTTAGTCATAGACGGCTGCTTGTCCATTTCTTCTAACTGTTTTTCCACTTGCATAAACAAATCAATGGTTACTCGGTCTATAGAATACATGCTATAGGCTTGATTTAAAACCGCCTGCGCACGCTCTTCATCAAAGCAAAGAAGCGCATCGGCAATTTCTCTCGCTATTTGAGCAATGTAATGGTGACCTTCTGATACATTTTCTTCATAAGTTCCTTTACGCTCTAACGATTCCACCGCTTGTTTAATCGTAAAACCTTCGTTCACTCTTTCAATAAGCGTCTGAAGCTTTAATACTTGTTCTTCGCTATACAAACGATGACCACTTTCATTACGAAAAGGGGCTACAACATGATAGCGACGTTCCCAAGCTCTTAATGTACCAGGTCTAATCCCGAGCTTCTTTGACACAGCCTTTATATTATAATTCCCTTCTTTAAAGGTCATATCCAATTCGCTCCTTACCAATTCAACCAGCTGCCTGTTTCGTTATTCGACCGTTTGCTAATGTTCAATTCTTATATCCTTTTTTCATTAGGTTAATCATTTTATGAAAATCTTTTCGTTATTAAAAGGTATAGCAGTATCATACCACACTCTATTCAAACCACGCACATATGCGATTTAGTCGTCATGTGAAGATACAAATGCAGCGACTTCCTAATAAATATGCACAAAAAAAGCAGATCCTCTAAGATCTGCTTTTTGATCTGTTTAATTTACCGCTTGTGTAGTTGCGTTTAATTCAGCCAATGCATAGAGCGCAACTGCGCCTAAATGTTTAGCGGCAATAAGCATCGATTCCTCGTCAATGGTAAACTTCGGATGATGATGGGGATACGTAATGCCTTCTTGTTCATTCCCTGCTCCAGTAAAGAAAAATGCACCAGGAACTTTTTGCAAATAGTAGGAAAAATCTTCACCGCCCATTACAGGAGGAATCTCGTAGACATTAGCAGAATTAAAAAACGGCTCGGATGACTGCTTTAACCACTCTGTTGCCTCTGGATGGTTAATGACTGCAGGATATCCTTTAGCGTAATGAAACTCATAGGTGGCGCCATAGGCATCGCAAACCCCTTTTGTAACATCTTCCATTCGCTTAATCACTTGCTCTTGAACCGGTTGACTAAAGGTCCGCACCGTCCCTGTTAAATTGGCTACATCACTCACAACATTAAATGCGCCACCAGCATGAAAAGAAGCGATTGTAACAACTGCAGGTTCAAGGGGGTCAACATTCCGACTAACAACTTGCTGTAGTGCTAAAGAAACTGCTGAACCTACAATAACAGCATCTACTGTTTGATGGGGCATGGCTCCATGACCGCCAAACCCTGTAATATTAATTTCAAATTTGTCTGCAGCTGCCATTAAACGATCATAGGAATACCCAATTTCTCCTTTTGGAATGGGCGTCCATAAGTGGGTACCAAATATACGGTCTACACCATCTAAACAGCCGTCGTTTATCATTGCAATTGCCCCACCAGGAGCAAGCTCTTCAGCAAACTGGTGAATAAACACAATCGTCCCTGCCAAATCCGCTTTTCGTTCAGCAAGCACTTTTGCTAAAACAAGTAATGTAGCCGTATGTCCATCGTGACCACAGGCATGCATTTTTCCAGGATGTTTCGAAGCGAAGGGAAGGCCAGTTTCTTCTTGAATAGGGAGTGCATCAAAATCCGCACGAAGGGCTACAGTTTTACCGGGCTTCCCTCCCACTAACGTTCCTACAACTCCTCTACCACCTACTTCGGTTCGCACATTAACGCCAATATTTCGTAAATATTCTGCTATTTTCGCTGGCGTATGGACCTCTTCATAGGATAGTTCCGGTTCAGCATGAAACCCTCGTCTTAATTCAATCATTTCTGGGTATAGCTCGTCTAATCGTGATAGTATGTCATTCAGCATTCGTCTTTTCCCCCTTATGAACTAAAAAGGTATCCCTTATAGGAATACCGCCCATTACCATCTATACAGAATCAATCAGAATTCTGGGACATTTTAAGTAACAGAATAGCCATAACTACCGCAAGTACGACAGCCGTTAAACCGATTCCTAAAATTGCAATTAATTGACCCGCGCTCATGCTCATCTTTCCTTTCACTCCTTGAAAGCATTTTCTTCTCCTACACAGTATAGCATAAGACAAGGAACTTTCAAAGGTGGGCATCCTCTTCACTACGTCCTACATAAAGCCAATAGCTCATCGATTTGATCCATTTTCACCCTATTTTGTTCAATATAAAGTAGCTTTTTCGCTTTCTTTAAATAGATACGTGCGTCATCATATTGGAATCGTTTTACTAAGCATTGTCCATAAATATAGAAAAATTGAGCTAGTCCGATAAGAACTTGGTAATCCAAACACATCTGCTCCCCAGCTACACAATAGTATTCTGCCTCAGCATACTCACCTTTTTTAAACATGTATTGGGCGTTGCCAAGGTATGCGCGTATATATAAAGGAACGTATTGAACATGAGGTGATTGTTCATCTAACCGATGAAGCAATGTCTGAAAACAATGATGCGCATTCTCTTCCATACCAGCCTGGGCATAGATCGACCCTAAATCAGCGAGCATAAAGAATTGGTTACTCGTTGTATCTGCTTTATTGTAGCCCTTTTCCAGCTTTGAAATGGCCTCTTCCGTGGCACGGTCCACATAATGTGCACATAGTGCTTCATGCCACAGGCAAAAAGAATCATCTTGAGCTAAATTAGCAGCTCTTAATTGTTCCTGCACTTTTTGAAATTCTCCTTTTATCGCATCAAGTCTTATTTGATCTTTTGTCGTTTGAGGACAATGAGCAGGTTCAAGTTGGTGATCGAAGAAATAATTCATGTCAACGTTTAAGCGTTGGGCGATGTGGAAGAGCGTTATGCTAGAAGGGTTTAGTATACCTTTCTCAATGTTACTAATTTGTGCTTGTGTGCAAATGCCTTTTGAAAGTTCCGCTTGCGTCAAGGCATTCTTTTTTCGCAGATGATGAACTTTTCGAGCAATTTCCCCTTTCATTTTAAAAACCTCCTGACATTAGGAAAAGAGCAGGCCTTCTGCTTATTTTGGAAAAATATTCTTTAAGTATGATTATAAAGCCTCTAATCTAGAATTCCTACCTTTTTTTGAAAAAATAATTAATAAATCATTTTCTGAAAACAATATTTAAATAAAAAAACCTTAAAAAAGGTTTTAAGCTGTTAACTGTTTATCTCATCTAGGAATAAATCATCAGGTGTCATGGTAAATACGTTGGCAATTTTCACTGCTAATTCATAAGAAAGCCCTCTTTTGCCGTTTTCGATTTGCCAATAAAATGGTGTACTGACATGAATCTGTTTTGCTACTTGTTCCAGAGTCATATGATGTTCTAACCGCACTTTTCTTAATTTAGTCCGTTGCATATGATCACCCCACTAGTAATTAACCACAAGTTAACTAGATTATACTATTAACTGGTAATGCTGTAAATCATAAGTTTCTATTTAGTTAACAATTGTTTTCGTTAGCGATTTGTTAACTTATAATGAGAGTGACGAAATAAAGGGAGGGTGTATGTGATGGCGATTGATTCTAAGCGATTAAAGCAATTGCGTAAAGAACAAAAATTGACACAAGAACAGCTTGGGCGGCTTATCAACGTCACAAAAGTATCTATCTCAGGCTATGAAAATGGCAATCGAACGCCAGACACAGATACCATTAACCGAATTGCTGATGTTTTTGGTGTGACGACCGACTACCTTTTTGGTCGAACGGATCGAAAAAAACCAGCCTTTCTTTACGAGCCTGATTTAACGGAGAATGAAGAACAGTTACTTCGAGAACATCTGCATGCCTTACGTAAAAATAAATAGCGAGTGGCGATCTTTTAAGAGCGGAAGTAGAGGTTAATGGAAAACCGTTGCTCCATCTCGTTTAAATAAGCTTCTTTTTCCTCATGGGATAAATGATCGGGCAAGATTTCAGTCAAACGATCGATACATTCTTGCCTTAATGTCTCAAAATCAGTTTCTTTTTTGTCTGTTTTCTTCTTGCAGTTTATCATTTGCCCGATTAGAACGACCAAACATAAAAGTAAAATCAAAGGAATTGGCGCGAGAAGTAGGGTTGAAAAAGAGGATGACCCTTTCTGCGTAAGCGGACTTATGCTAATACCAAAAAGGAAGCTTGTACATAAAGTCCACCCTGCATAGCGCTTGCTTTTCTTTTCAAAACGTTCGAGCGTCTGCTTACGCTTAACAAGTTCATTCGTTATGTGCCCTACTGTATCTACATGTTGCACCCCTACCACCTCTTTTTGTAAAGAGTATGTCTTACTAGTGCAAATTAGACTAAAAAGAGAAACGCCATCACTAAAATGGACCCTACCAAACTAAAAAATAAGGCAAACAAGATTCGCGGCAAAAAGAGCGGCTTTTTTTTCGTTGTTTTGCTCCGCTTACGTTTATGGACATTCACACGAGATGGTAGCCGTTGCTCTTCGCTTCGATCTTCAAATTCTTCCACCTTCAACTCATTCATCTCTTTGCCCCCCTTTCTAAATACGGTTGATTAAAGATGTTGGCAAGCTCTTCATCCCATTGAAAGATATCCTTAGTTGATTCGTGTTTTTGTTTTTGAAATGAATCGAGAGTTGCTCCGCAGATGTCACAACAAATGGCCTGCAGCCTCACATGCTCATCAAAGGGATGAAGCAATAAATGGCGTCTGCACTGGTTGTGATTTTCACTATACTCAGTCATAGTGTCAAGTCGATGTTGCCTTCGTTGTTCTTGTTTTTCAAAATACGTTTTTAATTTTGAAATGGTTTCATGTTGATTCTTCCATGTTCCTTTATCATCTACGATTACGTCCCATTTTTCAAGTAAAAATAAAATCGTTTGACCTTGCTCACCGTATGATTGCTCAAGCCTCATTCGCTGTTCACTTTTACTGTTAAAAGGCATCGCAAGCAGCTGGGGCAATGTCTCTAACGACATTGTCTCTTCGACTCGATTTTGAATGAGTCGAGATGCATAAAATGGATCTTCAGGAGAAAGAAGAACGAGAGCGAAACTTGGTGAACCGTCTCGACCAGCTCGGCCAATTTCTTGTAAATAAGATGCAACATCCAGGGGTTGCTGTAAATGAATAATAAAGCGAATATCTTGTTTATTCACACCCATTCCAAAGGCATTTGTTGCACAAATTAAATCTAACTGATTTGAAAGAAATTGCTCCTGAACGAGCATTCGATCCATGCTATCCATTCCACCGTGGTAGTAGCCTACCGAAAGCTCTGGACAATCTCGTTGAAGTTGTTCACAGTACCACTCCGCTTGTGCCCTTGTTTGCGCGTATACTAAACCAGGGAGCTCGTACTCTCGAACAATCTCTTTAAGACGAATGACTTTTTGTTCATTCGTTTCATACCTTTCAACGAAAAGAGCGATATTTTCCCGATTCACTCGATCAAGGATTTCAACTGGCTGACGTAATTGAAGCTGTATTTTTATATCTTTTCGAACGTTTTCATCAGCGGTAGCTGTAATGGCTAAAGTAGGTGGATGATCGAGAGCCGCCTTCACTTCTCTTAATCGCAAATAATCAGCGCGAAAATCATGCCCCCAGTAGGAAATACAGTGCGCCTCATCGATAATAAAATACGATATAAGCTGACTTCTTAAAGCGCTGAGTACATCTTGTGCTTGAAGCATTTCTGGTGATAAATAAACAATTTTATAGTCATTTAGCTGCTGAAGAAGCTTTTGCCGCTCTTGTTTTGAAGAAAAACTATTAAGTGCTACAACTTGTTTTCGACCTGCTTTTTTTAATTGTGCTACTTGATCCTCCATAAGAGAAAGTAGTGGTGAAACAACAACCGTTAATCCTCTCGCTAAAAAAGCAGGGAGTTGGTAGCATAAAGACTTTCCTCTTCCAGTAGGTAACATGGCAAACACATCATTACCCGCCATTAGCGCTTCAATTATGTCTTTTTGCCCTTCCTTAAATGTCTGAAAACCAAACAATCGTTGTAATTCACGCTCTAACATAACGATCCCTTTCTCTCTTTGCTAAAACGAGTCGAATTTGAAAATAACTCACGTGCTCCCCAATTTCGTTTCGAATGTCTCTAAGTTTCCGATCGTCCTGCTGTTGCAAAACGGTTTCAATTTGCTTTTGTATTGAGGGCGTGACAAATGGCTCAATTGAAAATCGGTTATCACTCATTGCGATCTCAACAACATGATCTTCCACTGTCGCTGTTTTTAACTGTCGTATAGCAGCAATGCGCTCTAGTTTTACGTTTTGGTTTAATAGCTGCGCCGTTTTATTTGCTGAAGCCGTTAATCGATTCACTTCATTATGTGCGAAACATTGTGAGAGAGCTAGGTAAGTATCTTGCTGATTGTATGCACAGGAACAAAACGTATGAATGACTGCCTGAGTACGAAGCTGAACCTCTAACGCGTCCATTTTATAAACCTGGGAAAGCTGTGCTTTTGTTTGGCCAACTCGCCTTGGTCTAGAAAGCTGTCGAACAAATAGTTCGGCGTTTATTGTAGACTGCTCTCGCAGTATAGTCTCGCATTCCCAATAGAGCTGATTGTTTAAAGGCGTTACATCATGTTCGTACTGATTTAAAATGCCACGTACCCATTGCTGGTTCCAAACGTTATGGGTTGTTGGCGCAAATGACACCTTTTCGTATAAGTGACTAAGGGATTGAATGAGCAACGAGAAACGCTCCCAAAAACGACGTTCCACTTTACCAAACATCCACCCGTTCAATTGGTATAAATAAGAATGAGTAGCAAGACATGCATTTTTTCGAGCCTCTGCCTTTTTCGTTGGCACACAAATATCCTGCTCAAACGTAATGAACTGATCTTTTTCCAATGTTTCAAGAGTATGTTGAAACGCTTCTTTTGTTAAATGTGGCAACGTACCAAAAAGAAAGAGTTGATTAAAGAACGTACCATCTTGCACCGTTTGAATCGTTCGCTTGCCTTGTAACAAATGATACGCAGCCATGGCCGAACGTTTTCCTCGAAATAACGCAAGTGCCGTTACGATTAGGTCTTCTCTCATAGTAACCTCCATCCGTCCATCTCTTTATTTTAGCAAAGCTTTTTGTTTTTTTCATTGTTAAAACCTGAATATCTGCTACAATGGAGTGCATTAGAGTCAAAGAGGAGTAAAAGGATGACGAATAAATGCTTTACCATTGTAGATATGGATACTTGTATTGCATGTGGTGCATGCGGTGCTGTCGCTCCTGATATCTATGATTACAATGATGAGGGACTTGCTTATGTTTACATAGACGACAATACTGGATCAGCGTTAATACCAGATGTTCTTGTAGACGATGTCATTGATGCGAAAAATGGATGCCCGACGGATTCAATTAAAATTGCATCGAAACCATTTGATGGCGACCCGATGAAATACGAATGAAATAAACATTTAAACGTTAGATCTTTCGTTATATAAGCAAAAAAACCTATGAAGGACTAGTTTTTCAGATAATTCATTTCAAATAACGAATAATTAGTGGTTGACGTTCCAATCTTCTATGTGGTACAGTACTAAAAACTGAATCGTTTAAATACAATGATGAAGAGATGACAAGAAAACGGTTGATGCAGAGAGCTGATGGTTGGTGAAAATCAGTGAGGCCTTCTTGAATAGCACTTCTGAGTAGGCTTATCGAACAAGAGTAGATAAGTTCCGGGATCTCCGTTATGAATTGAGTTATGTAAAAGGTATTTACATAAATGAGGGTGGTACCGCGCTAAATCGCCCCTCACAGCTTTCAATGGAAAGCTGTGTTTTTTTTTATTTTTTTTTAAAAGGAGAGAAACAGAATGGACAAAGAGAGACAGTATCGCGTACTAGTAGCAGATAGTATGAGTGAAGCAGGGTTAGCACCACTATTACAAGCACCGGATGTTATTGTTGATCAAAGAAGTATTCAAGAAACCGACGATCTAGCACAGTATGACGCCCTTCTGATCCGAAGCGGAACAACCGTAACAGAAGAAGTACTATTAAAAATGCCAAATGTAAAAATTATTGCCCGAGCCGGTGTAGGTGTTGATAACGTCGACGTGCAAGCTGCTACTAAGCACGGTGTTGTCGTCATCAATGCACCTGATGGCAACACGATTTCTACTGCAGAGCATACCTTTGCCATGATGTGCTCATTATTGCGCAACATTCCTCAAGCAAACGCATCATTAAAAGATGGTAAATGGGAACGCAAATTGTATCAAGGAGCAGAATTAAATAAAAAGAAACTTGGTATTATTGGTTTCGGTAGAATTGGTACACAACTTGCTCGTCGCGCAAAAGCATTTGATATGCAAGTAGTTGTATACGATCCATTTTTAACAGTGGAACGAGCGGAAAAATTAGGGATACAAAAAGCAGATTTACACGATGTCTTGCGCCAATCGGATATTATAACTGTCCATACACCACTAACAAAAGAAACAAAAGGTTTATTAAATATGGAAACCATCCCATTAACGAAAAAAGGTGTATATTTAATCAACTGTGCTAGAGGTGGCATTATTGATGAAAAAGCTTTGTATCATTTTTTAGAAAATGGCCATGTTGCCGGAGCAGCTTTAGATGTGTTTACCGAAGAACCGGTAACAGATCAAGCACTCATTGAACACGCTAACGTTGTTGCAACACCACATATTGCCGCTTCAACAAAGGAAGCACAGCTAAATGTTGCCTCACAAGTGGCTGAAGAGGTTCTCGCATTTCTTCAAGGGGAGCCAGCGAGGAATTCAATTAATTTGCCGACTTTGTCAAAAGAGCTGTATGAGAAAATCAAACCTCAATACGAGTTAGCAAAGACGATGGGTTCATTATTATCACAACTAATGCGTATCCCGGTCCAAGAGATCAATGTGTATTATAGTGGATCAACCACTCAAGGAGATACGAGCATATTAACAAGAAGCTTAATGGCTGGGTTTTTACAACCACGGGTGGATGCCGCTGTCAACGATGTCAATGCATCATTAATTGCTAGAGAACGTGGCATTAATTATGGTGAAAAACAACTAACCGATCATTTCGGTTATGAAAATCTTATTCATGCTGTTGCAGTCGGTGAAGAACGTTCGTTTGAGATAAAAGCAACGTATATTAAGGATTACGGTCCACGTATTGTTTCCCTTAACGAATTTTCTGTTGACATCGTTGCACAAGGGCATATTCTCTATATTCAGCATTTTGATCGCCCAGGTGTTATTGGCAAAATGGGGCAGTTGCTAGCGCAGCACGATGTCAACATCGCAACGATGCAAGTGGGTCGTAAGTCGGTTGGTGGTGAGGCAATTATGCTCGTAAATGTAGATAAACACGTTGAAGATGGAATCGTAGAGGAACTTGTAAAATTTGATGAAATCAAGCTCGTGCATGTGATTGACTTATAAAGATGAATAAACGGTTCATGCTTATCATGCGTGAACCGTTCTTCTTTACACGTAAACATCGTCCATTAGACATGTACTCTTCACGACATTTTGTCTGTCACCTATTACCATTCGCTCTTCTTCTATCATCCATTTCACACTGAAGAAAAGTAAACCGATAACGAACGTCAGCACAAACACAATGCTAAGTCGCTTGACAAAATCAACCATTGATGCCATAAAAGCCTCCCACTTTTTTTCTCCATGGGAACTATATGAGTACCATTTGCTTTTTATGAATGGAAATGCTTCTCTCCTACATAAGCTACGTCAACTACTCCTGTTTGTTTATTTGCTAATCGTGCTAAAGTAAAGAAGTAGTCTGATAGGCGGTTCATATACACTTGCAGTTCTGCAGGAATAGCAGTCTCTATATCATTCACACGTCGCTCTGCTTTTCTTGCTTCCGTTCGACACAGATGTAGCGCACAGGCAGTAGCACACCCACCTGGTAAAATAAAATACGCAAGTGGTTCCAATGACTCTGTGTGCATATCAATGCGCTGTTCCAACTCTTCGGTGTGAGCAGCTGTAATTTTATAAGGAATTGTCTCCTTTACGTTTGCTAAATCAGCCCCGTAATCAAATAATTGATTGGATACAACCATTAGTTCACTTGAGATGTTCGTTAAATCCTCCTGCTGTGCACGATAGATAGCTTGGCCAATGGTACTATTTAATTCATCGACTGCACCAATCGCTTCAATCCGAGTATCTGTTTTATTCAATCGCGCTCCTAAAATGCTTGTTTTTCCTTTATCTCCACCCCGAGTATAAATCTTCATTCTTTCATCCTCCTAACGAAAATCAACATAATATGGTAGAACGCTAAATTGTTTACGGCCTGAATACGGTTCGGTTGTTTCTGAAAACGCCGACCCATAAAGTGCCCTTAACTTATCGCTTGTAAGTTGCTGCTGTGTTTCGCCATAACCTTGAACATTTCCTTCTTTTAGAAGGAGCACGTTGTCACAATATAAACTTGCTAAATTCACATCATGTAAAATGCATACAACGGTTAAGTCATTTTTTTTAACCTGTTGATGTAAGTAGTCCATAAGTGCTACTTGGTGCGCAAGATCTAAATGATTGGTCGGCTCGTCTAGTAATAAAAGTTCAGGTGCTTGCGCTAACGCTTGCGCCAGCCACACCCGCTGTCGTTCTCCACCGCTAAGTGTCAGCATAGAACGATGCGCTAACGTGCTCACTTTCGTTTCCCGCATCGCATCATCGATCATCATTCGATCTGTTTTAGAAAGCTGTGGGAGCAAACCATTTAAATACGGATAACGCCCCAATTCAACTACGCTTTGAACCGTTGTATGAAAAGATGAAGAGGGTTCCTGAGTTAAAACAGCTACTTTGCGTGCCCGTTGTTTTGCCTTCATTTTTTCCAGCGGTTCATCATTAAAAAGAATATGCCCAGATTGGAACGATTTCACTCCTGTTATAGCCTGAAGCAAAGTTGTTTTTCCGCTACCATTTTCTCCTAGAATGCCAACCATTTCTCCTTTTTTTACAGTAAACGAAATATTGTCTAGTATCGTACGATCTCCGATGCGAACGCACACTCCTCGAACATCTAACATGTTAAGTCCCCTGCTTTCGTTTATTTTGCCGATAAAGCATCCAAGCAAAAATGGGAGAACCAACAAGTGCCGTAATCACACCAATTGGCAATTCTGCTGGCGCTACTATTGTTCGAGCGGTTAAATCAGCAAGAATTAAAAAGCCACCACCTGTTATTCCAGCTAAAGGCAGTAAGTGCTGATGATTTGAGCCCCACAACAGCCGAACCATATGTGGTATGACGAGCCCAACAAAACCAATTGTGCCAGATACTGCTACCGCACTCCCGGTTAAAAGCGTTGCTGCTAAAAGGATAACGAATTTCTTTTTCCTCACAGCAACACCTAAATAGTGGGCACTCGCTTCCCCATACATAAGCGCATTTAGTTCATTCCGACAGAACCAAACGAGAACAAATCCACTCACTAAAAAAGGTGAAATTAAATACACGTAAGACCAGCCACGCATACCTACACTGCCCATGAGCCAATGAATAATGTGGCGAAGCTCTTCTTGGGAAAGTGCCACCATTAATGATAAGCAAGCACCTAAAAAAGAACTTGCAATAATACCTGTTAAAATGATGGTCTCTGTCGCAAGCGAGCGCTGCACAAGACGAGTAAAAGACAAGACGAGGCAAAGCGTCACAAAGCCAGAAAGGATCGCAACAACTGGTAAGGTCCAAATGCCAATAAAGCTAAGTTGAAAAAAAATAACCGTTACAGCTCCTAGTGCTGAACCTGATGAAACACCAATCGTAAAGGGATCTGCTAACGGATTTCGTAAAAGCCCTTGAAAAGCAGCTCCCGCAATGCCTAAAGACGCACCAACAAGAAACGCTAGCAATACACGTGGTAATCGAATTTGCAGAATAATTTGTGTATGGGCATCCTCTAACGCAGCACCAAGTGGCACACGCGCTCCTTCTTGTACAATCGTCAAAAAAACGGTTCGCACAGGAATATGTACACTCCCTAAGCTTATAGCGAGTAGAAAAATAACGACAACCAAACAAATAGAGAAAAGATAAGGCCCTATCATCCTTATCCACGTTGTGTGTGCTTTCATCTTTCACTCCTTGCTTTCCTCAAGACAAAAAAGCAACACATATGAACGTATGTGCTGCTTCACATTGCTACTTTTAACAATGGTTCTTTAGTCCGCGAAAGAATTTACGTTCTACATTACGGCAGGTCTTCTGACTTATACGAGTGCGTATTTACAGTGGCGGGTCCGTGCTAGATTTTCACTAGCTTCCCCTGTTAGACAGCGCTTAGGCTGTATCCGTAACGACGTTATTGGTTTCTTTTAGACTACCATGGTTTTGTTTCTTATGAAACAAAAAAGATCGCCTTTATTCGCCATCTCTATTCATTTTTCGAGGAATCGTGAACCGAAAGACCGTCCCTTCCCCTACTTTACTTTGAACAGAAATCGAGCCTCCGTGGGCTTCAACAATGTTTTTAGCAATAGCTAACCCTAGTCCAGTGCCACCACGCTGTCGGGTCCGTGCCTTATCGGCTTTATAAAACCGTTCAAATACATAGGGTAAATCCTCTTCTGGAATCCCAGAACCTGAATCATGTACAGAGAAAACGTTGGCTTTTTCATCTCGTTCATAGCTAAGGTTCACGTAGCCACCTTTTTCAGTGTGACGAATGGCATTATGAATGAGATTCGTTAGTACTTGCTCTATACGATCCGGGTCAAATAAAGCGGTCGTGTCTTTTTGCTCATTCAATAGCTGTATATCAATTTCTTCTGATTTTACGTAACTAGAAAACTTACGCACGATTCGCTCTAAGTAATCCTGTAGAGCCACTTCCTCCACATTTAACTCAATGTACCCTGCTTCCATCCGGGCTAAATCTAATAATTCATTGACTAGCCGTCCCATTCGTAACGACTCATCGTAAATAATTTGTGCCACTTCTTTTTGTTCCTTTTCCGTCGACGTTACACCATCGACGATTGCTTCACTATACCCTTGTAGCATGGATATCGGTGTTCGTAACTCGTGCGAAACGTTCGCGATAAAATCTTTACGTAGCTTATCGTGTCGCCGCTCTTCTGTTACATCTCGCACAACCGCTACGGCACCTCGAATATAGTGGCCTTCATATAGTGGCGCCATTAAAATAGCCATGCTCCGTCCTTGAACCGTTTTTTCAAGCAATTCTTCATGCTCTTGTTCAACAACGCGCTCGAAAAGAGGACGTAATTGTGTCGGCACTTTCACTTTTGCCCCTAGGTCCGTCTCGCCTTCTTCATACAGCATCATTTGAATGACATGATCAGCTTGAGGATTTGTAATTCGAATTAATCCGTGCTTATCAAACGTAATGACGCCATCAGCCATACTTAATAAAATTCTTGATAGCTGTTCCTTTTCCTGATTTAGTTCAGAAATGTTGCGATTAAGCTCTCTACGCATCCGATTAAAGGCAATGGCAAGCTGACCAATTTCATCTTGAGTTAAGATTGGCACTTTTGTATGGAACTTCCCTTGAGCTACTTCTAATGCAGCTTGCCTCATAATTCGAATCGGTGCTGTAATGCGTGATGATAAGAAAAAGGCAAAGATCGTCGTTAAAATTAGCGCAATACCGGCGGATAAATAAATGAGTGTACGTGTTTCAGATGCCGCTTCTTCAATCGCAGATAAAGGCTGATAAAGAAAAATCATCGCGTCTAATTCATCTGTTTGTACCGGTGCGCCTAAAATAATCATTTCTGTTTTGTCATGATCGTCTCCAGCAAGTGAATAACTTTCAGTTTCAATTAAACGTTCATCAAAAGAAGACCAACCCTCAATTAATTCAGATGCAATCATCTCACCTTCGCGACCCGCTGCCGTACTCCATACACCTGTTTGACTATCTACGAGCAATAGATTAACTGAAAACTCTTGACTGATCGTTTCTAGATACTCGAACGATCCATCAAGACCGTCATGACTTTCCAACGTAGAAATAGCCATATTTGCATAGCTATTTAGCCTCGTTTCAGCCTCTTCAATAGTATTACTTTCAGTAAAGCGAAGCATCATGACCATTAAAACAGTTAAGACGACAGTGACGAGCAAAAGAATGGTTAACCAAAGCTTCCCTACTACACTTTGCCAGAGCATTAGCCGCTAACTGCCTCGAATTTGTAACCGACACCCCAAACCGTTGATATAATCGCCGAAACTTCTGGTGAAACTCGATTCAACTTTTCGCGTAGTCGTTTAATGTGCGTATCGACCGTTCGCAAATCGCCAAAAAATTCATAGTTCCAGACATCCTTCAGTAACTGTTCCCGTGAGAATACTTTGTCTGGAGATTGCGCCAAATAATAGAGCAACTCATACTCTTTTGGTGTTAAATTAATTTCTTGTTGATTAACACTCACACGATGGGCATCGTTATCAATCGTTAACGGTCCAAAAACAAGTAAGTCCTTTGTTTGCGTATCTGCTTGCACAAACTGAGTAGCAGATGCTCGTCTTAGCATCGCTTTTACTCGCAGCACAACTTCCCGCGGACTAAATGGTTTAACAATATAATCATCCGCGCCTACTTCAAATCCTTGTACACGATTTGCTTCTTCTCCCTTTGCTGTTAGCATCATAACAGGAGTAGCTTTTGTTAGTCGGAGTTGTTGGCACATTTCAATTCCATCCATACCAGGCATCATCACATCAAGCAAAATTAAATCATAATCGACTTCAAGTGCTTTAGTGAGTGCTTCTTCACCATTTGTCGCTTCATCTATTTGATAGTCTTCTCTTTCAAGATACATTTTTAACAATCGTCGAATACGATCTTCATCATCCACAACTAAAATACTCGGTTGATAATCCATTATAGACCTCCTATATACCTATCTTTATTCATTATGAACATGCTGGAGCCGTTTTAGTATACCTGTCCCCTTTAGTCTACCATGGTTGAAAAACAAATCGCCAATCTTGAAGCGCTGTTTTCCACAAAAAAAGAATTGTTACAAATCATTTGTAACAATTCCGTCATCATTCGTTTTCTTAAGAAGCGTAGGAATGTAACCCAGCAATAACTAAGTTTACAAAAACGAGATTGAACATAATAATAGCGAAACCAATAACGCAAAGCCAAGCCGATTTTTCTCCGTGCCAGCCTTTGTTTAAGCGTAAATGAAGATAGGCTGCATAGAACAAAAACGTAATTAATGCCCATACTTCTTTTGGATCCCAACCCCAAAAACGTGACCAAGCGATTTGTGCCCAGATCATAGCAAAAATTAACCCTCCAAGAGCGAAGACTGGGAATCCAATAGCAATGGCACGATAGCTAAATTCATCTAATGTTAAAGGGTTTGTTACTTTCAATAACGGTTGGATCGCTAAACTAATACGTTTACGAATAAGGAGACGAATCACCCAGTAAAGTATGGCACCAATGGCAAACGCCCAAATTAACGTGTTTAAATCACTTGCTTCGATATTTCCTGGTACAGCAAAGAATGGATCCATTCCATTTTCTGTCTGGCTTTCCCATTGATTTGGTCCCACAATCGGTGGTACTTCGTATACCATCGTTGCTTCTTGTTCATTTTCATCTACATAGCTAAACGTTACTTCATAATCCGCCGCAGCAAAACCGTGCGCCACAAGGGAATGAGCAATTACACATAGTAGCCCGTACATCATGAGCTCAATAATACGAGGCTTCCAACTTTTTTGTTTTAAGTCAAGTGTCCGAATTAAATAGGCTAATCCTGCGGCAAACCCGATTGCAAGCAACCCTTGTCCAATTGCAGTTGTAATAATATGTAACTTTAACATGAGTGGCATTTGCAATGATGGTACAAGCGGCGCAACAGCTGTTGAAAAGGTTGACGCATAAACAATGAGCAGCATCACAGTTGGCATTGTAAACAACCCAACTACATCGGCACGAGCTGGATAGATAAAATAAATAATACAAAACGCTAGGGAAATGGCAATAGCTAGCGCTGTCATATATTCGAACATATTACTTACTGGTGCATGACCAGAAACCGACCATCTAGCAAAAAAGTAGCCGAGAGAAAGCGCTAAACCAAGTAAGGAAAACGCCAGACCCCATTTGCTTGCTTTTGTTTGCTTATGCTCTTGTTCTTTACGTTGTTTCGCTAGTGATAGAGCAAAGAAAACCGTTGCCGTTAAAAAAGCAAAAAAAGCAAATAGCAATAAATTAAAACTTAGATTAAGCATGTTTATCTCCTTTTTGCCCCGAAACGTCCGCTGAACCTTTTGATTCCTTTTGTTCTTCTTGATCAATCGGGGTGAACAAGTTCGTATCTTCAAGACTTTCACTTAGTTCTTTTTGAAAAGAAAGCCAGTTTCGATTCGTATGACCTGCAATCCACACTTTTCCATCTGTTTGCTGAATCCAAACACGGCGATGTGCCCAATAGGAGCCTTGAACAAGACCAATAATAAAAATACTACCACCTGCAATTAAAAGAGGTAACGTTTGATCTTTTCGTACCGTTAAAATACTAACATTTGCTAATTCCACATCAACAAACGTCATTTTGTACTCGTTTTCCTGGAGCGGTTCTAAGTTTTGCTGAATGCCAACAACACTTGTCTCTCCTTCAGGCGTGTCAGGCGTTGTCATTTCAAAAATGAAATACGGATTGTCAGGAATATTATTTCGCGTTGATGGCTCATTATTTGAGTTCATATAAAAATTAGGGAAATAGTTTACGAGTCGTACCTCGTAACCGTCGCCTAAATCATAAGTACCTTCTGGATTAATGAGGTTAATGGTTAACTCGCCAAACGTTTCGTTTGTTTCTTTATGCTCCAATGTAAACGTCATTTCGTGCAGCTCATTTTCACGATAGTCCGTTTGATAAAGTGAAAAGGAATCAAATTTTAATGGGTCATTTACAAGGATGTTTTTTTCGTCTACTTTTTCAATGGAATCGTCCCCAAGAATACCAGAACGCTTGTATAGCACTGCGTCTGTCATAAATGATTCTGTCACAAGCGCATTACCGTCAGCGAACGCATCTTGGAATCGATCATCTTCAGGATCATAATAGTCAATTGAAAAGCCGCGGTTTTCCACGAGATACTCAGACGCCTCAGGAACAGGGGCACGCTCTCCTTCACGAATCCACATCGTTGTATCCACATACATGCCAGGTAAATAGCGCATTAAGCAACCTGCTAAAAACAAAATTAAGCCAACGTGATTGACGTAAGGACCCCAGCGAGCAAACCGATTCTTTTCTGCTAATAGATTTCCGTTTTCTTCTCGAATGGTATAACGCTTTTTCTTTAACTGTGAAGTCACTTTTTTTAAATCCACTGAGGTTGACTCTGCCGCTTTAGTAGCGGCAAATAACCGCTGCCGTGTCATAAAATGAGGGTGACGCGTTACTCGCTGAGCTTTTAACGCTTTGTACAACGGGATACCGCGGTCAAAACTAGCCACTACAATTGAAACAGCTAAAGCAACAATTAAAGCTATGTACCACCAAGAACTATAAAGTTCGTTTAAACCTAAATTATAATAGAGTAGGCCAATTGATCCATATTCTCGTTCATAAAAGGTTGCAGCATCTTCTATACCAGGACGAAGATTTTCCTGTGGAAACAACGTCCCTACTGCTGAGGCTACAAGAAGAATGATAATAATCCATATCCCAACTTTTACCGATGAAAAAAATGCCCAAACTTGATCCAGTATGGTTCGCCTTTGTTTTTTCGAACGGATTGCTGCTCCTTCATAGCGCATGTTAACGCCTTCCGATTTTGCCTCTTCTGTTAGCGGTTTTCCGCAAGCCGCGCACATGTCTGTTCCTTCTTTATGAACATGACCGCATTCACACGTTCTAAGTTTGTCTTTCATTCCTTCACCCCCGTCTTACCCCTCGGGTACTACCTTTTCAAAAAACTCCCTCACCATTGCTTCTGTCATTTCACCTTGATAATAGTGCTGCACTTCACCATGTTCATCTATGACAAGTGTTGCTGGCAAAGGTCGGATACCATAAGCTCTAGTGACCTCTTGCCTTCTGTCAATAGCAATTGGAAACGAAAGCTGGTGACGAGACACAAATGTATCGACTGTTAACTCAGACTCGTCCACATTTATGGCAATCATTTCAACATCGTCTTTATAGTCTTCATATACATTTTCAATGTGAGGCATTTCTCGTTCACATGGTTCACAATAAGTGGCCCAAAAATTAACAAAGACCCCTTTTCCTTCTTGCTGCGCCATTTCAAAACGGTTATCGTTTAAGTCGCGCAATGCAAAGTTTTCAGCTTGATCTCCGGCGCGAACGACCCCATCGTTCGATTGAGAATTGGCATAAAATGTATAGCCAACTGCACCCGCAATGACTAGCAAAATCATTAGTCGAGTTATTGAACGCTTTCTTTTACTCAACGGATGCGCCCCCTTTCCATTTGTGAACGTTTTCGTACAGTTCCATTATAACGTGGGACTGAAATGAATTGACATTTTTTTATGACGGTTTCGTGACAGCCATTTCTTTTAAATGTTTTATTTCCATTGGTTTAATGACTCGGTATTCACCTGAATTCATGTTACCTAATGTTAAAAAACCAAACCGTTCTCGTTTTAACTTGTCAACTTGATAGCCAAGGGCTTCTATCATTCTACGTATTTGTCGATTCTTTCCCTCATGAATAATAATACGGATGATCGCAGTATTTTTTTTACGATCACTTGATAGCATTTTTACTTTTGCAGGAGCTGTCAGACCGTCTTCTAGCTTTATGCCTGTTTCAAGCTGTTTTAACTCTTTTCGATCAGGTATGCCTTTAACTTTCACAACATATTCCTTTTCAATTTTAAATTTTGGGTGCATTAATAAATTGGCAAATTCGCCGTCGTTTGTTAATAGCAATAACCCTGATGTGTCATAATCCAAACGACCAACAGGGTATATACGTTGGGATACATCAATTAAATCCGTTACCTTTTTTCGTCCTTTCTCATCGTTTGATGTGGAGATAACACCAGTTGGTTTATAAAGTAAATAATAAACAGGTTCTTCTTTGTCCAGGGGAACACCGTCTACTTCAACTCGATCTTTATTTGGATTTACTTTCACACCTAATTCTGTGACCTTCTTGCCGTTCACTTGTACTCGGCCAGCCGTAATATACTCTTCTGCTTTTCGTCTTGATGTCACGCCTGCTTGAGCAATGACTTTCTGTAATCGTTCCATCTTTCTCACCTCTTGCATCATCATAACGACTTTTCTTTACTGTTACAAGTAGCTGGTAAAAGAATACGCCTTCAAAAAACAAAAAACGCGTTAGATAGAAGCCTCCTTGCAAGCTTCCTTCAAACACGTTTCATCTAAATATTACGACCCAAAAATGAGACTAACAATAAAAATAGCAGCAATGATGCCTACTAAATCTGCAAGTAAACCTACTTTTAATGCATCTCCCATCTTTTTAATGCCTACTGCTCCAAAATAAACCGTCAGGATATAAAAAGTCGTATCTGTACTCCCTTGTAAGGTTGCAGCGAGTCGACCAATATAAGAGTCAGGCCCGTGTACTGCAGTTAAATCTGTCATTAACCCTAGTGCACCTGTGCCAGAAATCGGTCGCAATAAAGCTAAAGGAACAATATCAGCAGGGACGCCAAACCAAGAAAGGAATGGTGCCATCCCTGAAACGAGGGCTTCCATTGCCCCAGAAGCGCGAAATACATAGATGGCAACAAGCATGCCCACAAGATAAGGAATAATCGACACTGACATCCCAAATCCCTCTTTTGCCCCTGAAACAAATGTTTCGTAAGTAGGAACTCTTCGTATTGTTGCAACGAGAATAACCGTACCAATAAGTACAGGGATCATCCAGACCGATAGCGCCGTTAACCATTCCATTAAGAGGACCGCTCCTTTCGACTACGCAAGTAATAGAAGAAACGATCGATACAAATTGCGCCAATCATAGCGCAGCCTGAAGCGAAGATGGTTGTACTAACGATATCCGTCGGCGCTTCAGATTCATACGACATCCGAATGGAGATGACGGTCGTAGGAACAAGTGTTAGACATGCCGTATTAAGAGCCAAAAGCGTAATCATTGAACGACTCGCTTCGTCCTTTCCCCCATTCAGTCGTTTCAATTCTTCCATCGCTTTTATCCCCATCGGTGTGGCCGCATTTCCTAAACCAAATACATTTGCAGTTAAATTCGATAAAATATAGCCCATTGCTGGATGATCCTTTGGTACTTCCGGAAACACTCTCCGGGCAAGTGGATGGACGAGCTTGGCTAATTGCTTAAGAATACCTGCTGTTTCCGCTACTTTCATTAACCCTAGCCAAAAAGTTAGAACACTTATTAGACCGATACAAATAGCAACAGCTTCTTTTGCACCTGTAAAAACTCCTTCGGTTACCTCACTCATCGTGCCATTTAGCGCTGCATACACTAAGCCTATGAGTAACATTCCTGCCCAAATATAGTTAATCACGTAGAACCAGCTCCAATAACAATCGTGAACAATTGTCGAATGGTTTGCCAAAACGAACGCTTCTCTTCTTTCTCACCTTCTTCATAGTAGAGAGGAGTACTTTCTAACTCTTCTCCATTCGCAACAAACACCATTTTCCCTACAGGATGTTTAAGGTCTTCATTTGTAAACCCTTGTTCAGGAGGTGCTTTTAGTTCAATTTTGGGCTTTATCGCTGTTTTTTCATTTTCACTCAATGGATAGACGAGTTCATGTTTGACCGTTAGATGATCTTCATAAAATTCATCTGCTGTTACATCAAGCGGACCTGCTTCAATCAATGTGTGTAGCGTAAATTGCTTAAAACCCCAGTTGAATAAATTCATGTGGTCGTCCCAATCGTTTGGATCATTAAGTGTAACCGTAATTAAGTTAAGTCCATCTTTACTAGCCGTGGAGACAAGGGTACGTTTTGCAAGCTTCGTATAGCCTGTTTTCCCTCCTGTTGAATAGTCGTATTTCTCTGTTAACAAACGATTTTTATTATGAAATACACGGACATTTTCACCTTGGGAGCGGTATTTTTTTGTGGACGAGATCGTTTGAAACGTTTCATTCGTCATCGCATACTGAGTTAATATCGCCATATCATAGGCGCTAGACAAATGATCGTCATGGGTGTCTAATCCATGTGGATTACGAAAAAGTGTATTTGACATACCAATTTCTTTTGCTTTTTCATTCATTAAATAAACAAAGCCATCTACACTACCACCAACATGCTCGGCAATCGCGATTGCCGCATCATTCCCACTTCTCATCATTAAGCCATAAACTAAATCCTCTAGTTTCATTTTTTCCCCTGATACTAAATAGAGAGAAGATCCTTCTGTTCCTTCTGCATGTTTTGACACGAGAACAGTCTCATCTAATTTCCCAGATTCGATCGCCAAAATCGCCGTCATGATTTTCGTGATACTGGCTATTTTTAATGGCTGGTGTTCATTTTTACCATATAGGACACGTCCTGATTCTTGTTCCATTAAGATCGCAGCCTGTCCGGATATAGGGAATGTCACTTGTTCTTTTCCATACATGCTGTTTATCGGTAAGTAAAGTAAAAAGCACCAAATGAATAGGCATACCGTTCCTTTTTTTATCATGAGTCCGCTCAACTCCCGCACAGTTTATATAGAAATTTATGCGGCCAAGCCTTAATTATGACAAGCATCTTTATACTGAGCACACCAAATCATTAAGCTACTCTCCCTGTTTAACTCGATGTTTACGCCTAAAACACTTTATCATGACCCATTGGAACAAAACCTAAAAAAGGCTAGGTCAAATAGTTTGAATAGAACCATTTGGACTAGCCTATGGGTACCATTACCCTTTTGGTTTAAAAACAAGCGCAGCGATAAAGCCAAAAATAATGGCTGCAGAAATACCGGCACTCGTTATTTCAAAAATGCCTGTGATGATCCCAATAAGACCAACTTGATTCGCCTCTTCCATTGCACCTTGAACGAGGGAATTACCAAAACTTGTAATTGGCACTGTTGCCCCTGCTCCAGCAAAATCAACTAACGGTTCATATAAGCCAAAACCTGCTAGCACGGCCCCACTAACGACTAAAGTGGACATGGTATGAGCTGGTGTTAATTTCACTACATCCATCAACAACTGACCAATCACACAAATGACTCCTCCAACAAGAAACGCCCACAAAAAAATCATAATGCGCCTCCTTTTGGTGACTCAATGACAACGGCATGAGCAATACATGGAATTGTTTCTTTTTGCTGGAACGATAATGGCGATAAAAGCGCACCGGTCGCAACTACAAGCAAACGACGAATCTCTCCTGATTTTACTTTGTTTAGTAAATGACCATACGTCACAACCGCAGAACAGCCTGGACCACTTGCCCCTGCTAATACGGGTTGATCCTCTTTGTACAACATTAACCCACAATCTTGAAAGCGATCATGTCCTAATTCATACCCTTTTTGTTTGAGCAAATCCCGACAAATGGGCAATCCAATTTGACCTAAATCACCTGTTACAATAAGGTCATAATCATCTGGACCCCGGTGGAACTCTTTAAAATGAGTCTCAATTGTATCGGCTGCTGCTGGCGCCATTGCTCCACCCATGTTAAATGGATCAGAAATTCCCATATCAATTACTTTGCCCATCGTTGCACCGGTCACTCGTGGGCCATCGCCTGTTTTAGCAACAAGCGCCGCACCTGCAGCCGTCGCTGTCCATTGAGCAGTTGGTGGTTTCTGTCCTCCGTATTCAGTCGGATAACGAAATTGTTTTTCAGTTGCAGAATTGTGGCTCGACGCGACACTTACGACATGATGGGCGCCACTGCCATTAATTAAAAATGAGCCTAACGCAAGCCCTTCCATTGAGGTTGAACAAGCACCAAACATACCTAAATAAGGAATGGCTAACGAACGACCTGCAAAACTAGATGGGGTTAATTGATTTACTAAGTCCCCTGCTAATAAAAAGTTCACATCTTCTTTTTTAACTGACGCTTTTTTTAGTGCTGTTGTTACAGCACCTTCTACAAGAATCGTTTGCGCTTTTTCGAATGATTTTTCACCGATCCACAGCTCATCATGCAACAAATCAAATGCTTCTGGGATGGCGCCGTTTCCTTCAAACGGTCCTCCAACTGTTCCAGTGGAAATAATAACTGGCTGGTTATCAAATCGCCAACTTTGTTTTCCAACTAACATTAAATCACCCCCGCATTTATAAGAAGGGTTTTTATTAAAGAAATAACAAATGCTGCTACAGTTCCAAAAACAATAACTGACCCGGCTAGCTTAAACATGTTGCCACCGACACCGAGAACATAGCCTTCTGTTCGATGCTCAATTGCTGCTGATGCAACTGAATTGGCAAATCCCGTAACAGGAACAGCTGTCCCTGCACCTGCAACTTGGGCAATACGATCATAAAACCCAAGACCTGTAATCAAGGTTGCGATAAAAATTAATGTGGCAACGGTCGGATTACTAGCACTTTTTTCTGTAAAATCAAAGAATGTATAATAAAACACTTGTAAACACTGACCAATTACACAAATGGCTCCTCCAACGAAAAACGCGATGATACAGTTTTTTAGTACGGGTCTTTTTTTCTCGTACTTCTTTGCTATCTTTTGATACTGTTGTTGCTCTGGTGTTTGCTTTTCCTTTGCCACAAGTTTCCCTCCTTACTCTTTTAAATGTTCCTCAATACGCTCTAACTGTTTTTTCACTTCTGACTTCGCTACATGATCTGTTTTGATTGCTTCCTCTGCTTTTGCTAATTCTTTATAGATTTTTTTATCCGTTGAAATATGGATGGTAGCGTTCGGATACAATGCCTTAACAGAATCAAATGCTTTTTTACGGACTTTTTTCAAATGGAAACGATTTTTTTGCTTTATGTGAAGCGCCATAATCATATCTTCTTCGTATTGGATGCCTCGTACGCTTACGACTTCATCCATTTTTAGCAATTCTTCCTTTACACGATCAGATTCCGCCTGCTCTTTGCCGGCAGAAGACTGAAGCATAAATGCCTTCCCTTGCTCATCTTCGTAAGCTGTACAAGCTGCGAGAAGCGCAATAAGTATAATAGCTATTGTTTTTTTCAACATGTCATCACCCCCTGGTAGTTCAAGCTTTTCGCTTATTAGGGTGTATCAGTTACATTTATTTACACATGAAATTATTGACAATCGTTTCATGGAATAGCAGGCAGACTAGGTAAGACACTAACAGTAGAAAGGATGTTACGAACATAGGGTGAGAGCATCATGCAAAGTTATATTTCATTAACAACCGAATTAATTGTAGGCTTTTTTGCGCTATTAGTTTTATCTAAAGTTCTCGGTAAAAACCAAATTACACAACTAACACCGTTTGATTTTATTTCTGCACTCGTTATAGGTGAATTATTAGGGAACGCCATTTACGATGATGACATCCATCTTATGTATGTTCTTTATGCAATTTTTATTTGGGGTTCCCTCATCTACTCCATCGAAATGATTACGCAAAAGTTCCGATTTACAAGAGGGCTACTAGAAGGCTCCCCTTCTATTATTATCGCTAAGGGTCGGATTCAATTTGATGAGCTGCGCAAAAATAAACTAGACTTAAATCAGCTTCAGCACTTATTAAGGGAAAAAGGCGTTTTTTCGATCCGAGAAGTCCAATATGGTATCTTGGAAACAAATGGAACGGTCAATATTCAGCTCAAACATGCTTTTCGTTCACCATCAAATCAAGATATGGCGGTTGAAGGTGTTGACCAAAGCTTACCTGTTCCTCTCATTATGGACGGAGAAATTATTTATGAAGGACTAAAAAAAATCAAAAAAACAGAAGGCTGGTTACATGAACAAATTCACAAAAGAGGCTTTCCTTCTCATAAAATGATTTTTTATGCCGAGTGGCTTGACGATCAGCCACTTTTCATGCAGAACTATACGCCATAATTGATTGAAACTTTTGATTGAAAACGTCGTATAAAGGGTAGTAACGAGAATATAATTGTGTTCATCTCCTTTCTTTGTATACAATAGAAATAAGATGACAGAAATAAGGAGGAAACGACGATGGCAATGAGAGATGTATTAAATAATGTGTATTCTTTAGGAGTTGGAGCGGCTTCTGCTAGTAAAGAGCAAATCGAAAGAACGGTTAACGAACTTGTTCAACGAGGAGAGGTAAAACGTTCAGAATCCAATCAGCTTGTTGACGATTTAATGGAAAAAGGAAAAAAAGCACAAAAAGAAGTGGAATCAATGATTACCGAACGGGTAAAACAGTATCTTGTTTCCATGGATATTCCTACTCAAGCAGAAGTGGATGCGTTGAAAGCGAGAGTCGCTATTCTTGAGAAAACATTGGCGCAACAAGATCAAGCACAGTCAAATGATGATTAAATAGCAAGAGAGGACCGTACCAATGCTTAAAAAAAGAATGCGGTATCTATCAAGGTATCAAGATATTATTACAGCTCTTTATCACTATGGCTTTGGTCAAATTGTCCGAGACATGGGGTTGCTTGAAAGACGCAAACCTAAACGTTCTAAGAAAAAGAAAGACACTGACCTCTCTGTAGCAAAGCGAATTCGTTTATTGTTAGAGGAGCTTGGGCCTACCTTTATTAAGCTTGGTCAACTCGCGAGTACACGTGCTGATCTTTTCCCTCAGCACGTGTTAAATGAATTAGAAGCGTTGCAAGATAACGTGCCAAGCTTTCCTTATGAAGAAGCAAAAGAGATTCTTGAGCAAGAGTTGGACACCCCTATTGAACAATTGTTTCGCTCCTTTAATAAAGAACCTTTAGCAGCAGCATCCATTGGTCAAGTACATGAAGCGGAACTACCAACAGGGGAAAGTGTCGTTGTCAAAATTCGACGTCCGCATATACAACGAATTATTGAAACAGACTTGGCTATCTTAGAGGATTTGCTCCTACTAGCAGAGGAACGGGTTACGTGGGTGAAAAAATTTCGACTCATTGACTTATTTCACGAATTTGCGAGTGCTTTAAAAGAGGAGATTAATTATAAAAACGAAGCACAAAATGCCGAGCGTTTAAAACGACAATCCAAAAATCAGCCAAACATGTATTTTCCTGTTATTTATTCTGCTTATTCATCTATGAAAGTGCTCACCATGTCAAAGGTTGAAGGAACGAAAATAACTGAAGCTACATATGAAAAAGGCTATGACCAGGAACTCGTTGCAGAGCGATTTGCAACCGGTATGTTTGAGCAGATTTTTGCTCATGGATTTTTTCACGGCGATCCTCATCCAGGTAACATCTTTGTCACCAAGAACAATGATATTATCTTAATCGATTTTGGAATGGTTGGTCGCTTATCCGATGAAATGCGTCATAGTCTCGCTCTACTCGTTCAAGGGTTAAAGAGCAGACATACAGATCGAGTCATGAAAGCTTTATTTGCGATGGATATTGTTCATGAAGGAGTCGATCAAGCACGGCTCCATGACGACTTAGACTATCTTCGCTTAAAGTACTACGATGTTCCGATGGCAGAAATATCTATCGGTGAAGCGGTTCAAGACTTATTTACCGTCGCTAACCAGCATGATTGTTTAATTCCTCCAGACTTGACGATGCTAGGAAAAGCGCTTTTAGCTGTTGAATCGATTGTTTCACATATTGCTCCATCCATTGCGATTATCGATATTGTTGAACCATTCGGGAGAATGTTAATTAAGGAGCGTTACGATCCAAGACGATTTGCACGTAAAATGCAAAAGGAGTCACAGGACAGCCTTGAAACCATTCGTCTTCTGCCAAAAGACCTAAGCCAGACATTAAAAGAAATTCGAGATGGGAAATTAAAAGTCTCCATTTCAATTGGAGAGATAAAAGATTTAATAAAAAAAGTTGACCGTATTAGCAATAAACTTGCTTTTTCGGTTGTCCTATTGTCTTTTAGTATTATTATGACGGGTGTTATTATTGGAGGATCGCTAACAGCTGAACCAACCATTCTGCTACAAATTCCCGCAATAGAAGTTGGTTTAACGATTACGTCCCTTATGTTCCTTTGGATTATTTGGGCCATCTTTCGATCAGGCCGTTTTTAGATACACAGAGAAAGTAGAAGGTTGATACTATGGTTATTGAATTTGCGATGCCAACATATTTATTTGCAGCACTTCTTGTGGTCAATATTTTATTTGCGGTCATTCTAATCTTTATTGAACGAAAAGACGCGCAAGCAACATGGGCTTGGTTACTTATTTTATTCTTTATCCCTCTTGCTGGCTTTATCATTTACATTCTACTCGGTCAAACGTTGACGAGAAGAAAAATTTTTCAATGGGAAGGGATTAAAAAAGTTGGTCTCGATCATCTAATCGAGCAACAAAAAAAAGACGTGCTTGATGCAAATTTTCGTTTTAGAAGTAATACAGTCGATGAAAATCGTGACCTCATCTATATGCATTTAATGAACAATGATGCTATTTTAACAAAAGAAAACCATATCGACATCTTTACAGATGGAGAAAAGAAATTCAATCAGCTGCTTACCGATATTCGTAACGCTAAAACGTTTATTCACATTCAATACTATATTTTTCGTTACGATGGCATCGGTAAGGAGATTATTGATGCGCTTACAGAAAAAGCGAAAGAAGGCGTAAGAGTAAGGCTTTTGTATGACGATCTAGGATCTCGATCCATGCGAAAAAAATACTTAAAAGCGTTTCGCGAAGCTGGTGGAGAAGTTGGGGTCTTCTTCCCTTCAAAATTTACAATAGTAAACTTGCGCTTAAATTTTCGGAACCACCGCAAGCTTGTTAATATTGATGGTGTTTGTGGGTATGTAGGTGGGTTTAATGTCGGTGACGAATATTTAGGGAAGAAGAAAAAATTTGGTTACTGGCGCGACACCCACTTAAGAATTGAAGGGCCTGCTCTTGCAGCGATTCAAACAAGATTTATATTAGATTGGAATCAAGCAGCAAAGGAATATCATATTTCCTACCACAGTCGCTATTTTCCTGATATCCCTCCCAACGGTAAATCGGCGATGCAAATTGTATCAAGTGGACCTGATTCTGAGTTTGAACAAATTAAAAATGGGTATTTAAAAATGATTATGGATGCTAAGAAATCGATCATCATTCAAACACCCTACTTTATTCCTGATAAGACGCTACTTGATGCCCTTCAAGTGGCAGCCCAAACTGGAATCGAAGTCAAGATTATGATCCCGAACAAGCCGGATCACATGTTTGTTTATTGGGCCACGACGTCACACATTGGTGAAATGTTAAAAGTAGGTGCAAAAATTTATATTTATGAAAATGGTTTTATTCATAACAAGGTGCTTGTTGTAGACGAACGGGTCAGCTCTGTTGGAACAGCGAATATTGATCAACGCAGTTTCAAACTAAATTTTGAAGTAAATGCCTTTATATACGATTCTTCTATTGCTAGACAGCTCATTCACGATTTCGCTGAAGACGTAAAAGTGTCCACACTCGTTACAACGGAACTGTATGAAGCTAGAGGTAAGCGTGTTCGTTTTAAGGAATCCATTTCTCGTTTGCTCTCGCCCATTTTATAGTTGTAAAACCCCCTACGTAATACAGTTAAAAGCCCTCCAACGTTGTCTTAGAGACGTTGGAGGGCTTCTTCTATTAAGCTTTTTTCCATTTTAGTTCAGTTGCTTTCCTATATCTCTCCTCAACAGCTTTCCAATTAACGACCTTCCACCAATCGCTTATATACGCTTCTCGTTTATTTTGATGCTTTAAATAGTAAGCATGTTCCCAAACATCAAGTACAAGAAGCGGAATTTGATCTTGCTGAGATAATTGCTGGTGCTTTTCAGCCTGTAGAATCTCTAGCTGTTGGCCACGAGGTGTCCATACTAGCATTGCCCAGCCGCTCCCCTCGACTTTAGCCGCAGCTGCCGTAAAGTGTTTTTGCATCTTCTCAAATGATCCAAATGAAGCCTTTATTGCCTCTAACAGTGCGCCAGCTGGCTTTCCACCGCCATTTGGCATCATCACTTCCCAAAACAATGTATGCAAGTAATGGCCCGCACCATTGAAAGCAAGCTCTCTCTCCCAATGTTTAATTAACTCGTATTGATCGTTATCCCTTGCTTTGACTAGTTCCAATTCAGCTTTATTTAAGCCATCTACATAGCTTTTGTGATGAATTTGATGATGCAGACGCATTGTTTCCTCATCGATATAGGGCTCTAATCCATTATAAGGATATGGCAATGGTGGTAATACATGATTTCCTGAACGAAGACGAGGCGTAACAGAACGTTGGTCATTCATCTTTTGCCAGACTTCATATACAACAGCAGCTACTTGATCGACATACGGGTCATTTCCTGCTATGGCTTCATGTAGCTGTGCTCGCGCATGATAGAACTGTTCAAGCAGTTCCTGATTCGTTCGATTCACTAACTCCTGCTGCTGCTCTCCCCAAAGGTGTTCTAAATGATCACACCACTGTCGAACAGCTTGTAAATGTGTCTCCAAATGCCTTCACCTACCTTTTCATTAAAACGATATGCGAAAAAGCTCGTTCTCGTGATAGCCGCCTATCCTTTCCCATAAAAAAGATGAGTCTCTTTAAAAGAGACTCATCTTTAACAACATTTATTCCTCTTCAAACTGATGGAGCTGTTCAAAAAAGAGGTCGGTATCTTCTTCTACACGATCACTTGTTAAGTCTAGTTCCGCTAGACTTGGTAAATCTTCTAATGACTCCAAATTAAAATGATCAAGGAAATAACGAGTCGTCCCAAAAAGAATGGCTCGACCCGTACCGGATACACGACCTTGTTCTTCAATAAGTAATTTTGATATGAGGGATTGAATCGCTTTATCGGATTTAACACCTCGAATATCATCAATCTCGATTCTTGTAATTGGTTGCTTATAAGCGATAATCGCCAATGTTTCAAGGGCTGCCCGTGATAAGCCCCCTTGAATAGGTGATGCTGCTAATTTTTTATACAAATCAGCATGCTCTACTTTTGTAGTCAATCGATAACGATTTCCCAGTCTTGCTAACCGAATGCCACGGTTTGATTGTTTCATGTCTTGCTTAAGTTGTTCTAAACAAGCAAGAATGTCTTCTTCTTCTGATTCTATAAGGCTTTTTAATTCTGCTAAAGAAATTCCTTCGTCTCCAACAACAAACAAAAGACCTTCCATTTTTGCCAATAATTCAGCGTTCATGCTTGTCTCCGTCCCGTAAAAAAATCGTAATCTCATCAAAACTTTGATCTTGAACACAATAGATCGTAGATGTTTTAATTAACTCTAGAATAGCTAAAAAGGATACAATCATTGATGAACGATCGTCCGGTTCAACTAAATCAGAAAATCGAGTTGGACCATATGTCTCATCTAGTTTATCGAGCAGTTCAACTATTCGCTGTTCAACAGATTGTTCTTCTGTATGTACCACTTTCGTTTTAGGTCGATTCCAGGCATTTCGTTGAAGCATCTTTTGAAACGCTCCGAGCATATCAACAAGAGTAACATTCTGAATTTGCAGCTGTCTCTCCTCTTCATCGGTTAAAAAGTGGTCTAACTCTTCTGGTTTTCTAGTATGTAGAGAATGGCGTACTTCTTCTTGATCTTTTAGATGTTTTGCTGCTTCTTTATATGTCTTATATTCGATAAGCTGCTCAACGAGCTCGTCTCTAGGATCTTCTTCTAACCATTGTTCGCTCTCATCAAATAGTTCTTCTGGCTTTGGAAGAAGCATTTGACTTTTGATTTGTAACAATGTCGCCGCCATTACGAGGTATTCACTAGCAATGTCTAACTCAAGCTCTTGCATCGTGTGGATAAAGTCTAAATACTGATCTGTAATGGTTGCAACTGGAATATCATAAATATCCACCTCAGCCTGTGAGATGAGATGCAGCAATAGATCAAGTGGCCCTTCAAATAATGGTGTCTTTACGTTATAAATCGTCATTTCTTTTCTCACCAATCATTTTATGTTAAGTATACCATAATCAATTATTAGAACCTTTTCAAGAATAAACTCGAAAGGAGTCGAATGTTTGTGTATCCACCTCATTATATAGCATTTCTTACCTATTTTCATGTTGATCGTGATTATTTTGAATGCCACGAAGTTTTAGAGTTGGAATGGAAAAAACAAGCCGATCCAGAACGCTTATCTCCATGGGTTATCCTCATACAAATTGCGGTAGCTCTTTACCATGAACGACGAGGAAACGAAAAAGGCGCAAGGATTCTCTATAATCGGGTTGAAAACCGCTTAAAGGAGCGCTGTTTCCAACTTGAAGACTTAGGAATGAATGAAAAACAAGTGCAGCAAGATATGCACGAACGCTATCATTCTGTTGGTCAAACAGCCTTTACTGATTATGAGTTACCTATACAGGACCCCGCATTGATAACGATTATCCAGCAAGCAAAACGAGCAAAAAAACCCTCTACTCTTACATATGAACAGCTCGTTCATAAACACCGTTACCCTTTCGATGAAAAGGAAAAAAGGAAGAAACCAAACTAGGTTCTCTTCCTATCTATTTATTTTAGTTCACTAGTGGACTCACTTTTTCTAGAAATATAATAATAAGCCATCCCTACAAAAACACTACCACCAACAATGTTTCCTAACGTGACAGGAACAAGATTAGCGACATAACCTGACATAGAAATCGCTTCAACACCTGGGTTGTGAAGGAGTGCTAAATGAAATAAGCCCATGTTCGCGACACTATGTTCATATCCAGATGCAAAAAATGCAAAAATAATCATAAACACAACAAATAGCTTCGCCATCTCGTTCTTCAAGCGCATTGGTGTCCAAATTGCTAAACAAACGAGCCAGTTACAAAAAATGCCTCTAAAAAACAATTCAAGCGTATCTGTCGTCATTTTTTTCTCTGTCACATAAAGTAAATAATGCCCTTCAGTCATTCCAGAAAAAATACCGGTCATATAGACAAGCCAGGCTATAAACAATGCACCCACAAGATTGCCACCATACGTCCATAACCAATTTTGAAACGTATCTTTTAACGTTGTCTTTTTTTGTAGCGTTGATACAGTGTAATAGAGAACGCTGCCTGTAAATAAGTCAGAGCCTGCATAAATGACGAGCAAAAGCGCAATTCCAAAAGCAAAACCCATTACGAGCGGTGTTAAAGCAGGAAAGCTTTGAACAATAGGATCTCCAATGATATAGACTAAAACGACTGCTACTGCAACATAGCCCCCTGCAAGCATAGCCGATAAGAAAAACGCTAGTTTACTATGTGCCAGCAACGCTCTTTTCTTTAATGCTAATGTGATAAGTTCATTTAATGTTTCTTTGTAAATCGTTCTCCCCTACTTTCTCTTAGTTGACCATTCTTTATTGTAGCTTAGGATTATCTTTAATGAGAACGAGAATATGACAATTTTCGCAATCCATTTAATGGAAAATACTCTTCTCAGAAGAACTGAAAAGAGTATTTGTGAAGAATCTTATTTAGAAAATTGCTTTGCCAAATTTGCCATTTCAATGGCTGCAGTAGCCGCTTCCCAACCTTTGTTTCCTGCCTTTGTGCCCGCTCGTTCCACTGCTTGTTCAATGGAATCGGTTGTGAGAACACCGAATATTACCGGAATACCACTCGTCATATTTAATTGAGCCACACCTTTTGATACTTCTCCACATACATAGTCAAAATGAGGTGTTGAGCCCCGAATAACCGTCCCTAGTGTGACAATTGCATCGTACTTTCCTGAATCGGCCATCTGCTTTGCCGCAAACGGTATTTCAAAAGCTCCAGGAACCCATGCAACATCCACATCGCTCCCCTGTGCCCCGTGTCGGATGAACGCATCTTGTGCACCACTTAATAATTTACTTGTAATAAATTCATTAAAACGTCCTACTACAATCCCAATTTTCAAGTCCGTTGCTACTAAATGTCCTTCAAATACATTTCCCATTTGTTTATTCCTCCTATAAATGAAGCATATGCCCTAATTTATCTTTTTTTGTTTTTAAATAGCGTTCATTTTCAGCAAAACCTGCTAACTGAAGCGGCACTCGCTCTACAATCGTCAGATCGTAACCTTGCAAGCCTGCAATTTTCCGCGGATTATTAGTTAGTAACTTTAATTGCTTAACGCCTAAATCCTTTAAAATTTGTGCTCCCACGCCATAATCTCTCAAATCAGCTGGAAACCCTAGTTTTTCGTTTGCTTCAACGGTATCAAACCCTTTTTCTTGCAGTTCATAAGCTTTTAGTTTATTAATTAGTCCAATACCACGCCCCTCTTGTCTCATGTACAAAAGAATGCCTTTTCCTGCCTCTTCAATTTGTTTAAGAGCCGCGTGAAGCTGCGGACCGCAGTCACAACGCTTTGAACCAAAGACATCCCCTGTTAAACATTCTGAATGGACACGTACTAACACCGGTTCTTCGTTCGAAATATCGCCTTTTACAAGCGCAATGCTTTCTTTATTATCTAACGTGTTTGTATAAGCAACTGCTCGAAAGGTTCCAAATTCAGTCGGTAAAGCAAGATCTGCTTCTCGCTGAATGACCGACTCTTGTTTACCTCGATACGCAATTAAATCTTTAATCGTTACGAGTGGAAGTTTATGTTCTCGAGCAATGTCTTTAAGCTGAGGAACACGTGCCATTGTGCCATCTTCATTCATAATTTCACAAATGACTCCAACTGGCTCAGAACCGCTTAACCTTGCAAAATCAACTGCCGCTTCCGTGTGTCCTGCTCGTCTTAAGACACCTCCGTCTTTTGCAACAAGCGGAAAGATGTGACCAGGTCGTTTAAAATGAGCAGCTGTGGCTTCTCGATTGACAAGAGCTTGTACCGTATACGCACGCTCTTGTGCAGAAATCCCTGTCGTTGTTGTTACATGATCAATGCTGACAGTAAAAGCAGTGCCATGAGAGTCTGTATTTTGGCTGACCATTTGTTCTAATTGCAGACGCTGTGCTTTTTCTTTTGAGATTGGCGTGCAAATGAGTCCACGCCCGTACGTTGCCATAAAATTTATTGTTTCAGCAGTGGTATATTCCCCAAGAGCAACAAAGTCACCTTCATTTTCACGATCCTCGTCATCACAGACGATAATAATACCGCCTGCTTTTAACGTCTCAATCGCCTCTTCAATTTTATGAAACATGGACATTTTCCTCCCTACATATACCCATTATGTTGTAGCAGTTCAGCTAGATTTTGCTTCGGAGCAGATTCGTCAGATACAGTCAATAATCGCTCAACATATTTTCCAATCAAATCACATTCAATATTCACTTCACTGCCAATTGCTAACGTCCCCATAATAGTTTCATCAAGTGTGTGAGGAATAATGGAAATCGTAAAATGACTGTCTTTCATACCAAATACCGTTAAGCTCGTTCCATCAACTGCAACTGAACCTTTTTGAACGATGTATTTTAAAATGCTTTTCGGTGCTTGAATATCAAAGTAAACTGCGTTATCCACTTGTTTCCGATGAACAACGGTTCCTTTCCCATCAATATGCCCAGAAACGATGTGACCTCCAAACCGTGATAGTGGCGACATGGCACGCTCTAGATTAACCGTTGCCGCTATACGTAATTGACTTAACGTCGTCGCTTGAAACGTCTCTGGCATAACGTCAACCGAAAATGTCTGATCAGTGAATGCTGTTACGGTAAGACATACGCCATTTACAGCAATACTATCTCCGAGGGATACATCTTCAAGAACCTTCAACCCTCTAATACTCAATTTCATTCCCTGATCTTGCTTGTTTATTTCTGTAATGGTTCCTTTTTCTTCAATAATACCGGTAAACATCCAACCCCTCCTCCAATACAAAAAACCCCCAAAGGCTACACTTCGGGGGTTCACTAAATAAAACGGCACTATTTGCCTAGGAATAAAGAAAATTCCATACACAAATAAACGTCGATTCGACTGTATTCGTTAAACTTCTCCCATCCAGACTTTCACTGTCGGCTCTGGAGTTGCACCAGATCCACCGTATAAAAATACGGGTCACGGACTAAAAGGCTAAGCCTTATCACCGCCGGTAGGGAATTTCACCCTGCCCCGAAGTTAAAATATGAAGTTGTTTTTATTCCTATCATGCACTCTAATCGCTTAAACGTTGACATAAGGTTCATTTAAGCATGTTTTTTTAATCATGTCATTACAGTTACTTATTAAATCAAACTGGGAGATAGGCTATTACTCTCAGAAATCAATCAGCTTCCCTGCCAAAAAATCTGCCCATCTCTGACTCGTTTTGATCATAGCATCGGTAAAATAAAAATGCAAGGCATATGACGCTTCCATCGGTTCCATTTGCAAAAAATGGTTTATTCGTTCGATTTCGTTGCTTTTCTTATTCAGATAGGTCAAAATAAGAGAGTAAACGATTTCATTCATGTGGGGTGGATAGATAAAAATGACTGAACAGATCATGTTTTCAAAAAAGAAAAACGGAGTTGGGATTGCGACACTCTCTAGAGAAAAAGCACTACATTCGCTAACATTTGACATGATTTCAGCGCTCTATGCACAACTGAAGCAGTGGGAATCAGATGCCAGCGTACGTGTCATTCTTCTAGAAAGCACAGGTACAAAAGCTTTTTGTGCTGGTGGTGACATTAAAGCCCTCTATCAAGCAAAGAACAATAAACAAGCATTAGATCAAGCGACAGCCTTTTTTAACCTTGAATATGAACTGGATCTCTACGTAGCGAACTACCCTAAACCTATTGTTGTCCTTATGGATGGCATTGTAATGGGAGGCGGTGTTGGCTTGTCTTATGGAGCAAGTCACCGTATTGTAACAGAGCGCACAAAATGGGCAATGCCTGAAGTCAATATTAGCTTCTTTCCTGATGTTGGTGCTTGTTACTTTCTTAGCCAAACACCAGATTATACTGGACGATATGCTGCACTAACAGGGTCTGTGTTAACTGCTTCTGACGCTATTTCAATTGGTTGTGCAGACTATTATATAGAAAGTGATACATTAGAAACGTGTAAACAAGAACTCGTAGCCCATCACTGGGACGACTACGACGAAGTCACTTCACAAAGCGTGCATTTATTTTTGCAATCGTTTATTAAAGAGCCAACACAAAGTGAGCTTATGATGAATAAGGATAACATTCACAAACATTTTTCTTTTAAAACCATTGAAGAGATTTTAACATCGCTCCATCATGATTCTAGTCGCTTCGCTCAAGATACGTACACATTATTAAATAGTAAATCACCGTTGTCGTTAAAAATAACGCTTGCGCATTTGAAGCAATCAAAAGCGTCTTCACTTGAGGAAACGTTTGAAACCGACAAAACCCTTGCGAAACATTTTCTTCAGTGTGACGATTTCTATGAAGGGGTTTATTCAGTCTTAATTGACAAATCCCATAAACCGGTTTATTCATACGAGTCTGTCGCTGAAGTCCCTGATGAGCTTGCACTCTCTTTCTTCCGCGAACATTAAAAAACAGGATGGAGATCCCCATCCTGTTTTCTTACTGCTAGCCTTCAAAATACTCTTTATAGAAACCAGCCATTTTGCCAGTATTGTCAATGACAAAATAAAACTCATCGGTTTCGTTTTTTAATTCATACTGCTTTCCAACTGTTAATACTTCATTTACAACATATTTCTTTGCATCTGTATGAACACAAGTCAACATCCGAAGTGTCGGTGTTTCAGTCCACTGCTGGTGTATCATGACTTCATTCCTCCTCTACCTCGTTTATTGTACAAGAAAGAAGGCTAGCATGCTAGCCTTCTTTCCATTACCCTTCTAATAACAGTTGTTCTGGATCTTCAATCATATCTTTTACTTTTACTAAGAAACTAACTGCTTCTTTTCCATCAACAATTCGATGGTCGTATGAAAGCGCAAGATACATCATTGGGCGGTTTTCAAAACGCTCATTATCAATTGCTACCGGTCTCATTTGAATCTTGTGCATACCTAAAATCCCAACTTGAGGAGCATTTAAAATTGGCGTTGACCAAAGTGATCCAAAGACACCACCGTTTGTAATCGTAAATGTACCACCCTGCATATCGTTTAGCTGCAGTTTATTATCACGAGCTTTCTTACCTAAATCACCAATGCCACGCTCAATTCCTGCAAAACCTAATCGATCTGCATCTCTTAATACTGGAACGACTAATCCTGTATCAGTTGAAACGGCAATCCCGATATCATAGTATTTTTTAATAAGGAGCTCATCTCCTTGAATTTCCGCGTTAAGCAATGGAAATTCTTTTAAAGCACCAACAACAGCTTTTGTGAAAAAGCTCATAAAACCTAATTTAACACCATTTTTGTCTAAAAACGCATCTTTACGACGTTTACGTAAATCCATAACAGCTGTCATATCTACCTCGTTAAATGTTGTTAACATCGCAGACGTTTGCTGTACTTCTACTAAACGTTTAGCAATCGTTTGACGACGACGAGACATTTTTTCACGCTCAGTCGGCTTTGTCGGATCATCGGCTGATTGCGTTGGTGCAGGCTTTTGCGGAGACACTGCTTTTGATTGCGCTGGTTTGTCTTGGTGTGCTTCAACGTCTTGTCTACGGATTTTACCTGTAGGATCCGTTGGTGTAATAGCATCAAGGGAAATTCCTTTTTCACGGGCTAGCTTCCGTGCAGCAGGTGATGCCAAAGGACGATTAGTTGATTGTGTTTCTTCCTCTTGCTTGGCAGGCTCTTGTGATTTCGTCTCTGCTTGTTTTTCTGCTACCGGCTGCTCTTCCTTTGTGCTTTCAGTAGTTGACGAAGCGCCTCCAGCTTGACCACTTTCGTCAATAATGGCAATAACTTCACCAATTTCTACCGTATCACCTGGCTCGCGTTTAAATTCTTTTATAACGCCAGAAGTTTCTACTGGAATTTCAGCATTTACTTTATCCGTCTCAAGTTCAGCGATAAATTCACCTTGTTCAACATAATCGCCTACTTCTTTTAACCATTGAGAAATCGTTCCTTCAGTAATGGATTCACCTAGCTCTGGTACTTTAATCTCAGTCAATGTAAAATGCCTCCTTAGTTTTTGCGCGTCAACGATTCCGTGATGATTCGTTTTTGTTCCACTTTATGAGCGTTTGATACGCCTTCCGCTGGGCTTGAACGGAATGTCCGGCCGATATAGCTTAATGGAACATCTTTCGGTAGAATTTCTAGAATTCGCGGCTCCATAAAGGACCACGCTCCCATATTTTTCGGTTCCTCTTGCACCCATTTCACTTCTTCTAAATTAGGAAACTCTTTTAATAGTTCACGAATGGCTCTACGCGGGAACGGATAAAGTTCCTCCACCCGAATAATATGAAGCCAGCTCCAGTCCTCATCATTCTTTTTAATGTGGTCTTGCAGCTCAATCGCTAATTTCCCACTTGTTAAGATAATTCGTTTCACTGCTTGACGATCTTTTCCTAAAATAGGCTCTTCTAAAATCGGCTTAAACTCGCCTTCCGCAAATTCGGCTGTTGTCGAAGCAATGTTTTGATTTCGCAACAAGCTTTTTGGCGTCATGATAATAAGAGGGCGAACTGTATTCTTCTGCAATATTTTTGCTTGACGTCGCAAAATGTGGAAATATTGGGCTGCCGATGTGCAGTTAGCAATCGTCCAGTTGTTTTCAGCTGCCGAGTTAAGGAAACGTTCTACACGCCCACTTGAATGCTCAGGTCCTGCTCCTTCATACCCGTGTGGCAAGAGAACAACTAATCCAGATTTCTGACCCCATTTTGCTCGTCCAGCAGATACCCATTGGTCAAACATGACTTGTGCGCCGTTCACAAAATCACCAAACTGGGCTTCCCATAATACTAATGTTTCTTTTGAAAAGACATTGTAACCGTATTCAAAACCTACACATGCTTGCTCTGACAACGGACTATTGTAAACCGCAAAGGACGCATTTGCATCTTCAAACGCTTGAAGAGGCGTGTGCGTTTCGTTTGTTTCACGATCATGTAAGACAAGATGACGATGCGCAAACGTGCCTCGCTCTGTGTCTTGACCGCTTAAACGAATTGGTGTACCGTCGTGAATGATAGACGCAAAAGCTAATACTTCCGCTAATCCCCAGTCAACACTTCCGTCACCATCAAATGCATTCGCACGTCTTTGCAGTATTTTCTTTAGTTTTTCATTTGGATTAAAACGTTCTGGCCAATCAAGTAGCTGTTCATTGAAAGATTGAAGTTTATCTTTTTCTACATTCGTTTTTACTTTTGGTAACCCGTCCACAATAAAATCAGGTGGGCTTAACTCATAGTTTCGCTCAGCTTTATCAGCATTGACTTTGTTGTATTCTTCAAGTAAATAATCATACATATCCGTATCGAGTTTTTTTACTTCGTCTTTCGTTAACACATTTTCTGCTTGTAGCTGTTCAGCATATAATGCTCTTGCTGTTGGATGTTTACGAATCATGGTATACAGTTCCGGTTGTGTGACCGCTGGTTCATCTCCTTCATTGTGACCGAAGCGACGATAACCAATTAAATCGACTAGAAAATCTTTCTTAAATTTCCTACGGTATTCAACAGCGAACTGGATTGCTTTCACACACGCTTCGGGATCATCTGCATTAACGTGGAGAATCGGAATTTCAAAACCTTTTGCAGGATCACTTGCGTATGTAGTGGAGCGAGAATCGTATGCTTCTGTCGTATAACCTATATTGTTGTTCGCAATAATGTGGAGGGAACCGCCAACTTGATACCCATTTAAACGACTTAAATTTAACGTTTCGGTTACAATTCCTTGACCAGGAAAAGCTGCATCTCCGTGTATCAGGATGGAGTATGCACGACGTGAATCTTGTGTCGGTTCACCACGTTTACTTCGATCCTCTTGAGCTGCTCGAGCATACCCTTCCACAATCGGAGAGACAAACTCTAGGTGACTCGGGTTATTCGCTAGTGATACGATTGTTTCAGAACGCTCATCATCTACAATTTGGCGATCAGCACCTAAATGGTATTTTACATCGCCTGTCCAACCCGAATAGGTTTCGCCAAGCCCTTCAGATGGCGCAATTAATTTGTTTGGCGCTTGCAAAAATTCAGCAAAGATCGCTTTAAAAGGCTTCCCTAATGTGTGCGCAAGCACATTTAAGCGACCACGGTGCGCCATACCAATCATCACATGATCGGTTTTTTCTTTTCGTACTTCATTAATCGCCATATCTAGCATAGGCACTAATGAGTCTACACCTTCAATGGAAAAGCGCTTTTGCCCTACAAACGTACGGTGAATAAATTTCTCAAAGCCTTCCACCGATGTTAATCGCTCCAGTAAACCACGCTTCTCCTCTGTCGACAAAGCATCTGCAAACGTTCCTGATTCAACCTTGTCTCTTAACCAATTTCGTTCTGTTTCGTCTTGTACATGACCAAACTCAAATGCCATTGTTTTGGAATAGACATTGCGTAAATGTTCTATTGCTTGCAATCCGTTTTTGACATGAGTTGGGGCTTGTGGACAAATATAATCCACCGGTACATTCTTAAGTTGTTCTTCAGTAACATTAAAGCGTTCATAACTAATAAGGTCATCATTTTTATGAGTTTTCCATATTGGTTGAATGTCAGATGCTAAGTGACCTTTGGCTCGAATAAAATCTGCCAGCTTCACAGCACCGACAACAGCGTTTATCATGTCCGAGCCAATTTCTTGATTCACACGATCTTTAGATAAACTAACGGACTCTTCTAAAGAAGGTGGACCCCATTTTTCAAAATGTGCTCTTGTTTCTTCATCTACGGAATTTGGGTCTTCCGTATATTGCTCATACAGCTCTATTACAACTCCGAGGTTCGGACCATAAAATCCTTGCCAAGGTTTTTCCGGGCTGTTTTCCTTGCTGGACATGTGTGATAGACCTCCTAAGACAATAGTTTGCATCACAAAAGCGCAAACGTCTATTTTCAAGCGCTTACAGAAATATAGTACCATTTCCTACTGGTTTACTCAAAACATTCGCATTGTATTGTTTCATCGCTCCAGTTAAAAACGGTCACCTAAATTTTAGCGCTTTTGCGCAATAAAATCTAGCCTTTTTAACGATGATTCTTGCAATTTCGCCAAAAAGCGCTTTCTTTTTCTAACAAAATACAGGAATAAGAAACAAAACCTCGCTCTTTCCTTAAAAATGCTAAGTAAATCCGTTCCCAAAATAGTATGCCACTCTTTAAAGTAAATTGAAATAAAACGAGTCATTCCACTCACTTTTTTGTAGAAAAGAGAGTGTGTATGAAAATGCCCTAACTAGTTGGCAAAACAAAACATAATCACGACCTATTTGTTGATACTACTATCGAGGTGATAACATGTACGAATTCGAGCTTCAATCCGTCCATAGCACAGTTCCTTGTTATGTAATTAATGATGACGAATCCAATCGATATGCCATACGTACGTTTGACACAAGTGGAGCGGTGTTTGAATCAACACACGCTCTTCTACAATGGGTGAAGCAAGAGTGGAAAGCAGAAGACTTTGTTGACCAACATGCTTTTCAAACGATGGTTACTGAACTTACTTCTTCTTTAGTCGAATCAAATACCAACCACCTTCTTTAATTAACGCCCGCTCTTCGACAATTTTTACGTTTGCTTGTTTTGCCATATAGGCTAATTCTTTTCTTGTTGGCAACGGGTGCATCTCATTATGAGCAGTCATAAAGCTATTAAACGCACTGGCAAAGCGTTTGCCATGCTTTCCATCTGCGAGTGGCGTGATAAGTATGATTTCTCCCTTTTTTTTCAATACATCCGTTGCTTTTTTAATAAGAGCAAGCCTTTCTACAACCGTAAAATAATACAAAATATTATTAAACATAACAGTGTGGTACCCTTTTCGAAAACGCATTTCTTTAAAGTCTCCTTGATCAATGCTGACGTTTTGGAATGAATTCGCCTCATTCGCTCGTCGGCAAACGTCTTGATCAATTTCAACACCGTGAAACTGAATGTTTGGAAACTGTTCCGCCAACGTCATCATATAGCCACCTAAGCCACACCCTACGTCCAAAACTGCCTTGCTTTTTTGTTTCTTTAACCGAGATGCGACTCGCGGTAGCGTTACGGCTTCCAGAAGTTTTGACGTTTCTGCTACCATGCTTGCAACAGGTGTTGACGTGGTTTTTTCTTGCCGTACAAGCCCTTTTTTATAGTTTAGTAACGTTGGAATATGGAGTTCAAACATTTCCTCTAGTAAGATTCCAACCGACCGTTCACTTTCTTTCGTAAGGTACATGACCATTTCACGTTTACTTTGTACCTTTTTCTTGCTTTTTTTCTTCAAATGGCCGACAGCTATACCTACTTCCACCCAACGGCTGAGCAACACTTCATCTAATTCGTACTCGTTTGCTACGTTTTCAACTGTCTCAGGCTTTTTAAAATGTTGAAATAAGTTTAAGCTGTAGCCTAAATGGGCGTGCCAAGTCATAAGAAAAGGTTCGGTTTGCTTCATCCATTTTCGCGCATGCCACATTCTTCTTAAATGATTATCTGCCACTTCTTTCACCTCATTTGATGTTTCCAAGGGTAGTCGTCCTCTACATCATATTGATACTGCTCCATCTCGTTTAAAACCTTTGTCGTTTTACTACGCTTTACTAATGTCACACTATCTTTAACTGAAAACGGCCAAAAACCGAGTCCCGAAATGTTAAACATGTATTTTGTTAATAATGTTTCATTATTTAAAAGTTGTTTTAGCGCAAAGGTTCGACTTCTTTGCCATGCTTTTCCCTCTTTCCCATAGGCTAGTCCACCTAAATGAGAGAGGTTCATAATCGCCTTAACTCTTTTTTTATGGACAGATTCATACTGGTTTAAAAACGCATTCCCCTTCCGTCTTTCATACAAGTCAATCAACAATTCGCCAAGACAATCAGCACCTTGTATAGCCAAGTTCATGCCCTCACCTGCCATTGGATGGACGCTGTGAGCTGCATCACCAATCAAAGCAATATTGTCTTTCACATAGTGATTGGCATGTTGACGAATCGGGACCATAAGTTGAATGGCTTTCCATTCTTTAATGTTTTGGACATACCCATCTAACGCTGGAAATAGTGACACATAATGATCATAGAACACTTGCAACGGGCCCTTTCGCCACGTTTTATATTCTCCTTTTCGAATGAGGTAAACCGTTCGAACATACCCATTCGGTAATGGAAATAAGCCTAAAAAACGATCTTTCGTTGCAATTAAATGCCCATGCTTTAATCCGCTAGGAGCAGGGAAGGATACCGTTAAAAAATCGTGCTCGTATACGTGCCTTTTACGTTCAATTCCAGCTTGTTCTCGCACCCGTGAGTTAACGCCTTCTGCGCCTATAATAAACTCAAACGCAATAGTCGTTTTCTGCTTTCCTTGTTTGATGATGGCTTTATTCTCTTCCAGTTGCTCAAACGTTGCAGGCTGAAGAAGAGTAAAGGCTTTATACTGTTTCACTTCCTTAAGTAATAATCGCTTTATCTCACTATGGGGCAGCATAGCTGCGTACTGGTAAGGCGGTGGCAACTGTTTGTAATCCATTGATGAGCGCAACATCGGCTTTAAGTGCACATCGAGTTCAGACGTTTCAATCGTAGAAAATGTCGTCCAAGCACTTGAAAATGACTCATAAATACCTGCACGCTCAAACAATTGTATCGTCTTGGGTTGGATGAGCTCACCTTTATACGCATGACCGAGATGAGGGCTTTTTTCCACTACGATTACGTTTATGCCGTGCTTTGCTAACTTTAGTGCTGCTGTAAGACCAGCGACACCCCCACCAACTATCAATACTTGTGTTTTCATGCTCTCACCTCATTTACTTTCATGCATATTCCCTTATTTTTATAAATCAAAACGATAGCCATTGTTCCAACGCTTTTAATCGTGTTAAGATGGACAAGTACTTTTTCAGTGGAAGAGGTTAGACAATGAAAAAATGGCTCTATTCCATTCTCGTTCTTATTGTTGTCCTTGTTGGTGTAGCTGTTCTCCTCTTTGAACAAAATGATCGTTTTCGACAAGGTCTTTACAAGGCAATCATTTCGGAAAATCAAATTCCAGAAGACTATATTCCTGTCTATCATGAAGCTGCAGACACCTATAGTATTCCTTGGGAGCTTCTTGCAGCTGTTCATCGAGTAGAGACAATATTTTCTACAATGGAACCAATGGAAAGCCCTGTTGGTGCCCTAGGTCATTTTCAATTTATGCCTAGAACCTGGATTGGTTGGACTTATCCAGGAGTAGATGATATTGGCAACGTAGCTGACGATGTAGACATCACAGACATTGGACTAATTGAAGAGCACAACGGCTATGGTACAGACGCTACTGGTAACGGAGAAGCCGATCCATTTAATTTGTACGATTCTGCTTATGCCGCGGCCCGTTTTCTTTCAGAACACGGTGCAGTAGATGGCGATTACGAAGACGCGTTGTTTTCTTACAATCGAAGTGATGCATATGTAGAGGAAGTGATGCATTATTTTGAAACCTACAAAGAAAATTATGATCCTATACAACTTTACGGTAAACAAGAGGCAGATAAAGCGCATTAAACGAATGAAAAAAGCAGTCCGACCTTCGTCATAAAAGACTTGGTTGGACTGCTTTTTATTGTGCAACAGCAGGATCCTCTTCAACAAATTCAATTGGGGATGATGGGATATAGCCGTCTGGCTTTTGATTATGACCTATTAAATCGTCAGTAGAGTCACACGCAGTTAGAACGGCTAAAACACCACTAACAAGAACACCGTTTTTAATTCGATACTTGAACAACTGGCTCCACCACCACCTTTACATTTCCCGCCAATGCTTTTGAAATCATACATGATTTCTCTGCCTGATACGCAAACTTCTTCGCTCGCTCTTGGTCACTCTGCTTTTTCAAGATAACGGTTGGCCGATGAAGGATTTCTTTAAACGTAAACACATTTTTTGTTACATCGACTCTTGCTTCAGATGAAAGCGTTAATGATTCTTTTTCAATATTGGCTCTTTCTAACATAGCCGCATAAGTAATAACGAAGCATGTCGCTGCTGCGCCTAACAACATCTCATCGGGGTTTGTTCCTTCCCCCGGTCCATTCATCTCGCTTGGAATTGATATTGTAGATTCTAATGCACCAGTTTTTATGACCCCTGTACTATTTCTACCGCCATTCCAGCTGCATTCAAGAAAAAAGCGATGCACCATATGATAACACTGTCCTTTCCTCTACTTACTCGTTGATCTTTTTAGAAGTAACTCTAGCATAGCACGCTCATTCAAGAACGAGCAACGCCTCTTGTAATGAGTGAAAATACTTCTTTCTCTATAAAATGTCTAATAGTAGTGGCCGTTTTGTACGATAAAAAAAATAAGTACCTAAAACTCATTTTCTATAGTGATGAAAAATCGTCCGGATACGGTTGTAAGAAATGTGCATGGTAGTGCAAAGCTGGATGGATGCGTTAAAACCTTCAGTAAAAAAGAATACAACTTCAAAAAGTCGAAACATCCTATCTACGCGTAACACAAGCTACTCTACTGTTTGTTATTTTTCTATTTTCAGTAAAACGTTTGTTCAACTAAATTATTTTCTGAAAAAAGGTTTTAAATTAAACAAAGGGGGAAAGAGAACGTATAACGTAAAAATGTTTATGAGCGGGGGATTAGAAATATGTTACAACAATTAAATGATCAATTATTAATCGAGGCTTGCGAGCTCGCTGAAAAGAGAAACTTAAATCGTGATTTTGTGGACATCTTAAAAGAAGAGTTAGAAAGAAGAGGGCTTGGTGTCTCTAGCTAGAGTCTGCAAGATTTCTTTTTCACCTCTTGTTAAATTTCGTCTCAACTTCTCTGTAAATTCTTTTAACAGCGTGCGGTAAGTATGTATAATTTGCTTGTTTGTTTCTTCCATACATTCACGTCCTTATCTTAAAACCATCGACACTCTTAGACAATATTCCCGATATCTCTACATCTAAACCTTTATTTAGGACTTTTTTTATCAAGTCCTTATTTTTATAGCTTAAACTTGTATCCGCGATAAAACGCTTGCTTCAGACCAAAGCCCCATTTCTCCAATAAAAGCCAAAACCTTATAGGCTTTGGCTTTTTGTACTCATCGATTTGTAATCGTCTCTGGGTAAAGATCGTGGTTCATCATCCGGTAATTCGCCATTTCCTCAAATTTCGTTCCTTTTTTCCCATAATTGCAATAGGGGTCAATCGAGATGCCGCCTCTCGGCGTAAATTTTCCCCATACTTCGATATAACGTGGATTCATTAATGCAATTAAGTCGTTCATAATCGTGTTAACGGAATCTTCATGAAAGTCACCATGGTTACGAAAACTGAATAAATAAAGTTTAAGTGACTTACTTTCAACCATCTTCACGTCAGGGATATAGCTAATGTAAATCGTTGCAAAATCTGGTTGATGGGTTTTTGGACATAATGTCGTAAACTCAGGACAGTTAAATTTAACAAAATAATCACGATTAGGATGTTGATTGTCAAACGTTTCTAGTACACTAGGATTATACGTAAACGCATATTCTGTCCCTTGATTTCCTAGTAGCGTTACATCGGTTAAGGTTTCTTCATTTCTTCCTGCCATCTCTGCTTTCTTCCTCCTAAACGCCTCGCTTATTCCCCCACAGCAACGTATGTAGCTGTGGCAACACTCGAACACGATTCATTTCTTCATCATTCATCGTCCAGTCAATTAACTGTTCATACTGTTGCAATAGATCATGCATAAGCTTCTGCTGATTAGCAGTTGTTGGATCTTCATTTCCAACTTGTAAATAAAAGTCATACGCTGGAAAACGTTGATGAACTTCTTTAGCATATTGATAGTCGGTTTGATTAAAAACGACCACTTTTATACTTACTTGACTTGCTTCTAATTGGGTTAAGCATTGGTTTAAAGACTCCCAGTTTGTTTTCATTCCAGAACTTGGGGGTTTAGGGCTAATTGTAACGGCATCAATTTGCTTGAGCCAATCTTGCCAGAACGTTCCTTGGGTTTCGACCGCCGTTTGAATACCTCTTGCTTGCAAAAGGGTAACAAGTTGGCCGATCCCCTTATGAAGCAACGGGTTCCCACCAGAAATTGTGACATGGCCGTAAGATGCTGGGGCAAGTGTATCCAACCGCTCCACAATGGCTTCAGCCGTTAATGCTTCACTTTTTCCTGTACCATCCCATGTAAACGCTGAATCACACCAAGAGCACCGATAGTCGCAACCACCAGTTCGAACAAACATTGTCTTTTGACCAATCACTGCTCCCTCTCCTTGTATCGTAGGGCCAAATACTTCAAGTACGGGAATGACACTACTCATGGTGCACTTCTTTCGGACGATAAACAACATAGCTCGTTGGCGTCTCACGTACAAATACTTGTATACACGTTGGTGCGTTTGTCATTGTTTTTAGTGATGCTTCAATTAACTCATAAACGGTTTTAGCCACATTCTCTGTTGAGGGCGGCACGTCATGAAATAACGGATCTTCATTTAAAAGCTGATGATCAAATCGATCATGAATAAGTTGCTTTAATTGTTTAAAATCTACAAGAAACCCCGTATCCGTTAAATGATCGCCTGCAATTGTAATATTGATCGTATACGTATGACCATGAACTCGCTGACATTTCCCTGCGTCCTCATAATCAATAAAATGAGCCGTTGCCAGCTGCATATCCTTGTTTAATTCAAATGCATATAAATGGGGTGTAGTTGGATAGATTTGTTGGATCATACAGACGCCTCCCCTTTTTGTAAATAAGCTTGAAGACCATTCATTCTTAATTTACAAGCTGGACACGTTCCACATCCATCTCCAATCACACCTTCATAGCAAGTTAATGTCTTTTCACGGATATAGCTAAGTTTTCCTAACCTATCTGCCATCGCCCATGTCTCTTCTTTATTTAGCCACATTAAAGGCGTGTGAATAACAAATTGCTCATCCATTGCTAGGTTTAACGTAACGTTTAACGATTTAACAAACATATCACGGCAATCTGGATAGCCACTGAAATCCGTTTCACATACGCCTGTAATGATATGTTTTGCGCCAAGATCTTTCGCCACTACTGCTGCAAAAGACAGAAATAAGTGGTTTCTTCCTGGTACAAATGTGTTTGGCAAGTCACCATCTTGTCCTTCTTCAATCGCCATCTCCGGATTTGTTAATGCATTTGCATTTAACTGAGAAAGTAATTGTAAATCAATCACTTTTGCTTTCACACCAGCTTCTGCTGCAATCGTTTTTGCGACACTAATTTCGCTTTTATGCCGTTGTCCATAGTCAAAAATGAGTACCGATACATCGTCAAACTGTTCGAGTGCCCAAAAAAGACAAGTAGTACTATCTTGTCCACCACTAAACACGACAATGGCTTTTTCTTTCCTCATGCTTCATTTCTCCTTTTCTTGAGAACGAGCATTCGATCACTCCTGCACTTGCTTAGTTTTTTATAGAGGGAGTTCGCGAACCTCTTTCTTTTTTAGCTGAATGTTTATTGTACCATTTCAGGCTGCTGATTTGTTTGCAAAACATCATTTTCTCCGTTATCCTACATATAGATCGTCACGAATTTGACAATGAGGTGAAACAATGAGCTTTAACGCAAAAATAGAGAAATATGCAGATCTAGCTGTTCGAGTCGGCATTAACATTCAAAAAGACCAAACGTTATACATACGTACACCGATGCATGCGGCGGCATTTGTGCGAGTTGTTGCAAAAAAAGCGTATGAGGCAGGCGCAAAGCATGTTCGCGTTGAATGGAATGATGAGGAACTGACGAAAATTAAATATCAACATGCACCTGAAGAAGCATTCTCAGAGTTTCCACAATGGCAAGCTGATGTTCTAGTGAAAGAAGCTGAGCATAATGCAGCGTTTTTAAGCATTGCTGGATCAGATCCTGACTTGCTAAAAGGAATTAATCCTGAGCGTATTGCAGCAGCAAATAAAGCTTCTGGTCAGGCCAATAGTACCTTTAGACGATACATCCAATCTGATAAAGTAAGCTGGTCCATTGTAGCCGTTCCATCTGAAAAATGGGCTGAAAAAGTGTTTCCGGATAAACAAGGGGAAGAAGCAATCGATGCACTTTGGGAGGCTATCTTTGCGGCGACTCGTATTCATGAACAAGACCCAATAGCGGCTTGGCAGGATCATCTTGCTCTATTAGATGAAAAAATGGTGATTTTAAATGAAAAGCGTTTTCATGCTCTCCATTACACGTCTGATAAGACAGATCTTACAATTGAATTACCAGCAACACATATTTGGGCTTCTGGTGGATCAACAAGTAAAGCTGGCGTTGATTTTGTGGCCAACATGCCCACAGAAGAAGTCTTTACTGCCGCTCAAAAAGATGGCGTGAATGGGACAGTGGGAAGTACAAAGCCACTCAATTACGGCGGAACATTAATTACCAATTTCTCACTAACTTTTAAGGATGGTAAAGTCGTTGATTTTTCTGCAGAAGAAGGCGAAGAGACACTAAAGCGCTTGTTAGAGACAGACGAAGGCTCTCGAGCTATTGGTGAGGTAGCGCTCGTTCCTCACCGTTCTCCTATCTCAAATACGAATCTCATTTTCTACAATACGTTATTCGATGAAAATGCTTCTAATCACTTAGCTTTAGGCAGTGCTTATGCGTTTAATATCGCAGGTGGCAAAGATATGAACGAGCAAGAGTTACAAGATGCCGGAATTAATCAAAGTATCACTCATGTCGATTTTATGATGGGATCAGCAGAGATGAACATTGATGGCATTCATCAAGATGGTACGAAAGAAGCCGTATTTCGCAATGGTGAGTGGGCTATTTAATTGCTCGAAAAAGAGTAAGGACGCAGACGTGTCTTTACTCTTTTTCATGTTCACGCTAAGTTGAGCGAATGCCTTTAACAATCAGTTCGCTAATTGCCGAAGCCCACGCTTCTTTTGATTCTGTTTTTCGTGCTTTATTCAATGAGATCGATTGGAAAATTAACGTTTCTACAAGATGAGCAGGTACATCCTGACGTATTTCTCCTGATTCAATCCCTGCAGTGACCAACTTGCGAATGTAATCAAATACTTGATGATGATGGGTCCATAATTGTTTTAAAACCACTTTAACACGCTCGTTCGCTTTCTTCTCAATATGCGGTGTTAAATCAATGGCAAGTAAAATTCGATCATGCTTCATGAACAGGTAAATAAGTTTTTCTAATTGAACAAAAACCGTCTCTGTTGGAGAAATATGCTTTTGATCCTGAACAAACGCTTCCATAATATGAGACATATATGCCACTAATAATTCTTCCTTATTCGGATAGTATTCATAAATTGTACTTCTGCCTACATCTAATAACAAAGCTAATGGCTTAAAATGAAATCCTTCATAGCCTGATTCCGTTAACAAAGCGTCGGTTGCCGCAAAAATATCTTCTTTATTTAGCTTTCTTTTTGCCATTTACACGCTTTCCTCTCTCTTTAATAAACAACTCGAAAGCGACGTTCATCTTTTTTCACATCTAATTCTTCAGTATGTATAGCTGTTATATGGGAAAAATGATTTCCTTGTTTTAAATCAGACATAAACATGGCAAACGCCTTTTTCTCACCTTGAACTTCAACCCGAACGTTTCCGTTCGCCAAATTTTGCACGGTTCCGGTCATATTGTGATGCCGTCCAATTTGCTCAACAAAAGCGCGAAAGCCTACACCTTGAACACGCCCTTCTACTATTAAACCATACCTATTCACACATACTCACCTCAAACGCCTTATTCCCGATTTTCCAAAAGAAAAACATTGAAAAATAAATTCTAAAGCGCTTCCAATTGTGACTATTTTGTGATAGTATAGTAAAAAGACACAAATCAGACACAATATAATGATACGTTTCATACAACTATCCTATAGAAGGAGTGACACCAATGGATATGTTTTTTGCTTATATGTTTGTCGCAAGCGCCACTCCGTTATTTTTATGGCTAGAGCATAGAAAGATTGCGATCAGCAGCATTCCATTTATTCTAATCATGTGGTTGTTAGCCATTGCCTTTTTATTCGAAGGCTTCTTATTCCACATTACTGAATCAACGTTTGTCGTTGCCGTGCTCGTTAATGTTGTTATTGCCCATATCGCTGCGTTTATTTTATACGCATCGCCTTTGCTTATGAGTAAAACAAAGCAGCTAACAGGTACATCTGAATAAATACAACTAAAAAAGCGGGTCTCCTATAAGGAGTCCCGCTTTTTCTTTTTACAAATGGCCTGTCATTAAGACAAAATACGAACCGATTACAATAATAACCGCAATCGCAATGGCAAAGACTGTGTGACCAATTTGCCATTTGCCATCCTTTCCTTCGCCAATGTGCATAAACATAAAGAGCTGAACGCCCATTTGAATAAAAGCAAAGGCAAAGATAATAATCACTCGCACGCTCCACGCAAGGTTCGTTTGTGACATCACCCATACGGCTAGTAGCGTTAAAACAATCGATAGCGCAAAGCCTACAACGTGCTGCCATGGAAACCCGTGATGATTGGAAGTTGATTCATTTTGATTCGCCAATTACATCCACTCCATTCCGAGCAAGTATACGCCAGTAAAGATGATGATCCAGATAACATCTAGAAAATGCCAGTACAAGCTTGCAATAAAGAACTTCGACGTTGTTCGTTTTGTTAGACCACGCATCTTAATTTGAATCGCGAGCACTGTCATCCAACCAACACCCACTGCAACGTGGAGTCCATGTGTACCTAAAAGGACGAAAAATGTTGACCAGTGAGCACTAGCAGATAAAGTCGCACCTTCATGCGCATAGTGTACAAACTCATAAATTTCAAATCCTAGAAACCCAAGTCCTAGTAAGAGGGTTAAACCAACCCAAATGAGCATTCGATTCACACGACCAGCTCGCATTTCATGAATCGCAATTCCTGCTGTAAATGAGCTTGTTAAAAGCAGGAACGTCATCGCTAATACAAGATTTAAGTCAAATAACTCAGCTGAGGTAATGGCTGATGCATTACGGTCAACGAGTACGAAATAAGAAGCGAATAGCGTTGAAAATAAAGCAAATTCAGCGCCGATGAAAATCCAAAAACCGAGTATATTGTTTTTACCTTCAGCCGATTGATATTCGAGCGGCTGATTCGGGTCAATTGATTCATTTGCTGCCATCGGTTACGCCTCCTTCGCTTTTCTTTCAGTTTCTTCAATCTCTTCAACACTCACATAATAGCCATCGTTGTAATCAAACGAACGAATAATCATACAAACGAAGATCGCTACACCACTTAGGATAGCAGGAATCCACCAGCTAAAGACTAAGGCAAATGAAGCAGCAAACATAAAGAATGCCATTACAGGACCAAGCCATGTATGATTCGGCATATGAATTTTTTGATAGTCTGTTGATGCGTTTAAATCAATACCTTTTTCTTTCATATCCCAAAATGCATCTCGCTCCACTACTTCTGGCTGATGCGCAAAGTTGTAATGCGGAGGAATGGCAGACGATGTTGCCCACTCAAGTGTACGTCCATCCCAAGGATCTCCTGTTGTATCACGTTTTTCATAGCGCCAGCTGTAATAAATGTTATACACGAATAGTGCGAAGGCTGCTGCCATCATAAAAGCACCTAGTGTTGAAATTAAGTTTAATGAGAACCAACCGTCTCCTTCTAGATACGTGTAAATTCGACGTGGCATTCCATCTAAACCTAAGAAATACTGCGGGAAGAAACAAACGTTAAACCCAATCATAAAGATCCAAAATACCCATTTTCCAATACGTTCGTTCATACGATGACCGAACATTTTAGGATACCAGTAAATTAACCCTGCAAAACAAGCAAACACCGTTGCAGCAATTAATACATAGTGGAAATGTGATACTAGGAAGTACGTATTATGATACTGATAGTCAGCCGCTGCCATCGCAAGCATAACACCTGTCACACCACCAATAACAAAGTTCGGAATGAATCCTAATGACCAAAGCATTGGTGTCGTAAAACGTATTTTCCCTTTGTGTAGTGTAAAGAGCCAGTTAAAGATTTTTACACCTGTTGGTACAGAGATTGCCATCGTTGTAATGGAGAAGAATGAGTTAACAGCCGCACTATTCCCCATTGTAAAGAAGTGGTGAACCCATACAAGGAAGCTCAGACCAGAGATGACGACAATGGATGCAACCATTGCATTGTAGCCAAACAGTTTTTTACGGGCAAAGGTTGAAATAATTTCTGAGAAAATACCGAATGCTGGTAATGCAACAATATATACTTCAGGGTGACCCCAAATCCAGAACAAGTTCGCCCAGAGCATATCTAATCCTTCACCTTGAAGCGTGAAGAAGTGAGTACCGAATAATAAATCAAATGTCATCATTGCTAAGGCAACCGTTAAAACCGGGAATGCAAGAACAATGATTAACGATGTAATAAAGACTGTCCACGTGAACATTGGCATTTTCATCAACGACATGCCTTTTGTACGCATACGTAAAATCGTAACAATAAAGTTAATCCCTGTTGCAAGGGTACCAATACCTGACAGCTGAATACCTAGTGCGTAATAATTTTGCCCTACACCTGGGCTAAAGTCGTTTGACGCGAGTGGAAAATAAGATGTCCACCCTGCTGACGGTGAACCGCCGATAACAAAAGAAATATTGAAAAGTGCCATCCCGAAAAAGAATGTCCAGAAACTTAAATTATTTAAAAATGGAAAGGCTAAATCTCTAGCACCGATTTGTAAAGGAACAACGACGTTCATTAAGCCAATCAAAAATGGCATCGCCATAAAAATGATCATAATGGTGCCGTGTGTCGTAAAAATTTCATTATAGTGCTGTGAACTTAAGAAATCTAATTCTGGTGCTGCTAATTGGGTACGCATCATCATGGCATCGACGCCACCTCTGAAAAGCATTAATAGCGCACAGGCGATGTACATAATCCCAATTTTTTTATGGTCAACAGTTGTGATCCAATCTGTCCACAACATCTTCCACTTTTTAAAATATGTGAGGGCAACTACAGCGATTATACTAGTAAGCGCGATAGAGATTTGCGCAGCTAGGATAAACGGGTCGCCCGTTACAATAAATTCATCCCACCTCAACGGTATATCCCCTCTCTTGCGCTTGATTCATCTTATTCATCATCCAACTCCACTTCATACGTTTTATCTGTGTTAATTGGCTGAGATAAGATTGGCAAATCAAATGCTTTCCCCTCTCTAGAATGGGGGCTATGCGCTTCATAACCAAGCTCTGCTCGTTTTTCTAATGAGTATGTCGCATCATAAGCATGATTGACAAATTCAAGATGTGTTGAAGAGAATGTCATTTCTTCTGCATGACCTGGAACCATCAAGTGTACGTATTCATCTTCTGATAAAGAAGGTGCGTTTTCTTGAGTGTCTTCAACCCACTCATTAAAAGCTTCATCTGTCTGTGCATTTACCGTGAAACGCTGCTCGGCAAACCCTTCACCAGTAAAGTTTGCGTTTCGACCTTCATATTGACCAACTTCTGTTGCTGCCAAGAATAATTCGGTCTCCATCCCTGACATGCTATACTTCTGACCACCGAGCTGTGGAACCCAAAACGATGCCATTGAATCAGCTGACGTCAGTTTAAACAGAACGGGTCTATCAACTGGAATATTAATATAATTAATGGTTTCAATTCCTTCTTCTGGATAGCTGAAAATCCACTTCCAGTTCGCGCTTGTTGCATGGATGACAAGCGGCTCTTGCTGTGCATCAACCTCTTCTATTTCAGGGGCTTCTTCCAAGCTATAAATGGTAATGACAGTCGGAATCGATAAAATTGTTACAATAACAATTGGAATAATGGTCCAGATAAATTCAAGTTTGTGACTTCCTTCAATTGAAGGATCATAGTTGTCGTTATTTCCGCGATCACGGTATTTCACTAACATGATCGTTAATAGAACAAATACAACTAAAACAATAAAGATCATAAACCAAATTGATAGCCAGATTAAGCTACTTTGCTGCTCTGCGACTGGCCCTTGTGGATCAAGTACCGTTAAACTTCCACAGCCACTTAGAAAGACAGCGACCATCGCAAGCGAAATCCATTTAAAAATAGAGGATGGCATACCCAATAAAATCACCTTTCTTTTGGCATAATAAAATCATTGCGCGCTAACTATGTGAAACAATGAACGTGCAACTTTGATGCTTCCATCCTACCACTTTCCAATCAAGAATGGGGAAAATAACTGCTTGTGAACAGAAATTATCATAAATTAGACAAAAAAAAGTTACGAAGCAGACACATCTTTGCCAAGACTTTCTTGTTAGCGCAATCATGAAATACCCTTAATTGGTGAATAGTAAACACAAGGAGGTGCTTTTGATGACAGATGCTTATTTATGTCCCAAGTGCAAAACAAATCGTACGCGGTTTCATCAAATTAGCCAAGACGCAATACCAGTTAAACTTGACCCTCGTAATGGTGAAATACTTGAAACCTATAAGGAAGAGCAGCTTACACCTATCCATATGCATTATAACGGGCCAATAATCCGTATACAATGTGGGGCATGTGGCTTGAATGAAGCGGAAGAAACCTTTATTGCTTTCGCCAAAAATAGCCCCCTCTCATAATGAAAACAGACTTCGGCACATGCCAAAGTCTGTTTTTCCATAAGTAATTATTGAGCTAATCGAACCATTTTCTGCCAAAGAAGATACATACTCATTCCATAGGCCTCCACTTCATCTTGAAAGCTATCACCTTTATCTTCTTTTTTTACATAAAATGGTTGTTTTTGAGTCGTTTCATTTCCTTCAAATGAATTATTTAAAAAGCGTGCTACATACGACAATGCATAGTCCGCTCTACCCATCACTTCATAAAACGAAAGAAAACCATGCATCGTTCCGTTAAAACGGACCGCCTCAACAAGATTCCCCGCATGATAAAGTTGTTCTGCAAATGCTTCTCCTTCGTCTCTTAACGGGTCAAACTCCGCTGTTATAACTAGAGATTCTGGAAATTCACTTAACTCTTCACTTAATAGTGGTGAAACATATGGATTTATCCAATCTTCTTCATTCGGTGTATAAGCATCACGAGCTCGTTCCATCACCGACCGAGATAGAAAATAATACCCACTTGAATACGAATCTCTTGAAGGAAAAGAAACATCTTCAAATGTTGTTAATGGATATAAAAACGCACCACTAGTCAAAGAATAGCCTGCTTCATTTGCTTTCATAACCACAGCAGCAGCAATATTTCCGCCAGCACTATCACCTGCAACCGCCACTTTCTCCCTATCAACCTCTAGCTCCACCGCTTCTTCGTATACCCACTCAAGGGCATCAAAACTATCATTTATAGCGGTAGGGAACGAATAGTTCGGTGCTAAACGGTAGTTAGGAGCAACGATGATGGCGTTCGTGCGATTTGCTAAAGCACGAAGAATGTTATCATGGGTATCAATATTTCCATACCCTTCCATAAATGCGCCTCCATGAAAGTAAAGAATAACAGGATGAGGGCCTGGTTGTGTTGGTGTATACAAGCGCATTGCAATATGTTCACCATCACTTGTTTCAAGTATATGGTCAACCCTTTTAATTGTTGGCGCAACAGGATTCACAAAAAAAGACGGCGTTGACAGTCCCTCTGGGAGAAGTTGTTCATTAACGGCATGTAAAATGACGCCGGTCTTTAATGGAACCTTACCTGCTTCCGTATAACGCCAAGTCTGTGCAATAATCATTACAACAAGTAACAAAACAACGACAACTAGCGTTAGCCATCCGATGCTCACGACGACTTTTTGGTTTCGAGTCATGATTTTTACAGTCTCCTCGCCCGTAAAGAAGCAAAATCCACTTGATCCTTACTTCCAGTGAGAATGAATAAACGTATCTCTCCCACTCTCTTCACGATCTTGTTTATAGTGTTTCGGTTGCTTCTTGTAAAAATCTTGGTGCTCGTCTTCGGCAACATAAAACGTGGATGCTGGTAAAATCTCTGTGACAATTGGCTTTTTGAAACGATTACTTTCTTGAAGCTTCTGCTTTGTTGACTCGGCTCTTATCCGTTGGTCCTCATTTTCATAAAAAATGGCCGTTCGATACTGACTACCCCGATCATGAAATTGACCACCATCATCTGTCGGGTCAATTTGCGGCCAGTATAATTCCAATAATTGGTCATACGAAAACTTCTCAGAATCGAAGGTAATTTGAACGACCTCAAAGTGCCCAGTTTGTCCTGTTTTCACTTGGTCGTACGTCGGGTTATCAATGGTCCCTCCCATATACCCTGATAAAATGGAGTGTATGCCTGGTAATTCATCAAACGGTTGAACCATACACCAAAAACAACCGCCTGCAAATGTTGCTCTCTCTTGTTTCATGTTTCGTTTCCCTCCGTAATGCTTTCTCTTAATGAGAGCAGCGCTTTTTCTTTCGCTTTTGCTTCAATCATGACATCAACATCGGTACCGTCAAGTACACGGAGAAGTAAATCAAAATCCTCTCTCCGAATATAATCTGTGTGTCTCGGGTCTGCCTCGCCTGAGCGACCAGAACTAATGTGAATCTTAGGCTTCATTGACCACGTTTTACACACTTCCTTAAACAGATTCTTTAGGTCAGCTTCTTTCGTATGAAAGCACCTCTCATGGTGAATATCAAACACGACGGTGACCCCACACTGTTCGTGAATGTCGAGTACGTCTCTTGTGTGATACGTCTTATCATCGTTTTCCAGTCGAATCTTCATTTGCACGGCAGCAGGCAATTGGTTAAAGGTGTTCGCAAATGTTGTTTTTGCTTTTTCCTTATCCCCATATGCACCGCCAGTATGAATAATGATATCGGTTCCCCCAACAAGGCTTAGGAAACGCTCATGGTAGAGTAAATCATTCACTGCATTTGTTACGACTTGCTTCTTTGGTGAATTCAGTACAGTAAATTGCCCTGGGTGCATGGAAAAACGCATATTGCCTTTCTCCCCTAGTGTTTTGATTTCCTCTAATCGCTGCAAAACGTCCTCATCTTCATCCCAAACCCAGTCCATTTCAGGATGTGTTGCAAACGGAATAATTTCACTTGATAAGCGAAAAAAAGAAATGTGATTTGCTTCATTCCATTTGACCATCTCTTGAACTAAATCCAAATTGTGCATCGTTAATTCTTTAATCTTACCCATGCCTTCATTTCTCATTGTTTGCAAACGACATGTTCGCATTTTAGTTTCAAGGGTTAGGTTCAAACACGCATAACCAAATCTCATTTAAGCTACTCCTTTAAACGCTTGCTTTACGCCTCATCGTAAACAAACTCAATTTCATCATGTTTTCTACTATATTTTATTTTTACTGAGTGGTCATTAAAATACCATAGATCTTGTTCCTCAACAAAAAACAAAAAGCCATCAACTTCTTTTTGCAACATTGGCTCCATAGGTTCTGTTTGACTCATACCAAGTGAAAAGCCACTCTGTAATGAGCCACAGCCACCATAGCGCCCGTACAAGCGAATGGGAATTAGCGATGTCTCTTCTCCAAATTCTTCCTTAAACCAATTGATTGCTGGTTTTGTTACTTCTACATTCATGATTTCACCCACTCCTTTTTGTAGTTCTCATTTTACCAGTAAATATGAAGACCATACAAATATCTTGTTCAATTGTGTCTTTAAACCATTATTTTTTCCCTAGTGCAACTTTTATTATGCTTGTGCATAGTATGCAAAAAAGGAGACGAAAAGATGCTTAAACAAAACACAACCGCTTATGTTTATTTATTTTCAAAACTAAAATTAATTACAAAAAAACAAGTAGAAGACTACAAAAAACAGACGTCAAAAGATGTCTAGTTCTGAGCCTACTCTTCCATCACAATAAAAAGACTTATCGATCATACGAGCTACCGCATGATGATAAGTCTTTTTATTGTTTAACTAAGTATGTATCCAGCGTGTGTAGCAATTGCTTAATATCTGGCTTTTGAACATGCTCATTAATGCCTACTTGCTTTCCTTTTTCCAACATCACATGGGCATGTAAAGAAGAAAACGAAATAATCGGTAGTTCTAATGGCAAACTGCGTACTTTTTTTGTGAAATCAAATCCATTCAAAAGCGGAACATCAATATCAGTTATACATAAATCAACAGTTTCTGCTTGTTCCTCAACGAAGTGCCACGCGTCTTCTCCATTTGCAAAAATGGTTATTTGCTCATAACCAGCATCACGAAGTGCTTCAGTGATAATTAATTGCATTGTCGGTGAATCTTCAATAAGGAGTAATGAAAAACGAGATCGTTCCAAGCGAAACTCTTCAATAAAGTCTTCTTCAAAATGCGTAGGATGAATAACATGAATGACGCGCTCCACATCGAAAAGATACAAAATATGCTCTTCATCAAATGTTACGACGCTCGAAACAAATGCATCTTTCTCTTGTGATAGGGCATCCGGAATATGCATATCCTTTGACTGAATTCGCTCAATTTTTGATACATCTGTTGCTTTTAAAGCGAATGTTTTGTCTCCGTGCTCAATGATAATGAAATAATTAGCCGACTCCTCCTCTATTTGAAGGAGCTGATACGTATTTAACACAGGAACAGCTTGATCACGTAAACGGATAATACCCTCGACCATCGTGTTTTGATTTGGAGACATATGGATGGTCATCGGTCGAATAATTTCTTTCACCTTTAATACATTTAACCCATACCATTGGTTATTTAAAAGAAAGACAAGAATTTCTTGATCATAGACATTTTCTTGGGTTGTAAAAATTGGTTGTGCCACGGTATTCAGCCTCCGTACTCATATAGTCATCTCTGTTTTATATCGGTTACTAGGCTGAAAGTGTTTAGCTCATGCTCACGCTTTCCATTATTTTTGTAAATCAAATGTAAGAGGGTCAATTTTATCGACAACTTTCTGATAGAAATTCCGATAAAAAAAGCCGTTTAAATCGTGATCACTATAGTAGCGGCTTAATTGTTCTAGCAACGCAGGATACTTGCTTGCATTTTCGAGCCCTTTTACATGAAAATGAATGCCATCAAAATCCGAGCCAAAGCCAATATGGGCGATACCACCTAAACTACCAATGTGATCAATGTGAGTTAGTAAGTCTTTGATCGTTGCACCCTTTTCATCCTTTACAAACTTTGGAAAAAACACTAACCCAATAAAAGCATCTTTTTGAATGAGTGCGGTTAGTTGTTCATTACGCAAATTGCGATCGTGTGGACAGCAAGCATAGCTATTCGAATGGCTTGCCATTGTCAGGAGAGAGAGATCGACAACATCCCAAAATGCCTGGATACTTAAATGTGATACATCATTTATTACTTGATAACGATTGTTTAATGCAACAACTTCTTCTCCATAACGGGTTAGTCCAGCTCCTCTTCTTTCACCAATTCCATCGGCACACGCATTTACCCCGTTCCAAGTGAGTCCAATGGAAATGACACCTTGTTCATAGAGCCAATGCAATTTTCCTATATCGTGACCAACTGCGTCCATTCCTTCAAGGGCAAGAACAGCTCCAATCTCTCCTTCTTTTAAAAGGTCAATGTCTCTTAAAGAACGAAGGTGAACCATTTGAGGTTCAATTAAGACCCGCTCATAGAAATGGTTGATTTGCTGTTGAACAACAGAAAATTTATTTTCTTCTGACACTTCATCCGGAACCCATATCGCAAAAAATTGCACTTTAACCCGTCCAGCTTTCAATCGTGTCAAGCTTGTGTCCAATTCCCCATTTACAAATGAAAGAGACGGGCGTTTCCAAAGCTTCAATAGCGCATCACAATGAGTATCGACTACATTCATCGTATCACCTTTCCCTTTCTTACACATATGATAAACCATCTGAACTCGTTGCTAGCCTTTTAGGAGGGTTATACATGAAAAACTTGTTTTCAAAAGACCGACAGCAACCGAATTTATTAGGCTCTATTGATCAATTTTTCCAACAAACGTTAAACCATTTACCACGACCCTTTACGCAAAGGATTATTCCAGTAAGAGTAGAAGAATCAGTTAAAGCATACACCATTATTGCTGATTTGCCTGGCATTGAAAAAAACGCCATTCATCTGCGCAGCCATTACCAATCACTTATGATTACAATTGAAGAGAAAGAACAAGTGGCGACCTTGGATGAAAAAGGGCATACGCTGTCTGAGCAGCAATCTGTTTCCATTCGTGAGCGGAGTGTTCCAGTACCATTTTCCTTTAGCGAAGCCGATATCCATGCTCACTATGCAAACGGTCAACTTACAATCACGATTAAAAAGAATGAAAAACCTATTTCGATTGATTAAAAAGGAGGAGAAATAATGTTCCAACAAAGACGACATCCCCACACCATGATGCACCCACCACACGATCAGGTAAGAAGAGGTAGACCACCTCAACATCAGCCGAGATACAATGGTGTACAGCAAGTTCATCCTTCACAATGGCAAGGACAGCAACCGAAAAAAAGAAGTGCGTGGTCAGCACCATTCACGAATTCAGAGGGACGATTTGATATTTCCAGAACCGCGTCTTCTGTTGATCAGTTTGTTAAAACCTTTCAACAGGTGACACCGATCGTGTCCAAAGTCGGTCGCTTTTTTAAACCATAGAGGTAGGGAGTTCCCTGCCTCTATAGCTAATGATGTTTAGCGCTTTTCCTGAGGTTTTACTTTCTGAGCATAAGCAAGTGTGCCTCTTGGCGCGAGTAACTTTAATCCTTGAGCGTGAACAAAATCGATTTTAATGGTCTGCCCAATCTCTTCTTCAGCCTTGGCATCATAAAGAAATGTTATTCCCTCTATTTCTTTCTTCTGATCTCCTTTCTGTTCGACTCCCTCTTGTAAGTAAAATTCAATCATCGTACTGCATTCATATGTGTCTCGAGCCACCACTCGAACTGTAGAAAATTGCTTCTCTTTTAAGTGCGCCGCTGCTTTATCGGTTAGGTTAATCTCCATTCTCTCACCTCATAATAAGTCGTTTTGGTCAAATAAATAACGATACGGAATGTCAATAAAGATGTAGAGCGCGTCGGACAATGGGTATGAGTAAGTCCGAATCTGCTCGTCTTTATCAATATCTGTATAGAGATCCGATAAAATACCTTTCTTCTCTACATTCATTCGGACAATGTTTTCAAGAAAATATGGCCTCCAGCTCCAATTCTTCGCCTTGCTCTCCGTCCGTAAATACCAATTGCCACATTCGTCTTTTTCACCGTTACTTGACTCTTGATACCCGTTTTCATTACAAATATAAACACGGAATGTGTAATTCGTTAACGCGTTTGCAATGGTTAATACCATTCCATCAAGAGACTCGTTTTGAGGTATTCCTTTTAACACTTGTTTTAACGACGACGTAAGTTCATTTGATAATGTCAACTGTGCTTCTACTTTCTTTCGCTCGAATGCTATAAAATGATTCATGTCTTTCATGAGTTGAACTTGCTCTATTGGCTCGTTAGGATTAGAGGGAACCGCTTTTTGCAAATAACTGCCTTGGTAGTAACGTCCCCCATTTCGCCATGCATAGTTAAGTTGGGCGAAAGACGTAATCCCATTAAATAATAGCGTTGAACCAATTTTCCGTGCCAATGATGAAAGCGAATGGTGAATATCACTATACATACTAGGCAAGGCATTTTCTTGTAAAAAGCCACAGCTTACACGGATGACGTTGGGACGAATCTGACTAATAAATTCTAACTGTGAGGTGGTGGTATCTTCAGCATCAAGGGCAATTTGGATGCCTAAGCTTTGAATGTACATAATCGTATGCTTTACATCAATTAGTTCTTCTAAAGAGCGATCAAACCCAATAATCACAACGATTTGGTGTAAAGACATTCCCTTATCTTTCATTTTCGTTAATCGCGCTAGTAACGTTTCTCCATTATCAACTTCTAGTAGTTTGCTATTGTAATGAAAGAATAATGTCAAAGGCTCTTCTGTATGGAATTGCGCTTCCAGTGTATCAAATGCTCTGGCTTGCAAGTGATCTTCCATTTCAATTCGATACTCTCTTGGAATGTCATGATCATCGAAAAACCAAGTTACGTTCATCGGTTTATCGTTTTCAACCCAGTATGCCTCCACTTCGTAACCAATAATTTTCTGTGTGTCTGCACTAATGATAGGTAAGAAATAAGGAACCACATGGTCTTTATTCATCATAATATCAAGAGGGTCCACAAGATCGCCTCCTTTTTATGAAAGTAAGTGTTTTTAATGATGAACGGAGAGTAAGAAATGCTTAACTCTCTTATTCACTTGCTTTGGCTTTTCTTCTAAAAGTAAATGACCGCATTGCTTAATAACATGTATACGGCTATTATGAAGATCACGATGAAGGGCATAGCTTGTTTCAATGGAGATAAGTGGATCTTCCACCCCCGAAAGAATGAGCACTGGTTGGTGAATCTGATGAAGCTGCGCTTGCGACAAATCCCCTTCCCGCTGCCGAGTTAATTGGATTAAACCATTTATAAATAATGGATCTGAAAGCGGCCCTTCATAATTGGCAATCATATCCGCGGATAAGCACCGTTTATTGTAAACAGCGTCTTGCAAAAAGAGTCGCACTTGAGGTTTCCGATAGTGCATGACCCAGTTTAAACTTTTTTCTATTAAAGGAAAATATGTAGCAACTTGAAATGGTTTCTTTACCGGCTTTAAATAGCCAGAACTCGCAAGTAACGAAATACTTATCACTCTGTCGGGCTGACGGTAAGCGAGGTAAAGGGCAATTTGACCACCCATCGAATGCCCGAGTACGTGAAACGAATCTACATGTAGTTGGGTCATTAATTCCCCAAGCTGATCCGCATAAGCGGAAAATGAATAAACGGATCCATTTCCTTTCGAACTGCGACCGAAGCCTGGCAAGTCACAGCAAATAAGATCATACTCTTCACGCAAGGCTGGAATAACACGGTAAAAACATGTGACTGAAGCGAAAATTCCGTGAATCAGTAACAAGGTTCCTTTTTTTGGCTTTATGCTTTTAAACCATTCATAATAGATGCTCGCTTCATGAATGTGCAAATAAGACGCTTGATCTGGTTTACGTTTTGACATGTTGATCACTCCCGTACGCTTAGGATGTACGAGAATTGGTAAATCAAAACGTTAAGATTCGTCTAAATGGTAAGGTGTTTCTTGGTATACATAATAATTTAACCAATTTGAAAATAGCAAGTTCGAATGCGCTCTCCACTGAAGAGGTGGTAACGCTTCAGGGTTTTCATTTGGAAAGTAATTAATTGGCATTTGACATGCCCCACCTTGCTTGATGTCTCGTTCGTATTCTTTCTTCAACGTATGTGCATCATATTCAGCATGTCCCATTACAAAAATACGTTTTCCATCTTTCGAAGAAGCGATATAAACACCGGCTTCATCCGATGAGCTTAGCACTTCCAATTCTGATATTTCCTCTATATCTTGTCGGTGGATCGTCGTATGACGAGAATGAGGAGCAAGAAAATAATCGTCAAAACCACGAAGTAAATTAACGTTTGGGACGTTCACCGTATGATTATAAATGCCAAACAGTTTTGTATTTAATGGACGCTTCCGAATTTGGTAATGATGGTAAAGAGCTGCTTGTGCTCCCCAACAAATGTGAAGAGTTGATGTCACATTTGTCGTCGTCCAATCCAAGATTGACTTCATCTCGTCCCAGTAGTGGACATCATTAAAAGGCAAAGTCTCTACAGGTGCACCCGTAATAATCATGCCATCAAATTTTAGCGATTTAATTTCACTAATCGTTTTATAAAATTGTTGTAAATGTTCTTTTGACGTATTTTTTGGCTGGTGACTACTTGGATGTAAAAGGGATACATCTATTTGTAGTGGCGTATTTCCAAGCAGGCGAATCAATTGTGTCTCCGTCTCTTGCTTCGTCGGCATTAAGTTTAAAATACATATCTTCAGAGGTCGAATATCTTGTTGATAGGCACGTGATTCATCCATCACAAAGATATTTTCTTTTAACAACTTCTCCTTTGCTGGTAAGTGATCAGGAATTTTAATTGGCATAAAACGTCTCTCCTAAACGAACCCATCATTTCGATTTTTCATTAATCTTACCGTAAGAATTTTCTAATTTCAACAAATGCGCTTGTTAAAAAAGAAAAACAAGCAAAAAAGCGCATGTGCGCTTTTTTGCTTTGCCTCCTATTTCAATCTTGCCTAGTCGTACTTGCTTTACTCGAGTTCCAGTGGAAACACTAGTTGTCCACCACGAAAGTGATCACTGTAAACAAACTCAAGCGCTGTATTCTTTGGAACGATAAATGCAATTTCTCCGGAAACAGAGCGCCCGCTTTCTAATTGTCCACCAATAATTCCTTTTGTTTCAATACGCTCAGCATGACTATATGCATAATGCTCTTCATCGACTAACGTAAGATTGATCGGCAGGAAGCTAATACTAGATTCTCTCGTGTTCTCTGCTGTTAAATCTACTTTCACTAGTTGCTCTGTATCGCTATGTTCCGAAACACTAACACCATTAAGTGTAACGTACACTCCATTTAATTCCTGCGTTTCCGATTCATCCTGATGATCGGATGCCGTTGGTTCAGTTGAATCGTTCGTCACACCTAACGTTACGACTAAAATGATGAGTAAGCATGCAAGTAAGCTTAATAATACAAGGATTTTGCCTTTCATTACGTTCCCTCTCCTTAACATATGTACAAATTTCTTTCTCTACCCTATGCTCGGAACTGGTTAATCATACATATGTTTAGTAAAAGAGTAAATAAGACTTATTACTCCCACCAATGATCATAGATCGTGACTGGTGTTTGTCGTTTATGTTCTGTCATAGCATAGCGTGACTCTATTTTTTGAGCGATCTCTTGGTCTACTTCCTTTCCTTCCAAGTAATCATCAATTTGCTCATATGAAATGCCTAATGCTTCTTCATCTGGTAAACCAGGCTTGTCATCTTCCAAGTCAGCCGTCGGGACTTTCGTATAAAGCGATTCTGGTGCTGCTAATGTTTCAAGTAACTGCTTTCCTTGGCGCTTCGTTAAACCAAACAGAGGTGCAACATCACACGCGCCATCACCAAATTTAGTAAAGAAGCCCGTTACAGCCTCTGCTGCGTGATCCGTTCCAATAACAAGAGCACGGTAATGAGCCGCTAGGTCAAACTGCACTTTCATTCGTTCTCGAGCTTTTGTATTTCCCTTTAAGAATGTTGATAATTGAGACTGTGTCGCTGCTTGAAAAGCTTCAACCGATGCTTCAACAGCACCTTTTATATTCACTGTTAGAACTTGATCTGCTTCAATATAAGAAAGAGCAAGCTGGGCATCATCTTCATCATGCTGCTCTCCATAAGGCAAGCGAACTGCATAAAATTGATAGCTTTCGTCTTGTTCCTCTTCTCGTAGTTCCGTTACTGCTAGTTGCGCAAGTTTTGCTGCAAGAGTCGAGTCTTGACCTCCAGATATGCCAAGCACATAGCCTTTTGTTCCCGTTTTGATTGCGTATGATTTAAGGAATTCAACTCGTTTTCGAATCTCTTCTGTTGGATCAATGGTCTCTTTTGAGAATAAGTCTTTTCGAATACGATCTTGGTTAACGTCCATTTGTGCACACTCCATCCGTTTGTTGAATTGAGAAAGCTGTGTTAATAACCCTTCGCTCTGCAAAATGGCTTCTTGCGTCTCCCCTAATAAATCAAAGTGGGAAAGTTCATCTCGCTGATGAATCCACTCTTTCTTTAAGCCATATTGCTTTCCCCAATGAATTAGTTTCTCTCGATCTTCACAAGCCACTTTTGTTACAGTGTTCGCATTTGGAAAACGCGCATCGTACCAATAGTGCGTGATAAAAGCAATTTTACCATTTCTAGCTTCCTGTTTCCACTTTGTCAAATCACGTCGGTTAATTCCAAACGCCATTAACGCTCCTCCATTAGACGGTTATACGTTTCATACCATTCAGGGAATGCTCGCTTAAACGGAACTGGCTTAAAAGTATCCTTTTTCACAATAACGTGGGTTGTATAACCCGTCACACATACATCATCATGCTGATTTTTAATTTCATATTGGTAAATCGTTTTAACGCCATCATTTAGGGATAGCCACGTTGTAATAGTTGCTTCATCTCCATAGACGAGAGGCTTTTTATACGTTGCATAAACATCATATACAGGTGCGTAATACCCAGCTCGCTCCATTTCAACATAACTATAGCCAGCTTCTTGTATAAAAGTGGTTCTTCCTAGTTCAAAAAACTTAATGTAGTTTGCGTGATAAACAACACCCATCATGTCGGTATCCGCGTATTGGGGCGTGATAATTTTGCTAACCAAATGTGGCACTGCCTATCCTCACCTTTCTCACTTTCGTCGCTTTTTATACCTTGTCCTAACACTTGGTATTCACTCATAGTATAGCACAATGACCTCTTAAAAAAGAAGCAAGTGTGCTTTTAAGAAAGTGACTTTTCAGGGTCATCATTCACTTTCGTTGAATCCATAAACTGCGTAACATCTTTTAATTCAATGGTAAGCGCTATATCTGTCTCCTCTGTCGTTCGCAAGGCATGCGCTTGAATGATCTCCTCGAAAAACCAGTCAATATAGCGACCATTCCCTGAGATCGTTGTTTTTGATAAATGATTTTCTATTGCGTCGAACGCTTCGTCTGACCAAGTATATCCATATGCAGTTAACTTTTGCTTTAACATGTCTGCCAATTGGCTCGATGTATATGGACGAAATTCGATTTCTTTTCGAATACGTGAGCGCAAACCAGGGTTACTGTTCAGTAACGTTTGAATTTCATTTTGATAGCCAGCAAATATAAGGACGAGGTTTTCCTCATGTTCTGTCATCGCTTGGGTTAACATCGTAATCGCTTCCTTGCCAAAATCATTCTCTCCGCCTTGAGCAAGTGCATAGGCTTCATCAATAAAGAGAACTCCGCCTAATGCATCTTGAATGACTTGACTTGTTTTAATGGCTGTTTGACCAACATATCCTCCTACTAAATCACTTCTAGAAACCGTAACAAGATGACCCCGTTTTAATAACCCAATCTCATTTAAAGCTTCCGCATAAAGAGTGGCAACAGTTGTTTTACCTGTTCCTGGCGGTCCACTAAATACAGTATGGAGCGGCATCGGCGGTACAGGTAAATTCATGCGCCTACGCGATTCTTTTACTTTTGCGAAAGAAGTCAATTTATTCAACTCTGCTTTTACCTGTTCAAGACCAACGAGTTGATTAAGCTTTTGTAGCGCTTGTCCTGTTTTCGAGGGTTGCTTTGTTTGCACATGTTGCTCCTCGATTAAAACAAAGTCCCGCTCTGTTGTATGATAACCTTGAGATCCTTTTTCAAATATTGCTTTTTTGACTATATCTTCAACAACACGTGCATTCCCAAACGACTGATCGATTTCCAATCGCTCTATTTCTGCTTTCACTTTTTGTAGAGCAGCATTTGTGAACACAAAATCAACATCAAGCGCTTTTTTTTCAGCAATTTGTAAGAGTTCTGATTCCGTATAATTCGGCAAATCAATATGATTTTGCTCAGGAAATCGACTTGCTAGACCAGGGTTAGCACGAATAAACCCTCGCATCTCTTGCGGATAGCCTGCTAAAATAACAGCAAATTTTCCTGCATACGTTTCGCTGGTCATAGCTGATACAAGTGTATCAATAACGGCTTGACCATAATCGTTTCCTGACTGACCCTCACGTTTTAAGCTGTATGCCTCATCGATAAATAACACACCACCTACCGCTCGCTCAATAGCTGCCATCGTTTGCTCTTCTGTTTGACCTACGTAGCCTGCAACAAGAGAAGCACGGTCCACTTCATACACGGTCGGTTTTTCAAGCATTCCTAATTCGTAGTAAATCGAAGCGAGTAAACGTGCAATGGACGTTTTACCAGTACCTGGATTCCCTGTTACAACCATATTCAGGTTTAACAGATCGTTGGAAGACAGACCTATTTCTTCCCGATTCTTTTGGTATTTCAAAAAAGCATAAAGCTTTTTGACTCGACTTTTCACATCAGTCAAACCAATCATTTCTTCCAGCTGAGCCAATGCTGATGTCTGCTTCTCTCCTAGAGCTTCATCCATCTCTTTGTTCACTTTGTCTTGTAGCTCATTCACACTATCAAGTTGCTTCTTTAATTGGGCAAACTGACTTTTTGAATAATAATTTCCTTGAAAACTCGCTAACAATTGCTGACTACTGTCATTTAACTCTTTTATATTGTTTAATAGCATCTCGCCATGTTTTTTTGCAAGAGAGGCTTCCTTCCCTTCTACTTGAGCAATCCAGTCTTGACTTCGCGTATTGACCTGCTCCACTTTTTGTTTTTTCACTCGGGCTTGATCTGTTTCTCTAAGCTGGGGCCATGAACGACGAATCCTTTCGTCTTGAGCCCAAGAAACGAGCAGCTGTTTTTGCGTCAGCTCGTCTAAAAACTTGTTAAAGGAGCCATCATCCTCTAATTCCTGTTTCCATTTCTCTGTAAATAAATCCATTTCTTGCTTACGTTCAAACCGCAACGAAACAAGTTTAGCTAGTTCATTTCGGTTGTTTTCATCCTCTATATTTTCTAGTCGTTTTCGCCAAAGTTGTGCTTCTTCTGCTAATTTCTCATTTGTTGTCGCCATGTCATTCCTCCTAATGGACATGCCCTTCATGTACGAATTGGCGTTTTTCTATCACCCGAACCTTTTGTCCATCTTCATCAAGTAATTCGTACTGATGAGGCTCTTCCAATGTCCCATTCATGCTCTGTACATAAAAGAATACGTGATCATCAACAGGAACTTCAACCGATTCATTTGAAAATTGGATACGTACTCGTTCAATATCTTCTGTGACATAGCCAAGGGTCACGTACGTACTAATCGTTTCAACATCCACCCATTCATTTTCTATGAACATGAAGGTATCCATAAATTGTTCACCACCTGTTAGAAAGCCATTCTCTAGCTCCACTTCAGCATCTAAATATTTCCGATACCCGTCAGGCTCCTTTTTTAATCGTTCCGCAACAAGATGGCGTTCATTTTCTTGAAAAATAACGGCAAATGAATCTTCATCTATTGGCCACGTTGTTAAAATCGTAAGTTCAGCCCCTTCTCGATTGACTGCAATTGCCTCTTCTACAGAATCATGGACAGTTAAATTAACAGGGATTTCACCTGGAGCTGTACTAGTCATTAAACCTAGATAAAATGCGCTCACAAATAAGATCGCTGCTCCTACACTATACGTTGTTTGTCTCCATCTCCAAGCAACAAAGAGACCAAAGAAAAAGACTATTACGGAAAAACCTAGCAATAAGCCTGACCAAAGGGAAGGCGAAAATGCAATTAGTTGATTCTCAATCAATGGTTCATTTAAGAAAAATTGCATTACAGGATTAAATGGTTCGTTTTGCAGAGTTCGTAACACATTATGAGGTGGTTCCGTTTCCGTTAACCACGCTGTAACAATAAAAACAGCTAAAACAAAAAGAGATTCGGCACGAAACGAGCGTTGGCGTTCACGCATAGATAATGAAACTCCTTTCCCACTAAGGGTAACAAGGTGACGAAACCCGAAAAGTAAAAGTGGGAAAATGAGGATGTTCTTAATGAGTAACAGCTGACCATATGTCAGCATCCAACTATTCACATATTCAGGTGCGATTTCTCCCATCATGACAAACCCACTCGTTGATACGAGCAGCAAACTAAACACGGCAAGTGCGGAAAACCATTGATGAAATTTCTGACCGTCTTCTAACCGTGCCCCATATAGGCTGACGATAAATAACGGACCCGCCCAGAGTGACATCGCCAATAAATGAATCCCGTTCGATAATGCCCCTGTTACATACCCTTCTGTTAAAGACGCACTATGACTGGATAAACTCACTGCTACAATAATGCCTAGAAAAAAAAGTAGCTGCAAACTTATAACAACGTATCGATTCCATTTTTTAGTTAAAACGAATAACACCAACTGTGCGCTTGAAAACAGAAGAACGAGTAAAAAACTAGTTCCTAAAATATGTTCTCCCATCGCCGTCAGTGTCCCGTCTAAAAGCGACGTATCAAAAAACGTCGCATATGTTGAACCAAGTACGAGGACGTTTCCAAACTGTAGAAGCGGAATAGCAAGTATAACGCTAAGTAAAAACCATGGGTGAAGCGTCCCTTCCACACCTCTCCCTTTTGGCACCATTTGAATAAGTAATAACCCTGCCAACAATGCAAGGCTTGTATACATAAGCGCATTTAAGATCATTTCAGTCATATTATTCTCCCCTATTAAACGATTCCACTTTTATTTTAACAGGCAGAGGGCTATTCTAGTTACTTTTTACTAAATCGACAAAAAACCGTCGAGATCTCGACGGTTTTATCCTTTAGGAGGAATATAATCTGGCTGACGATTTGATTTCGTCGCGACTTTCTTTCCATTATTTCGGTTAGACTTTCGCGGCTGTGTTCCTAAATGGTCTGGAGTAAATTGGGCAAATCGGTTTTTTTCACTCACAAAACATCCCCCCTTGTATCTAGTCTTTCACAGAAGAGGATTTTTTACATTAGTTTATTTTGGCAATGCATGCTTTTGTTCAAATCGTTCTTCCAAACGATTTACTTCAGCCTGATCTTGAATTAATCGTTCTTTGTTCTGCTTTACTAGCTGATCAAACGGTAATCTTCCAACTCTTCTCATTCTCAATCACCTCGTTTTTATATACAGTATTACACCTTTAGAAACGTTTTAAACCTTCTTTCGATGTAAAAAGATGAATATTCAACAAATTTTGCACATAGCATGTAATGAAAGGGGTGAATCATGTGATTGACTTAGAACAACTGTCTTTAGAGATAGAAGAAACACTTCAAAGACCACTTATAGATAAAGAAAAGCAATTGCTTGAATGGATTTGCGCTCAAACACACAATCAACATTTATAAGACCCTTTTGTACACATAAAAAGACTCCCCGTCAGCAGTGAGCATGTCCTTTTGTTCACTACACGGGAAGTCGATTTCATTCGTACACAATCGTTATTTTTTATCGTCGTCTTTTTTTGTTCTTGAAACAATGGAATCAAGTAATTCAACGATATCGTCTCGACTTAATTCATTTTTAGATTCCGCGTTTTGTTGCTCGCGTTCACTTGTTTCGTTTGAGTCATTTTGCCCTTCACCTTCAGGCAATGCTTTAACAACTCGATTGTTTTCATCGACTTCGTAATACTCTCCATCAATTGTCACCATTCGTGGTGTACGATTTTTAGAACGTGTTTCTTTGTCAAACAAACTGTAAAGAACCGGAATAAAGATTAACGTTAGTGCCGTACTACTTATTAACCCACCAATAACTGCAATCGCCATTGGCTGTTGTAATTCTGCCCCTTCGCCATAGCCAAACGCAATTGGCACCATTCCTAAAATAGCGGTCAAGGAGGTCATTACAATTGGTCGTGTTCGTAGCTGAACAGATTCAACTAAAGCGTTATACGTCGACATCCCTTTTTGCTTCTGCTGATTGACAAAATCAAGCATGACAATTCCGTTGTTCGTTACAACACCCACTAAAATGATAATCCCAATAAACGTTGTTACACCTATCGCTGTTTGCGTAAGTGTTAAAGCAAGGGTAACACCAATTAAGACAAGAGGAACAGTCATTAACATGATAAACGGTAGTTTAAACGACTCAAATTGCGCAGCCATTATCAAATAAATGAAAATGATTGCGAGAACAAGGGCTAAAATCATACTTCCAATGGCATCTTCAAGAATTTCTTGTTCGCCTCCAAAAGAGTAGCTAGCACCTTCCGGAAATTCAATTTCAGCAATTGAGTCTTCAATTAACGTTGAGACGTCACTTAGGTTTGCTTCTGTTGTGTAACCAACCGTTACCTCGACTGCTTCTGTTTGATCCGCTCGTTGGATGGAAGCCGGTGATTCACCTTCTGTTACCTCTGCTACTTCATTTAACGAAATGGTTGTTCCTTCTTGAGAGACAATTTGTAAATTCTCAAGTTCATTTATCGTTTCCGTGTATTCTGGCGCGAGACCAACATGCACTTCATACGTTTGTGATGTCTCATCACTTGTCAGCTGGATGAGCATCGCCGTTTCACCGCGTGTAGCACTATTAACTTGGCCCGCAATTTCAGCTGGTGTTAGCCCTACTGCTCGAGCATCTTCCGCATTCACATCAACGACAATTTCTGGCACTTGATCTTCAATACTCAGCTGCACTTCTCGAACGAGAGACGAGTCCATTAACTCTTCTTCAAGTTCGTAGACCGTATCGTATAATGCGTTACGATCAGAGTGGGTTACAGTAAATGGAACCGTATTTGCTTCTCCACTTAAAGCAGCTGTCTGTGTAAAGGCACGAACGTCTGCATCATCATCAGCGCGCTCAAGATCTCGTTCAATTGATTCAATAAATTCTGCTGTAGAGACGGAGCGATCTTCTAATGGAATCATCGCCACTGTAATTTGAGCAGTATGCGATCCTCCAGATTGACCAGGCTGATCACTTGAACCGATTACACTTACATAATCATTTACTTCTTGATAATCGGCGAGTACATTTTCAATTGCCTCAACTGCTTCTGTCGTTCGGGTCAAACTTGTTCCTGTTTCCATTTCAACGTCGACAGTAAACGAGCCTTGGTCGCTTTCTGGAATTAATTCTAGTCCAACCGTACTTAAACCAACTCCACCGATAAGAAGCAACCCAAACGTACTAGCAATAACCGTTTTTCGGTGGCCAAGAGACCAATGGGTCATTTTTTCTAATCTACGCATCGTTCTGGATTCGCGTCTTTTCACCTCATCATTTGCTTGAGATGGTTTTAGTACACGGCTTGCAATCATTGGTACAACGGTAATCGCAACAATAAAGGATGATAATAAACTAAATGAAACGGTCAACGCCAATTCTCTAAACAAGTTTCCAACAATCCCACTAATAAAGACAATTGGAAGAAAAACAGAAATAGTCGTTAACGTTGATGCAAAGATCGCAGCCATTACTTCTTTTGTCCCATCAGAAGCTGCTTGCTTCGGATCTTTTCCTTTTGCCAAATGACGATAAATGTTTTCAATAACAACAATCGCATTATCGACAACTAAACCAATACCAAGAGCGAGACCACCTAATGTCATAATGTTTAAGCCAATATCTAAGAAATACATAAAGGCAAATGTAACAATAACTGAGAATGGTATCGCCAAACCAATTATAAGAGGCGTTTTAAGGTTCCGTAAGAAGAAGAACAACACAACCATAGCGAGTACGCCACCAATAATTAATGCGGTAGCAACACTTTGGATTGCTGAATTAATAAAGTCACCTTCATCATAGAGCACAACAACATCTAAGTCTTCGTAATCAGCATCGTCTTGCAGTTCACTTAAACGTTCGTTTACATCATTAGATGTTTGTGTTGTATTCGCACTTGACTCCTGCATAATTGATAAGCTAATAGCCGGTTCTTGATTAGCTCGAGTTAACGTTTCTAACTCTTCTGAACTGATTTCAACATTTGCAATACTCGTTAGCGTAATGTCATCACCAGTTTCTGGATTTACACCAACCACCAATTCTTCAATGTCTTCAATACTGGTTAGTTCATGAATAATTCTTGTAGTTAAACTGAAGTCTTCTTGCTCAACAGTGCCACCAGGCATGGTAATTTGGTTTGCTTGTAAGGCATTCACAACTGTATCCTGCGTGACACCTGCATCAATCATATCTTCCTGGTCGAGTTCAATCGAAACGATTTCACTAATAGTACCTGACTCGTTTACACTAGCAACTCCAGGAACTTGAAGAATTTCTTGCTCTAAATCAAGCACATCATCTTGAAACGCTTCAATCTCGTCATTGGACGTGACTGCTAGCTGCATCATTGGAAACATGGACGGATCAAACTTTAAAAAGCTTGGTTCTCCAGCACCGTCAGGTAAATCAATTTGCCTAAGAGCATTAATAATGTCTAATTCTACATCTTCAATGGACGAACTCCAATCAAATTCAAGTAAGATAATGGAAGATCCTTCTTGAGAATTTGACGTCATGTTTTGTAAACCTGAAATACTTGCCATTCGATTTTCAATTGGAATGGTTACTTGATCCTGAACTTCTTGAGGATTTACGTTCGGATAGCTTGTAGCAATTGCTGCAACAGGCGGGTTAATCTCTGGTAGCAGCTGCAACGGCAACCGTGTAAGTGAAACAATCCCCATTATAATAAAGAAAATCATTCCGACAATGGTAAACACGGGCCTGCGAATTGAAAAATTTGTCACGTTGGTTCCTCCATCATGTCATGTCTTTTATCTATACACACCTTACACAATTCAACGGTTAAAAATCAAGCAAAAACAATTTAGACCCCTAAACTATTTAGCCAAAAGAAAAAACTTGCTTGAGACGATCAAGCAAGTTCTTCTAACTTGTTTAAGCTGGTTGAAGCTTATCACGTAGAACCATTTGCAGAATTCCACCGTGACGATAGTAATCAACATCAACATCACTATCAAAACGAACGAGCGCTTCAAATTCAGTTTTTGTGCCATCTTCAGCTACAGCAGTTACCGTAACGTAATCACGCGGTTTTACTGTATCATCAATTGCAACTGAAATGCTTTCTCTGCCTGTTAAACCAAGAGATTCTGCATTTTCACCGGCTTTGAATTGAAGAGGTAAAACACCCATTAATACAAGGTTTGAACGGTGAATACGCTCATAACTTTCAGCGATAACCGTTTTAATGCCTAGTAAATTTGTTCCTTTTGCAGCCCAGTCACGAGAAGATCCCATCCCGTAATCTTGACCAGCGAGAACAACAAGACCTGTTCCATTCTCTTTATACTTCATTGCCGCATCATAGATGGACATCACTTCTTCTGTTGGCCAGAATGTTGTAAATCCACCTTCTGTTCCTGGAGCGATTTGGTTACGAATACGGATATTCGCAAACGTTCCTCTCATCATGACGTCATGATTACCACGACGAGAACCATATGAGTTGAAATCTCTCGGCTCTACACCTTTTTCCATTAAGAACTTACCGGCTGGTGTGTTCTTACCAATCGCTCCAGCAGGAGAAATGTGATCTGTCGTAACAGAATCGCCAAACTTACCAATTACGCGTAGATCAGAAAGCGGCTTCACAGCTTCTGGATCTTTTGCTAACCCTTCAAAGAATGGTGGATTTGCAATATATGTTGACTCGTCATCCCACTTGTACAGGGCGTCATCAGTTGTATTAATTTGATTCCATCGCTCGTTACTTGTAAAGACATCTTGGTATTCACGACGGAATAACTCAGGAGTAACCGTTTGATCAACAATTGTACGCACTTCTTCTGTTGATGGCCAAATATCTTTAAAGTAAACAGGCTTACCGTCTTTATCTGTAGAAATTGGATCGTTTAATAAATCAACGTTAACGGTCCCTGCTAGTGCATAGGCTACTACAAGTGGTGGTGATGCTAAGTAGTTTGCTTTCACAAGGGGATGAATACGTCCTTCAAAGTTACGGTTACCAGATAGTACAGACGTAACAGTTAAGTCGTTACTCGAAATCGCTTCTTCAATTTCATCCTCTAGTGGTCCAGAGTTTCCGATACATGTTGTACAGCCATACCCAACAAGATGGAATCCAAGATCCTCCAAGTAAGGCATTAAGCCAGAATCATTTAAATAGCCTGTAACAACTTTTGAACCTGGTGCAAGTGATGTTTTCACGTATTCAGGTACTTGAAGGCCTAATTCACTTGCTTTTTTCGCAACAAGACCTGCTGCCACAAGTACATATGGATTTGATGTATTTGTACAGCTTGTAATAGCAGCGATGGCTACAGCGCCCGTTTTCATTGTAGTTGTACGACCATCTTTGTACGTTACATCAACCGTTTTATTAAATTCTGACTGGTCAAGGCCAAGACCTTGATTCCCTTGAGGTGCAACAACAGCATCTTGGAAGGATTTTTGCATTTTTGGTAGTTCAATTAAATCTTGCGGTCGTTTTGGTCCAGAAAGATTTGCATGAATTTGCGATAAATCGACTTCAACAACATCTGTATACGTTGGATCTGGTGTTTCACCAGGAACATACCATAGTCCGTTCGCTTGACAGTAAGCACGAACCAAATCAATTTGTTCTTCAGAACGCCCTGTTAAACGCATATAGTTCATAGCTTCTTCATCAACTGGGAAGAATCCACATGTTGCGCCATACTCAGGAGCCATGTTTGAAATCGTTGCACGATCAGCAAGTGGCATATCTGCTAAGCCTGGTCCGAAATACTCAACGAATTTTCCAACAACGTTCTTTTGACGAAGGACTTGGGTTACTTTCAACGCTACGTCTGTAGCTGTTGTTCCACTTGGTAAAGAACCCGTGAATTTCAAGCCAATGACTTCTGGTACTGGGAAGTAAGATGGTTGTCCGAGCATTCCTGCTTCCGCTTCAATACCACCAACGCCCCATCCTAGAACGCCAAGACCGTTAATCATCGTTGTATGAGAATCTGTTCCTACAAGTGAATCAGGGAACGTTAACCATTCGCCATCTTTCTCAACTGCATGAACGACGTTTGCTATGTACTCCAAGTTTACTTGGTGTACGATACCTGTTGCTGGAGGAACCGCATTATAATTATCAAACGCTTTCTTTGCCCAGCTTAAAAATTCGTATCGCTCGCCATTTCGTTCAAACTCACGATTCATGTTATAAAGCAATGAATCATCTGTACCGAATTTATCTACTTGTACAGAGTGGTCAATGACAAGATCAACAGGGATTTCAGGGTTAATTTGATCTGGGTCACCGCCAAGATCAGCCATCGCTTTTCTTAACGCTGCTAAATCAACTACAGCTGGTACTCCTGTGAAATCTTGTAGAATAACACGAGAAGGTTTGAAAGGAACATCAATTTCTTTTTGTTCAGGTGTTCCCCACTTTGCTAAATTTTCAACATGCTCTTTTTTAATCACATAATCATCATACTGACGTAACACTGATTCTAATAACACCTTCACAGAATATGGTAGCCTATTAACGTTCCCATAACCTGCTTTCTCTAACGCATCTAATGCATAGTAATGATACGTTTTTCCGTTTGACTCAAAAGAAGACCGCGCTTTAAACACATCTAAGTTTTTTGACATCTAAGACCCTCCTTATCAACTTCATCATATCGCATTGTTCCTTTCTTGTCTAAGGAACGCACTTGAGTAAGCGCTTTTAATGTAAGCGATATAATTGCCCTTCATTAGAATAGCAAAAGTTGACGAAAGTTTAAATCTTTTTTCGACATTTTTTAAAAAGGATAAGAAAAAAAACGTTTCACATACTAAAAAAAGAAAAGCGAGGTGAGGAAAATGAAGGGAAATTCGAAAGCTCGACGCAACCAGCCACAGCATCCAGACAGCAACCAACCACAGAAACAAAGCGGTTCTCATAAAACAAAAAAAGCAAACCATGTAAGCCAAACGAACGGAGAAGGCTAACTCGCCCAAACCTTTTTAGAGCCGCTGCATAGACTGTAATCATACCTTGATAAAAAGGAGGTTACACAATGAGCGGTGGATTCGGAACAGGCGGCGGTTTTGCTTTAATTGTTGTTCTTTTTATTCTTTTAGTAATTGTCGGAGCAAGCTGGTTCTAAAAAAAGGACTGCATCGCAGTCCTTTTTTTCTTTACATAAAATAACGGCTATATTTCAACAAAAACATCGCTCCGATGCTAATAGCCAAAAGAAGACTCGCCTTTCGAAATGGTTGCTCATAGTCCAAGTCACCATTGTTAATTAAGCGCAGACACTTACTAGTTATTCCTAAGCTAGCTCCAATGATTAGCGTTACGATAATGACTCCCCATGTCCACCACGATGCCCAGTCGAACAACAGCGGGATACCTGTAGCGATTAAAAGCAGTAACCCTACATGGGCAATAACAAGAATGACACGGTAACTCTTTATCAGCCTCGCCTTGAAGCGTTCCCCGTCATCCAGTCTCGCCGCATAATACAAAAACGGCAACGGAATACATAAAAATAACACGATTGATGTAAACATATGCGTCGCAAAAAGAACAATTTGAGACACGTTTTTCTCCCCCTCCATAGCAACACACCCCATTTTATGCTAAAGTAACAGCAAAGAACAAGCGAAAAGGAGGGGTGACGATGAGTGACTGGTTTATGAACGTGATTGTCTTATGGACCTTTATCTTGCTCGGGCTAATGTTTATCGGTGGGTTCTTCATGTTTAGAAAATTCCTTAAGCGAATGCCAAAAGAAGACGGAAAATCAATCTTAGACTGGCAAGAATACTACATAAACAAGGCTTTACCTCTATGGAAAGATGAACAGAGACAATTGTTAAATGAACTTGTAGAACCAGTACCTGAACTCTTTCGTGACGTGGCTAAAGAGAAAATCGCCGGTAAAATTAGTGAGATCGCCTTAAATGAACAGGCAACTACTCTTACATTAGATACGATTATTCGTGGATATATTTTAGCAACACCTAAAAAAGATCACCGTTTTTTAATTAAGAAATTAAAACAAAAAGATATTGATTTAACACCCTATGAACATTTACTTGACCGCCAATCAAAAGCCAGAAGCAAAAGAGAGCTCCAAGAGGCCGTTGAACGAAAACAATCCAGCTAAAAAAGGCGCATAGACATGCGCCTTTTTTCTTCTATGCTGTCACGTTTTCTCTTGCCTGTAATAAATACATTTTATGATACAAGCCTTGGCGTTTTAATAGTTGTTCATGATTGCCTCGTTCAACAATCTCTCCTTGGTGCAGCACAAGAATTTGGTCCGCATGTTTAATCGTTGATAGGCGGTGTGCGATCGCAATCGTCGTTCGATTTTGCTGCATTTTTTCTAACGCTTGCTGAATCGATTCCTCTGTTTCCGTATCAACACTTGCTGTTGCTTCATCAAGCACTAAAATAGCCGGGTCAGCTAGCATCGTTCGCGCAAAAGAAAGCAGCTGTTTTTCTCCACTTGAAAACGTTGCGCCACGCTCAGTTACTTTTGCGTCATAACCTTGTTCAAGATCCTGGATAAACGTATCTGCACCAACAAAAGCGCATGCCGCCTCTATTTCCCCTCGCTCGTATCCATCTCTGCCTAAGGTGACATTGCTAGCGACTGTTCCGCTATACAAAAAGGAATCTTGCAACACAAGTCCCACTTTCGATCGGAACTCTTCTTCACTAAAAGCTTGTAAAGGTTTGCCATCAATTGTTATGGAGCCCTCCATGAGTGGATAAAACCGCATTAAAAGGTTAATAATTGAGCTTTTCCCACTTCCAGTATGACCGACTAATGCAACAGTCTGCCCTTTTTCCGCTTTGAACGAAATATTAGTTAACACTTGGGTAGAACCATCATAAGAAAAAGTAACATTGTTAAACTCAATCGTTCCTTTTTCAATTGTGGGCGTTTCTGTTCCCGTTTTTGTCGGTGCGTACTCACGCTGATCCATTAAGCGAAAAACACGTCCTGCTGACACAATGGCTTGTTGAAAAATGGATAAGCGTTGCATAATTTGATTAACTGGTTCGAAAAAGCGATCAAGATAATTAATAAATGCATACAGCACACCAAGCTCAACCGGACCAATAAATGATTGAAAGCCAAAATAAATAAGCACAATTGAAATAGCAATTAAACTAAGAATATCGACAATGGGACGCAGTAAAAGGGCATCTGCTTTCATCGCTTTCATTCCAGCTTGATAATGCTCCTCATTCGTTCGTCCAAACTCTTTGCGCATTCGCTTTTCTTGGCGAAACACTTGAATAATCGCCATACCTTGAACGGACTCACTCATTTTCGCATTAATTTCACTCACTTTTGCGCTAACATGCTCATAAAAGCGAGAACTTATAGACCGATATAAACGAATGACAACTAAAAGTAAAGGTAAAAAGATTAAACAATAAAGGGCCAGGGTTGCATTTAAGTAAAACATAGCAACGAATGTTCCGATCATAAACATTCCATTTTGAACAAATACCGCTAGCACACTGACATAAAGCTCTTTAATGGACTCGGTGTCGTTCGTAATCCTCGAAACAAGGCCGCCTCCAGGCATTCGATCAAAAAACGATAACCCAAGCTTTTGAACATTTTTAAAAACATCAACACGTAACGCTTGCACAATTCGCAAAGCAATCTTTTGAAATAAGATACTTTGGACATATTGGCAGATAACCGCAATAACCAGTAAACCAATATAAAATGACGCAAGCATCACAAGAACGTCTGTCGGAAATTCTTGAGGCGTTAAATAGTCATCAATAAAGCGTGCTATCAAAATAGGTTGCACTAATTCCGCTCCTGCAGCTATGAGCATAATAAAGAAAGCAAGCAATAGTTTCTTAAAATGAATCTTGGCATAGCCGAGCAAGCGTATAAAAATCGCGCGTTGCTCTTTTCCAGTTAATATCTCATCGGTATGTTTCATTATGAACCTCCCTGCTCCACTATCGTCTCAAGCTGCTGACGCTCATACATCTCTTTGTACCATCCACCTTCGGCCATCAATTCTGCATGAGTCCCTGCTTGAGCTATAGTCCCCTCTTCCATCACTAAAATGAGTGAAGCATGGCTAACAGCACTTAATCGGTGAGCACTCATAATAAGTGTTTGCTCGGTTTTTGTTTCTCGAAGGGCTCCTAAAATTTGCTCTTCTGTTTTCGCATCTACAGCAGATAAGGAGTCATCTAAAATGAGTATGGCAGGATTGCTCAGTATCGCACGAGCAATAGAGATTCGCTGTTTTTGACCACCTGAGAGCGTTACACCTCGTTCTCCAACAACTGTGTCGTACCCATTCGGAAAACGGCGTATGTCATCGTGAATACTTGCAAGCTGGCAGGCTCGAATAATTTCTTGTATCGAGGCATCAGGCTTTGCAAATGCAACATTCTCTCCTATTGTCGCCGAGAAAAGAAAGTGTTCTTGTGGTACAATGCCAAATGCCGCTTTCACACGTTCTCGTTTAAACTGGTCAATGGGCACGGAATCTAGACGTATAGTCCCCTTCGTAACATCCATCTCCCGCTGTAAAAGCGAGAGTAAGGTTGTTTTACCACTACCGGTTTTCCCAACAATGCCAAGTGTTTCACCTTTCTTCAAGGAGAAGTGTACATTTCTTAACACTGGCGGTCCATCATCAGAATAACAAAACGTATCAATAGCAACATCTAAATCGCCTACAATCGGTGCTTCAACTGCATGATCGACTTCTTTAAGCTCCGACTCTTCTCGCAATACTTCACGAATTCGATCGTAAGACGCTCTTCCTCGTTCAATGACGTTAAAAAACATTCCTAACGCAAGCATTGGCCAAATCAACAAGCCAAGATAAACGACAAATGACGTTAGTTCTCCAATGGTCATATCACCCGATACGACAAAACCTGCTCCAAAACCAATTGCCAGTAAATAACATGTTCCAATGACTGCGCTAATGGTCGGATCAAACAACGCATCGACTTTTGCTACTTTTACATTCTGTTCCACAACCATTGCTGATTGCTGACGAAAGCGGCGATTTTCTTCTTCTTCTTGTCCGAATGCTTTTGTTACTTTCATTCCACTAATATTTTCTTGAACCGTATCATTTAAAACACTAAATGCTGCTTGTGCACTGCCAAAGCGTTTATGTAAAAGTGATCCATAATAGCTCGTTAAAATGGCCATTAATGGAAGTGGCACTAATGTAATCAGCGTTAGTTGCCAATTAAGGGTCAACGCCATCGTCGCAACCACCATTCCTCCTAGTAACAGGGCATCAACAATCGTTAGCACCCCTTCTCCAGCTGTTGCTTGAACAGCTCGAACATCATTTGTGGAAATCGCCATTAAATTTCCAGTAGTTCGCTTATGATAAAATGACTTTGGCATGTTAGTAAAATGACGATAAAGATCATTTCGGATTTGTCTTGCCAACTTAAAAGCCGCACCAAAGATGAGTACTCGCCATAAGAAGCGAAGAATGTATAACAACAGACCGATGCCCATAATAAACCCAACGTATCGGAATAATTGCGATTGTGTAAGCGTATCTGTGTCAATTAAATCGACTACTTCACCAATAACCCTTGGAGGAATAAGCGACAAAAATGAAACGAGTGCTAAAACAAGCGTCCCAAATAAATATGCTTTCCAATGTTTCTTAAAAAACCAGCTTAAATCTAAAAAAACACGCATAGCCTTCCCCCATTACTCTCGTTGTCTAATTATTTTTCGAAAAAATGAATAAATAATGTCTATTCTTCTATTGAACCCGCATTGCCCTTTTAATGCCCGCTCGTATGTACGCTCCCTTTATAACCAATAGCCTACTTCAAAAAAGATACCACATTACGTTAAATGATGTACAGAACGTTTATCGTCATTACAAAACAACCTAGCATCAGTTCGTGAATATGTTTATAGACAACAAAAATCACTTTACCTACGACGCAACGGTCCTTACGATAAAGTGATTTCTTTCGTTTTCATGATTATCAGAGGAGTTCTTACTTCCCCTGTTGCTTTTGCATAGCCTTCATCATTTGGGTGATTTTCTTTTGCGATGGGTTTTGTCCCATTTGTTGCATCATCACCCGTAACATTTGCTCATTAATCGGTGGGTTCTTTTTCAAGTAAGACATCATGGTTTTCCGAGCAATAAAAAAGCCAATTGCTATACCTGCCAGAACCGCAACGGTATACCCTATAATATGCCAGATCAATGTTAAACCTCCTTCTCACACGCTCTACTTCTATTGAACCTTATCTATTATACACGAGCAGGCATTGATTTTAAAGCACTTAAAAAAGCATGCTTAGAGCACGCTTTGTTTTTCATATGGTTTCAACCACCCAAATCGTCGGTCATTTACATTTACTGCGAAAAAGAAGCCATTTACTTCCCGCAATAGATCAAATACATCGGTCTCTGCCTGTAAATCCCCTTCTGCTTGAAGACAAATTTTCTTTGCATCCAGCATAAGCGCGCAATGATTTTTTGGATTTTCATCAGAAGCTGCAACAAAGCGATTTGCGTCTTCTTCTTTATAGCGAGATAAAAAGATTTGTTTAATTTCTTCTTCTGGCATGGATGTTGTTATATAGTTGATTTGCCGATCATAAATCGGCTGGGTATGCTTTCGAGCTTGTTCCCGTTCTTCGAATAACTGAAATAATTTCATTTCTTTACCAAGATAAGAGGATGCTACATCTTCTGTGACATTGAATAATTCATAGTATCTCATCTCTTCTCCCCTTCAGCAGAATGAAAATTTCGAATCTATTTTCATTATACCCATTTTTCAAAAAGATGCTGTCTATTTGTCGTGAAAGAACCTCACTAGTTTTGTCGAATACCGTATGAAAAGCACCTATTCTGGTTGTCTCTGTTTTTTCTTTTAAAAAAAGCCTATGATTCACTGAAGTAGTCAATCATAGGCTGCATTCTTATGAAAGTAGTGCTTTTACTTTGCTCACTACATTTTCAACAGTAAAACCATACTCGGCAATGATTTCATCCCCAGCACCAGAAGCGCCAAATGTATCAATAGTGAGTGTATCGCCTTCATCACCAATGTACTTTGCCCATCCTAGAGAAGCGCCCATCTCAATAGCAAGACGTGCTTTAACGTGTTTTGGAATCACTGCATCTTTATATTCTTTCGGCTGTGCTTCAAAACGATCCCAGCTTGGCATACTTACAACAGAAACATCAATTTTCTCTTGTGCAAGTGCTGCTTTCGCTTTCATCGCAAGTTGTACTTCAGACCCTGTTGCCAATAAAATGGCATCTGGTTCACCTTTGGCTTCTGAAAGTACGTATCCACCTTTTTTCACACCTTCATATGCTTTCGTTGTTGTTTCTTCTTGTGTATCAACATTTTGACGGCTTAATACGAGTACCGTTGGCTCTTTCTGGGACTCTAGCGCAAGTTTCCATGCTGCTGCGGTTTCATTCCCATCTCCAGGACGAACAACAGATAAACCTGGCATTGCACGTAAAGCCGCTAACTGTTCAACCGGCTCGTGGGTTGGACCATCTTCACCAACAGCGATGCTATCATGAGTTAATACATACGTTACTGGAACGCCCATCAAAGCGGACAGACGAATGGCTGGACGTACATAATCTGAGAAAACAAAGAATGTACCACCGAATACTTTTAAACCACCGTGTAGCGCCATTCCATTCAATGCACAACCCATTGCAAACTCACGAACACCGAACCAAATGTTTCGTCCAGCATAGTTGTCTCTACCAAAATTGCTCTCGTTCGTTAGCGTGGTTTTATTTGAACCAGCTAAATCAGCAGAACCACCAAATAATTCTGGAACATGTGCTGCTAAAGCATTTAACGCTTCCCCTGAAGAAGCACGTGTAGCCAAGCTTTTCCCTGCTTCATAAGTCGGTAACGCTTGATCAAATCCTTCTGGTAAGTCTCCTGCAAAAGCACGCTCATATTGTGCGGCAAGCTCCGGGTTTTCTGCTTTATAAGCAGCGAACAATTCATTCCACTCATCTTCATGCTTTTGTCCTTGCTCTTTTACAGACGTAAAGTATTCACTTACTTCTTCAGGAATATGGAAGTCTTCCTCATATGTCCATTTGTACGCTTCTTTTGTAAGCGCTACTTCATCTGATCCTAATGGAGAACCGTGAGAAGCTGATTTCGCTGATTTGTTTGGTGAACCAAACCCGATAACTGTTTTCACTTCAATTAGTGTTGGACGATAAGATGTTTTTGCTTCTTTAATCGCTTTGTTAATCTCTGCTAAATCCATTCCATCTTCTACGTATATCACATTCCAACCATAGGCCTTGAAGCGATCTTCCACACTTTCAGAAAATGATTCATGTAGATCTCCATCAAGAGAGATATCGTTTGAATCGTATAACACAACAAGACGATTTAACTTTAAGTGACCAGCTAGTGACGCCGCTTCTGCTGATACCCCTTCCATTAAATCCCCATCGCCACAAATGGCATACGTATAGTGGTCGACAATTTCGTGGTTTGCCGTGTTATACGTTGCCGCTAAGTGACGCTCTGCCATTGCCATCCCTACAGCCATAGCAATTCCTTGACCGAGTGGACCCGTCGTTGCTTCTACACCAGGTGTATGACCGTATTCAGGGTGACCCGGTGTACGGCTTCCTAATTGACGGAAAGATTTTAAATCATCTAGTGTTACATCATAACCTGTTAAATGTAAAAGGCTATATAAAAGCATAGAACCGTGTCCAGCTGATAAAACGAAACGATCGCGGTTTGTCCAGTTCGGATTAGCTGGATTGTGGTTCATGTGGTTTGCCCACAAATCCAACGCCATAGGTGCTGCGCCCATCGGCATACCTGGGTGACCAGAATTGGCTTTCTCAATACTATCAATAGAAAGTGTTCGGATCGTATTTACCGCTAATTCTTCAATATTTTTATTCATATGTAACACCCTTTCATTCTTCTTACGTCTCCATCATAAACAAAATAAAAAAAATGTACAAGCCTGACAGAAGCTTGTACATTAATGAAGTCGAGTTTGCTTTTGAGCTTTACTGTCTTTTAGCTTTTGTGGCGTTACGTCACTACCCTTTTCGTCGACTACTTTCACAGAATGAAGCTGGTTTTTAAAGGCTGAACGAAATGTACTTAAATACTCTTTACGCAATGCCTGTTGTTCTTCTTTTTGGGCTTTCGTCAATCCTGTTGTTTTCGCTAATTGGGAAAGCTCATTTATACGGTTTAGCTTCGTTTTTGGTAACAATGAAAATCACCTGTCCTTTTATTGTCATCATAGCATCTTCATTGCCTTAGTTCAAATGATCGGTTTCAGCTTGTATATGCTTCTGAAATCGCCGGTGTACAGTCGCTTTCGAGCAATCGTACCCTAACCCATTTAAGGTTAATGCAATCTCATGAAACGTTAATTTTTTATCTCGTAGACGAATGATTTCTTCTAATGGAAGATCTTTTTTGCTTCGGCCACCAGCACCACTACCACTCAAGTTCCGTTCTGGACGATAGCCATTTTTAACAGCCGCCTTCATGCCCCGCTTAATTTTCAGATTATGTAGCTTACGCTGGTACTCTTCAACAATGGCGACAATCTCAAACACCATCTCATCTGCTTCAGACAGATGCATGACACCTTGATCGTGGCAAGTGTAAACTGAGATACCATACTTTTTTAATTGATATAAAATAGCCGTTTTCGCTCTTCCCCTGCCAATTCTCGTATCATCTGTTACTAACAAATGAGAAAAAGATCCCTTTTTTGCTTGATCTAAAATAAGAAGAAGTTGGTCTCGATCCAAATCATAGCCACTTGCCACATCGTGCAAACAGTCGTTTACCTCTAACTGGTGTTGCTGAGCCATTTCATAAAGCTCTTCTTCTTGTCGTACTAGAGAAGACTGCTGTTGATCCTTTTCTGTGCTCACACGGCAATATAAAATGGCTTTCTTTCCTTTCATGCTGCTCCCCCTCTTATTCGAGCGAATACCGCTCATAATCATACAACACTTCAGGACTCTCTAGTTGATTATGTTGGTCTTCACCTTGTTCTCTATTCTCTCTATCTATATCAAAGGATAGCAAACTACTAAACATAAATAAAACCGTTATAATCCCTGCAACAATAATACCTTTTTCTTGATTATTCTTCACTATAAGATCACCCGTTCGTAAGAATATTTGTTCTTACATGAGAATAGCTCGAACTTTTGTTCGTGTCAACCCCTTTTTTAGAACTTATGTTTGCGTTCGTATGTTCGATGTGCTACAGTAAGGGTACGAATACATAGATAAAGCGGGTGATGAGGAGTGTCAAAACTATCTACTAGACAAGAAGAAATACTATTATTTATTAAAGATGAAGTGAAAAAGAAAGGGTATCCACCTTCCGTTCGTGAAATTGGAGAAGCAGTTGGATTAGCATCAAGCTCTACTGTGCACGGCCACCTTGCACGACTTGAAAAGAAAGGCTACATTCGTCGAGATCCAACAAAGCCAAGAGCGATTGAAGTTCTTTCCCTCGAAGAAACAGCTGATGAAGCGGTTATTATACGTGAAAAAACCCGCTACATTCCTGTTGTTGGTAAAGTAACGGCTGGTAGCCCTATTACAGCAATTGAAAATGTGGAGGACTATATTCCACTTCCAGACCATATGGCTGGTCACGAACAAGTGTATGCGCTTGTTATCCAAGGGGAAAGCATGATTGAGGCTGGTATATTGGATGGCGATCAAGTGTATGTGAAACAAACGCAAACAGCAGATAACGGGGACATTATAGTAGCGATGACTGACGAACACGAAGCGACTGTTAAACGATTTTTCCGTGAGAAAAACTACATTCGTTTACAACCAGAAAATTCAACAATGGACCCAATTATTTTAGACAACTGTACAATACTAGGAAAAGTCATTGGCGTATTTCGCACTATCCATTAAGAAAAGCACTGGGGGCTCCCAGTGCTTTTTTACTGTTCATTTACCGTTTCCTGTTCTTCTTTCTTTTGTTCCTGCGACAACAACCATTTCAGTACAGCAGCTGTTAGTAAAAACAGCACGCCTGCGCTGATAAAGACATAGGATATACCGAAACTTGCTGCGAGTAATCCCCCAGACACAGGACCTAGCACATTCCCTAAAAAACGAAAGCTTTGATTATAGCCGAGCACTTCTCCTTGCATGGAAATTGGACACGCTTGACGAATAAATGCGGTCGTACAAGGAATTAAGCCCCCGACTGCCAATCCGAAAATAAACCGTAACACAATTAACTGCCATAAAGAATCGACAAAACCTTGAGGGATAAAGAACAATCCTGATAAAATTAAAAGTAAAAGCATGACTTTTTCATGCCCAATGCGATCACCTAGTTGACCCCATTTTCTTGTTGACAGTAAATTACCGAGGCCTGTAATCGAAAAAGCCACTCCCGCTAAAAACGCCATATTTTCTGTTGAACTCGTCAAATCATTGACAAATAAAGCGAGTAGCGGTTGAATGCTAAACAGTGCCATTTGAATAATGAGCGCAACGACCATCACCATCAGAAGGATCGGAGACCGCACGATAAACTGAATGACTTCTTTCGCGGAATACCGCTTCTTCTTTTCTCCTTTTTCTTCATAAATGACTTCTTTGACACCAAAGACAACTAGAAAAGAAGCAAACGTTAAGATAGAAGCCGTCAAAATAAAGGTCAGCTCCATTCCAACGGTGTCTGCAATTAGCCCACCAAATAATGGTCCTAGTAAACCTCCTGATACAGTTCCTGTTTGTAACGTTCCAAGCGTTTCTCCTGCTGTGCGTTTGCTACTTTGAGCAGCAATCAACGCCATAGAAGCAGGAATAAACCCTGTTGCTAAACCCATAAAGGCGCGCAAAACAAATAACGCTTCAACAGAATTAACATAGCCCATTAAAAAGACAGAAATAGCAATGCCAAATCCTGTTCCAATTAAAACTTTCTTTCGTCCATAACGATCGCCAATTCTACCCCATATTGGTGCGACAAGAAACGCTACTAAAAAAGAAACGCCAAACACGAAACCCGACCATCTTTGCACATCTTCTCCTGAATACTGTCCGAACGATTCAATGTACAAGGATAAAAAAGGAATGACCATCGTCATGCTTGCGCCAACAAATAGGTTGGCAAACCACATAATAAGTAAATTACGCTTTTCTGCTTTTATACCGATCACCTTCGTTACATAAGGATGCTCCTTATTATTTCGCAACTCTAAATATATGCGAAAAAAAAACAGCCGTCAAACCTCTTTTACGCGCTAAATCCGTAAAAAAAGGATTAAAACAGCTACTTTCCTTCCTCTTGATTCTTTTTTCACACTTCTTGAAAAAAAACATAATCTATTGATAACCACTATATAGGAGGCGAATGGAATGGATCTTTCAGATGAAATGGTGTTACTCATTACCATTCTCGTACTATTTATCTTATTAATTATTGTTGGAATTATTTTGTTTTACCTGTAGTCAACGTTATTCCACTACTGCAACAGCAATACATGTCACATTAGATAGTCATTTTAAAACAAAGATAAGGTTTGATAACGGATTTCAACAAGGTTTGTTACACTTAAACCAAGCAACCGTACTTGACGATCCACCGTTCCATAAGCTAGCCACAGTTCTTGGGCATACCTGTACAGATCATCCCATTTGTGAACATAATCAGGCAAGCTAATACGTCGTGTAATCGTATCAAATGAACGATAGCGAATTTTAATAACAATGGTTTTTCCTTGTTTTTTCACACGCTCAAGAGAGGATTGCACTTCTTCAGCAAGCACCCGTAACTTTCGCAAAACGTCTTCATCTGTCACGAGGGGTTGAGAATACGTATGTTCTTTCCCGACGGATTTACGATCCCGGTGGACTTTTAACCGATTATGATCAATTCCCCTTGCACGCTTATAATAAGAAAGACCCGCTTTGCCAAAATGATGAACGAGATCGAGTTGAGTTAACTGATACAAGTCATTTCCGGTATAGATATGCAAGCTATGCATTTTCGCCGCTGTTTTCGGTCCAATTCCAGGAAATTTTTCTACCGGCAGTTCTTTTATAAACGCTTCTGCTCGATCAGGTGGAATAACGGTTAAACCAGCCGGTTTCTTTAAATCGGAAGCGATTTTAGCGAGAAATTTATTATAGGAAACACCTGCTGAACTCGTCAGTCCAGTCTTCTCCCAGATCTCACGTTGAATATGCCGAGCTAGTTTGCTCGCGCTTACTTCTCCCAAACGATTTGTTGTCACATCTAAATACGCTTCATCAATTGACATCGGTTCTACTAGGTCTGTGTATGCAAGCATAACTTCACGAACTTTCAAAGACGCCTCCTGGTACGCTTTATAGTTACCAGATATGAAAATTCCTTCCGGGCAACGCTTGTACGCTTCATATGCACTCATGGCTGAATGAATTCCGTACTTTCTTGCTTCATAGTTCGCCGTGGAGACAATGCCTTTACCTCCTGTTTTTCTTGGGTGTTTTGCAATAATAACAGGCTTTCCTTTTAAAGAAGGATTATCCCGTTCTTCTACAGATGAAAAAAAAGCATCCATATCAATGTGAATGATTTTTCGTGACGTATCCCGATATGGCTCAGGCAGCTTAAAATTGTGATTTGCCATAACAAACCCGCCTCTTTCGTTTTTTCCTCGTACTATCCATTATAGGGGAACGTATGATCGAAGTCAATTAAATTCGGTTGTACCATTTCTAGCCAGAACTCTTAGGTACCAAAAAATGACTTCTCAACAAGAATAAATCTTTCTATTGAGATCTGGAGATAAACCACCTATTTGCTATGTTTCCTTTCAGAGTGGTTTCAAATAACGAGCATCACTGAAGAATAAACCTAAACGCATATTTTATCGTGTCTAACAGTTAGAGGCATAGCTAATAGACACCTCTATTCAAACATTCTATAACTTGTAAATCCTATTAGCTTCATACAGTATCTATTCCATTAGATGCTTTTCCTATGTATAAAGAGGGCGAACAACTCTCCCTCTTTTAAAACGATTACAAGATATCTAATCTTACAAGCAACGCTAAAAGGATTTGAAGCAAAAGTTGAATGTTAACGGCAATTTGTGTATCAGTTGTAGTAACATCAACATTTTTAGAGTTTTCAACAACAGTTTTTTGATAGTTTAACTGTTTGATTTTAGAACTTTGCAGAAGTTCTTGAGTGATCTTATCAGCTTTTTCGCTGTCTGCAATGGAAATACTGATGACTAACGCAATAGCGGTTTGTAAAGATGCTTGTAATGAAAGAGCTGCTTTCGTATCAGTAGAATTTACTGTTACATCACAAGAATCTTTAATTAGGATAAACTCTTCTGACAATTGCAATGTCTTGTTAACTTGTGAAGCACCTTGAGTAGGTGAACCTCCATTATTATCCATTGGATGACATGCTTCTGGATCTAAAGCCGACCAACGCTTGTTATTTCTCCAATGAGATTCGTGATCCTCACATTTCTTACACTCTTTTTCTTCAACTTCAATATGACTTTCTTCACTCATTTCTAATACCCCTTCCTTCATAGTCTACTTTACTTTATGTCGTAATATATTTTTTGCTTGGGCAGATTAATTAAGGGCTTTTACCTGTTTTAAAATCTTCTTCGGTTAACAAATGAATTTGGATTGTGCTTCCTAGTAATCACAGCTGGTCTCTCATAAAAATCGTTTGAATCAGCTGACATCCCATTATTAACCTCGTAAGAATCTTCTTTTTCTGGAGAATTTGCAGAATCGGTCAGTTTCTTTCTTAATAGGCTCTTCTCTAAATTACTAGAATCAAAAGAAGTTTTCATTGGTTTCCCTACAGTATCCATGTCTATATTCTGCAAAAACTTATTGACTTCTGTTTGAATATCTACGACGGTACTCTTTACTTTTGCTTGATCCGTTAAAGATAGATCTTTAGAAACATTCACATTATACTTGTCTAAAATACGGCCTACTACTACCTCCACTAAGTGTTGGTGATTATTCATGTTGACTTCCCCTTCCAGTAAATTCGTATTTAAGAATGGTTTTTCACACTTTAGAACATTATTTCTTCTATACTTTTCGTTCATCTTATCCTTCAGTTGTATCCCCATAAATCCATTCTTTCTAAGTAGTTTATGTTTCAATACATTTTTTGATTGGGCCCTTAAGTACCAAAAACTGATCCTGAAAAAAACTAGCAGTACATAAAACGATTGAATGATTTACGAATCTATTAGATGTCTGCATTCACCGTAGTTAGAAAATCGAAACAAAGCCTTTCCCACGCTTCGATAAATGACACCAAAACAAAAAACCCTCAACACATAATGTGTCGAGGGCTTCGTCTTTTAATAGTTTTGCATGAACTGTTCTCTTTCCCACGGATGGACTTGGGTGCGGAACATATCCCACTCAATTTCTTTTGCTTCAATAAAGTGTTCAACTGCATGCTCTCCTAATGCTTGAACAAGTGTGTCGTCTTTCACTAAACTTTCAAGCGCTTCAGCTAGTGAAGCCGGTAAAGCTTTAATGCCTTCTTCTACACGCTCTTCCTTGCTCATGACGTAAATGTTTCGATCCGTTGCTTCTGGAGGCGTCATTTTACGCTTGATACCATCTAAACCAGATGCTAACATAACAGCCATTGCTAAATACGGGTTAGCAGATGGGTCTGGACTACGTACTTCAATACGTGTTGATACACCACGTGAAGACGGGATACGGATAAGTGGTGAACGATTACGCATCGACCAAGCGATATAAACGGGTGCTTCGTAGCCTGGTACTAAACGCTTGTACGAGTTAACAATTGGATTCGTAATAGCTGTAAAGCCTTCAGCATGCTCTAAAATACCACTTAAGAACTGCATGGCTGTTTTGCTTAACTGACTTTCTGTTTTCTCGTCATAAAACGCGTTGCCTTCTTTTGTGAAGAGCGACATGTTTAAGTGCATACCAGAGCCATTTACACCAAACAATGGTTTTGGCATAAACGTTGCATGAAGACCATGCTTACGAGCAATCGTTTTAACAACAAGCTTAAACGTCTGAATGTTGTCACATGCGGTAATCGCATCAGCGTATTTAAAATCAATTTCGTGCTGCCCAGGTGCAACTTCATGGTGAGATGCTTCAATGTCAAAGCCCATATCTTCTAGCTCTAAAACGATATCACGACGACAGTTCTCACCAAGGTCAGTTGGTGCAAGGTCAAAATATCCACCTTTATCGTTTAGCTCAAGGGTTGGCTCGCCTTTTTCATCATTCTTGAATAAGAAAAATTCCGGCTCTGGACCAATGTTAAACCCTGTAAAACCTAATTCTTCTGCTTGTTTTAACACGCGCTTTAAAATCCCGCGAGGATCTCCATCAAATGGCGTTGGCTCTTCGCCTGGTTTACCTGGTTGATAAATATCACAAATTAATCGCGCCACTTTCCCTTTTTCCGGTGTCCATGGGAAGATGACCCACGTATCTAAATCCGGATAAAGGTACATATCTGATTCTTCAATTCGTACAAATCCCTCGATGGAAGATCCGTCAAACATCATCTTGTTATCCAGCGCTTTTGAAAGCTGATCCACTGGAATTTCTACGTTTTTAATTGTTCCTAATAAGTCTGTAAACTGTAGACGAATAAAGCGTACATTTTCGTCTTGTGCAATGCGAACAATATCTTCTCTTGAATAATTTGGCAACGCATTTGCTCCTCTCACTCTGTTTTTATATGTAGAAAAGGACGTAAACGCCTTTTTACATGACTTTTAAACGATAAGCTATGTACGTATCGTACTAAAGGCTTTTTTGTTCGTCAAGAAAAGTCCTTATTCATTGTCTTCCTTTTCCCCACGGTTACTAAACGTCTTTTCTACTGCTTTCGTTACAGCAAGCTTCACATGTTCATACGTTAGGCCACCTTGAACATACGCAGTAAATGGCGCACGCAATGGGCCGTCAGCAGTTAATTCAATACTTGCACCTTGCACGAATGTGCCTGCCGCCATAATGACATCATCTTCATAACCTGGCATATAGCTCGGCGTTGGTGTAACGTGGGCATTTACTGGGGAAGTGTGTTGAATGGATTGACAAAAGGCAACCATTTGTTCAGCTGTGTCAAAATAGACCGCTTGAATTAAATCAGTGCGTGTTTCACTCCAACGCGGTGACGTCTTCATTCCTACATCTTCTAATAAAGCAGCTGTGAAATGAGCACCTTTTACGCTTTGAGCGACCACGTGTGGGGCTAAAAAGAAGCCTTGATACATGTCTGTTAGTGTCCCAAGTGTTGCCCCTCCTTCAGCACCAATACCCGGTGCAGCTAAACGATAGGAGGCTAACTCTACAAAATCCCGCTTCCCAACAATATACCCACCAGATTTAGCGATGCCACCACCTGGATTTTTAATTAACGAACCTGCCATTAGATCAGCACCAACGTGACAAGGCTCTTTTGTTTCAACAAACTCTCCATAACAATTATCAACGAATACAATGACATCCTCTTTTATCGATTTTACATAAGCGATAATATCTGCTAGTTCAGCAATCGTAAAGGAGGGACGATCTCCATACCCTCGTGAACGCTGAATTCCTACTACTTTCGTCTGTGCATGAATCGCGTTTCGAATACCTTGCTTGTCCATTTTACCGTTCAAAAGATCAACTTTGTTGTAGCTAATTGAATAATCACGCAGCGAGCCCTTACCATTTCCTCGAATACCGACAATTTCCTCGAGGGTATCATAAGGCGTTCCGCTAATGTATAGCAATTCATCTCCAGGACGTAATAGACCAAAAAGCGCTACAGCTATGGCGTGTGTACCAGACACAAGCTGATGGCGGACTAAGCTCGCTTCTCCTCCAAACACATCTGCATAAATTGCTTCTAACGTCTCTCGCCCCGCATCATCATACCCATAACCTGTTGAAGGAGTGAAATGAAAATCGGCGACTTGATGGGTCGCAAAACTTTCCATCACTCGATTCTGGTTAAATAGAGCGACTGCATCCACTTGTTCATGAATTGGTTTTATTTTGTCTTCTGCGCGTTGTACAAGCACGCTGACTTCTTTTGAAAATAATGATTTCATACGTTGTTTCTCTCCTAATTAAATTCAATCCTCTTAAGCTTATCACGTCATAAAAAAGAAAGAAATAAAATGGCGCCATGACACGCATCTTATTTCTTGAATGTGAAATCTTCTTTTCGTAATGTCTCAAGCTCTGATTTTGTAAACTTATCTTCTTTTAACACCCGAACCGCTTGAAGTCGAATCGCTTCTTCCACCATATTTCTTATATAACGTCCGTTGCTAAAAGCATACGTTTCCTCTACTAAAACATGCTTTAGATGCTCACGACAGCGATTCAATGCATCTTTTTCAATCATATAATCTCGATCTTTCGCCATTCCAATAAGCATCTCTATCAGTTCTTCTACCGAGTAATTCGGGAACGTAATTGAAATCGGAAAACGAGACGGTAAGCCCGGATTCAAAGACAGAAAAAAATCCATTTCTTTTGAATAACCCGCTAAAATGAGCACAAATTCATTTGCATGATTCTCCATTCCGCGAACGAGTGTATCAATGGCTTCTTTTCCAAAGTCTTTTTCCCCACCTCTTGAAAGAGAGTACGCTTCATCAATGAACAGAACGCCTCCTTGGGCTTGCTTTAAGACATCCCTTGTTTTCTGCGCAGTATGCCCAATATACTCACCAACAAGATCAGCCCGCTCCATTTCGATAAAGTGCCCTTTTGAGAGAACATTCATTTCATGTAAAAAAGAGGCAATAAGCCGAGCAACCGTTGTCTTGCCAGTGCCAGGATTGCCTTTGAAAATCATGTGCAATACTTGTTTTGGTGATTTTAAGCCGACTTCCTTCCGTCGTTCACTAATATAAATCCATGCGTACAGTTCTTTTACAAGCGCCTTTATCTCTTTTAAGCCGATATAGTTTGCAAGTTTATGTTCAAACCGAACGAGAACTTCATGCTTTTCTTTTTCTTCAACAGACACAAACCAATCTGTGCTCGCACGCTTTTCAGGAGATTTATTTAACACGACATTTATCCGCGCATTATTTTTCATTTGGTGATTTGACATGGTTAGTAAGACCTCCCTCGAAACCTCATCACTCCTACTACTATACGTGTAAGAAGACAATGCGTGATAAACACCCAAACGATGCTTCCTCTTCTTTATCTTATGGCTATGGTAGAAAAACCATGCCTCTAATCCTTCCCATAGACATTTACACGGTTTTTGTTAAAATTTAAGAAAAGGGGGAGTTGGATGGACGTATTGTCGTGGAAAAACGTGTTTTTAGATCAGCTCGCTCTAAAAGGAAGAAAGCAGGCAACGATTCGTCGCTATGACTATGATTTGCTTGACTTCTTTCAATGGTTAGAAGAAAAGCCCTTTAAAACATTAACAACAGATGAGGTTGAAGCGTTTTACCATCACTTAATGATGTCACGTCAGTATAAAGTACGGACAATCCGCCGAATCTCTTCTGTACTTCGTCGTTTTACACTGTTTTTACTGGAAGAAGGCTCCTTACAAGATCATCCATTGCTCCATCATGAACCACCTTTGTTGAACCTTGAGCCCTTAACAAGAAATGAGTGGATTAGTCAAAAAGAAACAACAATTTTGCTCAAAACAAGCCATTCTGAAAGAGGGTTAACCGAAAACCAACGAGCCGCTCGACCGCAATTAACAGAACGGAATTATACGATTTTGCTATTGCTAACGAACTATGGCATTACGCTAGGTGAAGCATGTGCGCTTACAATGAGGGATACATCTTTTATTCAACAAACGATTATTGTTGGTTCAGATGCCTCTAAACGGACTCTAGTATTAGAGGACGACCATGCTAAACAACTTTATGTTTATTGGAGTAGCATTCCAGAACCTGTTCGACCTCGTATGCACACAGATGATTCATTCTTCGTCGCGTTTGATTTTACAAGACGAACCTATCATTGGTCTTATGAACACGATCGCCCAAAAGCATTAACTGCTATTGCTCTTCAAAAAATGATTCGTACAGAAGTTGCACGTGCACATTTACGGAAAGGCATTTCCGCACAACATTTTCGTAATTCCTACTTACTACGATCGTTACTCTATTCTGGGCATGATCATCAGCTACAGCATAAACTTGGATTAAAAAGTCCGTTGTCTCTTCGCCGTTATGTACTGACCGTCTCGCGATTAACGACAAAAGAAAAAGCGCTTTTACTCACAACTAGATAAAAAAGATCTCTGAACAGTTGTTCAAGAGATCTTTTTCTACTTTTATACGTCCGTTTCGCTTTTCAACTGGACGTTTTTTTGCGGTGCAAATGTTGAAATTGCATGCTTATATACAAGCTGCTGCTTTCCTTCTGTCTCAATAATGACCGTGAAGTTGTCAAATCCCTTTATTGTGCCACGAAGCTGAAACCCATTTAATAAAAACATCGTGACTGGAATCGATTCCTTTCTTAGTTGATTTAAAAATTGATCTTGAATGTTCACCGTTGACTTCATAACGATAGCCCCTCTCTCTCTATGTGTTTCTACTTAATTATTCGAGTCCATTTTTAAATTTCCTGCAAGAAAAATCGACGACTTTCGGTAAAATTTCTTCAATCGTCTGGGAAGTAACATCAAACCATTCTGCTTCACTTTTATTTTTAAACCACGTTAGTTGTCTTTTTGCATACTGGCGCGAACGAGTTTTGATTTGGTCAATAGCTTGTGACAATGATTGCTCTCGATTAAAGTAAGCATACAGTTCTTTATAACCAATGGCTTGGATCGCCGGTCCTTCAATGCCTGCTTTATACAAAGCCTCTACTTCTTCAACAAGCCCCAGTTCCATCATACGGTCTACACGTTGATTTATGCGACTATACAGAAGCTCTCTATCCATTGTTAGACCAATTAGCGCACTATGGAACCGAGGCACCGATTGTTCTTCTTCCCGTTCAGAAAAACGATGCCCTGTAGTATGAAGGACTTCCAAGGCACGGATGACACGTCGTTCGTTATGAGGATGAATGGATTCTGCTGCTTTTGGATCCTTCTCTACAAGCAATTGAAACAGAGCTGATCCCCCCTGTTTTTGAGCAAACATTTCCAGCTCTTGCCTATAAGCTGGATCGCTTTCTGCTTTAGAAAACGATAAATGGTGGGTAATAGCTTGGACGTACAACCCTGTGCCTCCAACCATGATGGGCATTTTACCTCGGGCCTTTACATTCGAAATTGCTGCTAGTGCACGGTCTTGAAAGCTCGAAACTGTCCATGGCTCCGTTGGGTGCAGCATATCAATTAAATGGTGAGGTACACGTGCTCTCTCTGCATCAGTTGGCTTCGCCGTTCCAATCGTCATACCTTGATACACTTGCATCGAATCAGCATTAATTATTTCGCCTTGTAACGTTTCTGCTAGACGTATACTTAGTTCGGTTTTTCCGACTGCGGTTGGTCCAACAACTGCAATTAATGGATCTTTTTTCAACAACATACTTCCTTCCACTGTTTCATTCATTGCTTGATTACACCATATTGAAACGATGCATTTGCTCGTTTTTCTACTGAAAACCCGAGCGTTGCAAACAAATCACTTTTTGTGTGATTTTTTAAAACGACTTTTTTTCGCGCGACTCGTTTTGCTTCTTCGACCATAGTGGCTGTTAACGATTGATAAGACGCAAATTGCTTTAGCCCTGCAATACCAGGGGAATGTAACCGAACATCGAACATCGGATCAAAGTAAACGACATCGACACTTTTTGATTCGCTTTTCTTTAAAAAAGAGAGACTATCTGTTTTAGTGACGTTTATCCGCCTTAAAGCATCAATAAAAAGGTCATCACCTTCACGCCAATTTGCAAGTCCGTGACTGACAATAAATGCTATATAGGCATTTGCTTCTAAACCAATAACCTGTCCCTTTTGGCCGACAGCCAATTGTGCCATCGTAGCGTCTGCCCCCATACCGAGTGTAGCGTCAATAAACGTGTCTCCTGGATGTAACTCTGTTGCGGCTAGAAAAGGATCATAGCCTGATCTTCGCCACTGCTTATAGCGTAGAAAAGCAACATTCGGGTGATAATAAAACGGCTCTGCCCCTTGCTGCTTATGCAAAATTAGTTTGTCTTTCGCAACAACTAACAGTGGCTGATCACCAAACGCTAAATAGAAATCTTCGATGGAGCGATCATTTCGATCAATAAACGTACCGTTAAGTGGCGTTATATAAGACATCGCTTCCTCTTTTAAGCGTTCCACTTGTTTTCTTGCTGTTGTCACAATCACGTTTGTTTGCCCCTCTACATTACACGTTTAAACATTTTTTCTAATTCATAGGTGGAGAAGTGGATCAGAATAGGACGACCATGGGGACATGTATAAGGCTCTTCACACCGCCTTAACGTTTCTAGCAGTTCAAACATCTCATCATGTCGCAAGTGCCGATTCGCTTTAATGGCCGCTTTACAACTCATTAAAATGGCCGCTTCTTCTCGCAACCGGTACAAGTCAATTCGTTTAGTCCCAAGCAACTGGTCTATGATTTCGCGAATAGACGACTCTTCTTCTCCTCTTGGAAACCATATTGGATGTGACCGCACAACATACGTATGGTGACCAAATGGTTCAAGGGTTAACCCTACCATTTCTAATTTCTCTTTTGATTCTTGAATCATGGCTGCTTCTCGAGCGGTAAATTCTAGTGTTAGCGGAACGAGTAAATCTTGTAACGTTGACGTAGGCTCACTTAGTTTTTTGCGGAAATACTCATATTTAATCCGTTCCTGTGCCGCATGTTGATCAATTAAGTACATACCGTTATCGTTTTGCGCAACGATATAAGTTCCATGCATTTGTCCAACTGGGTACAAAGGAGGAATGGTTGAAACGATCACTTCTTCAGATTTTTCTTGTTTGAGTTCAGATTGAACCGTTGGCGCTGTTTCAACCAGTTGCTCCATTTCAGCTTCAACATCCTTTTGACTGTTGTATTGCTGTTCTTGCATCGAAAACGGTTCCTCAGTCTTGGAAGTCGTTTTCAGCGGTGCAAGGTCACTCAACGGTTTCTTTTTGTAGGCATATGTTTCTTCATGAACCGCTACATCTGTCTCCTCTGATTCTACTGCTCGATCTTGGTAGCGCAATGAAAACGCTAGTTGTTGCGACGTTTGTTTCTCAACAACCGGCTTAGGTGATTGTGGAATTAATGTTTCCTGTGCAAAGACTTCTTTGATTGCAGTTGTCATCACTTCGCCAAGAGCCTCTTCTTTACTAAGTCGCACTTCAAGCTTTGATGGGTGTACGTTCACATCAATTAATGTTGGGTCCATTTCAATTTTCACTACCGCTAGTGGATAACGGCCAATCGGCAACAACGTATGAAAGCCTTGTTGAATGGCTTGTGCCAACTTGTAGTTACGAATGTAACGACCATTAATAAAGATAGACATGTATTGTCGGCTCGCTCGGGTTAGTTCTGGCTTAGCCACATAACCAGACACCGTATAATCAAGAGACTGTCCTTCAATCGGCACCATCATTGAAGCGGTTTGACGACCATACACTTCTGCAATGACCTGTAAGAGTCGACCGTTCCCGGTTGTATTTAAAACCGTTTTCCCATCACTCGTGTAGTGAAAAGAAATAGCAGGATACGCCAACGCCATTCGATTGACTACATCACTAACATGACCAGATTCAGTCAATTTTGTTTTTAAGTACTTTAACCGCGCCGGTGTATTATAAAATAAATCTTTGATGACGATGCTTGTCCCTTTTTTTGCACTGGAAGGCTGCCGATCAATCAATTCACCACCATGAAGAGTCAATTCTACTCCTTGCGTCCCCGTACTCGTTTGCACAGTTAACGTCGATACCGACGCAATACTTGGTAAAGCCTCTCCTCGAAACCCTAACGTACGAATAGAAAACAAGTCGCGATCGTTTTGGATTTTTGAGGTGGCATGGCGTAAAAATGCCGTTTCCACTTGATCCGATGCTATCCCATGTCCATTGTCAACAATACGAATCGATTCCATACCGCCCTCTACTATTTCAACTAAAATGTCTGTTGCATCAGCATCAATAGCATTTTCAATTAATTCTTTCACAATTGAGGCAGGACGTTCAACCACTTCCCCAGCGGCTATTTTGTTGGACAAAGAATCATGTAACTGGCGAATGACTTTCACTGCACACACCTCATTTCTTTCTTAACTGCATTTGCCAATCGTTCACCTTTTTCATTGCTTCAAAAGGCGTGACGTGCAAAAGATCTAATTCCTGTAGCGCCTTTAAAACGCTTTGTTCTTTTTTTGTTTTCCCATTCTTTTTCTCTTCTTTTACTTGAAACAAACTTAATTGCTCCACATCTTCGTGAGTGGAAGCAACTTCTTCGTGAACGACTGTATGCTCTTGTGTAGCCTTTGTTGGTTTTGCTTCAAACGTCGCCAACAATTCATTTGCTCGTTTTGTTACAGACTCAGGTAAGCCAGCCAGCTCTGCAACATACACACCATAGCTACGATCGGCGGCACCTTCAATAATTTGGTGCAAGAACACGACTGTACCGTCTTCTTCAGCAGCAGACACATGGACGTTTCGTAATGTTGGAATTGACTTTGCCAGTTCCGTCAATTCATGATAATGGGTGGAGAACAACGTCTTTGCACCAATAGATTCGTGGATATACTCAATAATAGCCTGTGCTAAAGCCATCCCGTCATAAGTTGATGTTCCACGACCAATTTCGTCTAGTATAATAAGGCTATTTTCCGTCGCCTTTGTTAAGGCATCCTTTGTTTCCATCATTTCGACCATAAATGTACTTTGGCCACTCGCTAAGTCATCAGCAGCACCAATTCTCGTAAAGATTCGATCAAAAATCGGCATTGTTGCTTGCTTAGCAGGCACAAAACTTCCGATTTGAGTTAAGATAGCGCTAAGTGCAAGCTGTCGCATATAAGTAGATTTACCACCCATATTCGGTCCAGTAATAAGTAACATATCTCGTTCATCTGTTAAATCAATATCGTTTTCAACATATGTTCCCCGCTGAATAACCGTTTCTACCACAGGGTGTCGACCTTGAATGATATTAATTTGACGTGTTTCTGTTACAGTTGGCTTTACATACTGCTGTTTTTCGGCTACCATCGCAAAGCTTGCGAGAACGTCCATTTCGCTTATTTCTGTAGCGAGTTTTTGCAAAGAAGGCACATATTCTTGCACAACTGTACGAATATCGATAAACAATTGATACTCTAGTTCTGTGAGTGATTCTTCCGCCTCTACTATTAATGCTTCTTTCTCTTTGAGCTCAGGTGTAATATAGCGTTCTGCGTTTGTTAACGTTTGCTTACGCTCATATCTTCCTTCTGGTAGTAGGTGCGTATTCGCTCGTGACACTTCAATATAATAACCAAAGACTTTGTTATAACCGACTTTTAATGAACGGATGCCTGTAAATTCTCGTTCTTGCTGTTCCAGTTGTGCAATCCACTGTTTTCCATTTTTACTGGCATCACGATACCGATCAAGCTCTTCATTATAGCCATCAACAAGAATGCCGCCATCCGTTAGCGAAATAGGTGGGTCATCCACGATACTGCTCGTTAATAATTGAACAAGGGTTTCGTACGTTTCAATCGACTGTAGCCAATTTTTATTAATCGCTAAACCGTCTAACTGGGCTTTGATATCAGGTAGCTTTTTTAACGATCGCTTTAGCTGTACAAGTTCTCTCGCATTTACACTCCCGTACGCAATACGAGCAGCTAAACGCTCTATATCGTACACTTCTTTTAATAAATCCCGTAACGCTTCTCGTTCAAAAAAAGCATGATAAAACTGCTCAACAACCTCTTGGCGCTCTTTAATTGCTCTAGGTCGTACAAGTGGTCGATCCATCCATTGTCGCATTAAGCGCCCGCCCATCGACGTAACCGTTTGATCAATAACTGACAGGAGCGAGCCTTGCTTTTTCTTCTCTCGTAATGTCTCCACTAGTTCTAAATTTCGTTTTGCGTGAATATCCAATTTCAAATAATCATCTGTTGATAGGAATGTAGCTTGTTGAAGATGATGTAACGATTGCTTCTGCGTCTCTACTAAGTAATGAAGTAATCGATAGTATGCTTTCTGTAATACAGGATGTTTAATGTTCGTAACTAAATGCTGATATTCTTCTAGCGGCTCTTCATGCTGCCGATAAGAAATTAAAATGGAGCGATTATGGGCGAAGGAGGCATGTAACTGCTCTTCCACTTCAATAGGCGCTACAACTTCCTTGGAGCGACTTGTAGTAATCTCTTCTAGTAGATCATCCATAGTGCCGTTAATAAGTGTGACATCACTTTCGCCAGTCGATAAATCACATCGAGCTACTCCGTACGCACCGTCAGCAACAGCAATGGCAACAAGAAAATTGTTTTCTCTTTCTGAAAGAAGCTTGCTGTTCATGAGTGTTCCGGGAGTCAATAATTTCGTCACTTCGCGTTTAACGACCCCCTTCACCATTTTAGGGTCTTCTACTTGCTCACAAATGGCCACTTTATAGCCTTTATCAATTAACTGGGTCATATAATTTTCAGCTGAATGATGTGGAACACCACACATTGGAATTCGATCTTCCCCTTGCCCTCTACCTGTTAGCGTAATTTCTAATTCTTTCGCTGCCGTCTGTGCGTCTTCATAGAACATTTCATAGAAGTCACCTAATCTAAAAAATAGAATCGCATCTTGATAGTGTTCTTTTATCTCTAAATATTGCTTCATCATTGGCGTCATTCTAAACGTGCCTCCGTTAATCCTAAAATCTTACGTCATTATATCATAGTAAAGGCTGTCCCTTCATTCAAGAAAAAAAAAGCCAGCTGTATCATTCAGCTTGGCTTAGGGTTTATCGATTTCTTCTTGTAAAAAATTCGGATCAATTTGCTCATAATCATCATCGGATAGGTCTCTGCCTAAAGCATCTAGTGGATACTCTTCAATCACTCCCTCAGGATTGACTGCAACAGCTACTTTTGTTTCCCCGATACATTCTACTACAAACTCTCGTTCTACTTGAACATCAACGGAATGGCCATTTTCACTAATGACTGCCTCTAACGTGTTTGGTTGTTGTACAGCTTTTGCAACAACGTCAAGTTCTTCAGAAATGACATTCTCGTCTTTCATCGATAAAGGAACAATGTCGGTGTAAGAAACGGTTTGAGTGGCTACCTCTGTTTTTGTATTATTTCCGTATGAATACCAGACATTAATATCGTACGTTCCGCTTACTTCAATGTTGTCTCCGCGTTTCTTTGCACTATAGGTATGATTAATGATCCAACACCCTAAAATACTTGACGGACGTTCTGTCGGTCGAATATGATGAGTAGCTTCTGAAAATTTCCGTCCTTTTCCACAGACCGCTTTCGTAATAATTTCACGATAACTTGATGAACTTCTTGGATCTGCCATCCTGTTCCCTCCATTCACAATTCACCTAAAGCCTAAGCAGCCAGCACTCTTTATCCGCTCCGTGGGCTTTAGATACACGCTTCTCTATTAAGCTATGTGCACGATGACTTGTTTAGACCATGAAAAAACACCCTAACGAAATAATTAGGGTGTTTCTAGGTTAGCAACGATGAAAGGGACTTTTCGTCGTTGTACCGCGCATGACGTCTCCATCCATGGAACGAATAATTTCATCTGTTACACGTTTTGAAACGGTATTGGTTATAACTTGTAGTAGCTCATTCACTTCAATTTGACTACGTTTAAATTCTTGAACCAGCGGAATGTCATCAATTTGATTATGAAGTTCATCTATTTTTGCTTCTACTTCTTTCATTGCTTCTAGTTTACCGTAATGGCGTAAATTAACAGCTTCCTTTTGGTGCTTTTTAATCTCAGCGATCATCTCTTGAACACGCAAATGTTCATTGATTTTCTTTTCTGCTCGTTTAAAGAAATCAACCTCTTCTGTTTGCGCAAGCATCGTTGCCAGTTCTTTTGCTTTTTCCCGAATGTCTTTTCGTGTATACAGTGTGCTCATTACACACGCACCTCCGCTGTTTCAATCATTTTTCCATTAAGAGACCATGTTTTAGCCTCTGTCACTTGAATATAGACAATCTCACCAATAACGGACTTAGGACCGACAAAGTTTACTAATCGATTTGTTCGCGTTCTTCCAGCTAATACATCAGGGTTTTTCTTACTTTCACCTTCAACAAGAACTTCGACTACTTTATCTTGATAATCTAAGTTGCGCTTCTCAGATATGCTGTTTACAAGAGCATTCAAACGTGCCAGACGTTTCTTTTTTGTTTCCATCGGTACATTATCTTCCATTCGTGCAGCAGGCGTGCCTTCACGAGGAGAATAAATATACGTAAAAGCTGCATCAAACTGCATCTCTTCAACAAGTGATAACATGTCTTCGAATTGTTCCTCAGTTTCATTTGGGAAACCAACAATTAAATCCGTTGTAAACGAAGCATTAGGAATGGCTTCTTTAATTTTGCTTGCGAGGGTCACGTATTGCTCTCGTGAGTACTTTCTTCCCATCAGTTTTAAAATCTCAGTATTTCCATGTTGAACAGGTAAATGAATATGTTCAACTAAGTTTCCACCTTGAGCCAAAACCTCAATTAAATGATCATCAAAGTCTCTTGGATGACTTGTCGTAAACCGAACACGAGGTATATCGATTTTATGAATTGCATCCATTAGTTCTCCAAGACCACCGTAATCACCAGGAAGATCTTTACCGTAAGCGTTAACGTTTTGCCCTAGTAATGTTACTTCTTTGTACCCCTGACGAGCTAAGTCACGAACTTCATTTATAATATCCTCTGGCAAACGACTTCGTTCTTTTCCTCGTGTATAAGGCACAATACAGTACGTACAGAATTTATCGCAACCGTACATGATGTTTACCCAAGCTTGCGTTTTATTTTGACGTTTTCGTGGCATATTTTCCACAACGTCGCCCTCTTTTGACCATACTTCAACGACCATTTCTTTTCCAAAAATGGCTCCTTGTAAAAGAGTAGGCAAGCGGTGAATGTTATGCGTACCAAAAATCAAATCAATGTGCTGATGTTTCTGTAGAATGCGGCTAACAACCGATTCTTCTTGTGACATACAGCCACAAACACCAATAATGAGCTCGGGTTTCTCTAATTTTAAAGGCTTTAAATGACCAATCTCTCCAAACACTTTGTTTTCTGCGTTTTCACGAATGGCACATGTGTTAAGAAGAATAACATCCGCTTCAGTCGTTTCGGTTGTTTCTTCGAAGCCCATTTCTACTAGCATCCCTGACATATTCTCTGAATCGTGTACGTTCATTTGGCAACCATATGTACGAATCAGGAATTTTTTTCCCTTTCCGAGATTGGCCAACTCCGCTGGAACAATATGATCTGGTCGAATCACTTGAACTTCTTCACGCTTGCGTTTGCGACCAGAGCGATAGTTCGGTTGGTCATAAATTGTAATATCTCTACCTTTTATTTTGACTACCTTTTTTTCATCATCTTCTGATATAATCCGTGCATCACTAAAATCAAAGTAATGGCTGTAATCTTTCGCCTTCTTTTGATCAGACATTTCTATTGCTCTCCTTTCGTGCCAACAATCCATTCCCTCCATATTATACGTGGCAAAGCGGTAGAACACAATGACAACCGTTCTTTTCCTCTTCATTCGAGCTTCATGCGCATAATTTCTGTCACTTGATCATTGATTAATAGTAATCGTGCACACATCATTGGAGGGATCTACGATGATAACCATTCAAGATAAACCGTTAAATACATCTTCATTACCAGCTTTATCCCAAATCGAAACAGCTATCATTCAAAGTTTGGCTAGTCAAAGCGTTTCCTACAACTACGCATCTTTACAAGAGTTGAGCTTCGAACTAGCGTTACGAAAACACACGATTCACGCTTCTATTAGTTTGTTGCAAAGCGGGGCTCGTTTTGAATCGTTTATGCGCTCAACTTGTAATCCACGCTTTTGGAGACGAATGCCTAATGGTGCTTTTCAATTAAATCCTTATGTTCGTCCATCTGATGCCATCGAGGATATTTTTCAAAATGGGCAGCTGTATGGCTTTGAGTGCGCAACGGCCATTATTATTATTTTTTATAAAGCAGTGAAAGACTCCATTGATCAACAATCCTTTGACCAATTGTTTCAGCAACTCTATTTATATTCTTGGGAACATGATGAAGATTTGCAGTTAGAAACACGAGCAGGAACAGACTACGTAATTGGTGACTGTCTTTACTTTGATAATCCTGATTTTGCACCTCAGCACTCAGTATGGCGGGGAGAAAATGTTATTAAGCTTAATGATAATTTATACTATGGTCATGGAATTGCCATTCGCACGTCTGAAGAAATCATTTATCATTTGAATCAAATGCGACGTCCTGGCGCAACTACCACGGCTCATTTACTTCCTCAAGTAACACGGTTAAACTTTACATTTGTGCGTACCTTTTCAAGCAATGGGTATACACCAAGAACGTCTCTTGATTCTGCGGTTACCATTCAAACCGGCAACCAAACAAGATTATCGTAAAAAAAATAGAGAAGGTGTCATGGACACCTTCTCTATTTTTAACGCGGTTCAATAATTAGCTTAATAGCCGTTCGCTCTTCCCCTTCAATCTCTATATCCGTAAATGCCGGAATACAAACGAGATCAATTCCACTCGGGGCGACAAATCCTCTCGCAATGGCAACTGCTTTTATGGACTGATTGAGTGCGCCTGCACCAATCGCTTGAATCTCTGCGGCACCTCTCTCACGAATAACGCCTGCCAAAGCTCCTGCTACTGAATTTGGTGTCGATTTTGCTGATACTTTTAACACTTCCATTTCTACCCCTCCTTAAGCAAATAACAGTTCGATCAATTCAAAATCGAATAGATGATGTCTAACAGGCTATCTGCCTTATTACATCTATATTTGCTTAGAGGGACAGATATGCCTTAATAAATGGTTTGCTCGTCCGTTCGTGTAATTCTCTTAATGCTCGTTGCGTTCATCGTCTTATCGTTTATTGTAATGATGCATGCATTTAACTGTCTTTTTCCTTCTGCTACTTCAAATCGAACAGGCATACTTGTTAGAAATTTATGCAGCACAGCATGACGATCCATTCCTAAAATTCCATCAAGAGGACCTGTCATACCAACATCTGATAAATACGCTGTCCCTTGAGGAAGAATTCGCTCATCAGCCGTTTGCACATGTGTGTGTGTGCCAATTACTGCACTCACCCGACCATCTAAATACCAGCCCATCGCTTGTTTTTCGCTCGTTGTTTCAGCATGAAAGTCTACGAAAATGACATCTGCTTCACCATTCATTTCTGCTAAAATGTCATCAACTTTTTTAAACGGACAATCAACTGGGTTCATAAACGTTCGTCCAAGTAAATTAATCACAGCTAACTTTACTTGATTAATTTGAATGATTCGATAGCCAACTCCTGGTGTCCCTTCAGGATAATTGGCTGGTCGAACAAGAGCCGTTGCATCTTCGATAAACGAAAAAATCTCTTTCTTATCCCAAGAATGATTTCCAAGTGTCACAGCCTGCGCACCTTCAGCTAAAAAACCTTTGTAAATCTTTTCGGTAATCCCTTTTCCATGAGCCGCATTTTCGCCATTTATAATTGTCACCGTCGGCTTATATTCTTGCTTTAACCCTTTTATATGTTCAGTGATCATTTCTCTACCAGGAGAACCAACAACATCACCAATAAATAAAATCTTCAAAAAACCCCTACTTTCTTTTTGATTTACAAAAAAATAAAGTGGCTTTCGCCACTTTATTTAGCATATTCAACTGCACGAGTTTCACGAATGACAGTAACACGTATATGTCCTGGATAATCTAGCTCTTGCTCAATCTTCTTCGTAATATCTCTAGCAAGACTGTGAGCTAGTGCGTCATCCACCACATCCGGTCTTACCATAATGCGTACCTCTCGACCGGCTTGAATCGCAAACGTCTTTTCAACACCATCAAATGATTCAGAGATCTCTTCTAGCTTCTCTAATCTTCGAATGTATGTTTCGAGGGTTTCACGTCTAGCACCAGGTCGAGCAGCTGATAATGCATCTGCTGCTGCAACAAGAGTGGAAATAATGGATGTCGCTTCTACATCGCCGTGATGTGAAGCAATCGAGTTGATCACAACTGGATGCTCCTTGTATTTCGTCGCAAGCTCAACACCAATTTCAACATGGCTTCCTTCCACTTCATGATCAATTGCTTTTCCAATGTCGTGCAATAAACCTGCACGCTTCGCTAGTTTAACATCCTCACCAAGTTCGGCAGCCATTAAGCCTGTCAAATGAGCGACTTCCATTGAATGTTTTAAGACATTTTGACCATAGCTTGTGCGGAAACGAAGTCGACCTAAAATCTTTATCAAATCAGGATGAAGACCATGAACGCCTACTTCAAATGTTGTTTGTTCACCATATTCACGTATCGTTTCATCGACTTCTCTTCTTGATTTATCGACCATTTCTTCAATTCGAGCTGGATGAATTCGACCGTCTTGCACAAGTTTCTCTAACGCAGACCGCGCAATTTCACGACGAATTGGATCAAAGCCAGAAAGAATAACCGCTTCCGGTGTGTCATCAATAATTAAATCAATACCTGTCAACGTCTCTAAGGCTCGAATGTTACGACCTTCGCGTCCGATAATGCGGCCTTTCATTTCGTCGTTCGGCAGATTCACTACTGAAACCGTTGTTTCGGCAACATGATCCGCTGAGCAACGTTGAATAGCGAGAGAAAGAATTTCTTTCGATCGCTTGTCCGCCGTTTCTTTTGCTTCAGCTAACTTTTCTTTAATGAGAATTGCTGACTCTTGAGCTACTTCTTGCTCAACTTCTTGGCGTATAATCATTCGTGCTTCTTCTCGGCTTAAGCCAGACACCCGCTCTAATTCTTGTTTTTGGTCCAGCAGCAGCTGGCTCATTTTACTTTCCATCTCTTCAACTTGTCGTTGTTTTTTGGCGAGAGATTCCTCTCGTTTTTCTAATGACTCTTCTTTCTTATCGAGAGTTTCACTTTTCCGATCTAGAATCTCTTCTTTTTGAACCAAACGATGCTCTTGTTTCTGAATCTCATTTCTTCGCTCACGTACGTCGCGTTCTGCATCACTTCTTAGCTTGTGAACCTCGTCTTTTACTTCGAGAATCGCTTCTTTTTTGTTCGTTTCTGCTTCACGCGTCGCATCATCAATGATTTGCTTTGCTGCTTGCTCCGCACTTGAAATTTTCCGTTCAGCGATTGATTTTCGAACAAGATATCCAACAACTGCAAAAACTACAGAGAAAGCAAGTACAATGAGGCTTAGAACCAAGAGATTTAATTCAATGCTTGGCATCGTTACACCTCCCTTGCTATCCAATTGTTGGTTTAAATGTTTCACATTTGTTAATCAATAATGAATATATTCATAAAAATTCAACCGTGATACATTGTGTATCATCCATTATTTTACGCTTCACATCTTTTAATGTCAAGGGCTCGTCGCTTCTTCTACTTGGCTGATTCCATCCCGTATTGTTACGATAAATGCTTTATCTCCTGATTCCGTTAAATGATGATTGTGCGTAATCATCAGTATCTGTCGATCAAACATTGTCGCAAGAGATTTTAAGAACTCATATAAATAATGCGTATACTCTCCTGATACATGTTTTCCCGGTTCATCTAAGAGCAATGGACCTGATTGCCTCGGTTGAGTCGTTTCCATTAATGCGACACGTAGTGCAAGAGTAACAATGTCTACGACCCCACCGCCTCTAGCATCCTGCGGCTTCGTTTTTATTTTCATACCATCGTAGTTAGAAACAACAAACATTTCTGCTACCGCTCTGTTACCATGTTCTTCAAGTTCAATTTCAAAAGCGATCATTGGCCCAAATACATATTGCAGTGCGTTCGTTACTAATGTTTCCATTTGCTGCTTCGCTTGCTTTCGTGCATACTCTGCCGATTGCTGTAACAGCACTCTCGCTTTTTCATAGGTGTCAAGGGTTTCTTCATATTCCTTTAAAGCCACTGTTGCTTGTTGAATTTTCTCATTAATAACGTTTCGCTTCTCATCTAAGCGCGTCCACTGATCGTTCTTCTCTCTTAAAGCACGCTCAAGGGCAACAATTGATTCTTGATTTTGATTAGTCACGAGCGATCAATTCTTTCGGGATAAGTGACCATGCCCGTTCCATTGATTGCTCAATCTCTGCCTCTAACTTTACAATCTCTTCGTCTAAGTCTTCTGGCTGAACACCTAACTCTTCTAGTTCTTCAAGCAAGCGCTTCTTTTGATTCTCTAATTCTTCTAATTTTGCTTCTGCTCGATAACGCAGATCTTTTGCTTTATCAATGGCTTGCTTCATTTTATCTAAATCTTGCTCAACTTGTTTCATTTTGACTCCTCCTTCTGCTTTATTGGTTGTCCACATGTGGGACAAAGATTTAACGCGCTTAATGCCTCCGTATAACGTGCAACTTGTTCTTGTTCTTGTTGTTTGGAATGCGCTACAAACGCAGCCCCTTCTTCTAAACGCTTCTTTAAAAGCGTAATCTTTTCTTGGTAACGTGAAAGCACTTGCGTGCGTTCAAATGTTTGCGAAACACTTTCCGCTAGCGGATACGCTTGTAACACCGTATGTGCAAGCTGCTTTCGCTTTAATAACTCATTCTCTTCGTCAGTTGTTTTTTGCAGCCATTCTAAACGTTCTCGTAACTGTTGGGTTTTCATTACTTTCTTGCGTAAATCCGTTACGTGTTCCTCATTAAACGATTGTAAAAAGTGTGTTCGCTCTAAGTGGCCTTTCAATGCCGCTATATTCTCTGTCACGTTTTCCTTATTCTTCTTAAGCCGCTGTAAATGGAGCGTCTGGGTCACCTTATTTGCTAATGCTTTCGCCAGCTGGTCAACCTCGTCAATCGACTCCGTTTTCGTAAGCCATGTCTGACAGGTTGAAAGGTCCTTTGAAATACGTTGCCACTCACTTTGGACAGAAGAAAGCTGATAGCGCTTTGCTGTTAATTGCTGTAATTTTAAAAATAGCAACTCCCATGTATTTAGATCTTTTACCTTACGAATGGTTTGATCCAGTTGACTTTTTTGACCATTCAATTGCTTAAACTGTTCACTTAAACGTTTTAGTACTTGAACCTTTTGTGCATGTTCCTTTACTCGTTCAAGTAAACGAAAACCTTCGTCTAATTGCTGCTTTGCTTGATCAAGAGGCTTGAATGGTTCCAGTTCTTTCGCTGCTGCTTCTAATTCTTGTTCTTTCCATTTCACCCTTTGTGTTAGCTGTGAAACGTCTTTTGATGTATCACGAATTGCCATATCTAAATAATGAGCTCCACTCATTCTACCAATGGTTTTCGCTCGTATTGAACCGGTTTGTTCCAGTAAAAACGGTCCTTCTAATTGTTGAGCAATTTGCAGCTGCCACTCATGATCGGCATCAATTCGAAACGGTCGCATTTGATGAGCGTTTAAGACTTCCTCTGGTACCGACGAACCGAAACCTTCCAATACGAGATCATCTTGACCCTTTTTTTTAATGATATAGCGGTTCTTCGATGACGTCCGTTCACGCACAAGTGTATGACCGTTTTCAAATTCAATTGTCACCCGTACAAAGTCCGCCCCGACTTTTAAAAAATCTGTCCCTCGTGGTTGATTAAAAAGTGCCCAGCGAACCCCTCTTAACACCGCTGTTTTACCACTATCTGATTGTCCGACAACAACGTTTAAACCTTTGGATAAAGAAACCATTGTATCTAAATGAGATTGAAAATTCTCAAGCCGGACGGAAACCATTTTACTCAGTTTCATCACGCTCCCATCGCTCTTCTATAAGCGTCATTCGCCTCAACGCCTCTTCTCTTACTTTTTCTTCCACATTGGACATGGCTGCGATTTCACGAATGATTTCACCCATTTGTAGCGTTTCAAAATTCGCTTTTTCTTTTACTTGCTGTACGAAGGCATGGAGCTTTTCCTCTTGATGGCTCGCTTTTTCTACGTAAGATCGATCTAAAACAGCTTCACCTTTTTGTGCTTTCAACTGTATCTCTTTCAACCTAATTCCAGATTCGTCTACTTCACCAAGGATGACAGTCGGCATCCGCTCTATTTCTGTCCAATGGTTGTTTATTCGTGCTAGTGCACCTGGGTTGCAAATTAATGTACCGTCTTTTTCCTTAATGCCAAAACCACTATGAAAATGACCAGTGAAAATGACGTCTGCGGTTGTTCCCCAAATATGGTCAATTAATGTGTGGGGCACCCCTTCTGGTAGCGCTCTTTCAACGAGCATACTATGAACAAGGTGAATCATGTATGTAGCATCAGTTTCATTAACAGGGTAATAATCAAGCTTTGGGTCCCGTTGATCAAGGTCATAGTGGTAAGGTTGCCCAGATAGCTGAACCCGAACACCCTCTTTTTCTACTAAAACTGGTTGATCTGGGTGAATAAGGGTCATAATGCCAAAAGCATCAAGAAGCCCTAGCATCGTCCGTGTTACAGTTAAAGGATTATGCCCAAATGTGTCGTGATTGCCAGCTATCGCATAAATAGGTGCTTTCGCCTTTCTAAATAACTGCGCAAACTGCCCAACTGTGCTCGGCGACAAATCAGGTCGGTCGAACACATCTCCACCATGGAGTAAAAAATCCACCTGATGCTCGTTAGCCAAAGCCATTACTTGATCAATTTTATCTTTAATAGTATCAGGAAACGAGTCTAAACGATTTTTCGGGGTCGTACCACGTATATGCGTATCAGTAAAGTAAAGGAATGATATCATACTATATCCTTCGTTCCTTTCGTTGTTAAACTATTTCTTTCTTTAAAGGGTACCATTATGATAAAAGACTTTCCTTTTAAAAAACAGGAAAGTCTTTTGGCTATTACTATTTTAAATCTAGAGGAACATCTTCAAAAGATTCTTTATCAGCTTCTTCTACTTTTACTTCTCCATCAAGATTGTGCTCATCACGAATTTTCCGTTCGATTTCAGCTGTAATCTCCACGTTTTCTTTTAGGAATTGTTTCGAGTTCTCACGACCTTGACCTAAGCGATCACCGTTGTAAGAATACCACGCACCACTCTTATCCACAATCTCTAAATCCGTAGCAATATCAAGAATGGATCCTTCTCTTGAAATTCCTTCGCCATACATAATATCCACTTCAGCAAGGCGGAATGGAGGCGCTACTTTGTTTTTCACTACTTTAATTTTGGTACGGTTTCCGACAATATCGTTTCCTTGTTTCAGTGCCTCAGCCCGTCGCACTTCTAAACGAACAGAAGAATAGAACTTAAGCGCACGTCCACCTGGAGTTGTTTCGGGGTTTCCGAACATCACGCCGACTTTTTCACGAATTTGATTGATAAAGACCGCTACGGTTTTCGATTTGTTAATTGCGCCAGATAGTTTTCTTAACGCTTGCGACATCAAACGAGCCTGCAAGCCGACGTGAGAATCTCCCATTTCGCCTTCAATCTCTGCTTTCGGAACAAGAGCAGCGACACTATCAATAACAATCATATCCAGAGCGCCACTTCGTACAAGCGCCTCAGCGATTTCTAATGCTTGTTCGCCTGTGTCAGGTTGAGACAGAAGCAATTCGTCTACATTTACACCAAGTTTACCAGCATAAACAGGGTCTAAAGCGTGCTCTGCATCAATAAATGCAGCTTGACCACCTTGACGTTGTACTTCAGCAATAGCGTGAAGAGCAACTGTCGTTTTACCAGAAGACTCTGGTCCGTAAACTTCAATAACTCTACCTTTTGGATAGCCACCAACACCTAAAGCAATATCTAAAGCTAGTGCACCACTTGAAACGGTTGAGATTCGTTGCTCCGCTCTCTCTCCTAATTTCATGACAGAACCTTTACCAAACTGCTTTTCGATCTGGCGTAAGGCCATATCTAACGCTTGTTTCCGATCACTCATTCTTCCATCTCCTTTAAATCATCTTCATGTATTGTTGAGACATATAACGTTATCTGTCTTGTTTCATCGTTAGCTATTGTTCTTGTTCTATCATACCTCTTTTTTCATCGTTTGCCAATAGGTTTTACGAACATTTATTCGGTTTTTTTCAATAGAAAAAGATCGGGGGCACAACCCGATCTTTCTTCTTATGAACGGCGACCTGCAGCATGAGGACGACGCTCACGCTTAGGACGAGGCTTCGCCGGCTCTAAATTCACTCTAGCACCGTTGATTCTCGAATAGCGCAGACCTTCATATGCAAATGGTGCGCTCTCTTCAGGTACATCGACGAACGAGAAGTTATCAAAGATATCAATACGTCCAATCGTTTTCACTGGAATACCAATTAAGCGACTAATTTCCTCACCAAGAATTTTCGGTGTTAAATTGACGTTACGGCCGACGTTAATAAAGAAACGAACCATTCCTTTTGCTCCACCTGTTTCACCAAAGCTATAGCCCGCATCCTCACTTGCTGTTTCGGTCGAGAATTTCAGTTTTAGTAATGCAGAAATGATTTCTTTTGCGTCGACTTCTTCTTCTAACATTTGATCAGCGAGCGGACGGAATAATTCCATCTCTTTCCCACCTGATTCGATTGTTTCTTTAATCAAATTTTTCCATGATGTTTGTTGTTTTTCAACCACATCTTCAATGGTTGGTACTTCTTGAGACGGGATGTACATTTTTATTTCTTTTTCAATTGAACGTAAGTGCTTCATTTCCCTTGGCGTCACAAGCGTAATTGCTGCACCCGTCCGGCCTGCACGACCTGTACGACCAATGCGGTGAACATAACTCTCTGGATCTTGTGGAATATCGAAGTTAATAACGTGACTCACATTTTCTACATCAATTCCGCGAGCTGCTACATCTGTTGCGATTAAAAATTCAATAGAAGAATCGCGGAATTTTTTCATCACAACATCACGCTGAGACTGTGTAAGATCTCCATGTAAACCGTCTGCTAAATAACCTCTTGCCTGAAGTGCTTCTGTTAATTCGGCGACCCCTTTTTTTGTACGGCAGAATAAAATACCAAGATCAACATCATCGCTGTCAATGATTCGACAAAGGGAATCGATTTTATTACGCTCCAGCACTTTATAATACACTTGATTGATAGAAGGGGCGGTTACTTCTCCTTTATTAATCGTTACAGTAGCAGGATTGTTCATATAATTTCGTGATAGCTTACGAATTGCTGGTGGCATTGTTGCTGAGAAAAGAAGCGTTTGCCTTACATCATTCACTTCTTTTAAAATCGCTTCAATGTCTTCAACAAACCCCATGTCAAGCATTTCATCCGCTTCATCAAGCACGACTGTATGAACCGATTGAAGCTTTAATGTGCCACGACGCAAGTGATCAAGCATTCGACCTGGTGTACCGATCACAATTTGTACACCTTGTTTTAACGCTTTAATTTGATGACCTATTGACTGCCCACCATAAATCGGTAGCGTGCGAATTGCTTTGTGCATAGACAATTTTTGTAGTTCACCAGCTACTTGAATAGCAAGCTCACGTGTCGGTGTTAAAATAAGTGCTTGAATCGCTCGATCACTTGTCACTTTGTCCACAACAGGAATACCAAAAGCCGCTGTTTTACCAGTTCCTGTTTGAGCCTGGCCAATGACGTCGCCTCCGGTAAGAATAGCCGGGATGGCTTTTTCTTGGATAGGAGATGGCTCTTCAAACCCCATCTCCTTAATTGCTTGTTTTACTTGGTCTGAAATCTCGAAGTCTGAAAAAAATGTCATTTACTACCATTTCTCCTTTTTAATTCGTCCAACAAATAGAAAAATCCATACTTAACCGCACGCATTCGTACGGCGTTTCTCCCACCAGATAACGAAAGTGGAATGGTTCGTACAGGTTGTTGTGGGAAGGCAATGCCAATTACAACCGTTCCTGGCTCTAGGTTCCCTTGTTTTTCTGGTCCTGCTACTCCGGTAAAAGAGATGGCTACATCGGTTCGTAGTTTTTTTTGAATTCCTTGAGCCATTTCTGCTGCACATGCTTCACTCACTGCCCCGTAATCTTGGAGGGTTTGTGGAGATACACCGAGTAACGCGATTTTAGCTTCTTCTGTATAAGCCGTAATACTTCCTGTTAAGATCGATGATGCGCCTGGTAAGGCAACGAGTTCACTGGCAAATAATCCGCCTGTAAGGCTTTCCGCACTGGCAACAGTAAGACCTTGTTCATGTAAGTAACGAGAAACTTCTTTAACGAGCGTTGTCTCATCATAGCCGTACAGATAATCTCCTACTCGATCTGTAATCAAAGACTCTGTTTCATCAAGTAATCGCTTAATTTCATTTTTGTCGGTATGCTTCACCGTCAACCTTAACTTCACTTCACCGTCACTTGCAAGTGGTGCAATTGTAGGGTTTTGCTGATTCTCAATAAGATCTTCTAGATCCGTTTCAAGTTGGGATTCACCGATACCAAAAAAATGAAGCACGCGCGACGTAATAGACGCTTGATCGTTTGTTCCTAATAAGACAGGTAAAAACTCTTTTTCAAACATAGGTTTCATTTCACTTGGCGGTCCTGGTAATAAAACGATTCTTTTTTCATCAGCTAGTTGAACAACCATTCCTGGTGCCATACCATGACGATTAGCAAGAACATGAGCACCTTCTATAACGTATGCTTGCTTTTTATTATTTGGTGTCATCGTCCGATTGTGTCGCTTAAAATATGCTTCAATATGATCAAGAGCATTTTGGTCATACACAAGCTCGCGTTCACAAAACTTTGCAACCGTATCTTTTGTTAAATCATCTTTAGTCGGGCCTAACCCACCCGTTAAAATAAGCAAATCCGCACGAGCAAACCCTTCACTGATCGTCTTATACAGTCGATCCGCATTATCACCAACCACTGTATGTGAATAAACGTCAACACCAACACTTGCAAGTTGTTTCGAAATGTATTGCCCATTTGTGTTGGCAATTTGGCCAAGCAACAACTCTGAACCAACAGCAATGATTTCCGCGTTCATAGGATCAACCCCTATACTGACTTTAGAATAATATGTTTGTTTTTAACAAAATAATCAACGCCAGACCAAATCGTCAATATGGCTGCAACATAGAGCATTAAATCAGCGAACGGAAACGAAATCGCTGAGAAAGGAATGTTATGTAAGAGTGTCGCGATAATAGCAACCATTTGCGTTAAAGTCTTCCATTTCCCTAGGTTACTTGCCGCGATGACATCACCCTCAGCCGCTGCCACCAACCGAATGCCAGTCACAATAAATTCTCTACTAATAATAACAATCGCAATCCAAGCTGGAATAAGTTGAATCTCCACCAGCCCAATTAATGCAGCCGTTACGAGCAATTTATCCGCAAGTGGATCAATAAACTTACCAAAGCTTGTTATCAGATTTAATTTACGCGCGTAATAGCCATCAAGCCAATCCGTTCCAGCAGCAATGACAAAAATAAGCGCTGCAATGAGTAGCGATACAGCAATCGTATCATTAAACATTTCTAGCTCACCAAATGGTAAATCAACAAGCAAGAACAGCATGAATAGTGGAATTAAGCAAATCCGTGCGATTGTTATTTTGTTAGGTAAATTCAATTTCTTCCCTTCTTTCCAACTACGATAAGCGAATCCTTATTTATTGTACCACAGTCACGTCCGTACTGAAAAAAAACGAACTCAAAAAAATGATTTCCGCCTGTAGACGGAAATCACGTTTATTCATTTTCAGATTCAAGCAACACTTCAATTACTTGGACACTCGATGTATCTAAAAGATCAATTTCTAACCCATTCACAGTAAACGTATCCACTTCTGCACCGAACCCAATTCGAACGTACAGAGATTCTAAATCTGTTACATCAGGTTCAAAGTCTTCGTTGAACGGTGGATAGTTTTGCTCTACCGTACCCGAGCCTTCATTTTCACGTAATTCAACATACGTACCTTCATCATTCATTTCAATTAATAGCGAATCAAATGAATCCGCATTCGTTAATGTATACGTTTTTGTCGTCGCGTCTTCATTTTCTAAAACGAGTTCTGGGTCAGCCCCATTATCTTCCGTATCACTATTCGCTTCTTCATCACCTTGAGCTTCATCTTCATCCGTCACGTCGCCTTCATCATTATCGGCTTCATCTTCGTCGGCAGTTGGCCCATCATAAGAAGAACCTTCTTGTGGTTCTTCTGCTGTATTATCTGTATTCGAGCTATCTCCTGCAGTCCAAACGAAATAAACAATGAGCGCAAGAACAATGACAATTAAGATCGGAACTAGAATCGTTCCAAGAGATCGATTTCCGCTTTTTGCTGGTGCTTTTTGTTTTGGAGGCTTTACTCGCTCCGCTCGAGATGGTAAATCAACGCTTTCGCTTTGCGGGCTAGGAAGTTCATTCTTATACGTCGTTAATACTTCCTCTGCATTTAAGCCAACGGCTTCTGCATACGTCTTCACAAACGCCCTTGCATAGAAAATTCCTGGAAGCGTATCAAAATTCCCTTCTTCAATTGCCACTAAATAGCGCTTTTGGATCTTTGTTCGTTGCTGAAGATCATCAAGTGAAAGTTGTTTTTCTTCGCGATTTTCTTTTAAATAATTCCCTAGCTCTGACATCTTTACACCTACCTAGTAACGTTAGCTAATATCGAATGAAGAAAAACCCGATTCAACCACATCGTACGTAATCTCTTCATTATCATCGTTACGTAGTTCAATAATACAGTCAAAGTCTTCTAGCTCATACTCTGTCTCTCGAATAAAAATATCCGGATGCTCTACAACCTTTACCGCTGGTAGACGCATAATATCATCAACTAGTATACGATGTTTTTCTGTTGCTCGCATGGTTGAAACGATGCCATCAATAATAAAAATGTTATCGCCATCCATTTCATCTTCAGCGAGCTGGCTGCGCACAGTTTGGCGAAGCAATGTGGAAGAAATAAACGACCATCGTTTATTCGCACAAACGCTCGCTGCTACAACCGACTCTGTCTTCCCTACTCGGGGCATACCGCGAATACCAATTAAATAGTGCTCATCTCTTTTCATCATTTCTGCCATGAAATCAACGAGTAAGCCTAATTCACGACGAATAAATCGAAACGTCTTTTTTTCTGTTACGTTTCGCTCAATATAGCGACCATGTCGAATCGCTAGTCGATCTCGCACCCTCGGTTCACGAAATTTTGTTACAGTCACACTGCCAATTGTATGTAAGATTGCTTTAAATCGCTTGACATTGTCATCGTCAGTACTGCGAAGTAACATGCCTCGACGCGTATCGTCAACCCCATTAATCGTCACAATGTTTATAGAAAGCATACCAAGAAGAGAAGATATATCTCCAAGTATCCCTGGCCGGTTTTCATGTAGCTGGTACTCAAAATACCATTCTTTCACCGTGCCACTCCCTTTCTCTAATAAATTGACAAATAAAGCTAATCTTCTTGGCTCTATGATATAGGATTCACTTTTAAAAGAAAAGCATTTTCCTTTAGAAACCACAAAACTACAAAAAGAAAAACTGCTTGTTCGTGTATACGAACAAGCAGTTTAACTTATCTGTGGCCGACTAATTTCACCATCATATTCGCAATAGCATGTTGTTCTTTTTCATCAGCCACTTTCCAAAGTTCAGCAAGAACACGCTCTTGCTCGTTTTTAGGTTCTACTTGTTCAGCTAAATACTCACCAACTTGGTAAGCAACGTCGCTCACGATATTTTCATTCATTCCTTCGTGTTGCGCTTGATCAAGACGATCACCTAAAAATTCTTTCCAATGATCCCAGCTATCTAATACAGACATGTGAATCCCTCCTCTAAGTTTTAAAAAAGATTCACACCTAGTATGCCTTCGTCAAACAGAAATATACATGTTAACAATGCCAAGCCCCATTCACTGAAAGTACTTGTCCATTAATATACGATGACCTTTCCTGGCTTAGAAATAATACCGCATGCGCTACCTCTTCCGGACGTCCTAACCGGCCAGCTGGAATGTCGTCTGCCAGTTCGGCTAGTTCTTGTTCACTATAGATGGATAACATGTCACTGTTAATGGCCCCTGGCGCTACCGCGTTTATACGTACCTTACTTCGACCGACTTCTTTTGCAATGCTTTTCATAAAGCCATGCACACCGCTTTTTGCGGCTGCATAGACACTCTCCATACTAGCACCTTCCAGTCCCCAGATAGAAGTAATAAGTGTAATAACGCCTTTCTGATGGTGAATCATTTGTGGCATCACTGCTTGAGTCAGTTTAATCGCACTCGTTAAATGCAATGTCATGGTTTCCTCTAGTTGTTGTGCACTAATATCTTGTAAGAGCTGAGGCTGGGAATTGCCGGCACAGTATACGACGATATCCGGGATATTCGGTAGTTGCTCCATAAGAGTGGCAACACCATCGATTTTCCCCAAATTAGCATAGACTGGAATGGCATCACATTGCAATGATGCACACAAATCTCTTGCTTTCTTCTCATTACGAAAAAAATGAACATAGATGGTACTTGCTTCGAATTGAAAAGAGCGACAGACGGCTTGCCCGATCGCCCCTGTCGCTCCTGTCACTAAGACACTTCTCATGACCCAGATTGATCATCCTTAACAATAAGTGTCGTTTTTGCTTGATCAGAAAAATGAGCATGTAATACAGTTTCTAGATCGTTTACTGTAAGCTCTTCTAGAGTTGGCAATACAGCGAACAAATCCATATCATTAAAACGGTAACGAGTAAATTCATTTGCAATGTATTCTGGCGAGTTTAACGCTTTAAGGAATCCACCAATTTTCTTTTTAATCACACGTGCTGTATCATCTTCATTCAGTGAACCTGCTTTAAATGATGCAATCGTCTCTTCTACTACCGTAATAAGCTGCTCCGGTTGTTGACTTTCACCACCGATAATGGAAAATCCAAATCCCTTTTCAGCAGTAAAATCAAACGAAAACGAGTCATCTGCAACACCGTTTTTATACATGTGCTCGTAGGCTTCTGAACTTGGTCCAAACATTAAGTCTAGGAGTACATTGAGTGACAATTCGTAGCGAAGCAACTCTTGGCCTTGACGGCTTGCATTTGCTTCTTTATAGCCAATAAATACTTTTGGTGTTTGCACAGGCATGTGTATAACATTTGTCGGCTTATCCACTTCCAGCGGCTCGTCTGGAAATGTACGGTCAATGCTCTCTGGCTCTGGAAACGATTTATTTGCTTGGTTTTCACGAATAAGAGTCATCATTTCTTCCGGCTCCACTGAACCAACAATGAATAGTAACATATTGTTTGGGTGGTAAAATGTGTGATAGCACGTATAAAGATCTTCTTTTGTTATTTCATTAATTGAAGGCACAGTACCAGCAATATCTATTTTAACAGGGTGATGTTTATACATGTTTTCAATCGTTCCAAAATAAGCACGCCAATCAGGATTATCATCATACATCGTAATTTCTTGTTCAATAATGCCTTTTTCTTTTTCGACCGTTTGATCCGTAAAGTACGGGTGTTGTACAAAATCCATTAACGTTGTTAAATTTTCATTAACATTGGTTGTACTTGAAAACAAATAAGCGGTGCGAGTAAAGCTCGTAAAGGCATTGGCAGAAGCTCCTTGTTTGCCAAACGTATGAAAGACATCCCCTTCTTCGCTTTCGAACATTTTATGCTCAAGAAAGTGAGCAATACCGTCAGGGACGCGAACCGGCTTGTCTTTACCAATTGGCTTAAAATGATTGTCAATGGAGCCATATTTTGTTGTAAACGTCGCAAACGTTTTATGAAATCCTTTTTTTGGCAAAATATAGACATCTAATCCATTGTCTAATTGCTCATGGTATAAGGTTTCTTCCAATTGCTTGTATTCAATCGGCTTCATGCTTTTTCCCCCTGTCCTTTTAAAAAGTAGATCGTATCTAGCTCCCATTTGGAAACAGCTCGCACGACATCCTCTTTCGTGACGGTTTTAATGTTCTCTATACGCTCTTGAATGGACTTACGATGGTTCGCGACAATTTCATGATAAGATAGTTCTGCAATTCCTCTCGGCGCATCTAAGGCTTCTAACGCTTGATTAAGAAGCATGCCTTTTGCTTGCTCTACTTCAGCTTCTGAGAAATCACCCTTTTTCATTGCTTTTTCTTGTTCCTGAATGATTTCAACTGCACGATCATACTTGTCAAATTCAATACCTGACATCACCATTAATACACCTTTATGGCTCTCAATTTGCGAAGCTGCATAATAGGCCAGACTTTCTTTCTCACGAACATTTATAAACAGTTTGGAAGAAGGAAATCCTCCAAATAATGCATTTCCAACTCGAGCTGCTTCATAGTCATCATCCGAAAAGGTAGAGTGGGTTCTATAACCTAAATGAAGCTTACCTTGCTTCACTTGCTGTTCATCATGAACGATGTGAACCTGTTCGATCTCTTTGTCTGCTTTTGTAGGCTTAACCGTATTTACCGCTTTATGCTGCTCAGTAAACACTCGGCTTACAGTTTGTTTCACTTCTTCTTCTTGAAATGAGCCAATAACATACAAGTCAAATCGATCTTGTTCAAGCATTGACTGATACGCGTCGTATAAGGTTTGCGAATTTAATTGGTCCAAGTCCTTTTCTCTTCCATACGGCGGCAATCGATAGGCTTCATGTTGGAACATTTCTTCTGTGATACGGACATTGGCATAGCGCATTTTATCATCATAAATCGAAGCAATTCGCTGCTTTAACGACCGTTTTTCTTGTTCCACTGTTTGGGTAACAAACACGCCATCCTCCAAAACAGGCTGGTAAACGAGTTGATGTAAAAGCGTTAAAGCCTCTTCAACTAACGAAACGGAATCCTTCAAGTACTGCTCTGAGGCTACATCCATTCGAAACGTAATGACTTGGGCTTCGCCTTTTTTTTGCACATCTGCCGTTAAAGTGGCACCATACATCTCTTCTAGCTTTTGTTTTAATCGCTTACGATTTGGGTGATCTTTTGTTCCACCTTGAAGAACATGAGGAATTAGCGCTCTTGCCGTCACCGTTTCTTCTTGAAGTGGCGCATTTACCATTAACATGATGCTAATTGTTTTAAACTTATCTGTGGCACCTAAATGAAGATGTAACCCATTTTGTTCCGTCGATTTCACTTGTAAATCCGTCAATTTTCATCTTCCTTCCGTTAATCGTTCTACTTTTAGGATGTCGCCTCTTCATCGGATCTATTCCCTATAAGTACTTCTCGCGGCTTACTACCCTCATATGGTCCAACAACGCCTCTTGCTTCCATTTCATCAACTATTCGTGCAGCCCTCGTATACCCAATACGGAAACGTCGCTGAAGCATAGAAACCGATGCCGTGCCGACTTCAATAACAAGGTCCACCGCATCGTTATAAAGATCATCCTCTGGCGCACTTTCTTTTGATTCAACTACCGTTGGTTCCATTTCTTCTACATACTGGGCTTTTTGTTGCGAAACAACGTATGAAACAATTTTCTCTACTTCTTCGTCAGAAAGAAACGCACCTTGAATTCTTGTTGGCTTTGTTGCTCCCATCGGCAAGTACAACATATCTCCTCGACCAAGAAGCTTCTCCGCTCCTCCACCATCCAAAATCGTTCGAGAATCGGTTTGCGAGGAAACGCCGAACGCAATTCTTGAAGGTATATTTGCTTTTATTACTCCTGTAATGACATCAACAGACGGACGTTGCGTAGCAATGATCATGTGAATACCTGCTGCCCTAGCCATCTGAGCGAGTCTTGCGATTGAGTCTTCAACGTCCCCAGATGCAACCATCATTAAGTCAGCAAGTTCATCAACAATGACGACAATATAGGGCAATGTCGGTTGTTTCGCATCATGTAGTTCATTTTGACGCTTAATATAGTCATTGTAGCCTTCCATATTACGCGTTCCTGAATGTGAAAACAAATCATAACGTCGCTCCATTTCCGCAACGACTTTTTTTAGTGCTTGAGATGCCTTCTTTGGTTCCGTAACAACGGGTGTTAACAAGTGAGGAATGCCATTGTATACATTCAGTTCAACCATTTTAGGGTCTATCATCATCATTTTGACTTCATGAGGTTTTGCTTTCATTAATATACTAGTAATAATGCCATTGATGCATACACTTTTTCCACTTCCAGTTGCACCAGCAACAAGGAGATGCGGCATCTTATTTAACGGTGCCAAAACCGGTTCACCTGAAATATCTCGGCCTAGGCCAACTGAAAGGACTTCATGCTGTCTATCTGTCGAGCCACTTAATACTTCTTTTAGCGATACAATCGCCACTTCTTGGTTTGGCACTTCAATTCCAACAGCAGATTTTCCTGGTATTGGAGCTTCAATACGAATATCTTTTGCTGCTAGTGCTAATGCTAAGTCGTCTGCTAAATTAACAATTTTGCTTACTTTCACTCCGACACTTGGATTAACTTCATATTTCGTAACAGCTGGGCCTAAGTGAACTTTTGTCACTCGAACTTTCACTCCGAAACTTTCTAACGTTTTTTCAAGCTTCCGCGCATTCGATGTTAATTGTTGCTTTTCTGTAAGCTGATCAGGCTTAACTGGCGTATGTAATAAATCAAGATCCGGCAATAAATAAGACTCATTTGTCACATCTTCATTTACCAGTTCCGTTGAAAGTAACTCCATTTCTTTAGAGTCTTTCTCTTTGTCGTTCGACACCTCTTGAGCAGACTGCTGACGTTGATCAGCTATCGTCTCTTCTTTAGGCTGCTCTCTTTGTGAGAAATCAACAATTTCAGGTTCCTGCTTGCTATCCCAACGATCTTTTTCTCGTGTTTCTTCTTCTGGTAGAGGCTCCTCTTTTTTCTTCGTACGCGCTTGTTTACTACGTCTTTCATCATCCATTTTTTCTTTCGCTTCATTTCTCCATTGAGTAATGTCAGACCAAGTTGATTTCACAAAATCTGTTACAAATAAATAGCTCCGACGATACCACTTACCTAGCATATCGCTTAAGGAACGCCCAGAAATTAAAATGGCCCCGACCACAATGAGCATCAGACATAACAAATACGTTCCAGCATTATCAAACAAAAAATGGCTTACTGCATAGCCAATCGCTCCGAGCATACCGCCACCTAAGTCTTCTGTTTGTCCGGTTGTAAGCTCCTGCCAAAACAACGCCCATGTGCTTTGAATAACTGAACCATTTTCAAGCGTGCCTTCAATAGTAAGCTGTCGAAATAAGCTAACGTGCGCAATAATCGCTAGAGCGAGTACAACTGTATACATGCCACTCAATTGTCGATTCCAAATGGCTGGCTTCTTCCTTTTAATCATAATGTAAAGGGCTGTTATGAAAAAACCGATAGCAAGTAAAATAAACCACTCCCCTAGGAACAGGCGAAACAATCGTACAAATGCTTCTCCTACACTTCCTAAACGAGCGAGTGTTACAAGTGCGATGACGAGCAGACCTAATCCAATTAGTTCGAACGTTAATTGAGATTTCCATTGTGTTTTTTTTCGTTTCTTTCGCTTTGCCATTCTGTCACCTTCTACGTCATACTCGAACAAGCAGTCTAACTTATAGACTGCTTGTTTCATCCTTATCAGTATAACATATCTGTATTTTAATAGCGTAACGTACTGGATAAAATTGTACCAGGCTCATAGGCAGGATTTAAGTAAGCGTGTGGGTCACTTGAAAGCAAACGAATGATGCGATAGTCACCATCCCCTTGTTGCTCCACCATTAACGAGCCTGCTTCACACGGTATGGTTAATTGCTTCTGAAAATCACTTTGATCTGTGGGATAAAGTTGTTCTAATGGAACCGTTGTGTATAAAATCATTGTACGACCTCTGATGACTTTTGTTCATCTATGAGCTCGTTCAACTTCTTTATTGCTTGCCCAATCCCACCAACTTCATTAATCAATCCATATTCAACCGCATCGGTTCCAATGACATTCGTACCAATATCTCTTGTTAAATTTCCTTTGGAGAACATTAATTCTTTAAATTTCTCTTCCGTTATTGAAGAGTGGTTTGTCACAAAATTAATCACGCGATCTTGCATCTTATCTAAATATTCAAATGTCTGCGGAACCCCAATGACGAGACCTGTTAAGCGAACTGGGTGTATCGTCATTGTCGCTGTTTCGGCAATATACGAATAGTTTGCGGCGGTGGCGATTGGCACACCTATTGAATGACCACCACCAAGAACGAGAGTAACTGTAGGCTTTGAAAGAGAAGCGATCATTTCTGAAAGGGCAAGCCCCGCTTCCACATCACCACCAACAGTGTTTAAAATGATGAGCAATCCTTCAATTTTGGGGTTTTGTTCAACTGCTACTAATTGAGGAATCATATGCTCATACTTTGTCGTTTTATTTTGCGGTGGTAGCTGCATATGGCCTTCAATTTGACCAATGACAGTCATACAATGGATATTTGTTAGCCCCATATCCGGCACACCAGTCTGACCTAACGCTTGTATTTTCTCCACCAATGAACCTTTTTCCTCTTTTGGTTTTGCCGTATCTGGTGCTGGTTGCTGTTCGTCTGCCATGATTCCACGCTCCTTTTAGTCTTACAACTAGTATGGTCTGCTTTCATTGGAATATGTGTAGGCGCAACTGAAAAAAACCATTATGATTCGCATCATAATGGTTTCCTTTTATTATACTTCCATAATAATTGGTAAGATCATCGGACGGCGCTTTGTTTTTTCAAACAAAAAGCGGCTTAGCCCTTCGCGAATGTTACTCTTTAAACTAGACCATTCGCTCACATTTTCCGTCACACACTTTTGTAGAATAGACGACACGAGTTCGTTAGACTGCTCAAGCAACGCTTCCGATTCACGCACATAAACAAAACCACGAGAAATGATATTTGGACCAGACACAATCGTACTCGTCTTTTTATTTAACGTGACAACAACAACGAGAATACCATCTTTTGAAAGCAAGCGTCGATCTCTTAAAACAATATTACCAACGTCGCCAACACCAAGACCATCAATGAGCACATGTCCCGAAGGAACTTTCCCTGCGCGGCGAGCTTGATTGTTTGAAAACTCGACAACTTCACCTTTTTCCACAATATAAATACGCTCCGGCTTTATACCGACGTTTATTCCTAAGTCTCGGTGAGCGTGCTGCATGCGAATCTCTCCGTGAATAGGCAAGAAATATTTCGGCTTCATTAAATTGAGCATTAGCTTTAATTCTTCTTGAGAACCATGACCTGAAGCGTGTACAGCCTGCGAACCATAAACAACATCAGCACCAATGCGATGAAGTTGATCGATAACAGACGAAACGCTTTTTTCATTTCCTGGAATAGCAGATGCTGCAATAATGACCGTGTCATTATCTGTTATGGTAATGTGGCGGTGAGCGCCTCTTGCCATCCGTGTCAAAGCAGACATTGGTTCACCTTGACTACCCGTTGTTAAAATAACAACTTGCTCTGGCTTATATCGATTGACTTCATCAATATCGATGACCAAATCCTTAGGCATTTTTAAGTAACCTAACTTAGAAGCAATGGTAATGACACGAACCATACTCTTTCCAACAATGGACAATTTGCGGTTCGCAGCAGCTGTCGCTTGTATCACTTGCTGTAAGCGGTGCACATTTGAAGCGAAAGAGGTAACAATCAAACGTCCTGATGTTCGTGCAAATACATCTTTAATACCTATACCGACTTCCGCTTCGGATTTCGTCGTTCCTGGCCGTTCTGCGTTCGTTGAATCTGAAAGTAAGCAGAGTACACCTTTTTGTCCAATTGCCGCCATTTTACCAATTTCAGCATGTTTCCCATCAACCGGCGTTTGGTCAAACTTAAAATCTCCAGTGTGAACCACTGCACCTTGAGTTGTTTCAACACATACCCCGACACAATCAGGGATACTATGGCTTGTACGGAAAAATGATACAGGCGTTTTCCCTAATTTCACTCTTGAATTAGAATCAATTAAGCGAAGGGTCGTTTCTTTTAAAATCCCTGCTTCTTTAAGCTTTTCTTCAACTAAGCCAAGAGTTAATTTTGTTCCATAAACAGGTACATTTATTTTCTTTAACACATAAGACAATCCACCAATATGGTCTTCATGGCCATGTGTTAGAATAATTCCTTTTACTCGCTCTTCGTTTTCTACTAAGTACGAAACGTCTGGAATGACGATATCAACACCGAGCATGTCGTCGTCAGGGAACATTAATCCAGCATCGACAACAATGATGTCTTCATCGACTTCAATTCCATACATATTTTTTCCAATTTCTCCTACGCCTCCGAGGGCAAACACTCGGACTTTTCCGTTTTCTATTTCTTGCTTAGACAATGATTTATCCTCCTAAATAATTGGTTATATTCTCTATTTCATTTGTTAATCAGAACGTAATCACGCGTATACTAGGTTCATTATTAGGTCACTGTTAAAGAAACATCTAGAAAGCACAGCGCTATAAATCTTTTGAACCGCTCCTTAGCATTTGCCTAATGTCCCTGAAATGAATGGCAATATTCATACTACAGAAGCTTCAAAAGATAGACACACAGTCTTTCGTACAGTCGCAGTTAACAATGAAAAAAAGAATAGATGGTGATCTTCTCACCTTACCCGAACGCATCACTTGAAAACTAGTATACCTTAATTTTCTAGTTAAAAACAAGAGCCATTCCTCGAACACCGATTCTCCGACAAAAAATATCGATCCCTTTCAAATTGTTTCTTTTTCCGACAAAGAAACATTCTTGCAACTAAACCCCGTGTAACTATACAAAAAAAAGACATGCAGAACAACAAGAAATTGTTTGCTCTACATGCCTCACATTAAAGTTCGTTTTATTTTTTTACAGTTGATAAGGAAGCCAATACGTGATCCACTTGCTTCTTCTCGAGAGCATTTAGTGGAATTAACGGCAGCTGTACATCACCAACGTGTACACCTATCTGATTTAAAGCGTACTTTACACAGGTAGGATTTGGTGCTAAAAACATGGTTTTCATCGCTGGCAGTAATTGTCTATGAGCCTTTGCGGCATCTTTTTTATTTCCTGCAAGAAATGCGTTAACCATTTGTTTCATTTCCTGTCCGAGCACGTGGGAAGCAACAGACACAATCCCGTCTCCACCAATCGCTAAGACGGGTAATGTTAACCCATCATCACCGCTATATACTGCAAATGAGTCTGGCGTTCCTTCAATGATAGCCGCTATTTGATCCAAATTCCCACTCGCTTCTTTAATAGCAACGATTGATTCAATGGCAGATAACCGAATCGCTGTTTCAGCTTCTAAATTACACCCTGTGCGGCCTGGAACATTGTAAAGCATAATCGGTAGCGAGGTTTTCGAAGCGACATGTTGAAAATGAGCATATAACCCATCTTGTGACGGCTTATTATAGTAAGGTGTTACAAGCATAATCGCATCTACACCTGCTTCCTCAGCCATAAGCGATCGTTCAACTGTTGATTTTGTGGAATTAGTTCCTGTACCAGCAACGATTGGCACTCTACCATTTACATACTTAACACAAAAACGAAATAGCTGCTCACATGCTTCTTGCGTTAAAAACGGCGACTCACCAGTCGTACCTGCAACCACAAGCACATCTGTACCGGTGGCTATTAAATGATCCATTAATGATTCACAAGCTTTAAAATCGATTGATCCATTCTCATGAAACGGTGTTACCATGGCCGTCCAGAGCGGTCCGTACTTCCCTGTAGGTTTCACTTGCAATCCCTCCATTTACGCGCTAACGGAATTACGTGATGACTTCATTAAGCTGAAACATTTTGTGAAGAGCATTTACTGCTTTGCTCATGTCTTCATTTTTTACGAGAACCCAGATGGTCGTGTGCGAGTCAGCGGATTGTAAGATTTGAATATTTTCTCCGCTTAAAGCTGAGACAATACGCGCAGCAACGCCAGGCACACCCGTCATTCCTGCTCCAACAGCTGATACTTTTGCGCATCCTCGCTGAAGCTGTGGCTTGTAGCCTAACTCTGTTAAAATTCGTAAAGCATCATCAGCCGCTTCGTCTAAAACCGTATACATAACTCCACTAGGACTTATATTTATAAAATCAACACTAATTCCAGCTTTCGCCATTGATTTAAACACGTTCTCTTGTAAATCAAATTGTCCCTCTTTAGCGGAGACTTTAATTTGCGTTACATTAGACACATGAGCAATACCTGTAATCATTCGCTCATGAATGTCCATTCCATGATTTAAAACCCCTGAATTAACTAACGTTCCTTCTGAATCAGAATACGTAGACCGAACTCGAATCGGAATTTTCGCCTGCATCGCAATTTCCACCGCCCGTGGATGTATTACTTTTGCGCCTTGATACGCCATATTACAAATTTCATTGTATGACATTGACTCAAGCGCCCGGGCGTCTTTAACGATACGAGGGTCAGCTGTCATAACCCCTTCTACATCGGTAAAAATATCAACGTAATCGGCTTGGACTGCAGCACCTATTGCCGTCGCTGATGTATCACTACCTCCACGGCCAAGTGTCGTCGTTTCACCACTCTTAGACTGGCCTTGAAAACCTGTTACCACCACAACGTCAGACGACTCTAATGTTTTTAATAAGTGGTCACATTTCATTTCTCTTATTTTTGCATTTTGGAACTCTTCATTTGTTACAAAACCAGCCTTTGCGCCCGTCATTGCTTCTGCCTGAACTCCGTGAGCGTTTAGTTGCTCTGAAAACACAACCGCAGAAATCGTTTCGCCACACGAAACGAGCATATCTTGCTCACGCTTGGAAATGTGCGCTTTATGAACTAATGAAAGCAATGTATCCGTCGCATAAGGGTCACCGCTTCGTCCCATTGCTGATACTACGACAACGACTTTGTAGCCCTCATTTACTGCATTTTGAACGTGTTTAATTGCAAGATCTCTTGATTCTTTTGATTTCACTGATGTGCCACCGAATTTTTGTACAATTATCTTCATTGCTTATGCCTGCTTTTTAATCAGATTCAGTTTAATAAGACTTTCCGCAATTTGAACAGAATTCCATGCAGCACCTTTTAATAGATTGTCAGATACGATCCATGCATGAAAACCGTTATCGCGATCTAAGTCTTTGCGAATACGGCCAACAAATACATCCGGCTTTCCTACCGCTGTTGTGACCATTGGATAGACTTGATTAGTCGGATCATCTTGCAACGTTACACCAGGAGCGTCGCTTAATAGTGCTTTTACTTCTGTTGCGGAGGCACCACTTTTCTCTGTTTCGAAATAAACAGACTCTGAGTGACCTGTTTCAATTGGCAATCGCACACACGTCGCTGCTACCTCAAGAGAAGGTAAATGCATAATTTTCTTTGTTTCATTTATCATTTTCATTTCTTCAAAGGTAAATCCATTCTCTTGAAACAAATCAATTTGTGGAATAGCATTAAAGGCAATTTGATAATGATTCTTATCACCTGAAACTGGCAATACCGATGCAGAGGCTTCTTCTCCTGCAAGTACCGCTTTTGTTTGGGCTTCCATCTCTTCTACCGCTTCAAGACCAGCACCTGAAACAGCTTGGTATGTTGAAACGACTACCTTATTTAAACCATACGCTTGGCGAATAGGTTCAAGGGCAACAACCATTTGAATGGTTGAACAGTTTGGATTTGCAATAACTCCTTGGTGCGCTTGTAAATCTTGTTCGTTAACTTCTGGAACGACAAGTGGTACATCTTTATCCATACGAAACGCACTTGTATTATCCACACAAACAACACCGCGTTTTACCGCTTCTGGAATTAACGCTTTTGAAACAGAACCGCCAGCAGAAAAAAGTGCAATATCGATCCCTTCAAATGATTCTGGTGTTGCTTCCTCAACTGTATATGGCTGACCGCGAAACGTAATCGTCTTACCAGCTGATCGTTTTGAAGATAATAGTTTAAGAGTGGAAATTGGAAAATCGCGCTCTTCCAGTGTTTTTAACATTTGTTGCCCAACCGCACCTGTAGCACCGACAACGGCTAATTGATAGGATTTGTTCGTCATGGTATTCTTCCTCCCTAAAGTTCAGCAGTGGATCTTCTTTATCTTTGTCCTCTATTAAACTTTACGGGATTTAGGAGCAAGACGCAACTGTCCTGCGCCTATTTTTGTGGTTACGTCGTCAGAACGGGCTGAAGTTGAGTATAAGAAAGCGCCGCTTCTGCCGCTGGGACAAGCTGATTCATGTCTGCTACGAGCGAATTGGGCTTCTTTTTATAGTCGTCCTGACCATAAGGGATAAAGAAAATATTTTTCGTTGCCATCAGCCTCATGATGTTCACTCCATTTAAACCAAGACCATCATTAGTCGAAATTCCTAATAATACCGGCTTACCATTACGTAGTGTAGATTTGGCACCCATTAAAACAGGACTATCGGTCATAGCATTTGCAAATTTTGAGATTGAATTACCTGTAATAGGTGCAATAATCATCAAGTCTAACGGTGTTTTCGGTCCAAACGGCTCCGCCTTTACCATGGAGTTGACAAATGGTTCTTGTGTAATGCTTTTTAACCGTTTCATCCAATCTTCACTATCACCAAATTTCGTATCTGTATGCTCAACTGTATATGTTAAAAAAGGGGATACTTTTGCTCCTAACTGGACGAGTTTTTCAATTTGAGGATACACAGCTTCATATGTGCAGTGGGAGCCTGTTAAACCAAATCCGATATGTTTACCTTTTAACATGTTCTAAACTCCTTCTCCTTCTTATTGGGCGCGTGTTTGTTCAAGCAATAAATCACTTAAAACATTGGCAAGGATTTTTCCAGCTGTTTTTGGTGCAACCATACCTGGTAAGCCTGGAACAATCATAGATTTCAACCCACGCTTTTGAGCATAATCATGATCAATGCCACCTGGTTTTGACGCTAAATCTAATAGAAACGCATGCTGCATCATTTCAGTTAATACGCTCGAGGTCACAATTTTTGCTGGTACCGTATTGATAACCACGTCCGCTTGTTTTAACGCCTGTTTAATGTCATCTAAATGGAACGGCTTCATCCCCAGTTGAAAAGCTCTAGCAAGTGACGCTGACTCTTTATCACCTACAGAAACGGTTGCACCTAGTTTTTTGAACGTAGAAGCAATGGTCATCCCAATTCGCCCGAGACCTAAGACAGCGACATTGGCACCATGAATGGTTGAATCGGTATGCTGAATAACAAACATAACGGCACCTTCCGCTGTGGGAATGGAATTGTAAATCGCCACATCATCTCTGTTCATGAGTACCACAACATCTCGTTTTGCTTGGCTCGCCATTTTCTCTAACCGATTAGACGTAATTCCTGTATAAATCGTGCATGACTCCGATGTTTGCTTTACATGCTTAGCCTCTAGCTTAATTTTATTGGAGGAGAACACGCTATTAATAAAGCCGTCATTGCCAATGCCTCCTACTGGTAACAAGATCGCTTCAACTGTCTTCCAATCAATATCATCCAATTCTTCCTTACTAACGCCGATAAAGCCTGCCTCTATTTGTTCGAAACCAACAAGGGAAACACGCGCATCTAATGTTGATAGTTTCCGAACAATTTCAATCTGCCTTGCATCGCCACCGATCATTACAACATGAATTCCTGTAAGCATGATTGGCCCTCCTACTCGTTCAATTACCCGTCACGATTTACCCGTACTTCTTTACCATATGTCTAGAAAAACAATTCCGTGCAAACAGAAAAAAGCCTGTCACAAATGACAGACTTCTAGCTTGCCAACAACGCTTTAAGCGAAACGTTGTGGATAAGGTATTTAATTTCTTAACGATTGTGTGTCAATAATAATCATGTCTTGGCCTATCTTTTTAATTTGCTGCCAGTAAACCGTCACTTCTTTATCTTTACGATTGAATTGATACCATTTGGAGACCGGAACAACAAAAGCATGAATATCACCTGATTGCTCATCTAACAATACATCTGTTTGACCTAAAATGCCAAGCCGTTCCCCTTTTTCGAAATCGATAATTTCTTTATTCGCAATTTCGCTTAATCGCATCACGATCACCTCTTTCTTCATCGTATGAGGCTTGTCGCTATTCTAGACTATCTCGTAAAGATTGTATCTGGCATTGTTTCGCTTGGTGACACAATGGATAAAGCAGGTGCATCTTTAAAAAGTATATGAGCTAATTCGTTCACATCTTCTAAAGAAATATCGTTAATTCGATTTAATAGTTCATCTAAACTTTGGTGCTTCTTTAAGAGTAGCTCGTTTTTCCCATTACGACTCATACGGCTACTTGTACTTTCTAGCCCTAGCATAATACTGCCTTTTAGCTGTTCTTTTCCATTCTCTAATTCTTTTTTTGTTAGACCCTCTGCTTGCATCTGCGCTAATACGTTGTTCATTGATTCAGATAAAGCTTGTAGCTGATTCATTTGCGTACCTGCATATACGGTTACCGAGCCGATGTTTTCATAGGCAGAGTGATAGGAGAACACAGAGTAACATAACCCGCGCTCTTCCCTTATTTCTTGAAACAAACGACTCGACATACTTCCACCTAAAGCGTTATTTAATAAAATTAAATTAAACATTTGAGCGGAGCCAACTTCAAGACCAGGATAGGCTAAGCAAAGGTGAGCTTGTTCTGTTTCTTTTTGCAAATGCTTTTGTACAGGAATAAACATGGCTTCCCGGGGCTGATGTTGCTTTTTAGCAGAAGGGACAGCTGAAAACGTATCTTCTAATTGCGCTAGCAAGTCTTCATGGTAATGACCGGCTACCGAGATCACAACACGCTCACCTACATAATAATTGTCCATATACGATAAAATTTGCTCTCTTGTAAAGCTTGCAAGCGTTTCTTCTGTTCCAAGAATCGGATTGGCTAAAGTTGACTGACCAAATGATGCTTCACTCAACAATTCATGCACAAGATCATCTGGCGTATCTTCTACCATCCGTATTTCTTCTAACACGACATTTTTTTCACGTTCTATTTCTTGCTCATCGAACACAGAGTGAAAAAACATATCTTGTAATACATCTACAGCAATGTGGGCATGCTCATCTAGCACTTTGGCGTAATAACACGTATATTCTTTTGCTGTAAAGGCGTTTACTTGTCCGCCTATTCGGTCAAAAGCTTCCGCTATTTCTTGTGGCGATCTCGTTTTTGTTCCTTTAAACAACATGTGCTCAATAAAGTGAGAAATCCCATTCTGTTCATTTTCTTCATTACGAGAACCTGTTTTAACCCATATGCCAATCGCTACTGAACGGACTGTATTGTTTTTTTCAGCCATAATTCGTACACCGTTACTTAGCTCTCTTTTATTAATCACTACTTGAACCCCCATTGATGTCTACTTCCATGTTTCGTGGCAAACGGTTTTCGCTCATCAGTTCAGAAACCGTCCCTACCAGTAAATTCTTCTCTTTTATCCCCTTTATCATCGCGTCGAGCCCTTGTGATGATGACTCAGTTGGATGCATGAGTAACATTGATCCAGCTTCCATTTTCGGAACAACTCGATTGACCATTGAATGAACCTCAGGCTTCTTCCAATCAATCGTATCAACCGTCCACATAATCGTATTCATACCGTGAGCATGGGCACGATCAACAACAAGCTGATTGTAATCACCACTGGGCGGGGCAAACCACTTAGGTGTTTCGTCTACTGTCGCTTTAATTACTTCTGTTGTTTTTTCTAACTCTTCGTCTATTTTTTCTACACTTAGTTTACTCATTTGCGGGTGGGAATAAGCGTGACTCCCAATTTCGTGTCCCTCTTCTTTAATCATCATGGCTAATTGGGGATTTTTCTTTACCCACGAGCCATCTAAAAAGAACGTTGCGTGGACTTGGTGCTGACGAAGTGTTCGAAGCATATCAGGGATATACTCATTTCCCCAAGCTACATTGATGAGCATGGCAGTCATTGGTTTCTCTGATACTCCTCGATAAATTGGTGCAGGGTCTAAATCACTTAAATGGACCTCTGGCTTAGCATCTTTAAAAATAAGCATCGACTGGTTAAATGTGCCAGATTCTTTCATCTTATCATAGGATTTTTCAACGTCAACCTCTAGTCCATTGTATCCAGGCATCGCCTTCCAAACCCGATCCATTTTCGCATTTATCGACGGAATATTCACTTTATTAGCGTGTTCAAGAATGGCTTCGTAGAGTGGATCTTCAACAGCTTCAACCATCATAGACGCGTTTAATTTAACCGTTTCCACATATTGATTTGAAAACGGGTTCTGGATTGCAACAAGAGCTAGTAAAACTACCGTAGAACAAAGGATAACATGTATAACTTTGTGCTTCATTTATTCCCCTCCTTAACCATAAAAAGCTTCTCTTAGCATGTCTATGTCTTATGAAGGGCAACTAGAATGAACAAACAAAAAAGACTAGGAATTTTCCTAGTCCATCTATTACGACTGCTCTTGTTCGTTAGATTGTTCTTCTTGCGTTTGATTTTCTTTCTCTTCTTTTTCACGCTGTTCCTTTAAAAGAACTTTGCGAGACAAGTTAACACGACCTTGATTATCAATCTCCGTTACACGAACGTCAAGCTCATCACCTAATTTTAAGATGTCCTCAACCTTGTTTACTCGTTCTTCCGCAATTTGTGAAATGTGTAGTAAACCATCTTTGCCTTTGAAAATTTCAAGGAACGCACCGAATTTTTCAATTCGCTTTACTTTACCTGTGTACGTTTTTCCAACTTCAACTTCACGTACAAGGTCTTCAATGATTTGTTTTGCTTTTCGGTTCATCTCAGAGTCAAGGGAAGAAATATAAACCGTGCCATCTTGTTCGATGTCAATCTTTACATTTGTTTCTTCGATAATCTTGTTAATGACTTTACCGCTTGGTCCAATGACATCACGAATCTTATCAGGGTTAATGGCTAATGTTAAAATTTTCGGCGCATAGTCCGAAAGTTCTTTACGCGGTTCTTGAATAGCCGTCAACATATTATCAAGAATTTTCAAGCGTCCTTGTTTTGCTTGATCAAGGGCTTGTTCAAGTACTTCTCGGTTTATACCAGAAATTTTAATATCCATTTGCAACGCAGTAATACCTGTCGCTGTTCCTGCTACTTTAAAGTCCATGTCACCTAAGGCATCTTCCATCCCTTGGATATCTGTCAGTACAGTCATATGGTCGCCTTGCTTCACGAGACCCATTGCAATACCTGCTACTGGGGCTTTAATTGGAACACCTGCATCCATCATTGCAAGGGTACTCGCACAAATACTTGCTTGAGACGTTGAACCGTTTGATTCAAGCACTTCTGATACAAGACGGATCGTGTAAGGAAACTCTTGCTCCGAAGGAATAACTTGCTCAAGCGCTCGTTCACCTAACGCACCGTGGCCAATTTCACGACGTCCTGGAGCACGAATGGGACCTGTTTCACCAACGCTAAATTGCGGGAAATTATAATGGTGCATAAATCGCTTCGTTTCTTCAATGCCAAGGCCGTCCAAAATCTGAACATCTCCTAGTGCACCTAAAGTACAAATACTTAACGCTTGAGTTTGTCCACGTGTAAACAAGCCTGAACCATGTGTACGTGGCAGCATATGAATCTGTGAATCAAGTGGGCGAATTTCGTCTACACCACGGCCATCAGGACGAACCTTATCAACGGTAATAAGACGACGAACTTCTTCTTTTACAAACATTTGTAAAATGCCTTTGACTTCACTTACTTCAACTGTTTCGTCTTCTTCATAACGCTCTACTTGTGCTTTGATGACAGCATCAATCGCATCTTGACGAGCGTGCTTTTCTTCCACACGAACAGCTTCTTTAATTTGTGCCTCTACGGTTTCTCTAAGGGCATTTTCCAGCTCAGCATCAAATGTTTTTAATTTCAGCTCGCTTTTTTCTTTTCCGCATGCTTCCACAATTTTTTCTTGGAACGCAATCATTTCTTTAATATTTTCATGACCAGCTAGAATTGCTTCTAACATCACTTCTTCAGGTACTTCTTTCGCACCTGCTTCAACCATATTGATGGCTTCTTTTGTACCAGCAACAATTAGTTCAATATCACTCTCTGCTAATTGAGCAGGAGTAGGGTTCATAATAAATTCGCCATTAATACGACCTACCGTTACCCCAGCAATTGGGCCACCAAAAGGAATATCTGAAACAGACAAAGCTAGAGAAGAACCAATCATTGCAGCCATTTCTGACGATGCGCTTTGATCAGAACTCATGACGATGCTAATGACTTGTACTTCATTTCGAAACCCATCAGGGAATAATGGACGAATCGGACGATCAATTAAACGACTTGTTAAAATCGCTTGTTCACTTGGACGCCCTTCACGTTTAATAAACCCTCCTGGTATTTTTCCTGCTGCATATAAACGTTCTTCATAATTGACCGTTAGTGGAAAGAATGGTAGATCTTTAGGTTCCTTCGACGCTGTTGCTGTCGATAAAACCGCAGTCTCACCATAACGGACAAGAACTGCACCATTTGCTTGTTTTGCGAGTTGACCAACTTCAACGCTGAATGTACGTCCAGCCCAGTTGATTGTAAACTCGTGACGTTCTTGATCCATGTATGTGTACTCCTCTCGTACATCTAAAAAAATTCTCATTCTTTATTATGACCGAAACAGCGTAAGTTTAAAAGAGCGAATTACAGCTGTTTCAATGTTTTTTAGATTCCATTGTTTTTCACATGAAGAAAAAAGCGGGAGAACATCCCCCGCTTTTACAAACCTTATCGACGTAAGCCAAGTTTGTCAACTAAGTTACGGTAACGCGTAACATCTTTTTTACGCAAATACGTTAACAAATTACGACGTTGTCCAACCATTTTCAAAAGACCGCGACGTGAGTGGTGATCTTTCTTGTGTGTACGTAAATGATCGTTTAATGAATTAATTTGCTCTGTTAAAATCGCCACTTGAACTTCTGGAGAACCAGTGTCCGTGTCGTGTGTTTTGAAGTCTGCAATTAGTTCATTTTTACGCTCTTGTGTTAAAGCCATTAGAGCCACCTCCTTGTAATGTAACCCTAGTTTCCGAGCAAACGTTGGTGAATCGTTTTGCCAAGAAGCGGGCTGTCCTCTGAAAACTTCAGTGAACATTAGTTATTATAGACGGTTGCTTGTTAAAATGCAAGTGTCTTAGTGTATGTTCTCCTCAAGCCATCGTAAACTCGTTTCTTGATCACGGGTGAGCTGAGCTTTGATTTCATCAATACCGTTAAACTTTTGTTCTGCTCGAATCCACTTAAGGAACTCAACTTCAACAATTTCTCCGTATATGTCCTCGGCAAAATGAAAGAGGTTTACTTCCACACTTGGTTCTGGTAAATTGTCTACAAAAGTTGGTTTGTAGCCAACATTAGCCATCCCCGTATACTTGTTTCCCTTTACATAGAAAGCAACAACATATACACCCGTTTTCGGTATATGATAGCGCTCAGCAGCACTTACGTTTGCAGTCGGGAAACCGAGTAAACGCCCTCTCGCATCTCCATGGATAACCTCGCCTTTTACTTTGTACGGATAGCCAAGAAGAAACGATGCTCTTTGAACATCACCTTCCTCTAATTCTTGGCGAATGCGTGTCGATGAAATCTTTTCGTCTTCATCGGTTACTTTGTCAATAATACTATACGTGAAGCGCTCTTTCGCATAGTCGCCAAGCTGCTCCATCGTTCCTGCACCTTTTACACCGTATGTAAAATCAAACCCTGCAACGACATGCTCAACATGAAGGGACACAATAAAGTCATCGACAAATTGTTGTGGTGTTAACTTAGAAAATGATGGCGTGAAACGCACCGCATAAATCCGGTCAACACCAAGCGCTTTTAAACGTTCAATCTTTGAATCAAAAGGGGTTAAATAGCGCATAGGTACTTCTGGTTTACCAAGAACCTCTTTAGGATGGGGGAAGAACGTCATCACCGCTGCTTCAATCCCTCTTGCGCTTGCTTCATCTATTGCTTTTTTTATAACGGTTTGGTGCCCTTTATGGACACCATCAAAATAACCAATCGCCAAAACAGTACGAGCGGCTTCTTTCGTCCACTCCTGTTTGTCCATATGATCTAAATCAATTTTTATAAGCTTCATTCCATGACCCTCCTAAAGTCCTGCTGCCTGAGAGAAAAGCTTTTCTGGCTTCATCAAGCCTTCTTTTGTCGGGTGAGGTTGATAAAGCGCAAGACATTCTCCATCCTCATTATAAAATAAAAAGCGCGTGTCTCCAAAAATTTGGTCTTCGTTCGCTAAGACAGCACCATTTTTTATTCGTTGTTCGAGAGCTCGGTCAGCCGTTCTTTTCGGAAAATTTGTCAATGCATGATCAAACGGATACAGTTTCTCGTACCGTTCTTCTAGCGACAGCTCCTCCAACGTATCAAATGTAATGGTGTTGGCCAGCTCAAATGAGCCAGAAGCCGTCCTAGTAAGAGAAGACATATGAGAGGGGAAACCCAGGGCAGCACCTATATCCACTGCTAACGTTCGGACATAGGTGCCTTTGCTGCAGCGCACATCAAAAGAAAAACGTTGCGTGTCTTCTTTCGCTTCTTCTACATTGGTTAAAGTTAATTGATGAATGTTCACTTGCCGCGTTGGTCTGTCTACTTCAATACCTTTCCTTGCATATTCATACAATCTTTTCCCATTCACTTTAACAGCTGAATAGTAAGGAGGTGTCTGCATGATAGCACCTCGAAATTGCGCGAGGACTGCTTCAATCTGGTCACTAGAGACAGATTGAAGAACAGGAAGCCGTTCTACTACTTCTCCATAAGCATCCTCAGTAGTCGTCGTAAATCCTAATGTGACATCGCCAGTATAGGTCTTATCGAAGTCAGACATATACTCAGCCACTTTCGTCGCTTTGCCAATACAAATTGGCAGCACGCCATCAACTTCTGGGTCAAGAGTCCCAGTGTGTCCAACTTTCTTTGTTTTGTACAACCGACGAATACGATTTACACAGTCGTGGGACGTCATCCCTCTTGGTTTATACAAAGCTACTATTCCTGCATCCATCAAAACGATTCCTTTCACTTAACGTTATGTAAAAAATGAGGATAGCAATGTTTGCCACCCTCACTTTTTTTACTGACTTTCGTTTTCGCTTTTCACTTCTCGTAAAAGCGACTCAATTCGATTACCGTATTGAATTGACTCATCAATTGAGAAACTTAGCTCCGGGGTTTTTCGAAGACGAATTCTTTTTCCGATCTCGGAACGAATGAATCCTTTTGCCTTTTCTAAACCAGCGAGAGTCGCTTTTTGTTCTTCTTCGTTCCCAAGAACGGTAATAAACGCCGTTGCTTGTTGAAGATCTCCGGTTACATCCACACCTGTAATGGTCACAAATTTTACCCGTGGATCTTTAATTTCACGTAGAAGAATGTCGCTAAGTTCTTTCTTCATTTGTTCGCCAACTCGTTCAGCACGATTGTTCGCCATGACTTTCACCTCTATCTATCTGACTATTCATCGAACCCATTTGGTTCGATCCTACTCTCATGGAGTGCCCTTTTTTAGGACAGATTAAACCCATTCCCAGTCGGTTAAAGTACGCTCTGCCTCACCATGTCGATCAAGAAGATCGAGCGCTTTTTGTAGTTCTGTTTCGACGCTTTGTCTAGATGAACCGACTGCAGCGATAGTTAGCTCTGCTCGCTGCCATACATTTTGGTGGTCAGTTTCAGCTACACTAACATTTAATCGTTGCCGCATTCTCGTTACAATGCTTTTAACAACAGATCGTTTATCCTTTAAAGACTGCGCCATAAAGATAAAGCATTCACAACGGACAACCGCAACGTGCATTAGCGCTTAACTTCTTCCATCACATAGGCTTCAATAATGTCGCCTTCTTTAATGTCGTTAAACTTCTCAAGAGTAATACCACACTCGTACCCTGCAGCAACCTCTTTCGCATCATCTTTAAAACGTTTTAATGCGTTCAGTTCACCTTCATAGACAACAATTCCGTCACGGATTAAGCGAACAGCTGAGTTACGCGTGATTTTTCCTTCGGTTACGTACGAACCTGCAATTGTACCGATTTTCGATACTTTGAACGTTGTACGAACCTCTACCTGACCAATGACTTTTTCTTCAAACTCAGGATCAAGTGCGCCTTTCATCGCTTGCTCAATTTCATCTATTGCGTTATAGATAACACGGTGTAGACGAATATCTACATTTTCAGCTTCAGCTACACGCTTCGCATTCACATCTGGACGAACATTAAATCCAATGACAATAGCATTTGATGCAGAAGCTAAAATAATATCGGACTCTGTAATGGCGCCAGCACCTGTGTGAATAATATTTACTTTTACACCAGCGACATCAATTTTTTCCAGTGATCCTTTCATTGCTTCAACCGAACCTTGAACATCCGCTTTAATAATGACGTTAATATCTTTAATATCCCCTTGCTGGATTTGATTAAAGAGATCATCTAAGCTAACTTTGGATGTTTCAGACAAGTTTTGCTCACGGTAACGAGCCATTAAGCCTTCACCAACTTGGCGCGCTTTCTTCTCGTCTTTAAAGGCTTGGAAACGATCGCCTGCTTGTGGAACTTCATTTAAGCCCGTTATTTCAACTGGTGCAGACGGACCAACCGTTTTCACACGGCGACCAAGATCATTTACCAATGCTCGGACACGACCGAATGTGCTACCCACAACAACCGCATCTCCAACGTTTAACGTACCACTTTGAACAAGAAGTGTTGCAACAGGGCCACGACCTTTGTCAAGCTGTGCTTCTACAACAGTACCTGTAGCAAGCTTATCAGGATTTGCTTTTAGCTCTTCTACCTCAGAAACAAGTAGAATCATTTCAATCAGCTCGTCAATGCCGTCTCCATTTAATGCGGATACGTTAACAAAAATAGTATCCCCGCCCCACGCTTCAGGAACAAGTTCATACTCTGTTAATTCTTGCATAACACGGTCTGGATTGGCAGTTTCTTTATCCATTTTGTTGACAGCGATAATAATTGGCACTTCTGCCGCTTTCGCATGGCTAATCGCTTCTTTTGTTTGAGGCATGACACCGTCATCAGCTGCTACAACAATAATAGCGATATCCGTTACTTGCGCACCACGTGCACGCATCGTCGTAAATGCAGCGTGTCCAGGTGTATCTAAGAATGTAATCTTTTTATTGTTTTGCTCAATTTGATACGCTCCGATGTGCTGCGTAATACCGCCAGCCTCACCTGCTGTTACTTTTGTGTTACGAATAGAGTCAAGCAACGTTGTTTTCCCGTGGTCGACGTGACCCATAATCGTTACGACTGGCGGGCGCTCTTGCAATTCTTCTTCTTTATCTTCGCTATCATAAAGCTCAATATCAAGCTCATCTACAAATACTTCTTCTTCAACTGCTACGCCGTAATCAGCAGCAAGTAGCTCGATTGTATCTTTATCGAGTTCTTGATTAATCGTCGCCATTACACCAAGCTTCATTAGTTTTTTAATCAATTCAGATGCTTCACGGTGGAGTTTCGCTGCAAGTTCACTTACGCTTAAGCTACCTGAAATCATAATTTTTTCAGGTAAAGGCATTTGTTGGTGATTTGGACGGTTTTGTGGTCCGCCACGCTTCTTCCCACGACCTTGATTGCGTCGGTTGTTATTTCCAGGTCTTCCTTGAGTGCGGTTTCCGCCACCACCAGGACGATTCCCTTGAGTGCGGTTATTTGGACCACGGTTTCCACCTTGAGTCGCATTGCCTTGCTTTTGCGCGCCTCGTTGTTCTTGGCCTGCTGGTTTCTTATCGTTCGGTCGATCATCTGTTTTTTTGTTCATACTTTTTTGATCTCCATTTCCTCCAGAAGCCTGTACTTGTTGGTTGGCTTTCTTTAATGTCTCCTCTTCCACAGTCGACATATGGTTTGACACAGTTTCACCCATCGCTTTTAGCTTTTCGATTAATTGTTTGCTTTGAACATTATTTGCTTTTGCGTATTCATGAATTCGCATTTTTGACATATACATACCTCCATTATTGGTTCAGTAATGCAGCAATTTTCTTAGCAAACCCTTTACTTCGTATGCCTATTACAACACGTGCTTCTTTCCCTATTGCAGAACCGAGTTCGTAACGATCACTAACGGCAAAAAGGGGAACATGATAATAGCTACATTTATCTCGCACTTTTTTTGCTGTATTTTCACTTGCATCACTAGCTAGTAATACAAGCGCTACATTCTTTTTGCGGACTGCTTCTAACGTTAATTCTTCTCCTGTTACAAGCTCCCCTGCACGCATACAAAGCCCGAGTAATGATAAATAGTGTTGGTTAGGGTTCATTTCTTTTTAACCTTCTTTAAGTCAGTTAAAAGCTGATCATACACTTCAGCCGTTACGTTCACTTGTAAGTGTCGTGTCAAACTATTTCTTTTTTTCGCCAGCTCAAATACATCTTCATCGTGTGATAAGTAGGCTCCTCGACCGTTCTTTTTACCAGTCGGGTCTAGCTCTACAGTTCCTTCAGGTGTTCGGACAATTCGAATCAGTTCACCTTTAGGCTTCATTTCGTTTGTGACGATACATTTTCTAAGCGGTATTTTTCGTTGCTTCATCTTGACCCCCGCCTTATTCGATTAATCTAGCTCTTGTTCAAGAAGATCTTCATCTAGGGTTTCCTCAGCGTCAAGTAGTCCTAACTCTCTAGCTTCTGTTTCGTTTTTGATATCGATTTTCCAACCGGTTAATTTGGCTGCTAAACGCGCATTTTGACCACGTTTTCCGATTGCTAGAGAAAGCTGATAATCAGGTACGATGACTTGAGTCATTTTCTCCTCTTCGTTTACATTCACACGCATAACTTTCGCTGGGCTTAGAGCGTTTGCGATGTAAACAACTGGATCTTCAGACCATTCAACAATATCAATTTTTTCCCCTTTAAGTTCGTCCACAATGGTTTGAACACGTTGGCCTCTTTGTCCAACACATGCACCAACAGAATCGACTTCAGGGTTTTCAGAATGAACAGCAATCTTTGAACGATCACCAGCTTCTCGTGATACGGATTTAATTTCAACGGTTCCGTCGTAAATTTCCGGTACTTCTAGTTCAAATAATCGCTTTAATAAACCAGGATGAGTACGGGAAATTAAAATTTGTGGTCCTTTTGTTGTTTTTTCGACTTTCGTAATATAAGCCTTAATACGATCATTATGGCGGTATACTTCGTTTGGCATTTGTTCTGTTAATGGTAATAGTGCTTCTACTTTACCGAGATCAACATAAATAAAGCGGTGATCTTGCCTTTGCACAATTCCATTCATAATGTCTTCTTCACGATCAATAAAGTCTGAATAAATAATGCCACGCTCTGCTTCACGCACACGCTGCGTTACAACTTGCTTTGCCGTTTGGGCTGCAATTCGGCCAAAGTCTTTCGGCGTGACTTCGATTTCGACAACGTCGTCTACTTCAAAGTTTTGATTAATCCCTTGTGCTTCTTCCTCTGAAATTTCTAGTCTTTTATCAAACACTTCTTCGACAACGACTTTACGTGCAAACACGCGGATGCTTCCGTTCGTACGGTTCACATCAACGCGAACGTTTTGTGCTTGCCCGAAATTCCGTTTATAACCAGAAATAAGTGCTGCTTCAATCGCTTCTATGATGACTTCCTTTTTAATCCCTTTGTCAGCTTCAAGGGTTGTTAAAGCTTCCATAAATTCGCTATTCATGGAAAGCACCTCCTTCGTTTTCTTAACCTAGAACAGAATCGATAAACGGATATTCGCAATTTTATCGTATGGAATAGTATACGTCACAGTACGTGTTTTCACTTTTGTATCAACTGTAAGCTGATCATCTTCAAAAGCTTTCAGCGTACCTTCAAACGTTTTTTCGCCATTTAAAGGTTCGTATGTTGTGATGTAAACGCCTTTTCCAACCGCTTTCTCCACGTCTGCTTTTTTCTTTAATGGACGCTCTGCCCCTGGTGAAGATACTTCAAGAAAATAAGCTTCTTTAATAGGATCCGCTTCGTCTAGCTGTTCACTAAGCTTTTCGCTGACCTTTTCGCAGTCATCTAGATCAACGCCTTTATCTGAATCAATATAAACGCGTAAAAACCAGTTCGGCCCTTCTTTTTTGTATTCTACTTCTACTAATTCAAGCTGTAAGTCGTCTACAATTGGAAGGACCAATTGTTCCACTTTACTAGAGACAATTTTACTCAAACATCTGTCCCTCCTTTTATCACATAATAAAAAAACGTATGCCTATAACCAGCATACGTCATCAGGCATATCCAACTTTTCATGCGCCTAGCGAGTTGCGAACAAAAAGAGTGGGTTGCCCCACTCTTTCATCATTCCGTATGCTAACTATTACCATAAACGATTTTATCACAGGATAGAGCCTCGCGCAAGGCTTGTTCTTTTTCTTAAAATAGTGATAGCTGATTTGATTCAGGAAGATCGTGTAAACATCCGTGATCAGATAAATTCTCGACAACTGTTTTTGTCAACTTCGCTCGTTGCTGTAGATCCTCTTTTGACAAAAAGTGACCATTTTCTCTTGCTTTCACAATATTAAGCGCCGCGTTTGTACCAACTCCGTTTAATGAATTAAACGGCGGAAGTAACGTATCGCCATCCACAATGAATTCGGTTGCTGACGATTTATAAAGATCGACTTTTTGGAAACCAAAGCCGCGTTCACACATCTCAAGAGAAAGTTCAAGTACTGTTAGGACAGCTTTCTCTTTTGGCGCAGCGTCTAAGCCTTTTGCATTAATTTCATCGATTTTAGCACGAATCGAACTTGATCCTTTTATCATCACGTCCATCTCAAAATCATCTGCTCGTACCGTAAAATACGTAGCATAATAAAGGATAGGATGATGCACTTTGAAATATGCAATTCGTACGGCCATTAATACGTATGCCGCTGCATGGGCTTTAGGGAACATATATTTTATTTTCGTACAGGAATCAATGTACCAATCTGGCACATCATGCTTTTTCATTTCTTCAACCCATTCAGGCTGAAGTCCTTTTCCTTTACGAACAAATTCCATAATTTTAAATGCCAATGACGACTCTAGCCCTTTGTATATTAAATAGACCATAATATCATCACGACACCCAATAACGTCTTTCAATTCACACGTACCATTATAAATCAATTCATTCGCGTTACCAAGCCATACATCCGTACCGTGGGATAACCCAGAAATTTGCAGAAGTTCAGAGAATGTGCTCGGCTTTGTTTCTTCGAGCATTTGACGAACGAAACGTGTTCCAAATTCAGGAATGCCTAAAGTTCCCGTCTTACACATAATCTGCTCTTCTGTTACGCCTAAAATGTCTGGAGAGGCAAATATTTTCATAACGTCTGGGTCATCCGTTGGAATCGTCTTTGGATCAATACCACTTAAATCTTGAAGCATTCGAATTGCCGTTGGATCATCGTGTCCAAGAATATCGAGTTTCAGAAGATTGTCGTGAATTGAATGGAAATCAAAATGAGTGGTTTTCCACTCTGAGTTTTTGTCGTCTGCTGGATATTGTATAGGTGAAAAATCGTGAATGTCTTTATAATCCGGCACAACGATAATTCCGCCTGGATGTTGTCCAGTCGTTCGTTTAACACCGGTACAACCTGAAACGAGCCGGTCAATTTCTGCTCCTCTCATTAACAAATCGTGATCACCTTGATAGCCTTTCACAAAACCGTACGCAGTCTTTTCGGCAACCGTACCGATTGTTCCAGCTCGATAGACATATTCCTCACCAAACAAGTCTTTCGTATACGCATGGGCTCTCGGCTGATACTCACCAGAAAAGTTCAAATCAATATCGGGTACTTTATCTCCTTTGAAGCCTAGAAACGTTTCAAACGGGATATCTTGACCATCTTTTTGATAAGCCGATCCGCATTCAGGACAGTTTGCATCTGGCAAATCATACCCAGACGCAACAGAACCATCATCGAAAAAATGCGAGTGCTGGCAGTTCGGGCAAACATAGTGTGGCGGTAGAGGGTTGACTTCAGTAATTTCCGTCATGGTTGCGACAAATGAAGAACCAACGGAACCACGGGAACCTACCAGATAGCCATCATCAAGTGATTTTTTAACAAGCTTCTGTGAAATTAAATAAATAACTGCGAAGCCGTGTCCAATAATACTGTTAAGTTCTTTTTCTAGTCGTGCCTCAACAATTTCAGGAAGCGGATTTCCGTATATAGCTCTTGCTCTTCCATAGCTCATTTCGCGCATTTCATCATCTGCACCTTCAATTTTTGGTGCGTATAATTCGTCCGGAATAGGGTGAACCTCTCCAACTTCGTTTGCAATACGATTCGAATTTGTCACAACGAGGTCGTGAGCTTTTTCTTCTCCAAGAAATGCAAACTCAGCCATCATTTCATCTGTTGTCCGGAAATGAACAAGTGGAAGTGCTTGACGATTTAATGGGTTCGCTCCACCTTGAGAAGCAATTAAAATTTTACGATAGATTGCGTCATTTTCGTTAACGTAATGAACGTTGCCCGTTGCTACAACAGGTATGTTGAGCTGTTCTCCCAACGAAATAATTTTACCGATAATTTCTTGAAGAGCCTGTTCATCTTTAATCAGTTCTCGTTCAATAAGGTGGCGGTAATTACCCGGTGGTTGAATCTCTAGGAAATCATAGAATCGTGCGATGTTTTCAACTTCGTCGGCTGATTTCTGCATCATTCCTTCAAATACTTCGCCTTTATCACATGCTGATCCGATAAACAAACCTTCTCGATGCTTGCTTAATTCAGAACGCGGAATTCTTGGTGTACGGAAATAATAATTGACGTGAGACATCGTGACAAGTCGGTAAAGATTTTTTAATCCTTCTTGAGACGTTACATGAATGGTTGCGTGAAAAGGGCGCTGTCGATGAAAATTGCCTTGCCCCATATGATTATTCAGTTCATCATGAAACATAATCTCTTTTTCCGCTGCATCTTTTACCATTTTCCATAATAAATAGGCTGTTGCTTGAGTATCGTATATAGCTCGGTGATGGCTGACTAATTCAATATCGAATTTCTTACATAATGTATTTAACCGATGATTTTTTAATTCAGGGTAAAGAAAACGACCCAGTTCCAATGTATCAATGACTGGATTTTTCACTTCTGTAAAGCCCATCTTCTTATATCCCACATTTAAGAAGCCGATATCAAAGCTCGCATTATGGGCAACAATCGTTCCGTTTCCTGCAAATTCTTTGAATTGCTTGAGTACGTCTAACGGGTCAGGAGCGCCTTGAAGCATGTCATCAGTTATCCCTGTTAAGTCAATGATCGTTGACGATAGTGGCTCTTTAGGGTCAGCAAACGATTCAAATGTATCAACAATTTCTCCATTTTTAATTTTGACTGCCGCCAGCTCAATAACCGTATTGTATACAGCAGACAAACCTGTTGTCTCTACGTCGAATACAACATATTCTTCATCCAATAGCTTACGATGATCTGAATTGTAGGCAATAGGTACGCCGTCATCAACAATATTGGCTTCCATTCCAAAAATAACTTTTATTCCGTGCTTTTTACTAGCGTTATAGGCTTCAGGAAAGGCTTGTACAACACCATGATCCGTAATCGCTACCGCACTATGTCCCCATTTCGCTGCTTGTTCCACATATTGACCAACCGATGCCATTCCATCCATTTGGCTCATCGTTGAATGAGTATGCAGTTCGACTCGCTTTTCTTCTGCTGTATCAATACGAGATTTAGGCGTTATTTGATTAAAATCATTCGCAATCATCACAAGATCGCGAACGAATGTATCGTTTTGGATACCTCCACGGACCTTCATCCACATGCCTTTTTTCACTGCTTGTAAAATCGGAATATCTTCTTTATCACGTGAAAACATTTTTACTAATATCGAATCGGTGTAATCTGTAATTTTAAACGTTAACAGCGTTCGACCACTTCTTAGCTCTCGGGTCTCTGCAGCAAACACATATCCTTGAACCGTAATTCTTCGCTCTTCATCCACAATCGCTTCAAGAGGAATAGGGTCATCTTTAATTGGATAGCCCATTGATAAATTCGCAGCCGAAACTTGTTTCGTCATCTCTTCCTCTTGACGTTTTTTCTCAAGCATTGCTTCCACGACTTTAGAATGATCTTCTTCTTGGCGCTTTCGTACAAATTCATCATACGCTTCTTTTGATTCTTCCACCGATATGTGCAATGGAATCGTCGGCAAACCATAACGAGTACAAATTTGTTTGAACGGTTCAACGAGCTTCCGCTTCATTGCTTGACCCTCTGCATCATTTTGTGCAACAAGTGCCAGTGTGCCTTTGCTCATATCTGGCGTTTGCTTTTGTAGTGCAGATGCAAGAGGTGGTGACAATAGCGAAAACTCACTCATAATGATTGGCCAGTAGTTGTTCCAAGCGTCTACTGTCATCTCGTTATGATCGTACGTAAATGTACAAGTTGCTTTAGCAATTTCTTTAAACGTTACTTCTAATTTCGATCTAAACAGTTGAGCTAAATCAGCTGGAAGTACCGTTTGCAAATGAATATAAAAATGCCACGATTTCGTCTCTCGCGTGATCGCCAATTTTTTTATATAGCCGTTTTCGAAATAGGTATGTCCATCTGTCGGGACTTGTAATTGTTCGAGTAATAAACGAAGGCGTTCTTCTCTTGATCCCATCTCATTGTTCACTAAAAATCACTCCCCCGTGCAAGGAAATGGACTGACCGATTGGCCAGTCCACTTCTGTCAATTGGCAAATTCCTTTACCCATTGTACTAGATCTTCTTTTGTTAGCTCAAGCTGTTCGCCTGTTTTTCTTACTTTTACTTCAACAATTCCTTCACCTGCACGTTTACCAACTGCGATTCGTATAGGAAGGCCAATCAGATCTGCATCTTTGAATTTCACACCAGCTCGCTCACCACGATCATCAAATAATACATCGATTCCCGCCTGTTTTAAGTCTGCATAAATCGCTTTCGCTAATGCTTGCTGCTCTTCATTTTTCACATTAAGGGCTAGTAGGTGAACGAGAAACGGCGCAATAGATGTGGGCCAAACGATACCATTCTCATCGTGATGCTGTTCAATCACTGCCGCAATGGTTCTTGAAACACCAATTCCATAGCAGCCCATTAGAAACGTCTGCGCTTTGCCGTTTTGGTCAAGGTACTTTGCTTGTAATGATTCAGAATACTTGCGACCAAGTTTGAATACTTGACCTACTTCAATGCCTTCTGCAAATTGAAGGGTGCCTTGTCCATCAGGAGATGGATCCCCTTCTTTTACTGTACGTAAATCTTTATAAGCTGTGGCTTGATAATCTTTACCCGGTCCGACATTGATATAATGGTAGCCGGTGTCATTCGCACCACAAGCAATGGTTTCCATTCCATGAATACGGTGATCTGCATAAATTGGTACAGTGGTCACATTGATGGGGCCAATAGAGCCTGGTGTCGCCCCAAATAACTCAACAACTTCTTCCTCTGTTGCCATACGCAGTTCTTTAGCACCTAGCTCATGAAGAGCTTTTACTTCATTTAACTCATCATTTCCGCGAAGCAGTAAAAGCGAACCTTTGCCATCGATGAATACCACTAACGCTTTTAAAATATGATCAGGGTCGATACCTAAGACAGCTGCCGCATCATTGACCGTTTTCGCTCCAGGAGTCGCTTTCTTTTCAAGCAAGCCATATTCCTGTGCTTGAGGCGGCTCTGGTGCAAGGCTTGAAGCCATTTCAAGGTTCGCTGCATAGTCCGAGCCGTCTGAATAAGCAATGGTGTCTTCACCAACCGAAGCGAGTGCCATAAATTCATGGGTGTCCTTACCACCCATCGTACCAGAATCAGCAATAACCGGGCGGAATGTTAGCCCTACACGTGAAAAAATGCGAGAATACGCTTCGTGCATAGCCCAATAGGTTTCATTTAAACTTTCTTCTGTGTCATGAAACGAATACGCGTCTTTCATAATAAATTCACGCCCACGCAATAAACCGAAGCGCGGACGGCGCTCATCCCTGAATTTCGTTTGGATTTGATAGACATTTAATGGAAGCTTTTTATATGACGTAATGCCATCTTTAATAATGGTTGTAATCACTTCCTCATGGGTTGCACCGAGGGCAAAATCACGATTGTGACGATCTTTTAAACGAATCAATTCATCGCCCATATCTTCCCACCGACCAGATTCTTGCCAGAGCTCAGCTGGGTGTAAAGCTGGCAATGTTAATTCTTGCGCGCCAATTCCATCTAATTCTTCACGAATAATCGCTTCAATCTTCGTCATCGCTCTTTTCGCTAATGGAAGATAGGCATATACTCCTGATGCAAGTTGGCGCATCATTCCTGCCCGAAGCATAAGTTGGTGACTTCTCGCTTCAGCGTCAGCAGGCACATCACGCATCGTTGGTACTAAATAAGTTGACTGTCTCATTGCGTCACTTCCTTTACTCACTTCATCTAACTTAAGAGAATAGCTTGCTTATATCGTTCCACGTCACCACGATCATCAATAACATCACTAAAGCAAAGCCAATAAATTGAATAGCACCTTCTTTTTCTGGCGAGACAGGTTTACCTCGTATAGCTTCGTACGCCAGAAACATTAATCGTCCGCCGTCCAAAGCAGGAATTGGGAACAAATTAATTACACCAAGGTTGACACTTAGCAGTGCCGCAAAAAAGAATACCTGGTACGTTCCTGCCGCCACAGCAGAATCCGTTATATTATAAATCCCAACAGGACCAGAAATATAATCAAGTGAAAACTCACCAGTAAGAATCAAACCTAATGTACTAAAAATAGATGTGGCAAAATCCACAAATGTAGTTGCCGATTCACCAACAGCTGCAACGAATCCAGATTCTCTTAATGGAGCTACGCCAATCACACCGATTTCTTCGTCAATTTCTGACACATAGTTTGAGCCAGTTGTCAGCGTTACTTCTTGCTGTGCACCTTCACGTTCAAACGTAATCGCCACATCTTGGTTTGGTCTTTCACCAATAGCTTGCTGCATATCTTGCCAACGTTCTGTTGCATTGCCATCTACAGCGACGATTAAATCTCCAGCTTGCAAACCTGCTTGTTCTGCCGGCGATCCTTCTATTGGGTCAATTTGATTTGTCGAAAAGCCCGCAATGGAAAACAATCCTAGCAAAATAACATACGCTAAAATAAAGTTCATTAGCGGTCCAGCGAAAATCGCCATTGCACGAGCCCCTAATGATTTTGAACCAAACTGACGATGCCATGGTGCATTCATTTGCGCAACTTCATCTTGGACAATCATTGCTTTTTCGTGAATGGGATAGCGTACAAGCTCACCTGAATCCTCATCAATGGTTTCAATATAAAGATCGTGAACAAGATCAATTCGTTCAACCTGTACAACATGAGCTTCGGGGTGCTTTGATTTATTGTTGACAATAATTTCGGTTACACGCTGCTGGTCATCAAATACGAGTCCAACTTCATAACCTGGTCGAATAACCGTTTGCTCTGGCTCTTCACCAGCCATGCGAACGTAGCCACCAATCGGTAGTAGACGCACTGTATAAATGGTGTCGTTTCTTTCAAAAGCAAACAGCTTCGGCCCCATTCCGATTGCAAATTCGTAGCAAAGAATGCCTGCCCTCTTCGCAAAAAATAAATGACCCCATTCGTGTACAAATACAAGCACACTGAATATGGCAATAAAAGCTAGTAACGTATTCAACAGCCATACCGCCTTCCTGTTAGTTGTTCATTACACGTGCACGAACTGCTTGATCAACAGCAAGAATTTCTTCAAGTGAAGGATTTGCTTGCTTTGTGTGTGTATGTAATGCTTGTTCAATCACGTCTTCAATCTGTAGAAAAGTAATCTCGCCTTTCAAAAACTTCGCCACTGCCACTTCATTTGCTGCATTTAAAACGGTTGGCATAGTGCCTCCACTTTTGCCTGCTTCATAAGCAAATTTCATACAGCGATAACGTTCAAAATCAAGATCCTTAAAATGAAGTTTACCGATTTCGGCAAGATTCAATCGCTCTCCTTCAGGTCGTGCATAACGATCAGGGTACGTCAACGCATACTGAATGGGCACACGCATATCTGGTGTTCCTAATTGAGCGATCACACTCCGGTCATGAAACTCTACCATTGAATGAATAATACTCTCTTTATGGATTACTACATCAATATGGTTATAGTCCATGTTAAATAACCAATTTGCTTCAATCACTTCCAAGCCTTTATTCATCATTGTAGCAGAATCAATCGTAATCTTTGCTCCCATTGACCAGTTTGGATGGGATAGAGCCTGTTCCACAGTGACATCTTGGAGCTCATGTCGAGCTTTATCTCGGAAACTTCCTCCTGATGCAGTTAAAATTAACCGATCAATTGCTTTATGAGGTTCTCCATTTAAAGCTTGAAAAATAGCAGAGTGCTCACTATCGACAGGAATAAGTGGAACAGCTTGTTTTTTCGCTGCTTCCATTACTAGATGCCCTGCTGTTACAAGGGTTTCTTTGTTCGCAATGGCAACAGGTTTGCCTGCTTCAATGGCAGCCAGCGTTGGCAGCAAGCCGACAGATCCTGTAATAGCGGTAACCACAACATCGGCATCAGACGACTTTGCAACTTCTACTAAACCAGAGTCGCCATAATAGAATTCCACTTCTTTGCCAAATTCCCTTTGAAGCGTTTTAGCATCCTCTTCTTTTGCCACCGAAACGAGGTTCGGTTTAAATTCTTTAATTTGGTTACGAGCCAGCTCGATATTTACACCACAGGACAATGCTACTAAGGAAAATGCTTGAGGATGTTCCCGAATAACATCTAATGTCTGTGTACCAATTGAACCTGTTGAGCCTAATAAACTAATTTTTTTCATCGTTTCTCCTCCCCATCTCGCAAGCGAACTACTTCATCTTTTATATTAATTGCAAAAGATGCAAGAGCGGCATGACAAAGATTAAGCTATCAAACCGATCCAATATACCACCATGTCCAGGTAATACATTTCCTGAATCTTTCACGGCATAATGGCGTTTTAACGCTGACTCTACTAAATCACCAATTTGCCCAAAAACGGCAGTGGCAAGCATAATAAAGACTGCGGTTATGTATGAAGTAAATGCCGGCGTAAGGAAAAAGAACAAACTTCCGACGATAACAGCTAAAACAATCCCACCGAGAGAGCCTTCAATCGTCTTATTCGGACTAATTTCTGGCCAAAGCTTATGTTTTCCCATCGCTTTCCCAACAAAATAGGCACCAGAGTCGGTTGTCCAAATTAAGACAATGACAAATAAAACGAGCCACAGACCAACTTCGGTTACATTTCGAGCCTCTATCAAGAAGTGAAAACCAAACCCAACATAAACGCTTGATAGTATCATAAATCCAACCTCATCAAAGGTTAGTTTATTCTTTGTTAACACCGTCAGCATTAACAAAATAAGGATGAGAAAAATAAACAATTCTATTTTTGTATTTTCTATCGGAATAAATTGATCAAACCAGTTCGTTGGAATTAATAGCAGCCACATTGATATAAGCCCGGCTATTCCTCTTAACGATAAGGCTTGAATTTTTTTCATTTTAAGTAATTCCATCATCGCGATCGTTGCCATTAAGGTTACAAAAATGGAAAACCACCAGCCACCTAGAAAAACAAATGCTAAAATGACAACCCCAATCGCTAATCCTGTTACAATTCGTGTTTTCATTACTGTCGCCCTTCCTATAATCCTCCGTAACGTCTACCACGATTTTGATAGGTCGCAATGGCTTCACGGAAATGATTCTCATTAAAATCGGGCCAAAGTACAGGTGTGAACCAGAATTCACTATAAGCAAGCTGCCACAGCATAAAATTACTTAATCTGATTTCACCACTCGTGCGAATCAATAAGTCTGGATCCTTTAGCTGACAACTCATTAAATGCGCACCAATCACATCTTCATTAATGTCTTCTGCTCGAAGCTCACCTGATTCTACTTTAAACGCAATTTGTTTCATTGCTTCCGCCATCTCAAATCGACTGCCATAATTAAGGGCAAAGTTTAGAATTAACCCGGTATTATGCTTTGTCTTTTCAATTGCTTCATCCACAGCTCGAATTGTATGAACCGGCAACTCTTCTTTCGTTCCCATAATTCGGACTTGTACATTTTCTTTAATAAGAGTCGGGAGTTCGCTTTTAAGGTAGCGTTCCGGTAAACTTAATAAAAAATCAACCTCCGCTTTCGGGCGCATCCAATTCTCTGTTGAAAACGCATAAAGGGTAAGTGCTTCCACCTGTAACGCATTTGCCGCTCGGACAATTTTGTTTACATTTTTCATCCCTTCACGATGACCAGCAATGCGAGGGAGGCCTCGGTTGGATGCCCATCTGCCATTGCCATCCATAATAATGGCGACATGCTTTGGAATCCGACTTAAATCAAGGTTTCTATCATATTGCTTTTCCTCTTCTGTATGAAAAGCTTGCTTCCATTTAGAAAATTTCTCGAGCATTCTTCGCCCTCCGTCTCACTAGCGGTTCGCCCTTCACGATGCTTAAAAGTGTAAAAAACCCCCTATTAAAGAGGGTCTCCTACTTTTCTTTATCATACACGTAAATTGATCAGACTTCCATAATTTCCTCTTCTTTTTCTTTAGCACGTGTATCAATCTTACTAATATAAGAGTCTGTTAACTTTTGAATGTTGTCCGTCTCTCCACGTAGCTCGTCCTCTGTCATCTCGCCGTCTTTTTGAAGCTTTTTCAAGTCATCATTCGCATCACGACGAATATTACGAACAGCTACTTTCGAATCTTCAGCTGTTCTTGACACAATTTTACTTAATTCTTTCCGACGCTCTTCTGTTAGTGCTGGAATAATAATACGTATTACTTGTCCATCACTTGATGGTGTCAAGCCAAGATCAGCCTTCATAATCGCTTTTTCAATATTACTAATGGCTGATTTATCAAAAGGCGTAATTAAAAGTAAACGCGCTTCCGGTACCGTAATAGAAGCAAGTTGATTTAACGGTGTTTCTGCTCCATAATACTCTACTGTAACACGGTCTAAAAGAGCTGGATTTGCACGTCCAGCACGAAGTTTCGCTAGTTCACGATTTAAAGACTCAATGGCTTTATCCATTCTTCCTTTAGTATCATCTTGAATTTGTTTTGACATAACAATTATTTCCCCCTGACCACTGTACCAATTTTTTCACCTAAAACGGCGCGTTTAATGTTGCCTTCTTCCATTATAGAGAATACGACAAGTGGAATGTCGTTGTCCATACATAAGGATGAAGCAGTTGAATCCATTACTTGAAGCCCTTCTTTTAAAACATCCATATACGTAATCGTGTCATATTTTGTTGCATCCTCATTCGTACGAGGGTCCGCATTATAAACGCCATCTACATTATTTTTCGCCATTAAGATGACTTCTGCCTCGATTTCCGCCGCACGTAGCGCAGAAGTAGTATCAGTTGAAAAGTATGGGTTCCCTGTTCCAGCTGCAAAAATAACAACACGCTTCTTCTCAAGATGACGAATCGCTTTTCTACGAATATAAGGCTCTGCCACTTGTCTCATTTCAATTGATGTTTGCACTCGTGATTCAACACCAATCGATTCAAGGCTATCTTGAAGAGCAAGGGAATTCATAACTGTCGCCAGCATGCCCATATAATCTGCAGTGGCACGATCCATTCCTTGAGCACTACCAGCCATTCCGCGCCAAATATTACCGGCACCAACAACGACGGCTACCTCTACTTCTAGTTCAACAATCTCTCTAATTTGCGTAGCAATAGATTTAATGATTGTCGGATCAATTCCATACCCTTGTTCTCCAGCTAATGCTTCTCCACTAAGCTTTAAAACGACACGATTGTATTTGTTCATTGTGACCTCCGAATTTGCTTTGTTCCTTATCTGTTCTTGTAAAAAAGGGACACGAACGAATGTTGTGTCCCTTTACTAGGTTGTTATTTTTTCACTTGAGACATAACTTCTTCAGCAAAGTTATCTTCACGCTTTTCAATACCTTCGCCTACTTCGTAACGAACGAATGCTTTCACAGTAGCATTTTTTCCTTTTACATACTTACCAACTTTTTGATCGCCATCTTTTACGAAAGGCTGGTCAAGTAGACATACTTGTTCAAAGAATTTGCTTAAGCGACCTTCAACCATTTTTTCAACGATGTTTTCAGGTTTGCCTTCGTTAAGCGCTTGTTGCTTAAGTACTTCGCGCTCACGATCAACAACATCACCCGTTACTTCATCGCGAGAAACATAGGTTGGGTTAATTGCAGCAACGTGCATCGCAATGTCTTTCGCAAGTTCTTCATCATTTGAAGTACCAATTAACGTAAGAACTCCGATACGGCCACCCATGTGTAGGTATGAGCCAAATACATCACTGTCTTCTTTTTCAACAACCGTGAAACGGCGTAGAGAAAGTTTTTCACCAATTTTTGCAATCGAAGAATTAATGTGAGAGAGAACGGTATCGTCTCCACCTTTAAAGTTTTGCTCTAACGCCTCTTCAACTGTTGCTGGGTTTTCAGCTAAAACGTGCTCAGCCAATTCTTTAACAAGACCTTGGAAGTTTTCGTTTTTCGCAACGAAATCTGTCTCAGAGTTCACTTCAACGATAACCGCTTTGTTTCCACTTGTTACAACTGACGCAAGACCCTCTGCTGCAACACGGTCTGCTTTCTTCTCAGCTTTTGCAATACCCTTTTCGCGTAGAAAATCAATTGCTTTGTCCATATCTCCATCAACTTCAACAAGCGCTTTCTTACAATCCATCATGCCAGCGCCTGTTTTTTCACGAAGTTCTTTTACCATACTCGCTGTAACTGCCATTTAAATTCCTCCTATTTACAAATCTTTTTCACAAAAAAAAGGCGGGAAAGGGTTAATCTCCCTTCACCACCCTTTTTGGAGTCCAACATTTATGCTGTCGTCGTTTCCTCAACGTCTTCAGAATTTGTATCTTCTAAGACTACTTCTTCTTCACCAGCAGTTGCTTCGATTACAGCATCAGCCATTTTTCCAGTTAGTAATTTAACGGCGCGAATCGCGTCATCATTACCTGGAATCACGTAATCCACTTCATCTGGATCGCAGTTTGTGTCTACAATCGCAACGATTGGAATATTTAGCTTGTGTGCTTCCGCAATTGCAATACGCTCTTTACGTGGGTCAATAACGAATAAAGCGTCAGGAATGCTATTCATGTCTTTAATACCGCCTAAGAATTTCTCTAGACGATCCATTTCTTTTTTAAGAAGGATAACTTCTTTTTTAGGAAGAACATCAAATGTACCGTCTTCCTGCATTTTTTCAAGATTCTTTAGACGTGTAATACGCTTTTGAATCGTTTCGAAGTTTGTTAATGTTCCACCTAACCAACGTTGGTTAATGTAGTACATTCCAGAACGAATCGCTTCGTCACGAACTGAATCCTGTGCTTGTTTCTTTGTACCAACGAAAAGAATTTTTCCTCCGTCAGCTGCAAGATCACGAACAAAATTGTACGCACTCTCGACTTTCTTGACCGTTTTTTGAAGGTCAATAATATAAATACCGTTTCTTTCTGTGAAGATGTAGCGATCCATTTTTGGGTTCCAACGACGAGTCTGATGACCGAAGTGAACACCAGCTTCTAGTAATTGTTTCATGGAGATAACTGCCACACCAAACACCTCCTTATGGTTTTTTTTATCCTCCGCAGCATTCATTTCTTGACGACACACTTATCTATGATAAGAGCACCTTCGCCAAAATCCTTCTGCGTGTGTATTTAACACCGTCAATTATCGTATCATATTTGCTGTTGATAAGCAAGGTGACGGCGCTAATTATTTTGGTTTTGCTTATTTACATGTTGAATAAGCTCGACTTCTCGTATTCCAATCTTTAACGTTTTGGCAATATCAGCAGCATGATGGCCATTGCGTTGATAGGTTCGAATCCGATCGACTACTTGATCACGGTTTAATTCAGGTTGTTTTTCAGTAGAACGGGTCGTATCGGTTTTAACATCAACACTAGTAGACTGCTTTTCGTTCGTTCGATTGAGCTGCTGATGAAATGCATCGATGACAATTTCATTATCCTTCTTGATATCGTGTAAAAAAAGAGCAAGCGCTTCTTCTAACTCTTCTTTTGTTAAACGTTGATTTACCTGATGCTGAAGCTTTGCAATCTTGAGACCTAATCCAACGACAGCGAGTATAAGTAAGCTGATCCATATCCCCATTAGATCCCTCCTTCTAACGAACGAACGCTCGTTCCACAAACCCCTGCTTTAGTTTTTTGATCGCTTTTGCGTGAATCTGTGAAATTCTTGACGTAGATAGATTTAACACTCTTCCAATGTCCGTTAACGATAATTCTTCGAAATAACTGAGTTGAATGACGAGCTGCTCGTTTTCGTTCAACGCCTTTAACCGCTCAATCAGTTCATTCTTTGTGTCTGTTTGAATAAGACGTTCACCGGGTTGTTCTATTTGTTCGTCTTTTACCTGTGTTTGATAGACACCATCACCTGTTGATGACACTAGCTCGTCAAACGAAATATTCATACTCGTAAATTGATCATATCTAATCGATGAAACTTCTTTTGCTGATAACTTCATTTCAGCAGCAATTTCCTTTTCATGAACGGATCGACCTTGAACTTGCTCAAGTTGCTCAACAATTTGGTCCATTCGTTTGATCTTTTCTCGAACCGTCCGTGGCAAGCGGTCTTCTTTTCGAAGACCATCAATCATGGCACCACGAATGCGAAACGACGCATATGTATCAAATTTTAAATCCCGACTTGGGTCAAATCGCTGGATGGCATCAAATAAGCCTTCTAAAGCATGACTTTTTAACTCATCTTTTGTCACCGTTGCTGGCAAAGTTTTTGATACACGCTGAACATGAAATTGAACGAGAGGTAAATAATAGTGAATTAATGCTTCAATCGCTTCACTTGATTTTGATTCGTGCCACAATGCCCAAAGCTCAGCTTCTGATTTCATTCTCTTCCTCTCCTTCTATATCTGTTTAATCGTTTTGCTCGCTGTACGCACGTGCATGGTGAACGTAGGTAGTGTAAATTCTACGGTTCTCCCACACGCTCCACCTACATCTTTTGCTACCACTGGAATATGGGCATCTTCAAGCCATAGCGTTACAGCTTCTACATTTCGCTTTCCGATTTGCATGTATTCTTGTCGCATCGCATGACGGAACATTTGCGCTCCTCCTGCTATCTTTGCTTGTAAGTTGCTAGCACCTTGATTGACTAACTCCCTGTGTAAAAGTGTCAACGCTGTATCCGCATAGCGCCAAGGATTAAATGCTGTTTTTCTAGCTTGGTTTGAATCTGGAAGCATAATATGAACCATACCGGCGTGTACATAAGTATCATCATAGAGAACAACACAAACACAAGAGCCTAACCCACATGTTCGCAGTGTTCCTGAACGACTTAATACTTTCCATTCACCAATTGAGATTGTTTCACGTTGCTCATTCATGTACGATCTCTTTCAAGGGCTCTTTTTAGTACTGCGACAGCCCTCTCATTTGGTATAAAAAGCAAAAATCCTTCCATTCCTTCTTCTTCGTTTTTTACTTTCATGGACGTTTCCATTAGAAAAAACTGATCTACTTCAACGAGTTGATAGGTCGCCTCTGCCAGAACCGCACTTCCGATATCGATGGTTAACTCCGTTACAAGTGGATAAAGCGTTAATGACGTTAGAGAACCAATCGCTGTCACATAAGAGCCTATGACAATATTGCCAATCTCTTGGAACGCCGAAGAAGCAAGCGGGTACGTGTGTACATCAAGATCACTTTCTACATTAGGTAAGACCATTTTTACTAGGCGCACCGCTGTATCCATACTTGTTAAGAAAAACATTGTCCCTTCCACATCACCAGCGATTGGTGCATGTACCGTAGCACACACCTCTTGGTGGTAAGCACTCAACCGCGGTAAATCTTCCATTGCATGAAGGGCAATTTCCGGCACATTCATCGCTACTTGGCGCTGTAAAAGAGTTGATAAAGCCGTTGCCGCAAAGCCAGTGCTAATGTTAGCAACTTCCTTTAACAGATCTTTTTCCATTGTCACAGTGAGGCTCCCCTTTCGTGTAACCATTTTCCAATATCAATATGAGTCAATTCCCAGTCTACTTGCCCGGTCCTGACTGCTGCATGAGGCATACCCGAAATAATGGCACTTTCTTCTGCTTCTGCTAAAATGGTGCAGCCACCTGATTGTTTTACTGGTTGTAAGGAAGCCGAACCATCTCTACCCATGCCGGTTAAAATAATCAAGATTTTTTTGTTGAAAAATGTAGTCGAAGCAAACAATGTATTAATTGATGGATGATACAAATCATTCTGATTCGGTTCTGTTATCTGGAAAAAAGCACGATTTCCTCTCTGAATAAGCGTAGTTTGCCATCCTCCAGGCGCTATATAAACAACACCAGTTTGTACAGGTTCATCATGTTGCGCTTCCTTTATTTGAAATGAAAACTGTTCATTTAAACGCTTAGCTAGTAAAGCGGTAAAATGCCCTGGCATATGTTGGGCAATAACAATCGGATACGGCAATTGATTTGGCAGCTGTTCAAACAGCTTTTGCAAAGCATTTGGGCCACCAGTTGAGCTGCCGATGGCAACAATCACAGAGGGGCCATTCCGATGATCCACTTGATCTCGTTCAATCATCATTTTGCCATTAACCAATCTTTTATTAATAACCCAATTGCCTCATAGACCGCATCCGTAAAACCGGCGCTTGCTTGATTTACTAATCCGAGATCCACTACATCAATCTCCAGAAAACGACTTGCCGTTTTGCGTAAATTTAATCGCGCTTGTTGATTTCGTTCGTTCGAATCCACTTCAGCTCCGATGATATAGGCGCGGGGAGGTGTATGATTTTTCAATAATTGATAAGCATCGAGGAGACGCTCTTCATTTGCTGATAAAAACAAAATAGCCGGAATATCGGCTGAACGAAGCACCTCTTCTCCTTCTACCTGGATGAAAAGACATACGTCAATTCGCAAAGACGAAGATTGTTGTAGAACATCTGGATGCAATAGCTGATCTTGAAATTTCGGTCTGAACCGTGCCTTCGCCTCTGGTGTGGCGACGCAAAACGATTCATACCCATAATCACTCAATGATTGAATCAATTGCTCAATAATAAACGCTTCTTCTTTATGCTGTATATAAAGATGTAAGGACTTTCTTTTTTTTAGTGCATGCTCAACTGATCGTTGTCGTAGATCATACGCTTGATCCATTGTGTTCCCCCTCCAAGCGTAGCCATCCGATTAACTGCTCGGCAGTCGGATAACACAAATCATTTGGTACATGTTGTCCTGTTGTTACACAGGAAATTGGCTCTTTTCGTTTGTAAAGTAGTTCTGTTAGTAACGACATCGTTCGTGTTTCATCTTTTTTCGTTAAGATGAAACTATCGATTGTGACACTTGAAAACGGCTTTAACAGTTGCTCAAGATCGCTTGATTTCATCGTTAAACTTAACGCGACATGGCATTCTACGTCGCTCCTTGTTGTTAGAAATTGAACAAGTGGATCAGCGAGCTTTGACTGCAAGTAATTATCTCCTGGTGTATCAATAAAGATCCTATCAGCGGTTACGTTATTGCAAAGGGATGTTAATTCAGAAGCATCGTATGCAACATGGCACGGACAGTCTAAAATCTCGCTATACTTCTTTAGTTGCTCGACGGCCGCAATTCGGAACGTGTCTAACGTAATAAAAGCGATTGATTTTCCTTGATCATAACGAGCGTGAGCAGCGAGCTTCGCGACGGTCGTTGTCTTTCCTACACCAGTTGGTCCCAATACACAACATATTCGCTTTTCTCCGATTACCGCCGTTTGCGGTTTTAAAACAGCCTGTAGCATTTGGTTATAAATTGTTTCTACTCCTATGACACCGCGATCTTCTATCATTTTTGCTGTGAGGGCTAATCCTTTTTTTACGGTTGGCGTAACTTCTAAACGATCAATATATGGTTTGACGCTCTGCACTTCTTTTACAATGGTACTTTCATGGAGGTGGGTTCGTTGCTTCTGTTCTTCAATGCCAATCGTTAGTTGACAAACTTCTTTTTTGAAAAAACCGAGCCAACCACCTTCCTTTACATAGCGAGAGTGCAAAATAACGGCTTTTGAACCAATGCTCTGGCGCATCAGCTCATAGGCTTGCTCGTACGTAGGTGCTTTGATTTTTTTTATGATCACTGCAATCTCACCACCCCTACGCTTTGTACTTCAACATTAGCATCTAGTTCGTTGTATGAAATGACGGGTACTTGAGGAAGATAACGTTCAATTAAATGTCGCATATACATTCGAACAGCTGGTGAGCATAAAATGACTGCCTGTTGTCCCATTTCTGCTAGTTTCGTTGTTTCTGATGCGGTTTGCTGCAGAATCGTTTGCGAGTCAGCCGGTGCTAACGCTAAAAAATGCCCGTTTTCATTTTGTCCAACTGCATCAGCAATACGCTTCTCAACTTCACTAGCCAGTGTAATAACGGCTAGTTTATTCTGCTCGTCTGTTAACTGCTCCGAAATCTGCCGAGAAAGCGCTTGACGAACATACTCGGTCACCACGTCCATATCTTTTGTTCGTGAACCGTAATCCGCAAGGGTCTCGAAAATCATTGGTAAATTACGAATGGATAATTGTTCTCTTAAAAGATTCTTCAATACTTTCTGTACATCTCCAATAGATAAAGGTGTTGGGGTTACCTCTTCAACTAGGGTTGGGTACGTTTCTTTCACATGGTCTATCAAGGCTTTGGTTTCTTCTCTTCCTAGAAGTTCGTGCGCATAGGTTTTTAACAACTCGGTTAAATGAGTCGAGATAACCGTTGGCGGATCAACAACCGTATAGCCTGACAGTTCCGCTTCTTCTTTTACATCTTCTGTTACCCACATGGCTTCTAAACCAAAAGCAGGCTCGACCGTTGGAATGCCTGTAATACGCTCGTCATCAATACCTGTACTCATCGCCATATAATGATCAAGAAGGACCTCTCCCTTTGCCACCACATCACCTTTAATTTTTATTGTATACGCGTTAGGCTCCAACGATAGGTTGTCTCGAATGCGAATAACGGGAATCATTGTTCCAAGTTCAAGTGCCATTTGTTTACGAATCATAACGACTCGATCAAGCAAATCGCCTCCTTGAGTCGCATCCGCAAGTGGAATTAAGCCATAGCCAAATTCGAATTCGATTGGATCCATTTTCATTAACGACAAAACAGATTCAGGTCCTGTTGGCTCTGGTACATCTGCTGTTTCTTCTTGTAGCTGATGTTCCATTTCCTCTTCAACTGCTCGAGTTTTTGATAAACGGTAACCAGCAAATGCAAGCAGTCCAGCAACAGAAAACGTCACGACTTTTGTAATAGGCGTTGTAACTCCTAAAAGGAAAATCGTCGAAGCGGTAACGTACAATAGTTTTGGGTAAGCAAAAAGTTGCTTTGTTAAGTCATTTCCTAAGCTCCCCTCAGAAGCAGCTTTTGTGACAATAACACCTGTTGCAGTAGAAATGAGTAATGCCGGGATTTGTGTAACAAGACCGTCTCCAACAGTAAGTAATGTATACGTGCTCGCAGCAGTAGATAGATCCATTCCCATTTGCATCATGCCAATAACAAGACCAAAAACCATATTAATAATGACGATTATAATGCTAGCAATAGCATCGCCCTTTACAAATTTACTCGCTCCGTCCATTGAGCCATAAAAATCTGCTTCATTTTCAATTTTTTCACGGCGGGCTTTTGCTTCACGATCGGAAATTAACCCGGCATTCAAATCGGCATCAATACTCATTTGCTTTCCTGGCATTGCATCAAGGGTAAATCGGGCACCGACTTCTGACACTCGTTCAGCCCCTTTTGTAATAACAAGGAACTGAATAATAATGAGAATCAAGAACACAACAAACCCTACAACCGCATTCCCACCAATAACGAAGCTTCCAAACGTATCAATCACGTTTCCAGCATGTGCTTCCCCTAAAATGGAACGGGTTGTTGAAACACTTAACCCTAAACGAAACAATGTCACAAGAAGAAGCATTGTTGGAAACACAGAAAATTGAAGCGCATTTTTTGTATTCAGTGCCACAAGTAAAATGAGTAGCGATAAAGAGATATTAAAAATAATTAACACGTCTAACAAAAATGGAGGGAGTGGTATGATGAGCATCACAATGATAAGAATCACACCAGCAAGTACACTTAAATCTTTCGCTTTCATTGTTCCCCTCCTTCATCTTTATGTATTGCCATTTAGTTGGTACACATAGGCCAAAACTTCAGCTACCGCTTCAAACATCTCTTCGTTGACTTGGTCATTCACTTGTAAGTTGGCATACATCGTCCGTGCAAGCCATACATTTTCAACCATTGGTACGTGATGTTCACGGGCAATTTTTTTTATTCTTTCTGCAGCATAATCCATTCCTTTAGCAAGAACATAAGGAGCATCCGCTTTCTCTTGATCGTATTTAAGAGCAACTGCAAAATGAGTCGGGTTCGTAATAATGACGTCTGCTTTTGGAACATCTTGTGCCAATCGTGCCATCGACATTTCCAATTGCTTCTGCTTTCGTCTTGCCCGAATTTTTGGATCACCTTCACTTGTCTTGTGCTCATCACGAATGTCTTTTTTCGACATTCGTATTTGCTTTTCATGATCGTACCGTTGATAAAGGTAATCGGGTATGGCTAAGATGAGCAAAAGAATAGCAGCGACAATCCCCATCATTAGCGCTAGTTCTCCTACAGTAACAGCACTCACTTCTATATTTTTTTGCGACAACAGTAAAACATCCTCAATGTTGATATACAAGACAATAACCACTGCTGCCCCAACAAAAACTATTTTTAAAATCGATTTCGCTAGCTCTACTAACGCTCTCGCAGAAAAGATTCGCTTTGCCCCTTTTATAGGGTCAAGCTTTTCAAGCTTTAGCTTTAATGGATCTGTTGTAAAAAGCGATCCTACTTGTAGAAAGCTCCCAAAAGCACCAGCAAGAACCGTAATAACCATGAGAGGCAACACAAGTATGGCCATATTCCACGTTAACTTCTGAAACAAGCTAGCAATGTTTGGCTCAGTCACATCAACATGAAGGAAGCGAGAAAGACTATCGAGCATCATTCCTTGTAAGCCACTAAAAATAGCTGGTCCCGCAAACAGCCATAAGATAATAAACGCTACAAAGAGCATAAGCGCTGTATTGACATCCTGACTCTTTGGAATTTGTCCTTTTTTTCTAGAATCTTGCCGCTTTTTCGGTGTTGCTTTTTCGGTTTTTTCATCAGCAAACCATTGTAAATCCATCACAAGTCTACTGTTCACCCTGATCCACCGAACCCTTCTAACAACTCCCGCATGGCAAGAATCATTTCTTTAAACAAATAGTTCATACTCATAAAGAAAACGCCGATATAAATAAAGAGAATAATAAGACCAGCCATTAGTTTAATTGGCATACCAACAACAAATACATTCATTTGTGGAACCGTTCTAGAGACAATCCCTAGCGCAATATCAACTAAAAATAAGGAACCAACTACTGGAAACGCCATCGAAACGCCAAAGGCAAATAGAAAGCCCATTAACATCGCGACCTGCTCGACTATTGCCCCTTGTGCTAATGGGAGAAACAATTGATCAATTGGTACAAACTCAAAGCTATACACAGCACCATCCAACAATAAATGATGACCGTCAATAATTAGTAAGTATAGTAGGGCGAATACATATAAGTAGCTACCAGTAAGTGGACTTTGCGCACCAGTTTGTGGATCAACAACGTTTGCAAGCATAAAGCCCATATGAAAATCAATTAATCCCCCAGCAATTTGCACAGCATACAAAAGCATCATCGCGACTAATCCAGTTAAAAGACCCACGAGTGCTTCTTTTATAAGTAAAATGGCGAACGTTGCATCTATTGAGACTGTCGGAAAATCAACTGACATAACAAGAAGCAGCGCAACGATACTAGCAATACCGACTTTAAAAGGTAGTGGAATCGTCCGATAGTTGTATAGCGGGAGCACAAGAAAGAAAGAAGCAATCCGAACGAAAACAAGTAAAAACGTCGGATACAATTGAATAAATACGTCCATTTAGCCAATATACCTAAATAAGTTGCTATAGATGCTATAGGTCATTTCCGTTAGCTGTGATAGCATCCATGGCCCAAGAATAACCAACCCAACTAAAACCCCAACGATTTTCGGGATGAAAGCAAGTGTTTGTTCTTGGATTTGTGTCGTTGCTTGAAAGATACTCACGAAAAGACCTAAAGCTAACGCAATAAGTAAAAGTGGTCCGGCGACAAGCAAAACCGTCCATACACCGCTTTGAGCTAGGTTCGTTACCGTTTCAAGATTCATACAACACGCTCCTTCCTATTGATAGCTAATGAGCAGACTCTGTACAACGAGATACCAGCCATCAACGAGAACAAATAACAAAATTTTAAAAGGTAATGCGATCATAACTGGCGGTAACATCATCATCCCCATTGACATTAAAATACTTGCGACAATCATATCGATGACAAGAAATGGAATAAATATTAGAAATCCAATTTGAAAGGCTGTTTTTAATTCGCTTATTGCAAACGCTGGGATAAGCGCTGTAATCGGCACATCTTCTAAAGTCTCAGGTTGCTCATAGCCGCCGTAGCCCATAAACAAAGCAAGATCCTTTTCTCTTGTGTGTTGCGCCATAAATTGCTTTATTGGCACAATCGCCGCATCGAGTGCCTCTTCTCCTGTAAGCTCACCCTCTGTTAGCGGAATATAAGCTGATTCATACACATCTTGGATCACTGGTGCCATAATAAAAAATGTCATAAAAAGAGCAAGTCCGATTAATACTTGATTGGGTGGTGTCGTTTGTGTTGCTAACCCTTGCCGGACAAAAGAAAGTACGATAATAATCCTCGTAAAGCAAGTCATTAAAATTAATATCCCTGGTGCAATCGACAAGATGGTTATGAGTAAAACAATTTGTAGCGTAGTTGCAATGGTGCCTTCATTTGTTAAGTCGACATTTAAAAACGAAAGAATAAACAAATCCATCATAGAGACTTCGGACCTTCATCATGCATTCTTACTTTCTTTTTCAACCCTTGATTCTCTAGATTTAAACGAGAAGTCAAGATGTCTTGAAACGTTGAAGACGATTGTCGTTGGTTATCTGCCGTCTTTAACCAAGGTAAAACTTGCGTTAGTCCACCTTGTTCCCCTTCAGGTTGATGCTTTTTGAGGATGGCTTCCATTTCATCTGAATCGTCTATCGTATCCAATAACTGAACTTGATCACTTACACCAATGACAAGTAGCTTTTCTCCAACACGCACCAGTTGTACCGATCGGTTGCCACCTAATGAGACACCAGAAAGCAACGACAGTCCTTTTGCTTCTTGAAAAGAACGTGAGCGTTTGTTTATAAACTTCAATAGCGTTACAAGTAAAAAAATCACAACAAGCAGCGCACCAATCATTTTTAATCCACTAACCCATGGAGATTCGGTTGCTACTGCCGTTTCCTCTACCTCGGCATCAGAAGAAGCACATGCTTCTGACTCCATTGCTTCTTGTACACTGCAATCTTTCGCTAAGGCGTGCTCGTGCTCTACAAGGGCAAAGCAAAGCACGACCACTACGAAAAGTAACCCCTTAACCGATTGCTTTAGAAATGGCATCAATGACCCGATCGGCTTGGAAAGGTTTGACAATAAAGTCTTTTGCCCCTGCTTGGATTGCATCAATAACCATTGCTTGTTGTCCCATTGCCGAGCACATAATGACATTAGCATTGGGATCATACTCTTTAATTTCCTTTAGTGCGCTTATCCCATCTTTGTCAGGCATTGTAATATCCATGGTTACTAAATCTGGAGCTGTTTCTTTGTATTTCTCAAGTGCTTCGTTTCCATCGTTCGCTTCTGCCACAACGGTATACCCATTTTTTTCTAAAATATCTTTTAACATCATTCTCATAAAAGCTGCATCATCTACAATTAAAATTTGTTTCGCCATCGTTGTTTTCTCCCTTTTTCTCAACTAATTCAAGTGATTAATTCGTTCTTTTTTACTAACGATATCTGTTATTCTAACGCCGAAATTCTCATCAATTACGACTACTTCTCCCTTAGCAATAAGTCGATCGTTTACGCGAACATCGACAGGTTCACCAGCTAATTTATCCAGCTCAATAATAGATCCTTGTGAAATCGTTAAAATTTCTTGTATCGTTTTTTTCGTTCTACCTAGTTCCACCTTTACTTCTAAAGGTATTTCTAAGAGCATATCTAAATTTTTCATCTCGCTATCTGGTAAGTTTGGTTTTTCAAAATTAGAAAAGACCGCTTTTTCTACAAGATGCTCTTTCGCCATAGTTGGAGTTGGTTGTTTAACGCGATTCGGTTCCTCTTCTTGTTTAAAGAATGTAGGTTCTTCAACCGGTTCCTCTTTTTCTACATGCGTTGCTTCAACTTCATTTGTTTCTCCGAGCAAGGCTTGCGCATAACTTTTTCCAAATGGCACGTTAATAATCTGTAATAATTGTGAGTCAATTAAATCACCTAACTTCAACGAAAATGAAATACCGATAAGATGATCGCCTTCTGGCACATACTCCGGTTTTTTTTGTGAATTAAAGTCGACAATTTGCACCCGAGGAGGGGAAATATCGACTCTCCTATTAAATAATGTTGACATTGATGTTGAAGCAGACCCCATCATTTGATTCATCGCTTCTTGGACAGCACTTAAGTGCATATCTGTTAACGTTTCATCTGGTTGCTCGCCAGTACCACCTAACATTAAGTCTGCTATAATGGCAGCATCTTTGGTCGTAATAACGAATAAATTAGAGCCTTCAAAGCCCTCTGTATAATCAACATGAACAACGACATGAGGATGAGGGAACAAATCATGTAATGTGGATTGATCAATTGACTTAACAGTAGGCGTTGTTATTTCCACTTTTTGATTTAACAAAGTGGATAGTGCTGTCGCTGAGCTCCCAAAAGAAATATTTCCTATTTCACCAATGGTGTCTTGCTCCATCGGTGTGAGAATATCAGTAATTTCCACTGTTTCAAGCTCATGCTCTTCGTCATTTTTCTCGGGGGCAGATGAGTCATCTTCTTTTAACCCTTGTAATAATGCGTTAATTTCGTCTTGAGAAAGAGGTCTATCATTCATCTTCCGTTCCTCCTACAATATCTGTCACCTGAATAGCCATCCTGTCTCGTTGTAAGCCTGGTTGGCCCTTAAATTTTAATGCGCCACCGACATTCATATGTAAAGGTGATGATAGTTCTTGGTCTAGCGTTATAACATCATCGATGCTTAGTTTTAAAAACTCTTCAATTGTAATAGTAGACCTTCCTAATTCTACAGCGACATCAATTGTGGTTTTTTTCAGCTGTCGGTTCATCATTTCTTCTTCTTCAGGCGAAATGGAACGTCTTTGCTCTTGGAACCAATGATGATTAGTCAACTTAGGTAATACGTCTTCTAAGACAACATGTGGTAAACAGATTGTCATTAACCCAGACGTCTCTGCAATACTCGTCGCTAGTGAAATGACAACAACCGTTTCATTCGGCGAAACCATCTGCAAAAAGTGTGGGTTAACTTCTGTTACTTCTGAAACCGGTTCAAGTTGAACGACAGATGACCACGCTTCTGCAAAACTTCGAACCATTGAATCAAACAGTCCGGAAAGGATGTTCTTCTCAATATCCGTTAAATTATCAATTTTGTTAATGCTTGTTCCTCTACCACCAAGCACACGATCAAACATCGCATAAGCAACATTGGGGTTTGTTTCAAGCAAAAATCGACCACTCAACGGTCTTGGTTCAACTACATTTAAAAACGTCATCGACGGTATGGAACGAACATATTCTTCGTATGGCACTTGCTCCACTGACGCAACTTGAATCTGAACAAGTGAACGGAGCCTTGCAGAAAAATAAGTTGTTAAAATGCGTGCGTAGTTTTCATGAATGCGTGACAAGTTTCTCATCTGGTCTTTAGAAAAACGAAGGGCGCGTTTAAAATCGTACGTTCGCACCTTTTTTTCCGCTTCAACCTTTAATAAGTCCTCTGCACTCTTTTCACCGGTTGTTAATGCTGAAAGAAGTTCGTCAATCTCCCCTTGTGACAATACATCTGCCATAAGCTCACCTCTTCTTTACTGAACAACTTTAGTCGTAGTATATACCGCTTCCACACTCCCAGAATCGAGGTGTTGGTTTAATTGCGCCTTCATTTCTTCTTCTAGCTCTTGGATGCCTTCTGCACCTAACAAATCTTCTGCTGATGTTTCAGCTAATGCTAACAGGACCACATGCTTGACTTGAAAATCCCGCTCTTCAAGTTCCGTTAATGTGGTTGCATCATCAAGCTGAATACGAAACTGGGCACGGATAAATTCACCGCTTTTTAAATTGGTCGTAATTTCTTCTGTGTCAAATGAGCGTTTATTAATGTTCTCAATAGAAGCATTTGCTTGCTCTGTGTCATTATGAAATGGACCTATCCCTAAAAGATACAGCCCTCCTACAAGAAGAGCAGCACCCATAACAATACTGAGGAAAACACCTATAATACGTTTACTCATTCTTCATCCACTCTTTGCTGCTTATAGGAACCAACGAGCCCAATCTCTCTCATGGCTTGATTGATGTTCTTACCTACCGTTTCTATTGAATCAGCAACAACGATTTTCTTGCCGCTCACGAGTGTAATCGTCGTATCAGGGTGCGCTTCAATTTGCTCGATTAATAATAGATTTAAGAGCATGGAACGCCCGTTTAATCGCGTAACCGAAATCATAGTTATCTCCTATCTCTTTAAGTTAACAATTTCTTGTAATATTTCATCAGATGTAGTGATCACTCGGGAATTAGCCTGAAACCCTCGTTGTGCCACGATCATTTCTGTAAATTCATCGGTTAAATCTACATTGGACATTTCTAAAAATCCACTTTGAACTTCTCCAGCTCCATTAGTATCAGTTATGTTTGGTGCTCCAGAAGCTGCCGTTGCTGAAAATAAATTGCCGCCTACCTTTGTTAATCCATCAGGATTTGCAAAAGTCGCAACTTGTAACGTTGTCCCTGGCGCATCGGAGCCAACAAAGTTTATCGTTCCTTCAGAATCAATCGTCACTTCTGTTGCATCCTCTGGTACCTCAATTCGTTCGCCAGCTTGATTGAGTAAATACGCTCCAGAACTGTTGACAATGTTATTGTTTGAATCAATATAGAAGTTTCCAGCCCTTGTGTAGTATGTTTCTCCATTTGATTGGACTGCGAAAAAACCAGCACCGTTCATCATTAAATCTAAGCTACGACCCGTGTATTGCGCAGGACCCTCGCCATGAACCGTATCAATCGCTCCTACAGTCGAACCTGTACCTACTTGCTGCGGATTTACACCGCCTTGATTCGCACCTGGGGCAAGAGCTGATTGCATTTGTTGACTCATTAGATCTTGGAACATGACGCGCCCTTTTTTAAAACCGTGCGTATTAACATTGGCGATATTATTTCCGATGACATCTAACTTTGTTTGAAACCCTTTCATGCCTGAAATGCCTGAATACATTGATCGAATCATGCTTATCGCTCCTTTTCTGTTTGTGTAGCCTGTGTAATTTGTAATAAATGACCTGCTTTAATCCATTCATCACGATTAATTTCGACGATTAGTTCTCCGTTTTTATCATACTTTACAGCGGTTACCTCTCCACTGCCTTCCTTATCTTCATTTTTCCAGGTCACATGTTTACCGATTAATTCACTTAAACTCATAAGCTGCTGACTTTTCTGATCTAAATACATATATTGCATCGTTGCATTTAGCTGAGTTAACTGCTCTAGCTGAGAAAAGGTTGCCAATTGCGCAATATATTCTCGATCTTCCATAGGATTTGTTGGGTCTTGATGCTGTAGTTGAGTGATTAATAGTTTTAAAAAAGCTTCTTGACCTAAAGGATTCGATTGTGACTTCGCTTGTTGCTTTTGTGAGGAAAGCATTAGACTTGGATCAATTTGCGTCATACTCATTCACTCCCCTACTTAATATAGTGGACATCCAGTCTTGAAAATCAGTTGTTTTTTTCTTTTGAGCCGCCTCTAGCAATCGTTGTTTTCTCATCTGGTCATTTTCCTCTTGACGCCCTTGCTGCTTTTCTTGCTCAGACCAATCATCTTCCATCTTCACCACTTCGACTTTTGTATCCTGTAAGGAACTAAGCTGACGAAGTTGATTAAGAGAGCGATCTAATGCTTCTTTCGCCGTCTGGCGCTCAGCGATAATTTTCACTACGAATCCTTGGCCTTGCTGCATAAATTGAATGGTTACTCTTCCAAGAGACTCAGGGTGAAGCTTAACGAGCACCTGCTGGTGTCGCTCAGCTGTATAGGTTGTTTTAGCTGCACGAATAATTCTCAGAAGTTGGCGGGTTAATAGCGAGTCATTTGACTCTTGTGGTTTTACAGGCTCCGCTACCACCTTGCCTACCGGCTGCTTGTCAACTACGTATCGTTCCCCCGCGTGCATACGATCATCTTGTTTGGTCGGTTCTGAAGAGATTGTCACCGTATGTGTATGTTGCTGACGAGTCGTTCCCGATTGCGATAACTCTTTTTGCGCATGCTCTTCTGTTAAGCCATGCTTCTCCATATTGAGGAGGTCGAGATCATCTGCACTTGCCTCTTCCACTTGACCATCATTTGAATGCAAGAGCTTCTCGTCTAACGTTCTCATTTTCACAACATCTGTCGTTCCTTTTTTTAACGAAGCTTGCTCTATGTCTTGCGGCTCTATCTCTTGTTGCTTTATATTTTCTTGCTTTAAAGGCAACTCTTCTTCCTGTACGATCATGTCAGCAGAAACTTGAGGCCTTTCCTCATTCACTACTCGTCCATTCAATCGAGGGACGGCTCCATCAAATGGTGTTGCTTCACTTTCAATAAACGGCATGGATGCATCCGCTTTATTTAGCAACACTGATTCACTACGTTGTCCGTCATAAGAAGTCCTTGTTCCTTCTACCGATTGAATCATGACCGGCCGCGTCTCCGTGTCTTTATACTGCCCATCGTCTATTCTCAAAGAAGTATGAAGCTTTTGAGTCGACTGTGGCATTGGAATTTCAGATAAATCGGATGCTTTGACTTGCTTTGTTTCCCCTATTTGATTGGACGTTTCGCTCACTTCTGCTGAATAAAAAGTTTGCTTATTTACTATGTGCGATTCATCTACAAGCTTATCTTCTTTTATAGGTACGTCTTGCTCTAAATGGGGCATTAATTCTGTAAGATAAAGCATACTTGCCACTTCATGATTCCCCTGTAATGGCGTTTGCGATTGATTGTCGTGTGCGACTATCAGCTCACCGTCTAGTTGCTCTTCCTTATGATTCCTTTCCATTTGCCAAGAAACTTGTTCCTTGAATAAATCCATTGTAGTTGAAAATAAAGTCGTTTCCATAGACTTTGGAGAGCCTCTTTTCGTAAGAGTAGAGCCAACAATGGTTGAGCGACCTTCCATTACTGTATTTGCTTGGTGCGTCATTTTCTTAGCCACCCTCATTCGCTAATCGTTCTATTAATTCAGCTCCTTTTTCAGCCGGTAAACGTCCTATGATTGAAGCTCTTAGTGATTCATCCATTGCTTGTACATGTGCGAACGCTTCCTCAAAGGGGAGTTCATCGATAATCGCTGCTGCCCGCTTAGATGACATTTCTTTATATGTATTTACAACAGAACGGAGTCGGTTCTCCTGTTCGGTATTCACATTCACTTGCTCCGGAACGGTAGCTGTTTCCTGTACACTAGTTTCTTCTTCTGACGCTTGCGAAGTACTACTCATTACCGCTAATTCATTTTCTGTTTCACGAAGCTGTGTTTGTAATTGTATGATTTCTTGTTCCAACTCTGCTATCGTTTCTTCAACTGCCTGATCCACATCAGAACGATTTTCCTGGAACAGAGATCCTGCGCTTGGTAAGCCAAATAATGGACCTATATAAATATAGCCAACAATGAGCAGCAGAATGAACGGTACAAATATAGAGACGAGAAGCATTTTTGATTGTTTCCGCTTGTCTTTCTTCATCCGATTAAAGCCCGATTAAACTGATTTACACTTATTTCATCCATTTGCTGTTGTTCACGTTTCCGTTCATCCTGCTCGTATTGCTGTGCTTGTCTTTCTTTTAACCGTTCAAATTGCTTGTGTGAACGCGCAGTAAATTGATACCGTTCTTCTTGTCTCTGCATTTCCACTCGTGCTTGATCTGTTTCTTCTTTAATTTTCATAATAGCCTTCTCTAGCTGTGAAAGATAAAGCGACATTTGTACACACTCACTCACTTTCATTCCTACAGCTTGATTTGAATGAACTGATTTCTCAAGCGTTTCTTTCTCTTTCAATCGTTCATATAAAGACGTTGCCGTACGTTCGAAAGAAGCTCGTGCCAAGTCGACTTGTTTTTTTGCTTGGATTTGATCATGTTTCTTCACATCCATTACTTGTTGAAGAGAAAATGAAAATGTCATTATTCTTTCTTTACTCCTTTCACTAAGTGCATCATTTCGGCGAATGTAGACGAGAAATCATAACATTCGCCAGAGCGCTGTGACAAAAACTGCAACAGCTGCGGCATCGCTTCAATCGCACGGTCGATTGCCGGCGACGCACCCTGCTTATAGGCACCAAGCTGTATTAAATCTTCTGTTTCTTCATAATCAGCAAGCCAGCGTCTCATTTCTTTTGCAGCTTGAGCATGATCGTCGCTTACTAACTCACTCATTAAACGACTAACACTTTTCAACAAATGAATTGCTGGAAACTGTCCTTTGTTTGCCAAACCTCGATCAAGAATAAAATGCCCATCTAAAATACCACGGACAGCATCTGCAATTGGCTCATTCATGTCATCCCCGTCAACTAAGACAGTGTAAAATGCGGTAATGGTCCCTTTTTCACTCGTACCTGCTCGCTCTAATAATTGCGGTAACTTTGCAAACACAGATGGTGGATACCCTTTGGAAGTTGGGGGCTCACCAATCGCTAGTCCGATTTCTCGATGGGCCATAGCAAAACGTGTAACAGAGTCCATCATTAAGTTAACCGCCAGACCTTGATCACGGAAATATTCTGCGATAGCGGTTGCGGTTAAAGCACCTTTTACTCGCTGTAAAGGGGGTTGATCAGAGGTTACGACAATCAGTACAGATTTCTGTAATCCTTCTGGGCCAAGATCTCTTTCAATAAAATCCCTTACTTCCCTGCCCCTCTCACCGATAAGAGCAATAACGTTCACATCTGCATCCGACTGTTTTGCAATCATTGACATCAACGTACTTTTACCGACGCCACTTCCAGCAAAAATTCCAACGCGTTGCCCTTTCCCCATCGTGAGCATGCTATCAATAGCTTTCACCCCAACGCTCATTGTTTCACTAATTCGAGGTCGAGTCATTGGTGGAGGCGGCTCACTGTCAGCTGGATAAAACCTATCAAAAGAATCTATGTGCCCATCAGCGAGGTCAAATGGTGTACCGACACCGTCTACTAATTTCCCAATCAATGCAGGTCCCACTGGAATCATTAAGGATTGTTTTGTTGTTTCCACTAAGCTACCTAATTCTATATGATCGATGCGATCAAGAGGCATGAGCAATACACGGTCGTGGTCAAAGCCAACAACTTCTGCACGAATCTTCTTTTTTTTATCTTGACCTGTCCATATATAACAGAGCTCTCCGATAAACGATCGAGGTCCTGACGATTCAATCGTTAGTCCCGTCACTTTCTTCACTTGTCCGTACCATTTATAAAGTGTGCTCGCCTCGACTTGATCAATTAGTTGTTTCCACATAGTCTTTTCCTATCACACGCATTAGTTGTTGTTTTAATTCAAGTAGCTGTGTATCTAAAGAAGCATCAAGCCGCCCCGCATTCGTAACAATGACACATTCTGTTTCATTCCTTTGAGCGTCTGGAATAATTCTAAAATCTTGGCATGCTGGTAGCTGTTGCTGAAGCTCTGCTTTCGAATCAACAAGCTTTTTATACCATGAAGGGTGTACATACACTTTAATTAATTCCATATCTTTCACTTCTTGCAAAATTTGGGCGAGCATTGTAGCAAGCGTATTCTCATGTTCTAACTCACTTTTTAACACACGCCTTACGATGGAAAGAGCCAGCTCAATTAAAAACGGTTCATTTCTTTCAATCGATTGCTCCACTTCGTCTTGAGCTTGCTCCAATAAATGACGTGCTTCTGTTAACTTCCCTTCATAAATCGACAGCGCCTGAGATTCGCCGGCGTTAAAACCGGTTTCATATCCTTCTGATTGTGCTTGTAGCTTACGTTCTTCCCATTGTTGTTCCAATTGGGTTGCTCGTTCCGCTAGTTCTACATCAATCTGTTGAGCGCGTGCTCTTGCTTCCATTAGAATAGCCTCAGCTTCTCGGTTCGCTTGAGCGACAAGTTGCTTGCTGTCATCGTCCAACGTCTTAACTACTTCTATGTCAGACTTAGATTCAATTTCAGATGGAAGGTTCTGTTCTATTTGCTGGATACCAATGGCTCGTTTTTTAGACAACTCTGTGCTTACACGAATAACGTTAGACAAGGATGTCCTCTCCATTCGTTCGCGCTAAAACGATTTCACCCATATCTTCAAGGTCACGAATTTTCGCAACAATTCTAGACTGGGCTTCTTCTACATCTCGTAAACGAACCGGACCCATATATTCCATTTCATCTCTAAACGCCTCAGCCATACGCTGTGACATATTTGAAAAGATCGATTCTTTCACATCATCACTCGCTACTTTTAAGGCCAACTGTAAATCATCGTTTTGTACGTCTCGAATAACACGCTGAATAGCTCTCTTTTCAAGAGTAACAATATCCTCGAACACAAACATTCGTTTCTTAATTTCTTCTGCTAGCTCTGGATCTTGGATATACAATCCATCAAGGATCGTTCGTTCTGTGGATCGGTCGACTCCGTTTAACACCTCTACAACGGCTTCGATCCCGCCAGCCTCTGTATAGTCTTGGGTAATCGTTTGTGATAATTTTTCTTCTAATACTTTCTCTACTTGCGAGATCACTTCTGGTGAAGAGCGATCCATCATGGCAATTCTTCGCGCTACATCGGTTTGAATCATTTCGGGTAAAGATGAAATAATTTGACCAGCTTGCTTTGATGGAATATACGATAGGACAACAGCAATTGTTTGAGGATGCTCATGCTGTATAAAATTCAAGATTTGCGATGGATCCAGTTTTCTTGCAAAATCAAACGGACGGACTTGAATGGTTGCTGCCAAACGGTCAATAACAGAAGCAGCTTCTTCTTCACCTAACGCTTTTTCTAAAACAGATCGGGCATAACCAATGCCCCCTTGCGACAAATATTCTCTCGCATCAACAATGGCTTTAAATTCATCTAGCACATTCGCTTGCGTCTCTTTATCAATTTTTCGAACTGCAGAAATTTCAAGTGACAACAATTCAATTTCTTCTTCCGATAAATGCTTGTATACTTGTGCAGCTGAATCTGGGCCAAGCGAAATTAACAATACTGCCGCTTTTTGTTTCCCAGTTAATTGTACGATAGCCAAGCGATCACACTCCTTTACTAATCCTCAGACAACCACGTTCTAAGTAATTTAGAAAATTCTTCTGGGTTTTGATTCGCTAATTGATTCAACTCTTTCAGTTGCTTTTTCTCTTCTTTCTCTTCTTTTTCATTAAAGCGGATGGGCTCATCTTCTTCTATATCTAAATGGGTGCTCTGATCTTCTATCGCTATTGTATCTGCTTGTTTACGAGTCCGAATTAAAAGAACAATAAGCAAGACGATAAACAGAAGTAACGCTACAGCTGCGATGATCATCCACATCGGAATGCCTTGTGCAGGTTGCTCATTTTCGATTTGGGCCGATTCAGCGAACGGAACAGACGAGATGGAGACTCGATTCGTTGCTGCTGGAGCCTCTTCTACCGTTGCTGGTATCGTTGTCTCAACAATTGTATTGAGCATTGCTGATAGATTGTCCATTTGCTGAGCCGGAAGCTGCATCATTCCTTCTGGCGGATTAACCATAGCCTGTATGCTTACATCTCGAATCCGATAGGGGCTTTCAATAATTTCTTTATGGATTCGGTTAAATTCATAATTAATGCGTTCTTCAGTACGTTCTGACTCACTGTCTCCTCCAGCAACCGTTCCAGTGTAATTTGGAATTTCATCACCAGTACCAGCTACGCCACCTTCACCAGCTCCTGTACCTTCATAAAATTCGGTAATACGTTCTGCACTAACCGCTAACCCTTCCATGTCCTCTTCATTAATAGGCTCAACTAAGTCTTCTGTTCGCTGTTCCTGGGTAAAATCAATATCTGTTGTGACAGAGACAATGGCATTATTTGGTCCAACAACGGCATGAAGAAGTTGCATAATGGTTTGCTCTAAATCTGCTTCAATTTGTTGTTTAATTTCTCTTTGAGATTCAAACGAACCAGCTGCGTATGATGAATCTTCTTCTTGATATGTATAACTCATAAAATTTGAATCAGATAAAACGATATTTTCTACTGGTAGATTCGGTACGCTTCTTGCTATTAAGTGATAGAGTGCTTTTACTTGAGTTTGATCGAGGGTTGTACCCGGAGCTAAATCCAATACAACAGCGGCTGTAGCTGATTCTTGACCTGAATTTAACCAAACGCTGTCTTCCGCCAACGTAATAACAACATTGGCATTTTGTACACCTGATATGCTGCTTATTAACCCTGCTAACTCTGTCTGCATGAGAGAGCGTTCAATGACGGTGAATTCATTATCCGTCATCCCAAATCCCATTTGCTCTTGAAAGAAACTATAATCAATGCTTCCGCTTTGCGGTAATCCTTCGGCTGCTAAATCAACTTTTAAACGGTCCACTTCTCGCTCCGGAACGAGGATGGTTGTACCATCATTTGCTACTTCCGTTGTAACCCCTCTGCTTTCAAGTACTTCTTGAATTTGACCAGCCTCTGCTAGCGATAAATTGCTGTATAAAGGTGCATAATTTGTACGAAAGCTGAGCGCAATAAGCGCGGCAATAAGTAGCATTAGGACGAATACACTTGCCACAAGTAACACTTTCTGTATTTTTGTTCGCTCATTCCATTGAAGCTTTGCCTTATTTGCTATGTTCGTTACTTTTTCGTTCATGACGCCTCCACATAGAGTTTCATTATACTTGCATGCGCATCATTTCTTGATAGGCTTCTATTACTTTATTCCTTACTTCCAACGTACCTTGTAAAGCAACCGATGCTTTATTTGCCGCAATCATTACTTCATGAAGGTCAATCGGCTCTTTTCTCGCCATCGCTTGAGTGGCAGCGGAAGATTGCAATTGTGCTTCATTTACTTTTGATAAAGCATCTGTCAATACTTGTTGAAACGATTGATTCGTAGACACGCTTTGCTTAGAAGTCGTTCCTTGATCGATTCCTAATTGGAAAGGGGATTGCATGGAATGGATGTGCATGGAATTAGCTTACCTCCCGATTTCTAATGACTTCATCAGCATATTTTTACTTGCTTGGAGAGCCGTGACATTCGCCTCATAAGAGCGAGTAGCACTTGTCATATCCACCATCTCACGGGCAATATCAACATTCGGTTTTGCCACATATCCTAAATCGTTCGCATCTGGATGAGTAGGATCATAAATAAGACTTGAAGGCGTTTGGTCATTAACAATGCCCGTTGCCACTACCCCTTCATTCAATTGTTCTTTAGCTCGATTTAAATGACTTGAAAACGATTGGGATTGTTGTACAACCATTTTTCGTTGGTATGGTTGCCACTCCCCATTAACGAGTTCTGCTCTCGTCGTATCTGCATTGGCAATGTTACTTGATGCCACGTCCATTCTTAAACGCTGCATCGTTAAAGCAGAACTTGATACATTCATACTATCGAACATCTTGTTGCCTCCTATCTACTTCCTTTAATAGCAGTTTCTAATGATTGGAAATTACTAGATATCCGATCTACAAGCGCCTGATGGTAAAGTTGATTTTCTGCCATCTTACTCATCTGTTTATCAATATCAACACTATTGCCATTGTGATTATACTGTTGCACTCGCTCTTGTAATCCCAGTGAATGAGAGTGTGGCAGTGGAAAGGCCAAGTGTCGTTCGTTTGTTTGTTTCGCTTGAAACTCATTAGAATTTGACTGAGCCGTTTGTAGGACATTTTGAAATGAAACTGACTTCTCTTTGTAATCTGGCGTATCAACATTAGCGATATTAGACGAGATGACTTTCTGCTGATTAGCCGCAAAGTGAAGCGCTTCTTCTAAAACCGAAATCGATTGTGTCGTAAACATCATACCCTCCAATCACGTTAAAAAAGACCTACAACTTTTAAAATAAGCATATTTTTCCAGTTGCTTTACATATGATAAAATTTTACTAGTTATTTTATCTTTTGTCTAAGCACTTTTAGTTTTTTTTTGATTTTGAGCAAAAAGAACTAAGTACAAAAAGATTTAATAAAACTAAATGCCTATAAATAAATAAGGGTACACATCTAAAAACCTATATAAATTTTTCTAACTCTGCTAAAATAATGGAAATTGTACTATCCGAATGGAAATAGGTCTTATTTTCCAGCCTCTTCTACTCGCATCAAAAAAAGTGCTACAATCATACGATTGTAGCACTTTAACTTTAACGATTTAGTTTTCTTTTAAACGATCTAATTCAACTAAGAACTTATCATTTAATACTTTAATATACGTTCCTTTCATACCTAAAGAACGTGATTCAATAACACCAGCACTTTCTAACTTACGAAGCGCATTTACGATTACAGAACGTGTAATACCAACACGGTCAGCAATCTTGCTTGCTACAAGTAAGCCTTCTCTGCCATCAAGCTCTTCAAAAATATGCTCAACCGCTTCAAGCTCACTGTAAGACAATGAACTAATAGCCATTTGTACAACCGCTTTACTTCTTGCTTCCTCTTCAATTTCTTGCGTCTTTTCATGAAGGATTTCCATACCTACTACTGTAGCACCGTACTCAGCTAAAATTAAATCATCGTCACTGAAATGATTTTCTAATCTTGAAAGAATAAGAGAACCTAGACGTTGGCCGCCACCTTTAATTGGTACAATCGTTGTTAAGCCATTTTTAAAAATGTCGCGATTTTCAACAGGGAACGCTGTGTATTCACTGTCCACTTCAATATTTGCAGAAGTTTCTTCAATTTTGAAAAGACCTTCTGTATACTCTTCTGGAAATTGACGATCATCTAACATTTTTTTCATGCGATCATTTTCAATTTCTTCTTCAATTGAAAATCCAAGAAGCTTTCCTCTTCTACTTACAACAAAGACATTTGATCCAATTGCTTCTCGCAATGTGATCGCCATCTCTCTAAAGTTTACGTGCTGACCACTTGTCTTTTGTAGCATTTCGTTAATTTTCCTTGTTCTTGTTAATAAATCCATTACGATTCTCTCCTTAAATGTCTATAATATGAATTGACTTAAATCTTGATTCTTTGCAATTGTTCCGAGTTTTTCTTCAACGTACTGCTCTGTAATCTCCAGTTGCTCCATGTTGATGTTCGGTGCTTCAAACGATAGATCTTCTAGCAATTTTTCTAAAAGCGTGTGCAATCTTCTTGCGCCAATGTTTTCTGTTTCTTGATTTACTTGACTTGCAATCGTCGCAATCTTATGAACAGCTTTGTCTGAAAAATGAATTTCTATACCTTCCGTTTGCAAAAGAGCTTGATATTGCTTTGTTAACGCATTATCCGGTTCAACTAATATCCGGACAAAGTCATCAACTGATAAGCTTCCGAGCTCGACCCGTATCGGGAACCGACCTTGTAGTTCAGGAATGAGGTCTGACGGTTTAGCCATATGAAATGCCCCTGCTGCAATAAACAAAATGTGGTCTGTTTTCACAGCTCCATATTTAGTCACAACTGTTGACCCTTCTACAATTGGTAAAATGTCACGCTGTACACCTTCTCGTGATACATTTGCCCCTTGATCATTCTTTCCCGCTACTTTATCGATCTCATCTATGAATATCATGCCTACTTGTTCGGCACGTTTAATGGCTTCTTGCGTCACATCATCCATATCAATTAGCTTTTGCGCTTCCTCTTCTGTTAAAACGACCCGCGCATCAGCAACAGACATACGTCTTTTTTTCTTTTTCTTTGGAACCATATTCCCGAGCATTTCTTGCATATTCATGCCCATTTGCTCCATGCCAGCTCCACCTTGAAACAAATCCATGAAGCCTTGCGATTGTTCAGAAACTTCAATGGTTACGACTCGATCTTCTAGTTCGCCATTTACAAGTTTATCGTACATTTTCTTTTTCAAGTTTGCACGATTTACATCTTCTTCTTCCTTCTTGCTCTCATCTTCATCTTCTTCATCCCCTGGAGATTGAAACAGCATCTCAAACGGATTTTTATAATTATTTTCTTTCTTCAAAGATGGAACAAGAAGATTGATTAACTTCTTATCAGCTAATTCTTTTGCTTGTTCACGAACGAGGCCAACTCGCTCTTCTTTAACAAGCCGGACGCTAGACTCAACTAAGTCACGTACCATGGATTCGACATCTCGTCCTACATAACCAACTTCAGTAAACTTTGTCGCTTCAACTTTAATGAAGGGTGCACCAACAAGCTTTGCCAGTCTCCTAGCAATTTCTGTTTTCCCAACTCCTGTAGGACCAATCATTAAGATGTTTTTCGGTGTAATCTCATCTCTCATATCTTGATCTAAAAGAGTCCGACGATAGCGATTCCTTAAAGCAATAGCAACAGAACGCTTAGCGCCTTGTTGACCTACAATATATTGATTCAGCCGTTCCACAATTTGACTCGGTGTTAGTGAACTAGTCATCTACTGCGCGCACTCCTTTGTCATGATTAAGATTTAAAGCTCTTCAACAATAATTTGATCATTGGTATACACACAAATTTCCGCCGCTGTCTTTAATGCTGCTTCTGCAATTTCTTTTGCCGATAGTTGCGGAGCAAACGTCTTTAAAGCCCGCCCCGCACTTAAAGCATAGTTTCCACCGGAACCAATTGCTAGAATACCATCATCTGGTTGAATAACTTCTCCAGTTCCAGAAACTAGCAGAAGATCGCTTTTATCCATTACGATTAGCATTGCTTCAAGCTTTCTAAGAACTCGATCACTTCGCCATTCTTTTGCAAGCTCTACAGAAGCACGCTGCAAATTACCGTTGTACTCTTCAAGCTTTGCTTCAAACTTTTCAAACAATGTAAATGCGTCTGCAACAGAACCAGCAAAACCTGCAATCACGTTGCCCTTAAAAAGTTTTCTCACTTTTCGGGCAGTATGCTTCATAACAACAGCATTCCCAAGCGTCACTTGACCATCGCCAGACATCGCAAATTGCCCTTTATGAGAAACAGCAAAAATCGTTGTTGCGTGAAAAGATTCCATTGTTAAGCGCTCCTTTTTTCGCACTAGGCTCTCGGATGAGCATTTTTATAGACTGTATACAAACGCTCTTTACTTACATGCGTGTATATTTGTGTGGTTTTTAACGACTGATGACCCAACAACTCTTGTACGGTTCGTAAGTCCGCCCCGCCATTTAACAAGTGTGTAGCAAAGGAATGCCGAATCGCATGGGGACTTATTTTTTTTTGTACAGCTGTTTGTTGAATCTTTTTTTCCACAATCTTCCGAATGCTTCGATCACTTAATTGGTTCCCTCTATTATTAAGAAACAACGCGGTTGATTGCACGCCTTCTTTTAACAATTTCGGTCTCGCTTCTTGTAAATAATCATGCAAAGCCGCTTCAGCTTTTTTTCCAAAAGGAACATAGCGCTCACGCCGGCCTTTCCCGAACACTCGAACCGTTCCGCTTTGCCAATGAACTTGTTCAAGGTGTAACAAACTACATTCTGACACGCGAATGCCCGTAGCATAAAGCAATTCGATAATTGCTTTATCACGCCTATCATAAGGAGTATTTGTTGGTAGCAACCCTAACCAATGATCCATTTCCTCTTCGTATAAGAAGCGAGGTAGCTTCTTATCCTGTTTAGGAGAATACGCATGTAAAAAAGGATTGATCGTAAGAAATTCTTCTCTTTCTAAAAATTTCCCGAAGCTACGCAACGATGATAGTTTGCGGGCAATCGTACGTTTTGAATAGCCTTCATCAACAAGGTGACTAACGAAATAACGAACATCTTGATGAACAAGTTCTTCTAGATGTTTAGTCGTATGTGTAGACAAATAGGTAAATAACTGTTCAATATCTTTCGAATAGTGAGTAACTGTCCATGCAGAACAATTTTTTTCTACTTCTAAATATCGAACAAACCAACTCAGCCATTGCGCTTCCTTGGACTCCACCACTTTGTCCTCCTTCTTAGAACTTATAAATTTTAACACATTTGCAGATCAAGAGGCAACAAAAGTCACATATCTTTCATAAAATTCTGAATTGACCCTAATGCTCGTTGAGCTAACGCTTCGTAACGTTCTTTTTTGTCTTTTATCCGAACATTCATCGGTGGAACAAGACCAAAGTTCGCATTCATCGGTTGAAAGTTGTCCGGGTTCGCTGTTGTAATGTACGCAGCCATACTACCAATCATCGTTTCCTCCGGGAAAGGAACTAGTTTTTCGCCAACACTTTGCTTGTACGCATTAATACCAGCCGTTAAACCTGCAGCAGCTGATTCTACATACCCTTCAACACCTGTAATTTGACCAGCGAAGAACAAATCGTCACGCATATGAGTTTGATAAGTCGGACGCAACAGCTTTGGCGAATTCAAAAATGTATTACGATGCATCACGCCATAGCGAACAATATCTGCATTTTCTAGACCTGGAATCATTCGAATGACTTCTTTTTGCGGTCCCCACTTCAAATGAGTTTGAAATCCAACCATATTATAAAGAGTACCAGATGTATTATCTTGTCTTAGTTGAACGACTGCATAAGGTCGCTTCCCTGTTTTCGGATCATCTAAACCTACTGGCTTTAATGGACCAAAGAGCATCGTTTTCCTTCCTCTTCCAGCCATTACTTCAATCGGCATACAACCTTCAAAGAAAATTTCTTTTTCGAACTCTTTTAACGGTACGGTTTCTGCCGCAATAAGCGCTTCATAAAATCGGTCAAACTCTTCTTCGGTCATTGGACAATTCAAGTAAGCAGCTTCACCTTTATCATAACGGCTTTTTAAATACACTTTGTCTCGGTCAATTGTTTCAGCATCGATAATAGGTGCAGCCGCATCATAGAAATAAAGTGATTCTTCCCCTGTTAGGGATTGTAGTTGCTCAGATAATGCTTTAGATGTTAAAGGGCCAGTTGCAATGATAGTTGGTCCATCTGGAATTGTTGTTAACTCTTCATTAACAACGGTTACATTTGGGTGCTCCTTGACATAGTTTGTTACTTTCGCTGCAAAATCATGACGATCAACAGCTAGCGCTCCACCAGCAGGAACAGCAGCTTCATCAGCAGCTTTAATAATAACTGAATCCAATTGACGCATTTCTTCTTTTAAAACACCGACGGCATTTGCAAGCGAATTCCCTCTTAACGAATTGCTACATACGAGCTCTGCGAATTTATCGGTATGATGCGCAGGCGTTTGCTTTACAGGTCTCATTTCGTACAACCTTACTTTACCGCCACGTTGAGCAATTTGCCACGCCGCTTCACTCCCTGCCAGACCAGCGCCAACTACGTGTATTTCTTTTCGCTCTGTCATGTTCATTCCCCTTTAATTCAATAACTAGTGAACGTTCTTTACAGTATGTACGTTCTATTTTCCATCTTCTCTCTTCGGCTGTGCCTGTATAGATGAACCGGCATTCGTTCATAGAAACGCCTCCACTCTTCGGCAGAGTGAAGGCTTCTTTTGTGATCGTACTCATATCATAGTCTCTTTAGTCATTAATTTCAACTAATAGCTACTATAAAACGATGAATTTCGACATTTTACTGTTTTTCTTCCTCATAATCACATGAAGTACATGCGACGAATACACCTTTTTTCGATTTCTTTTCAACTAAAAGGTTTTCACACTTCGGACAAGGACGGGCAATTGGCTTATCCCATGACACAAATTCACACTCTGGATAGCGATCACACCCATAAAAAATGCGGCGTTTTTTACTTTTTCGTTCGACAATATTGCCTTCCTTACATGTCGGACATTTTACACCGATGTCTTTTACAATGGCTTTCGTGTTTCGGCAATCAGGAAAATTAGAACAAGCCATAAATTTACCATAGCGCCCCATTTTATAAACCATTTCATGGCCACACTTCTCGCAATCTTCCCCTGCTGGCTCGTCTTTAATTTCAACTTCTTCCATTTCTTCTTCTGCTACTTCGAGTCGCTTCTCAAAGCTTTTATAAAATTGATCGATAATCTCAATCCAATTATCTCGTCCGTCTTCAATACTATCCAGATCTTCTTCCATTTTCGCCGTAAATTCAACATCCAAAATCTCTGGGAAAAACTCAACGATTAAATCTAATACAATTTCCCCTAACTCCGTTGGCACAAAGCGCTTTTCATCAAGTGCAACGTAGCCTCGACGCTGGATGGTATCAAGGGTAGGTGCATACGTTGATGGGCGTCCAATACCAAGTTCTTCTAACGTTTTTACGAGTCGTGCCTCCGTATAACGCGGAGGTGGCTGGGTAAAGTGTTGATTTGGATTAAGCTCTTGTTTTTCAACGATTTCACTTTCTTGCAAGTCAGGAAGAAGACGATCTTCTTCTTTTTTGTTATCGTCATTTCCTTCAATATACACTTTCATGAAACCTGGAAATTTTAGCTTTGAGCCGTTTGCACGAAAAATAACACCATTATTTTCTAAATCTACGGTCATTGTATCCATTACAGCAGGTGCCATTTCACTTGCAACAAGGCGTTCCCATACTAAGCGATATAAGCGTAACTGATCTCGAGACAAATATTCCTTCATTTGCTTAGGCTCATACATCACAGACGTTGGGCGAATCGCTTCGTGCGCATCCTGGGTTTTCTTATCTTGCTTTTGCTTTTGCACTTCTTTTTTCGTATACTCTTCGCCATAATTTTTCTGAATGTACTCAAACGTCTCTTGTTTTGCAGTATCAGAAATTCTTGTAGAGTCTGTTCGCATATAGGTAATGAGACCAACCGTTCCTTGCTTTCCTAAATCAATCCCTTCATAAAGTTGCTGGGCAATAAGCATGGTTTTCTTTGCTCTAAAATTCAGCTTACGAGCAGCTTCTTGCTGTAAGGAAGAGGTTGTAAACGGTGCAACAGGATTTCGTTTGCGCTCACGTTTTTTCACTTCAGCGATACGAAAATTGGCTCCACTCAATGTGCCGAGAACATGATTAACGTCTTCTTCGGTAGAAAGTGTCTCTTTGTTTCCGTTTATACTGTGGAATCGGGCTTCAAATTGTTCTTGCCCATAAGAAAATTGTCCTTGAATACTCCAATACTCTTCTGGCACAAAAGATTGAATTTCTTTTTCTCGGTCTGTTATTAATTTGACAGCGACAGATTGAACACGTCCTGCGCTTAGTCCTTTTTTTACTTTCTTCCATAATAACGGTGAAATGTTATAACCCACTAGTCGGTCAAGAATACGTCTTGCTTGTTGTGCATCAACGAGATCCATATTAATCGGTCTCGGCTGTTTAAAAGCATCTTTAATAGCATTTTTCGTAATCTCATTAAAAACAACACGACAGTCTGAGTGCTCATCAATATTAAGACTATGGGCTAAATGCCACGCAATTGCTTCCCCTTCACGATCCGGGTCAGCCGCAAGATAAATGCGCTTCGCTTTTTTTGCTGCAGTCTTTAATTCTTTTAACACTGGTCCTTTACCACGTATTGTAATATACCGAGGCTCATAATTTTCTTCTACACTAACGCCCATTTGGCTTTTAGGCAAATCTCTCACGTGACCCATAGAAGCTTTAACGACATACTTCTTACCTAAATACTTACCAATGGTTTTGGCTTTAGCGGGAGATTCCACGATTACTAAATAATCGGACATGTAAAGCAGCTCCCTCATCTTAGTTTCTCTATTTATGAATTAAATCTTCCTCATTATTAAACAGACTTTCCCCGTTTGTCAAACCGAACTTCACTTAATTAGGAAAATCGCTTTCGTTCGATGGAATTCGACATAAAGTTTGGCATGTATTCAAATAAAGCATTTTCATTGTATAGACAGTAAGCCCCCTGACTAATTAGCCAGTTCGTTCCTTCTGATTCTGGCGCAAAAATAGAACCCGGCACCGCAAATACTTCTCGACCTTGCTCCAGAGCTAGGTCAGCTGTAATAAGGGAACCGCTTTTTCGCTTTGCTTCTATAATAATAGTGGCATAGGACAAGCCACTAATGATTCGGTTTCGTGTTGGAAAGTGCCATTTTTGTGGCTTCACGTGGGGAGGGTATTCACTTACAACGAGCAATGATTGTGCAGAGGTATTTTGTAAAAATGTTTGATTTTCAGGTGGGTAGGGATGGGAAAAACCTGCAGCGGTAACTGCAATGGTACAGCCGCCTGTCTTGATGGCACTTTGGTGAGCTTCTGTATCTACTCCTCTAGCAAGACCACTTACAATCGCACTATTTGTTTCTACTAAGACAGTCGACAGTTTTTTGACTACTTGTTTACCGTAAAGCGTTGGAGTACGAGAACCAACAACGGCCACTTTTTTCATCGTTAATAGCTGTAGATTCCCTTTACAGTATAACAAAATAGGAGGATCATAAATGTGTGCGAGAAGAGAAGGATAATGTGGATCATTAATTGTAAGTGGATAGATATTGTGATGATGCAACATAGTGAGGTACTCGAAGGGATCAGATCGGTTAAGCCATTGCACGAGCTTTGTAGCAGCTAACTCGCTTATTAAAAGATTTTTCTTTATTTCATTTACCGAGGCGTTGTAAATGTTTTGAATGGTCGGATCCCATGCTACTAAACGCTTCCATACGTTTGTTTGGGAATAAAGAATGGCATGTACATGAACGATGCGAGCACAGCGATGATCGATGGCACTCAGTCCTTTCTAGAAATTTAGAGAAAACTCCTTGCATGTCTGCAAGGAGTTTCTTACCCTTTTAATGGGTAACACTTTTGTCGTAAATGTCATTTGCTTTCAAAGATTCAATGAGTGTTTCACCCATAACAGATGGAGTTGCGGCAACGCGAATTCCACACGCTTCCATTGTTTTAATCTTTTCTTCCGCTGTTCCTTTACCGCCAGAGATAATCGCACCAGCATGGCCCATACGTTTTCCTGGAGGAGCCGTTTGGCCACCAATAAAGCCAACAACAGGTTTCGTCATATTTGCTTTCACCCATTCAGCCGCTTCTTCTTCAGCTGTTCCACCAATTTCACCAATCATAATAACCGCATACGTATCAGGGTCATCGTTGAAGAGTGATAACACATCAATAAAGTCCGTTCCGTTTACCGGATCTCCACCAATACCAACAGCAGAAGACTGACCAATACCAGCTGTTGAAAGTTGGTGAACCGCTTCATACGTAAGTGTTCCTGAACGAGACACAACACCAATATGGCCTTTTTTATGAATATAGCCTGGCATAATACCAATTTTACATTCATCTGGCGTAATGACACCAGGACAGTTTGGACCAATTAATCTCGTTTTCTTCCCTTTCATATAGCGCTTTACATTGACCATATCAAGCACTGGAATACCTTCTGTAATACAGATTGCTAGATCAAGCTCAGCATCTGTTGCTTCCATAATGGCATCCGCTGCAAATGCAGGTGGTACGTAAATAACGGTCGCATTCGCACCAGTCGCTTTTACCGCTTCTTCAACTGTATTAAAAACCGGAACCCCTTCAATTTCAGTGCCGCCTTTACCAGGAGTAACACCACCAACTACATTCGTACCATACTCAAGCGCTTGCTTCGTATGAAACAAACCAGTAGCGCCAGTAATACCTTGAACAATCACTTTCGTATCTTTATTAATTAAGATGCTCATTTGTCTAGCTCCACCCTTCTATTTCACTAAAGCTACAATTTTTTGTGCGCCATCGGCCATTGAATCAGCAGCTGTAATATTTAAGCCTGACTCTTTTAATAGTTGTTTTCCAAGCTCCACGTTCGTACCTTCTAAACGAACAACTAATGGAATCTCAAGTCCAACTTCTTTCGTAGCTGTAATGACGCCTTCAGCGATAATGTCACATTTCATAATTCCTCCGAAAATGTTCACAAAAATACCTTTTACATTTTCATCAGATAAAATGAGCTTAAATGCTTCAGTTACTTTTTCCGCTGTCGCACCGCCCCCAACGTCAAGGAAGTTCGCGGGATCACCATTGTAATGCTTAATGATATCCATTGTAGCCATAGCGAGACCAGCTCCATTAACCATGCAGCCGATATTTCCATCTAATGCAATATAATTTAAGTCATGTTTAGAAGCTTCAATCTCTTTTACATCTTCTTCTTCTAAATCACGTAATTCGACAATATCTTTATGACGATAAAGCGCATTGGAATCAAAATTGAATTTCGCATCAAGCGCCATTACTTTGCCATCTCCTGTTGTAACTAGAGGGTTAATTTCAGCAATGGATGCGTCTTTATCAACAAACACTTTGTATAGACCCATCATAAATTTAACCGCTTGACCAACAAGCTCTTTCGGTATGTTTATGTTAAATGCAACACGTCTTGCTTGAAATCCTTGTAAGCCGACAGCTGGATCAATCACTTCTTTAAAGATTTTTTCAGGTGTTGCTTCCGCTACCTCTTCAATCTCTGTTCCACCTTCTTCAGATGCCATAAGGACAACGCTTGATGTTGCACGGTCGACTACGAGTCCAATATAGTACTCATTTTTGATGTCGCAACCTTCTTCAACGAGTAAGCGCTTTACTTCTTTACCTGCTGGCCCAGTTTGGTGTGTAACAAGTGTTTTACCAAGAATCTCATCCGCATATGTACGAACGTCTTCCAAATTTTTTGCGACTTTAACGCCACCTGCTTTTCCACGTCCGCCTGCATGAATTTGCGCTTTTACGACAGACACAGAAGAACCAAGTTCCTTTGCCGCTTCTACTGCTTCGTCAACAGAGAATGCTACTTTACCGTTTGGAACGGCAACTCCGTAAGAACGAAGAATTTCTTTACCCTGATACTCATGGATATTCATTCTCTCTCCAGCCTCCTGTTATATCATACACTCGACTCTCGTGTACGAGAATTTTCGTTACTAAGACGAAATCCTTTTTTATTTTAGCATTTTTTTTCATGCTTGTGGAGGGGTAAACGCTATCATTCCGACAATTTCATTTCTTTTCTTTATTATTTTTCTTTTTTTCGGTTTTTTTCTTGTCTTTGTCACCTTTTTCAAACAATTCCTTAAATCCCTTTGCCTGCTGCTCTTGCTGAACCTGAGGAAACATTTGGCCAAATTCCCCTGAAAATTCTTCTTCATGATTCCGTTTGTTCGACATACACACGCCTCCATTTTTCTTTTTAATATGGTCAAAATGAAGGCTTTTATGTACGTTGAACTAAATTCGAAAGTCCAATGACATTTTTTGAGTCATTTGCTGTTGCTTTAAAGCGACGTATGCAAACATACTCTTTTTAAAGTGATCTGTCGACGTATCCCAATGATGGTTTTTCAAACACGTATAGGCGGCTTGAACAGTCGTTAATGATGGTTGAGTACGGAGCGCACCACCCTTTATCATGTCTGCACACTCTGGGAATTGATTTAGTTGTTGAGCAATCGTTTCCGGTGTTAACGCTTGCTGTTGGATCGTATGAATCCATAAAACGTGTTCATCTGTTAGAGACAAATTCCACTCCTTCACACATTGATTAACAATCGTTTTAAAGCTGGTTGAGGTCATGTTCAACTGTTTTTTTAAGGTGAATAGGTCGCGAATAAGGCTATGACTAATGGGACTTTGGCTAGTGTAATACACGTTTAATAACCACTCGTTTATACAGAAATATGCTGCTACAGCGGCTATCGTTGGCTTTGTTTGAAGAAGACGCAGCGTCAGAGCTGGGGCAGGCTTTGTTAGTTGAAACCAATAGCTTTTTCCTACTACTAACTCTGCATCCGTATAGGCAATGAGCTGTTGATTCTGAATGCGAATTCTCGCTCTCTTTTTTTGTGGGTAAAGGGCAACGATTGCTCCAAAAACGAGTTGATTTGTTTTCCACACGATTGCCATCTATTGATCCTTCGGGTGAATACGCGACTTTCCCCGCTCAAGCACAGGTCTAAACGTACGACGATGTTCCCTTGTCATGCCGTACATTTCTAATGCGTCTAGATGCTGTTTCGTCCCGTAACCAGCATGTTGCTCAAATCCATACTCTGGATAAACGTGGGCTAGTTGTTCCATGTAGTCATCGCGCCATACTTTAGCGAGTACCGAACCCGCTGCAATGGATATACTTTTTGAATCACCCTTAATGAGGGAACGTTGGGAAGTGTCTATTGGAAGCTCAATCGCATCAAGTAATAAATAATCTGCTCCAACACGTAATTGTTGAATCGCTTGCACCATCGCTCGTTTTGTTGCAATCAAGATATTTGTTTCATCAATCTCTTTAGCAGACATGCTTACAATTTGATAATCCACCGCGTGCTCTTTTATGTATGCTGCATACTGCTCACGATTTTCTTTCGATAATTTCTTTGAATCCGTTAAACCGAGTAACTTAAAGTCTGTTGGTAAAATCACTGCAGCAGCTGTAACGGGTCCAGCCAATGGTCCTCTCCCTACTTCATCTACACCGCAAATGGCTTGGTACCCTTGTTGACGTAATTCAAGCTCATAAATGCTCATTTCTTGATGCATTTGCTCAATAGAAGCCATTCTCATTTGGGCCGCATCGTATCGTTTCAGTAGTGCCTGTACACCTTTTCGATGATCTTCTCTTAGTCCATTCACTTGTTCGGTCGTTAATTCGTTGTTCGCCAATTGGCTTTTTATGGTTGTTATTGAAATCACGTTCTTCTTCTCCTTTTTTTCTTTTCATCTATGATATAGTAGGAATGCATGATTTATAGAGTAGGAGTTTATATGTATGGCATTATCAGAAGTCATTATTCTTATTGTTATCGGCTTTATAGCTGGAGTCATTAACACCGTTTCAGCAGGAGGTTCTTTATTAACATTACCATTACTACTTTTTATTGGGTTACCTGCAACAGAAGCAAACGCAACAAACCGAGTGGCGATCGTCGCTCAAAGCATCACGTCCATTATTACCTTTAAACGAAAGCAATCGCTTCAACTAAGAAAAAATGCAACGATCTATTTAACTTCGGCTGTTGGCGCTATTTTCGGTGCTTTTTCGGCTTTGTCGATTAGTGACCGTACATTCGTTTTTATTTTGGCTCTTACTATGGTCACATCCATTTTATTTTTAATTTGGAATCCCCTCAAAGCTGTAAATCGCTCTGTTACACTAACGCCCTTCATGTCGTTTTTAGGTGGTGCACTAACGATTGGAATTGGATTTTATAGTGGCTTCATTCAAGTCGGTGTCGGCTTTTATATTATGATTCTCGCTATCTTACTGTATAAAAGATCATTCGCTGAAGCAACGCTTATAAAAATCATTGTTGCTGGTGTATCTGTGTCACTCTCTCTTGTCATTTATGCAGCTAATGGACAAGTCAACTGGCTCGTAGGGGTTGTTCTCGCTTCTGGTAATATGGCCGGAGCGCTATTAGGTAGCCGTATCGTTTTAGGAAAACAAACAAAATGGATTCGTATCGTTCTTATCTGCACGATCTTGTTAATGGCTATTCGCCTACTGTTCGAACTGTACACTTAATCGTTTCTTACGCACAAAACCGAGAATGCGATAACGCCATTCTCGGTCTATACGGTTCACTTATTCAGGCGTTGGCACACGCTCTAACGTTATTCGTCCAATCGTGCCGCTTCTAAGCTCTCTTAATAGTAGTTCTGCCGTACGATCGTAATCAACAAGCCCTCCGCGCAACATACAACCTCGTTTACGACCAATCTCATCAAACAGACTACCCATATCTTCACCATCTATATCATCGTCAAGCTGATAGCGCTTTTTTATGAGTTCAGGATAAACGTCGAGACAATAGCGCAGAACGAACGCCGCCACGTCCCCATAATCAAGCAATTCATCTTTAATAGCGCCAGTCGCAGCTAAACGAAAACCAACTTCTTGGTCTTCAAATTTCGGCCATAATATTCCTGGGGTATCAAGTAGATCTAAACTTGTGCCTACTTTAATCCATTGCTGTTGCTTCGTAATTCCAGGTCGATCGCCTACTTTTGCTTGCCGTTTATTGACGAGGCGATTAATAAACGTCGACTTTCCAACATTAGGAATACCCAGAATGACCGCTCGAAGCGCCCTAGGCTTCATTCCTTTTGATTCCCATTTTCTATATAAATCTTTTGCTAGTGCTTGGCACGCTGGTACAATCTTTTTGACTCCTTGACCGGTTTGGGAGTTTACTTCAACGACTGCATGACCTTGCCGTTCAAAAAAATGCTTCCAGTGTTCTGTTTGTTTCGGATCTGCTAAATCTGTTTTATTTAATAAAATAAGACGAGGCTTATGCTGGACAAGCTCATCAATGACAGGGTTTTGCGAAGACACTGGAATTCGTGCGTCTAAGAGCTCAATGACAACGTCGATCATCGACAGTTTCTCATTGATCTCTCGTCGTGCTTTCGCCATATGCCCTGGATACCATTGAATGGTTTTCATTTCTACACCTACTTACTATTCTACAATTGATATATTTTCAAAAGGGTAAAAGATGACATTTGCTTTTCCAATGACATCTTCTTTTGAAACGAGTCCGATGGCACGGCTATCTTTACTTAAGCGTCGATTATCTCCCATAACAAAATACGATTCTTCTGGAATGATGGTATTACCTGTAATCTCTTCCAACGTAAAATCACCTGTTAACAGTTGACCTTGTTGGACGCTTTTCTTTAAACCTTCAAGATAGGGTTCTTCTACAGCCTCTCCGTTAATGAACAAAGTATCCTCTCGATAAACTAACTCATCACCTGGTACGCCAATTACTCGTTTAATATAATTTTTTCCTTCAGGGGCATGAAACACAATGATATCAAACCGCTCTGGTTTTGAAAATGCATATTCAATTTGATTCACAATCATTTTGTCACCAGAATCAAGCGTTGGCTGCATCGAGTGACCGTCTACCACAATCGGCGCCAACAAAAACATGCGGACGAGAACAGTTGTAATTAAAGCAATGCTGAGGATCTTTGCCCACTCTACAAGATTTGCGCGACTTTTCATCTCGTGCCCTCCCTTCCTTCTATCATACCATGTTTTAATCCGTCAGGCATCGAATATTGAAAAGGGTTTTTCCTTTTATAAGCGTAGCAGACAGTCCCTTTATTTCTTCATGTCGTACGTTTCCCTGAGAAAATAGACGTCTCATTGGACGCAAAAAGAAGCGCCCCTCATATCGAGGAACGCCTCTTCTTTAGTGGTCATATAGACTACAACCACAGATGGTACATTAACGACGGATTTCTTTAATACGTGCTTTTTTACCACGTAGGCTACGTAGGTAATAAAGTTTCGCACGACGTACGCGTCCTTGACGCTTCACTTCGATCTTTTCGATCTTTGGTGAATGTAATGGGAATGTACGTTCAACACCTACACCGTAAGAGATTTTGCGTGCAATAAACGTTTCGCTGATACCAGATCCACGACGCTTAATGACAACACCTTCAAATAACTGAATACGCTCACGAGTACCCTCAACAACTTTTACGTGAATTGAAAGAGTATCCCCTGGACGAAAATCAGGATGATCAGTACGCAACTGCTCTGTAGTGATTTCTTTAATAAGGTTGCTCATCGTATCGTTCCCTCCTTCCCTACAGACATTCTTGCTTACTTAAGCAGCGGAATATCGTAATCTCGCTAATGAATGCTCATTAGTCACAACTATTATCATAGCATAAACCATTGCCTTAGACAACCAACCAATTAAATTCTTTCAAGCTTCGGTAGCCCTAAAATTGAAAAGACAACTTCTAATTGCTGCTTGACGAGCTCTGTTAGTTTTAACCGTCTCTTTTGCTCGTCAGGTGTCGCTTTAATAACAGGACAAAGCGCATAGAAACGATTGTATAAACTTGCTAATTCAAATGCAAATGTACAAAGCAAATTCGGCTCTAATTCACTAATCGAGCGTTCAAATGTACCATTCCAGCCAGACACATGTTTGAGAATCGCTCGTTCAGCGTCTTCCGCTTCGGCAAATGACCCTTCTGTTGAAGTTAAGTCGGCTGCTTGAGCTTTTTGCAAAATGCTATTTGCCCGTGCATACGTGTAAATTAAATAGATTCCTGTGTTACCTGTTACTTGTGTAGCCTCGTCTAAATCAAAAATAATATCCGATGTTGTGTTATAGCGCAACATATTGTAACGAATTGCGGCAAATGTCAGTGCTTGAATCGTTTGCTCATTTGCCTCTGGGCTTTGCACGCGTATGGCTTCTTTCATTTCCACAATTAACTCACTGATTTTGATGCCAATTCCTTTACGACCAGACATCGCATACACTTCTTTCCCTTCTACCGTTTCTAAACCAAGCTTAGATGCCGTATTTTTACTAAGGGATACGACGCCGTAGGAAACGTGCTTTAATTGAGCAGCTTCCGTCTCGTAGCCAGCAGCGTGAAGGGCTTGCTTCACAACTTTCTGAGGATATTCTTGACGATAATCAATGACATTAATGACTGCGTTTCCTCGCCCAAACGGTTGTGGTTGCCCTACTGCACTGGTTGTCCAAAGAGTCTCTGTTTTTTGCTTGTACAAAAAGTCATTTTCTAGTAAACCAAATTTCCACATGTGGTAAGCAATATCTTTTGCCGTATACGTTAACACACCATTAGACCGGATCAATACTTTGTCTGCTTGATGTTCAGCAGACTCTTCATTTGCCTCTTGCTTATCATTCGTGCGAATGACCCAGCAGCCAGCTTGAGGACCGTGTTCTTGTTTAAAAAACACCTCAGTTGTTTTTAATTTTTCAAATGCCCGATCCCAGAATCCATTCGCAATGATGTCTCGCTCCCACACTAACAAATCGTAAGTAATATCAAACTGTCCCATTTCTTCGACGTGCTCGGCAGACAACTTATCTGCAACTGCGTAACCAAGCCAAGAGATACTGTTATTACCTTCTTCAAGCTTATGTAATACATTATCACGCTTATCTGTAGATAACTCACCTTTATCGTACATCTGATTTAAAGACGAATAAACATCCCAACAATAGTCACCAAAGCGGGTTGCCGGTTTATCAGACTCCGTATGAAGAAGTGCCGTAAGGGTATCTGCCAGCTGGTTACCGAGGTCATCGATATAGTTATGCGTTTCCACTTCATGATGATCCTGTTTCATCATTCGTGCTAGCGTATCACCAATACATGCGTTTCGTAAATGGCCAATATGTGCTGATTTATTTGGATTAATGGATGTATGCTCAATGACAACTTTTTGTTTATCCACCTGTTTGTCCGTTGATGCAAAGAAAGCGACCTTATCCCAAGCTATAAAGAAGTTAATAAACCCCGGTCGAACAACATCTATTTGTTTAACCGGCAACTTTGTTTCTACAAGCTTCTCTTTTAGATCAAGCGCAATATCATATGGATTTTTCTTCGCAACCCGCGCAAGTTTCATCGCAATATTCGTTGCGTAGTCACCATGAGCAAGCTGTGCTGGCTGCTCAATTTCCACCTGCACATCGCAATCGTACGTTTTCACAATGTCTTTAATGGTTTGTTGAAGAATTTGGCCGATTTCCATTCTATTACTCCTTTGTTTTATTGTTTCGTTTCGCTCTTTAACTGTTCAATAAATGCTGCCTCTTCTTTTGTTAGTGCATACCCATTTAATAAATCCGGACGTCGCTTGAACGTTCGGCGCAACGATTCTTCTCTTCGCCACTTCTCAATATTTTCATGATGGCCAGAGCGCAAAACATCCGGAACGGTTAGACCTCGAAATGTAGCTGGCCTTGTATAATGAGGGTGTTCTAACAGCCCAGTAGAATAAGAATCGGTTACCGCAGAATCTTCATTACCAAGCACACCTGGAAGAAGACGTGTAATACTGTCAGCAAGAACCATTGCTGCGAGTTCACCACCAGTAAGAACAAAATCACCAATTGAAATTTCATCTGTAACAAGTGACTCTCGCACCCGCTCATCAAAACCTTCATAATGTCCACAAAGGAAGACGATATGGTCTTCTTGAGAAAATTCTTCTGCTTTTGCTTGTGTAAAACGTTCCCCTTGAGGACATAGGAGTACAATTCTTGGCTTTTTCCCGCCTTGTTCAGTCACATGATCTACTGCATCAAAAATTGGTTGAGGGGTTAGCACCATGCCTGCACCACCGCCATATGGATAATCGTCCACTTTTCGATGTTTATTCGTTGTAAATTCGCGGAAATCAATTGCTTGAAACGTAACGAGTCCTTTTTCCTGAGCTTGTTTTAATATAGATGACCCAAACACACCTGTAAACATTTCTGGAAATAGTGTTAAAATATCTATTTTCATGCATCATCCAGTCCTTCAAGTAGGTGCACCTTGACTGTGCCTTCGTCTATGTTCACTTCTTTAATGACGTCTTCAATATAAGGAAGCAATAAGTCTTTCTTGCCTTTTCGTTCTACAACCCAGACGTCATTAGCGCCTGTTTCAATAATATCTTTAATGACCCCTAAAGAATGACCGTCTTCATCAACAGCTTGACAACCAATAATTTCATGGTAATAAAACTCGTGTTCTCCAAGCTCGCTTAATTGTTGTTCAGAAACGTATAAATAGTTTCCTTTAAACACTTCCACTTCATTTATGTTCGTATAGCCTTCGAATGTTAATAAGTCAAAATTTTTATGTTTACGATGGCTTTTTACGCTAATCATAGTGCCTCGTTCATCCGGTGAAGATGCAATCTTCAACTGGGAACCAACTGCAAACCGCTCTTCACCAAAATCTGTATTCGATAGCACACGCACTTCTCCACGAACGCCATGTGTGTTTACTAATCTTCCTACATTAAACCAGTTTGTCATGTGTCTCTGTTCTCACTTTCTCTAATCTCATGAACAACACCATCTTTAATAACAATCGTAAGCTCATTTTCAGCAGAAACCCACTTTGCACCAATTTCGACATCAATGAGCACGTCTGCCATTTCAAAGAACAACTCACTTCCTTCTGCCAAATGATTAAGCTGGTCCAATTTAAACTGAATCGATTGTTGTTTTTCTTGACGCCTGTTAATTTCATGATCGAATTTTTCTTTTAATGAAGGACCCATTTGCGAGGATGTTTTCTTTTGCGCATGATGATATTGAAATTCTAGTTGTTTTATCTCACGATCTAGCTGCACCTTTTCTTCTTCAAATGATCGGGACAGTTCAGCTCGTTTCGTCGACGTTAATACATGCTTAACAGACGCTTTTCGAATGCATTTCATCACACATTCCTCCTATGCAAAAAAAGGGTGAGGTTTCCCTCTCCCTTTTCAGTCAGCAATATCGAGTCGCACACGCTCATGTTGTTTGTTCGCAGCATAAAGCACTGAACGAATCGCCTTCGCTGTTCTTCCTTGCTTTCCAATCACTTTTCCCATATCATCTGGATGTACAGAAAGACGCAAGACGGTTGTTCTTTCCTCATGGGCTTCTTCGACTTGCACAGCATCAGGGTAATCCACTAATGATTTCGCAATATGTTCAACCAAAGCTTTCATCCATTTGATCCTCCTCGGGAGTGATTATTTTGCGTTCTTTTCGTTGTGAAGCTTCTCCATAAGACCCGCATTTGAGAACAAGTTACGAACGGTATCAGAAGGTTTTGCACCTTTTAACATCCACTCAAGTGCTTTGTCCTCTTTAATGTTCACTTGTGCTGGTTGAGCGATTGGGTTGTATGTTCCAATCTCTTCAATGAATCGTCCATCACGTGGGAAACGAGAATCTGCAACTACTACACGGTAAAATGGGGCTTTTTTAGATCCCATACGTTTTAATCGAATTTTAACAGCCATTAGCTGTACACCTCCAAATAATATTAAACACAATTTTTAATCATATCATTAATGATACGTTCGGACAAGGTTTTTTTAAATCATTAAGATTTAAAATGGGAGTTTAAACCCACCAAGACCTTTGCCGCGTTTCTTTCCTTTACCTGCCTGCATCCCTGTCATTTGCTTCATCATCTTCTTCATATCTTCAAACTGCTTTAGCAAACGATTCACATCTTGAATGGTTGTACCGCTTCCTTTTGCAATTCGCTTCCGACGACTTCCGTTTATGACAGCGGGATCACGTTTTTCGAGAGGCGTCATTGACTTCACAATCGCTTCCACTCGAACGAGCTGATGTTCATCAACCTTTAAGTCTTTCATACCTTTTTTGTTCATTCCAGGCATCATGCCAAGTAAATCTTCTAAAGGACCCATGCTTTTAACTTGCTCGAGTTGCTCTAGAAAATCATCAAATGTAAAATCCATCGTCCGCAATTTCTTTTCAAGCTCTTTTGCTTTCTCTTCATCTACATTTGTTTGCGCCTTTTCAATTAAAGAGAGTACATCACCCATCCCAAGAATTCGAGACGCCATACGTTCAGGATGAAACGGCTCAAGCTGATCAATCTTTTCACCCATACCAGCAAACTTAATCGGTGTGTTTGTCACAGCTTTAATTGAAATGGCAGCCCCACCACGAGTATCGCCATCGAGCTTTGTTAACACTGCCCCGGTGACATCAAGCTGTTCGTTAAAACTTTCTGCAACGTTCACAGCATCTTGACCGGTCATTGAGTCAACGACAAGCAAGATTTCATCTGGCTTAACCATTTCCTTAATATCGGTGAGCTCTTTCATTAACGTTTCATCAATGTGTAGACGACCTGCCGTATCAAGGATAACATAATCATGATGCTCTTCTTTCGCCTTTTGAACCGCTTGTTTTGCAATTTCAACTGGACTTACTTGATCGCCTAGAGAAAACACAGGCATATCAAGCTGTTTACCAAGGGTTTCGAGCTGTTTAATGGCAGCTGGACGATAAATATCACAGGCCACTAAGAGAGGCTTTCGATTATGGTTTTTACGCAAATGATTCGCAAGCTTTGCAGTGGTTGTTGTTTTACCAGCCCCTTGCAAGCCAACCATCATGACAATCGTTGGGGCCTTAGGCGCTACAGCAATCTTACTTTGTTCAGAGCCCATTAGCGCTGTTAACTCTTCATTAACGACTTTTATCACTTGTTGACCTGGCGTCAGACTTTTCATGACCTCTTGTCCTAGCGCCTTTTCTTTTACACTCGCAATAAACTGCTTCACGACTTTGAAGTTAACATCTGCTTCAAGAAGGGCGAGGCGAACTTCACGCATCATATCTTTAACGTCTTGTTCACTTACTTTCCCTTTTCCGCGGATTTTGGTTAACGTATCTTGCAGGCGTGCGGCGAGTCCTTCAAAAGCCAATCAAATCGCCTCCTACGTCCTAATCAAGTTTCTCTAATTGATCCGTCAGTTCATTCAACAGTTGGCCACGATCGTCTTTTTTTGCATAATCTCGCAACTGAGCAAAAATAGAGCGACGGGCTTCAAACTTCTCTAGCAGACCAAGCTTTGCTTCGTAATCTTCAAGCATTGTTTCTGTTCGTCGAATGTTATCGTAGACCGCTTGGCGACTTACTTCGTATTCATCCGCAATTTCACCAAGCGAATAGTCATCTAAATAGTAACGGGTCATATAGTTTTGCTGTTTCTCCGTTAATAAGGGCTGATAAAAATCAAACAAGTAGTTCATGCGTAACGTTTTATCGAGCATGGTCAAATCTCCTTGTTAAGTCAATTCCCTTTACGTTTAAACATGTTACTACATCAAGCTTCTACTGTCAAGATTTTATCTTAACAACATTTTTTATGCCTCTTTTGTTTCAATCATATCTTTAAATAAACCATATACAAATTGCTCTGCGTTAAACGGTTGTAGATCATCTTTTTGCTCTCCTAAACCAATAAACTTCACAGGTATATCAAGCTCTTGTCTTACCGCAATAACAATTCCACCTTTTGCTGTTCCATCAAGCTTCGTTAATACTAGCCCGGTAACATCTGTTGCTTGTCCAAATGCTTTCGCCTGCGCTAAGGCATTTTGCCCTGTAGTGGCATCAAGTGCGAGCAATACTTCGTGAGGAGCGCCAGGTACTTCTCGCTCAATAACTCGCTTTACTTTTGCTAACTCATTCATTAAGTTTACTTTATTTTGCAATCGTCCCGCCGTATCACAAATAAGTACGTCCGCTTTACGAGACTTTGCCGCTGCTACAGCATCATACATCACCGCCGCTGGATCAGAGCCTGCTTGCTGTTTTATAACAGGAACACCCACTCGTTCCCCCCATACGTCAAGCTGCTCAATCGCACCAGCACGAAACGTATCTCCTGCTGCAAGAACAACAGATTTCCCTTGCGTTTTCAAGTAGTGAGCAAGCTTTCCAATAGACGTCGTTTTACCGACACCATTTACGCCAACAACAAGAATAACCGTTAATTCTTGCTCCTGTATGTTTAAGGTCGTATCATCGCCATCTTTTTCAAGCAATCCAGCTAACTTCTCCGAGATAACCGGCTGGATATCAGCGGTATCTTTAATGTTGCGAAGCTTTACTTCCTCTTTAAGCTCGTCAACCAATTCCATCACATTGGATACACCGACATCAGCACTAATGAGAAGTTCTTCAAGCTCTTCAAAAAAATCTTCATCCACTTTACGATAGCGAGCAACGAGCTCATTCATTTTTCCTGAAAAATTTGTTCTTGTTTTTTCAAGCCCTGTCTTAAACTTATCTGTTACATCGGTGGTTTGTTGTGTCATTTTCTCTTTTAATTTTTTAAAGAAACTCATTGGCTCACCTAACTCTCTAGTAATTGTTTTGATTCCTCTAGTCGAACAGAGACGATTCTCGAAACGCCTGATTCTTCCATCGTTACCCCATATAATACATCCGCGCCTTCCATTGTGCCCTTACGGTGCGTGACGACGATAAATTGAGTTCGAGTCGAAAACTCCCGTAAATACTGAGCAAAACGGCTGACATTCGCTTCGTCTAAAGCTGCTTCTACTTCGTCAAGAACACAGAATGGAACTGGACGAACTTGCAAGATTGCAAACAACAAAGCAATTGCGGTTAATGCCCGCTCTCCACCTGAAAGCAAGCCGAGCTGCTGCTTTTTCTTCCCAGGAGGTCGTGCAACAATATCGATCCCCGTTGTTAACGGTGCACTTGGGTCTGTTAAAACCAAGTCTGCGTCCCCGCCACCAAATAATTTCACGAACACTTCTTGGAAATGCGTACGAATACTTACAAAAGTGGCCATAAACCGCTTGCTCATTTCCTCATCCATTTCGTCAATTGCTTGGTCAAGAGATTGACGCGCATCAAGAAGATCTGTTTTTTGAGCCGTTAAAAATTGATAGCGTCCATTAATTCGATCATACTCATCAATCGCACCTAAATTAATAACTCCGAGCTCTTCAATGGAGCGCCTTAGTAAAGCTAATTGTTTTCTAGAATCGTCCAATGGTTCTGCTAACGGATACTGTTGTTTTGCACCTTCATAAGACAGCTCATACTCTTCTCGCAAACGATTTAAGCGATAATCTAAATCGACATCGAGTCGGTTCACACGGACTTCTAATGCCTGGCTTTTCGATAAGACGGTTTCAAGTTCTTCTTGATTTCGCTTATTTTCTAACCCTAATCGTTCATACTGTTCGTTATAGAGTCGCTCTTCTTCTTGTAGTGAATGAAGTTGCTGAGAGAGTATCTCTTTTTCAGCGTTTGCATCAGCAATTAAGGTTGTTAACGATTCTTTCGTCATCGTCTGTTCCCCTGAAGTAGAATGCAGCAGTTGATAATTTTCTGTTTCTATTGCTAGAACCCGCTTCACTTCATCAAACTGTTTAGTCGTCTCTGCTAATTGTGTCTGGTGATACGTTAATTGTTGTCTGATTTCAGCACGTGCTACCTTTAACTCCGTTAATTCCGCTTGACCTTTTTCTTTTGCCAGTTGTTCATGATCAAGCTGAAGCTGGAGCTCTTCAATACGCTTTTCTAATTTTTCTGCTTCGGCAGCAGCTCGCTGTTCGCCTACCTCAATTTCCTTCAGACGATGTTTCGTTGCATCGCCTTCTTGCTTTTCACTTGCTTTCAATCGTTCTAGACGCTCATACTCTCGCTTCGATTGAGTCACTTCTAGCTCTTTGTTCTGGTAGCGTTCTCGTACTCGTTCGTACTCCGTTGTTAAGGCTAGTTCTTCTTTTTGCAGCTGTTGAATGTTCTGTTGTTTTTCAACACGAGCTGTTTTTAAATCTGTTACTTGTTTTTCAAGGGATTCAATCGCCTGATCGAGCTGTTTTTTCTTTCCATCCAGTTCTTCTTTTTCACGTTTTCGACTCAACAAAGAAGATTGATTTTGTTTAACACTCCCACCTGTCATCGAACCACCAGGATTCACCACATCTCCATCCAATGTGACGATTCGATAACGGTGGCCCAATTGCTTAGCGATACGGTTTGCAGACGTTAACTCTTCTACAATAATGGTTGTGCCGAGCAAAGATTCAACGATGGGACGATAGGAATCATCAACATGAACAGCTTCAGATGCCAAACGAACAAATCCCGGTTGACCTTTTAAACCATTGGCTACTGCCTCAGGCATTGTACGTGGCTTAATCGTGCTAACAGGAAGGAATGTGGCTCGGCCAGCACGCTTTTCTTTTAAATAGCCAATCGCGGCACGAGCGGCTTGGTCCGTCTCAACTATGACGTGCTGCGCTTGTCCACCTAAAGCAATGTCAATCGCTTTTTCAACTTTTTGTGGTACATGAATTAATTCTGCGACAGCACCAATAACACCTGTTAGGTGCTCTCTCTGTTTTAAGACTTCTTTTACACCGTGGAAAAATCCAGAAAAGTCGTCTTCCATTTCTTGCAACGCTTCTCTTCGTCCATCTACTTTTTGCATCAATTTGTACGCTTCGTAGAGCTTTGTTTCTTTTTTAAATAACGCTTCCTTTGCTTCTTCTTCTGATGCTAGAAGCGTGCGTAACGCATTTTTTTGTTCATCTAGCTGCTGTTTTGTTGACTCCAGCTCGTTTTTCTCAAGAGATAACCCTTGTTCGCCTAATTCAAGAAACTGTTTTACCGTCGCCAATTCGCTTTCACTTTTAGTTGAGAAACGCTGTCTTTGCTCCACTTGTTCCTTTAAATAGCGGCGTTCATTTCGTAAGGAGGCCTGTTCATTTAACCATTCAATATAATCCCCTTTTGCGTCTTCAATATCTGCAGCAATGGTTTCTTTTGATTGAGAAAGGGATTGTTCAATCTTTTGGTAGGCAGAATCAATTTCTTTACTCTTATCCTTTAACGATTGGTAAGTTTTTTCAAGAACGTCTTTCTTTTTAGCCAACTGTTCTTGTTCAGCTTTTTTTTGAATGAGTAACTGCTTGCTCTGTTGTTCATCCTTTTGTTTGCTTCGTTGTTTCTCTTCTAAAATGCCTTTACGGCCTTCATTCTTTTCAAGTTCTTCACTAACTTGAAGGTAGCGTTGCTGAATGGTCGAACTTTTCTCTCGGCTCAAGCGTTGTTTTTGTCGAATCGAATCTAATTCGTCTTCGTTTATTGCAAGCTGTTGGCGTTGTTCTCCAATCATAGCTTTTAGTTTTTTTAGTTCTGCTGTTTGACTCTCCCACTCTGTATGTAAATGAGAAATTTCTTCCGTTGTGACGGCTATATCAAGGTTTTCTTGCTCTTCTTTAAGGCGTGTAAATTCTTTTGCTAATGCCGCCTGTTCCCGAAGAGGCTCAACCTGATCTTCTAATTCATTTAAAATATCGTTTACACGATGCAAATTTTCTTCGGTTTGATTTAACCGCTTTTCTGCTGTTTGCTTCCGGGTTTTATACTTTAATACACCTGCAGCTTCTTCAAAAATCAACCGTCGCTGCTCTGCTTTACTACTTAATATTTCTTCAATCTTCCCTTGACCGATAATGGAATAGGCTTCTCGTCCTAACCCAGAGTCAAGAAATAAATCGGTGACATCTTTTAAGCGACAGATTGTTCCATTTAATAAATATTCACTATCTCCAGACCGGTATAGTCTGCGAGTCACTCGCACTTCACTATAATCAATTGCTAAATGCTCGTCTTCGTTATCTAATATAAGAGATACTTCCGCCACATTCACTGCTTTTCGTGTGTCGCTCCCTGCAAAAATAACATCTTCCATTTTCGCTCCACGCAGCGATCGTGCGCTTTGCTCGCCTAATACCCAGCGAATCCCATCGGAAATATTACTTTTTCCACTTCCGTTTGGTCCGACAACGGCCGTTACGCCTTGGTCAAAATCAACTTGTATAGGCTCGCCAAAAGATTTAAATCCTTTGACTTCTATCCGTTTAAGGAACATAAACTTCCCTGCTTTCTTACTCAATACTAACTTGTTTGATTCACAATGAACCACCCTATTTTATCACATAAAGAACCTCTCGTAATCCAGAAAACCAATTCGTAGTTTTGTTTATAGAGAAAACATGGTATCGTAAGTTTATTCTTACTAAGGAGGACAATTCTATGAGTCAATCTCTGTCTATAGATGAAGTCGAGGCTTTACTGAATGATATGAAAAAGAAGTTAAACATTGTAAATGCTAGCGTCATTAAAGCAGACGCTGTTAATGATCGTAAACACCAAGATCTACTTGCCTTACATACGCACGTCATGAGACAACCATCTTTTTCCATCAGCGAACTAGATGAAATTGTTCAAGAGCTTGGACAACTTCGGGAAGAAGAATAAAAGAAAGCTAGAAAAAAGGAGCCGTGCCGCTTCTTTTCTCTAGCTTTTTTTCCAATTGAGCGCATCTAACGCTTGCTTTGCCGCTAACTGTTCCGCTTCTTTTTTTGAGCGACCTGTACCACTTCCGATCGTCTCATCATTTAATCGGACATTCGATACAAACTCACGATCATGAGCTGGTCCACGTTCTTGGACGATTTGGTATTTAATCTGCCCCCGATTATCTCGCTGTACAAACTCTTGAAGCTGGCTCTTGAAATCCATTTTATGGGTGAAGGCACCTTCTTTTATTTTCGGGTACATAAATCGTGACAGAAATAAGAAAACGGCATCTAGCCCTTGATCTAGATACAAGGCTCCGATAAACGCTTCAAATACGTCAGCGAGTAGCGCCGGCCTCGTTCTACCACCAGTAACTTCTTCTCCTTTTCCAAGCAACACGAGCTGACCAAAGTGCAGCTCTTCTGCAAACATGGCGAGAGACGGTTCACAAACAATCGAAGCACGCAGCTTCGTCATATCTCCTTCACTCATTGATTTATATGTTTTAAATAAATACTGTGAAACAGCAAGTTCTAGTACAGCGTCGCCAAGAAACTCCAGCCGTTCATTATCTGATGATGAGAATATACGTTGCTCATTCACATAGGAGGAATGAGTAAATGCTTGAATCAACAGTTTGCGATTTTCAAATGTTAATGACGTTCGCACGAGTAAATCATCAAACTGACGTTTCTGAGCTTCTGTCAGTTCTAAACGGCGCTGTGTTCGTTTTCGATCATTTGACCTTGGTTTTCTTTGAAATTTAGATGGTTGTACCATACACTTACCTCCAGATGCTGGAGCTCAAAAAGTAAAAAGAGTTCGTTCTTCTTATTTCTTTCTCCTGTCATCATTTTAACAGATTCTTGCTGTTCTTTATATGTAAAGATGTGTTAAAGAGCCCTAACAGGTTCGCTGAAAGGGCTCTTTTCAATCGGTTATGCGTTGTTATTTATGTAATCGACAACATCCTTAACCGTTGCAATTTTTTCTGCGTCTTCATCAGCAATTTCCATGTCGAACTCATCTTCAAGCTCCATTACAAGCTCCACCACATCAAGTGAGTCAGCTTTAAGATCGTCTTTAAAAGATGCCTCAAGCGTTACTTCTGATTCTTCTACACCTAAACGGTCAACGACGATTTTCGTTACGCGCTCCATTACGTCAGCCACACTAGTCACCTCCTTTCAAAAGTACTGGCAAAGTAAAATTGTACTGACACAAGCCGTACGTGTCAAGTAGCCTTTTACGGCATTGCCATTCCACCATCTACGTGAAGGGTTTGTCCAGTCATGTACTTGGCATCTTCACTCGCTAAAAAGCGAACAACACGAGCAACATCGTCTGGTTCCCCTAACGTACCTAACGGAATTTGACCAAGTAACGCCTCTTTTGAGTCGCCACTTAACTCATCGGTCATATCCGTCGTAATAAAGCCTGGCGCAACGGCATTTACTAAAATATTTCTAGATGCAAACTCTTTCGCTAGTGTTTTTGTCAAGCCAATAACTCCAGCTTTTGCTGCAACGTAATTGGCTTGGCCAGGGTTTCCAAGCACACCAACAACAGATGCGACATTAATAATACGCCCAGAGCGCTGTTTCATCATTTGGCGACTAACGCCCTTTGCACAAAGAAATACACCTTTTAAATTTATATCTAGCACATCGTCCCAATCTGATTCTTTCATCCGCATCACTAAATTGTCTTTTGTTATACCAGCGTTATTCACTAGAATGTCAACAGAACCAAAACGATCAACCGTTTCTTTTATCATGGTCTTTACTTCATCTTCATTGGCAACGTTTGTTTGTATCGCGACTGCCTCTTGACCAATTGCTTTAATCTCACTAACAACTTCTTCAGCTTTCGCTTGATTTCCTGCATAATTTACAATGATATTGGCGCCGTTTTTCGCCAATTCGAGCGCTATCGCTCTACCGATCCCTCTTGATGCACCGGTAACAATCGCTGTTTTTCCAGTAAACATGGCTATTCCCCTTTCAATATCCCCAATACTTTGTCGAAGGAAGCTTGATCCTGAACAGCATGGGCTTGTACTTGGCGGTTGATTTTTTTCACAAGACCCGTCAACACGTTGCCTGGACCAATTTCAATAAATGTATCCACACCTAACTCAATCATACGGTTGACACTTTCTTCAAATCGAACAGGTGAATAAAGCTGTTCTGCTAAAAGCGCTCGAATCACTTCAGGAGCGTGTACCTCATCTGCCGTTACGTTCGCAATAACTGGAACCATTGGCATTGTAATCGTTGCACTATGTAATTCACTTTCGAATTGTTCTGAGGCTGGCTTCATTAGAGCAGAATGAAATGGTCCACTAACAGCAAGAGGCAACGCTCGTCTGGCTCCTTTTTCTTTTGCCAAAGCGCTTGCTTGCTCAATGCCTGTCGCTGTACCAGATAAGACTATTTGACCTGGACAGTTTAAATTTGCAACGTTCACAACGTTACCCGCTGACGTCACTTCCTCACATATAGACTGAAGAGTCTCTTGATCCAGTCCTAGAACGGCAACCATAGCTCCTTGACCATTTGGTACCGCTTGTTCCATCAAAGTGCCCCGCTTATGTACAAGACTGACCGCCTCTGCAAAGGGCAACGCTTCACTTGCTACAAGAGCTGAATATTCGCCTAAACTATGACCAGCAACATAGTCTGGCTGAATGCCTTCCTTTTTAAATAATTGCAACAAGGCCGTACTCATTGTCACAAGCGCAGGCTGTGCATATGCTGTTTGCTTTAACGTATCTTCTGGTCCTTCTTTCATTAACTCACTAATTGAAAAGCCTAAAGCCGTATCCGCTTCTTTTACAACGGCTGACGCTTTCTCATTTGTCGCGAAATAATCTGTACCCATTCCGACTTTTTGGGAACCTTGACCAGGAAACAAAAACGCCACTTTACTCATTTTCCTGCCTCCTATTTAATAATAAATTGGCTTCAATGACAGCGACTACGTCTTGGTCTACCATCTCTTTTGCCTGACGAATAGCATGAAAGAATGCATTTGCATCTGAAGAACCATGTGCTTTAATTACCGGTGCTTTTAAGCCAAATAAACCTGCACCACCGTACTCCGAGTAATCCATTTTCTTTTTCAAGCCAGTGAGCTTCGGTTTAAGCATTCCTGCCGCTAGCTTCGCTGAAATCGAACTAGTGAGCTCGGTTTTCAACATAGAAAACAGCATTTTAGCTGTTCCTTCTATTGTTTTTAAAACAAGATTACCGGAAAAGCCGTCACAAACGACAACATCGCAGACACCGTCGAGCAAGTCTCTTGCTTCAACGTTCCCGACAAAATGCAATGTGCTCTCCTCTAATAAACGGTAGGCTTCTTTTGTTAGCTCTGTTCCTTTTCCTGCCTCCGTGCCTACATTTAATAAGCCAATTCTTGGTTTTTTTACTTGATGGATTTTTTGCATATACGCATCACCAATTACTGCATACTGAAGAAGATGTTCTGCTTTTGCATCCATATTGGCTCCAACATCAAGCAATAAGAACCCATTCCCGTCCTTTGTCGGCAACATTGGTGACAAAGCTGGTCGATCAATTCCTTTCTGTCGTCCAACGTAAAGCAAGCCTGCCGTCATAAGTGCGCCTGTATTCCCAGAAGAAATGCACGCATCTGCATTTTGAGATTTCACTTCATTTACAGCTAGCACCATTGAGGCATCTTTTTTTCGTCTAACGGCCGTTGTAGGCTTATCTGTATCTAGAATAGATTCCACAGTATGAACCATCGCTATTCTGTTGTCAGAATCAGCCAGCAACGGCTTCATCTTCGTTTCATCACCGATTAATGTAATTTGAAGATCCGTAAACTCTTTTACAGCACGAACCGCCGCTTCTACTTGTGCATGTGGCGCATGATCGCCGCCCATTGCGTCAATTGCAATTTTCATGATCAACCGCCCTCTTCTTCTGTGTCATGTTGCTTAAACATGACAAAGTCACCGTCAAATACAATTTCTTGATTCACTTTACTTGTAACCGTCACTTTTGTTCGATCCCCATGGGTGTCAACAACTTCAGCCTTTGCAATGACACGCTCTCCAAGATGTACAGGTCGTTTAAAGTGAATATCTGCCTTCGCCGTCAAAACCAGCTCATTGTCCATTAAAGCAACTGCGAGAGAATTCGCTTGTGCAAATAAATGATGACCACGAGCAATTCCGTTGCGAGCAAATACATGCTCTTCGTTTACTTCAAACATAGAAATCGCTTGTTTTTCAAGGACAAGATCAATAATTTCTCCAATGACTTCATCAGGTGAAAGCGAGATAACCGTATCTCGGTGCTGATAAGCTACGTCTTTAATCCGTTCTCTTAGTTCAGGTATATTCTTTTCCATCCGGTCTAAACGAATGGTCTGTATACTAACGGAAAAATGCTCAGACAGTGCTTCATCTGTCATAAATGGATTTTCGTTTAACAATTTGCTTAATTGTAGTTGTCGTTCTTTTTTCTTTAATCGCATCGTTTGCTTCTCCATCCGTTTATCTACCATTCGTTTTATGACTAGGTACTAAGACTAGTATAAAGTTCTTTGATCAAACCTTCAAGGGTTAATCAATTTTTTCTCCTTCATATGCGCCAATTTCTTTTAAATAGAGGGCTAAATGCGCATACTCTTCATCATTCTCAAGAACATTTGACGAAATAATGACATCGGCATCTTGTCGAGCGGTTTCTAGCGTTCGATAATCATGGACAACATCCGCAAGCTTGAAATCTGGCAAGCCACTTTGTTTTGAGCCAAAGAAATCACCTGGTCCACGTAATTCCAAATCACGTTCAGATAGTACGAAACCATCGGTTGTTTCAGTCATGATGCGCATCCGTTCCTTACCGACTTCTGATTTAGGCTTTGCTACTAATATACATGTCGATTGCGCGTCTCCACGCCCTACTCTACCCCGTAACTGGTGCAATTGCGCTAAACCGAAACGATCCGCATCATAGATCACCATGACGGTTGCATTCGGAACGTTTACACCAACTTCAACAACCGTTGTAGACACAAGGAGCTGTGTGTCATTTTTCGCAAAGGCATTCATTACGTCCTCTTTTTCCGCAGCTGATAAACGTCCATGCATTAATCCGACCTGAATGTCCCCTTGATAATGGTTTGTAAGCATCGTATAAAGATCAATGGCATTTTGTACGTCAAGTTTTTCTGACTCTTCAATAAGCGGACTAATGACGTACGCTTGATGTCCGGCCTTCACCTCTTTTTCAATAAATCCAAGCACTCGCTCAAACAAATCGTGGGTCACCCAATACGTCTCAATCGGTTTACGCCCTGCTGGCAACTCATTAAGCACCGATACATCCATATCACCAAACACCGAAATGGCCAATGTTCTTGGTATGGGTGTCGCAGTCATAAACAATACGTCCGGACTTCCCCCTTTATTTCGTAACACTCGTCTTTGCTCGACGCCGAAACGATGTTGTTCATCGGTGATAACGAAACCAAGGTTTTGAAAAAAAACGTCCTCTTGAATTAATGCATGTGTTCCTACGACAATGTCTACTTCTCCTGCAGCAATTTTCTCAAGTAGCACTGACCGCTTCTTCCCCTTCACAGAGCCAGCTAATAGCGCAACAGATAAACCTAGAGGTTCAAACCAATCGGCTAACGATTTTGCATGCTGTTCTGCTAAGATTTCTGTTGGTGCCATTAGAGCGCTTTGAGCTCCTGCTTTTACAACCGCGTACATACAGGCAGCTGCAACAGCTGTTTTTCCAGAACCCACATCCCCTTGAAGCAGCCGGTTCATTCGATAAGGAGAAGAGATATCTGCTAAAATATCGTCAACTGCTCGGTTTTGTGCACCTGTTAATGTGAATGGCAATTGGGCAAAAAACGAATCTAGTTGATTCCGCCCTACAATCAGCTGCCTACCTGATTGCAATTCACGATTTTGCTGCTTAAATACTCGCATTCGAAGCTGGAAGTAAAGCAACTCTTCATAAACGTAGCGTCTTCTCGCTTGTTTAACCAAATCCGGATGAAGTGGATTGTGGAGATGACGTATGGTTTCTGTTTTATTTAATAGTTTATACCGTTCTCTTATTGTTGCAGGAAGAGGTTCTACAATCTGGTTGGCATACATCTCTAGCGCCACTTTTATCCAGCGTTGCAGCTGTTTACTTGAAATGGTGCTTGTTGCATGGTAAACAGGCTCAACATTGCCTTGCCGCTCGATTTCACCAAACTTCAGTTCACTTCCGGTAATTGTTAGTCGATGGGCATCCCATTTCCCTGTTACCGTCACTGTACTGCCAAGTTTAATTTTTGTTTTTAAGAAGGCTCGATTGAAAAAAATTACCTGAACGAGCACACCATCAACAACCATTCGAAAGCTTAATCGATTTTTCTTCTTACCGAAATAGCGGATAGAAGGCTCATTTTGAATGGTTCCTATCATCGTCACTCGGTCTTCGTGAGCCACGTCTCCTGGAGATTTAAGGGAATAATCTTCATAGCGAAATGGAAAAAACTCTAAAAGGTCTTGGACGGTATTGATCCCAAGACCTCCTAACGCCTTAGCGCTTTCCTCGCCAATGCCTTTTACTGTATCTACACGTAACTGAGACAGATTCACTTTGTACGCTCAGCTGTCTTTCCAAAAACAGCTGCCTCCAATCGACGTCCAGTAGGTGTCGCAGCAAGTCCACCTTCACCTGTTTCTCGCAATGATTCTGGCATAGTCTGACCAATTCGGTACATTGCTTCAATCACTTCATCACATGGAATTCTACTTTCAATTCCAGCAAGAGCCATATCTGCAGCCGTAATCGCTAGAGAAGCACCTGCGGCATTTCGCTTAACACAGGGTACTTCAACAAGTCCGGCAACAGGATCACATACAAGACCGAGCATATTTTTTAGTGCAATTGCCATCGCATGAGCAGATTGCTTTGGTGTACCACCTGCAAGTTCTACTAAAGCAGCTGCCGCCATTCCTGTTGCGGAACCTACTTCCGCTTGACAGCCTCCAGCTGCTCCTGAAATAGATGCATTATTCGCGACAACAAACCCAAGAGCTCCGCTCGTAAAGAGAAAAGCAAGTTTTTCTTCTTCAGACGGATTTAATTTTGCTTCTACACCAAATAGCACACCTGGAACCACGCCGGCAGACCCAGCAGTTGGCGTCGCACAAATTGTCCCCATGGCAGCATTGACTTCATTTGTCGCCATGGCATTCGCTACTGCTAGCAGGGTTGTTTCTCCACCAATCATGTTTCCTTTACGAATGTATGCAGCGAGTTTTTTACCATCGCCGCCTGTTAAACCGGAAACAGAAACGACATCTTCTTCGATCCCTCGTTTAACAGCCGCTTCCATCGTGGCTAAGTTGATGCGCATTTTATTTAGGATTTCTTCACGGGATTTACCTGTAACATCCATCTCTTGATGAATCATTACTTCTGAAATTGAGCACTGTTTTTCTTCCGTTAATGCTAGCAGTTCTGACACATTTCGAAACATCCTTATCCCTCCTTAGTCGTGTATTTTTGTCACATGGGTAATATGAGGTAAGTTCTCTAATGGTTCCAATATGGATTCGTCCACATTTTGATCTACTTCTATAACCATGAGCGCTTGCTCACCTTTTTCCTTCCGAGACACTTCCATATGCCCGATATTTAGCTGATGTTTTGCTAATAAATTACTAACAGCAGCAATAACACCGTACCGATCTTGATGAACAACGAGAATGGCAGGATGATTCCCTGATAACCGAAGAACAAAGCCGTTCAATTCAATAATTTCAATTTTCCCTCCACCAATGGACACACCTACAAGTTCAAACGTCTCTTTTCCTTTATATAGTTTGATTCGAACTGTATTTGGATGGTGATCAATAGCACCTTCTTCAAAAATAGAAATCGTCAACTTGGCTTTTTCGGCTTCTTCGTACGCTTGGCGGATTCGTTCATCATCCGTTTCATAATCAAGCAATCCCCCAATAACAGCAACGTCGGTTCCATGACCTTTATACGTTTTCGCAAATGAGCCATAAAAATGTAAGTCGGCATGATCCGGCAATTGACCAAACAGCGTTCGTGCTACTTTTCCGATACGCGCAGCGCCTGCTGTATGTGAACTGGACGGACCAATCATAACTGGACCTATAATATCAAATACCGTTCTATACTTCATCGTTTCGCCTCCAACAAAGAACCAAAAAGGTTGCCATCAATGACAGTTGGCAACCTTTTTGTTACTTAGAATCTACTTTTGTCATTGATAAGGAAACCGTTCCTGGCCCGACATGCGCACCAATAACCGCACCGATCTCTGTTATGACCAGCGAATCAACGGTAAAAGCTTGTTTAATTTCCTCCGCTAATTTTTGCGCAAGCTCTTCATTAACTGCATGTGATATTCCTACTTGAACAGACTCGTTTCCAAATTGCTCTTGCAGCAATCCCATCATACGAGATACTGCTTTTTTCTGTCCCCGCACTTTCTCATGCGGATACACTTCGCCATCTTTGTTTAGTGACAGAATTGGCTTCATTTTTAAAAGCGAGCCTAACAATGCAGACGCCTTCCCAATTCGACCATTCTTTTGAAGAAATTCAAGCGTATCCACCATAAAATAAACATTGGTATCGTTCAGCATTTGCTCTAAACGGGCTTGACACGTTGCAAGGTCAGCGCCTTGAGCTGCCAATCTGGCAACCTCTACAACGATAATACCAATGGCATATGAAGCACGCTTAGAGTTGCATACGTGGATCGTTAGTTCATTTGCTAGGGCATCCTTAGCAATTAACGCGGCTTGCACCGTCCCACTTAATTGAGCCGATAGATGAATAGACAAAATAGCCGCTGTGTCATCTTCTGCAATGGAGCGATACAAATCTTCAAATTGCTGTGGTGACGGCTGTGATGTTTTCGGCATGACGTCTGTTTCTTTTAAACGCTTATAAAAATCACGAGGCTGAAGGGTCACGCCGTCTTCAAATTGCTCATCACCAAAATGGACATTTAACGGGATCACCGAAATATTTAGTTCGTCAACAAGAGCGTTTGGAATATCCGCTGTTGAGTCAGTCACAACTTTCACTTTCGCCATTGAACGTTCCTCCTCATTCATTATTCAACAGAAAAGATATAAGAATATAGAGGCTGTCCACCTTCAACGACATCAATCTCTACATCCTCTGCATGCGTTTGAAGATAAGCTTCTAGTTGTTCTGTTACTTCTTTACTTGAACCTTCCCCAGTAATAATCGTAACGACTTCAGAATCGTCGTCGACCATTTCACTAAGAAGATTCTTTGCTGTTTTTACTACATCTTGACCATTAGCAACGATTTTCTTATTAAAAATGCCCATAAAATCGCCTTTTTTAATGGATTGACCATCCATTTCCGTATCACGAACAGCATAGGTCACTTCACCAGTCTTAACATCCTTCATAGCTGCTTCCATTGCCGCTGCATTTTCTTCAATTTCACGACTTGGATTAAACGCAAGTAAAGCAGCTAACCCTTGAGGAACCGTTTTTGTTGGCACAACGACACAATGAACATCGGCCACTTCTGCAGCTTGTTCAGCAGACATGACAATGTTGCTATTGTTAGGCAAGATAATGACATGTTTAGCGTGAACTTCCTTGATGGCTGATACAATGTCTTCTGTACTTGGGTTCATCGTTTGACCGCCTGCAACAACCTCATTTACTCCTAAACCTTTAAAAATCTTTTCAATACCAGCACCGACGGAAACAGCTACCATAGCAAATTCTGCTTGTTCTTTCGGTTTAGAGGCTTTCTCTGATTTTTTCATAGCATGAGAATCAGACAAATTTGACTGCTGTTCGCGCATATTTTCAACTTTCACTTGAACAAGTGAACCAAATGCTTGCGCTTCTGTAACCACTTGCCCAGGGTACTCTGCATGAATGTGTATTTTTAATAGGTCATCATCAGATACAACTAATAATGAATCTCCATACTCACTTAGCTTTGAACGAAACTGATCTTCATCATATGGGTTTTGGGCTAATTGCTCAGCGTCAAACTTCACCATTACTTCTGTACAATAACCAAATTCAATGTCACTCGGATCCATGTCTCCATGACCGTTATGGTGGTGCTCGGCTCGAATGAATTCGTCCATCTTTGGCTCTTGTAAAATCTGAAGGGATTCTCCTCCTGTAAGCGCTTGTAGAAACCCGACATAAATATATAATAAACCTTGTCCACCAGAGTCAACCACACCTACTTCTTTTAAAACAGGAAGCAAATCTGGCGTACGCGCAAGGGATCGTTCACCTTCTTTTATAACCGATGTTAAAAACGGTTCAAACGCTGTTTCTTTTTTCGCTATTTTAACAGCGTGCTTCGCCATCTCTTTTGCAACGGTTAAAATGGTTCCTTCAACAGGCTTCATAACTGCTTTATACGCCGTCTTAACGCCTGCTTCCATTGCGTCAGCGAATTGTTCAGTTGTTAATTCCTTTTTTCCCTCAAGTTCTTTTGAAAACCCGCGAAAGAGTTGCGATAGAATGACACCTGAATTTCCTCTTGCGCCCATTAACAAGCCCTTTGCAAATGCAGCTGCCACTTTACTCGCTTCATCAAGTGATGCTTGACGCACTTCCTTTACCCCTGAGGTAATGGTTAAGTTCATATTCGTACCAGTGTCTCCATCGGGTACAGGAAATACGTTAAGCGAATCCACAACCTCCGCTTTTTTCCCGAGCTCATTTGCCCCTTCTATAAACATGTGCGCAAGCTCTTGACCTTTCAGTTTCCTTGTCACCTTGTCTTCCCCCTTTACTCCTATGGATTCGTGACACGAACCCCTTGTACAAAAATATTAACTGATTCTACATCAAGACCGAGCATTTTTTCCAAATGATATTTTACTTTTGATTGGACGTTATGCGCAACCTCAGATATTTTTGTACCATAACTGACGATAATGTACATATCTATATGAAGTTCATCTCCGTTTTCTCTCGTAATAACACCACGTCTGAAATTTTCTCTACCAAGTAGGTCACTTAATCCATCTTTAAATTGTTTTTGTGAAGCCATTCCGACAATTCCGTAACAATCGATTGCGGCACCTCCTGCAATAGTTGCAACGACATCTTGAGACACATCGATTGTGCCAAACTGAGTTTTCAATTCAATAGTCATGGTTTGCCTCCTTCAATAAAATACAGTGTGCATACGTATCAATATCTTACTATATCACCTACCATTTTAAAAGTCATTTTTTAGTCAAGGAGATTTACTTGTCTTTGCTTATTGCTTTCTGCTGATGGCTATGCTAAGATACTTGGGTGACTAAGTCATCGTGATGAAAAACGAGACTGTTTTTAAGGAGGTGCCACTGACATGGCTCGTGAATGTTATATTACTGGTCGTAAAGCGCGTTCTGGAAACAAGCGCTCTCATGCAATGAATAAAACAAAGCGCCGTTGGGGTGCAAACGTACAGAAAGTTCGTATCATGGTAGATGGAAAACCTAAACGTGTATACGTTTCTGCTCGTGCACTTAAATCCGGAAAAGTAGAACGTGTTTAATCAAAAAAAACGCCTTGCAGTTGCAAAGGCGTTTTTTTTGATTAGTCTTTTTTAAACGAGCCAAGCATAACTCTAACAAACCCTCCCAAAAACTTCGGTAGCTTGATCGTATAGAATTTCATAGATCCTCCTCCTAAAGAGCATTTGAGCCGGCCCTTGCTCTAAAAATGTCGTTCGAGTACACATTACGAATAGATGAAGTTCTGATGCACTTGCTAGAGACCATCGTCTCGCTAGCTCTTTACCAATGCATAGAACTTTTTCTATCACCGAACGTGTCCACCCGTCGTTACTCTAGCGTATGCGGGAGAAAAGGAAATCAGACCTACTTTATCCTCGAATTTCTGCAATCGCTTTCTCATAGTGATCGGCTTGAAAAATAGATGACCCTGCTACTAAAATGGTCGCACCTGCTTCTACGCACGCTTTCGCCGTTTCCACATTGATACCACCGTCCACTTGTATATCGACTGGTAGTTGGTATTCATCAATTAAAGCGCGCAGACGCTTTATATTGTTTAACGTCGTTGGGATAAACGACTGCCCGCCAAATCCAGGATTCACCGTCATCTGAAGTACAAAGTCAACATCTTGAATAACAGGAATAACGACGTCCGCATACGTGCCTGGATTTAAAACAACACCTGCTTTAAGTCCTGCCTGTTTAATGGAGTGAATCGTTTTATGTAAATGATTTGTCGCTTCAACGTGAACGCTTATACAATCTGCTCCCGCTTTAGCAAAATACTCAATTTGATTTTCAGGCGCTTGAACCATCAAATGAACATCAAGTGGCAGGCTTGTTAACGGTCGGATCGCTTCCACCATTTGATGGCCAAACGTAATAGGTGGTACAAATTGACCATCCATTACATCTATATGAATCCAATCAGCTCCTGCATGTTCTATTTCTTTTACATTCTCACCCATTCTTGAGAAGTCACTAGCTAAAATGGATGGGGCTATTTTTATCATCGTTAATATCTCCTTTTCTGACTTTTTACTTCTTCTAAAAATTGAAGGTAGTTGTCGTATCTCGATTGCTGAATCTCTCCTTCTTCCAGCCCTCTCTTAACACCACAGCCTGGCTCTTTATCATGTAAACAGCCGCGAAATTTACACTCGTCCATTCGTTCAACAAACTCCGGAAAATAAAAACGTAACTCTTCTTGCTCCATTTGCTCAAAGTCTAATGAGCTAAACCCAGGAGTATCCGCTATTAAACCTTGCTCGATTTCAATTAATTCCACATGTCGAGTCGTATGTTTTCCACGTCCTAAATGACTGGAAATCTCATTCGTCTCTAAATTCATCCCTGGTTTTAATAAGTTGAGAAAAGAAGATTTCCCGACTCCTGACTGACCAGCAATAACCGTTACATTGTCTTTAATAAGTGGTGTTAACACACTAAAGTCTAGCTCCGCTTTTGAGGAAATATACCGTACTTGATAGCCGATTTTTTCATAAAGGGAGACAAATGACTGAATGTCCCTCTTCTCCTCATTTGTAAGTAAATCCATTTTTGTTACGATAATGATTGGCAAGATCTCTTGTCTCTCTATATGAACGAGAAAGCGGTCAAGAAGTGCTGCTGAAAAATCAGGTTCTTTAACGGAAAAAAGTAAAAACGCTTGGTCAACATTTGCAATAGGTGGTCGCACAAGTTCATTGCTACGTTCTTGAATATCCATAATATACCCATCTGTTACATTTTCTGCTTGATATTCTACATGATCGCCAACAAGCGGCGATCGCTTTTGTTTACGAAAGACGCCTCTTGCTCGACACTGTATGATCGTTCCTTTGTCATACACGTAATAATAGCCTGCCAATGCCTTCATAATCAATCCACTTGGCATGCAACTCCTCCTTAAAAAGGCGCGAAATTCGCGCCTTTATTCTTCATATTCATACACATCCGATTCTCTATTAAACTCGTCATCAATAAATACTTCATACGAGCCTGGGTAGCTTGGACTAACTCGTAAATCAATCGTAAAATCCGTTGACGTCGTAATCGTCTCTTCTACAACAACCCGCTCATCACCTTGGGAATTGGCATCTGTTGCAACGATTCGTACAGCAAAGCTCCGTTCCTCTGATTGATGTTCTTCTGAAACCACAACCGTTTGTGTAATTCGATAAACCGAGCTTGGCTCTTCTTCTTCTGTAGGGTCTTCTACAGGGTCAGCGGCGACTGGGTCCTCTACTTCCCCTTCAGGTTGTTGAGGGACTTCTGGAGTTTCGTCTGGTTCGCTTGGTTCAGGCCCTCGGGATAACACAATTTCAACACGGTCGCCTTGTTCCATTGTTGTTAAAGGCTCAGGTGATTGACGAATAACACGTCCTGCTGGTATATCCTCATCATGCTCACGCTCAAACGTACCACGCAAGCCCTCTGCATTAAAATACGCCCGAACATCTTCTTCGGTTTGATTGACGAGGTCATCTAGCTGAATGGTTTCTGGAACAGCAACAGTGAGTACCACCGTCGTATCGGCTGGAACAACGCTTGAACCATTTGATGGGCTTTGTGAAATGACGGTTCCTTCTTGGGCACTATTATCTTCTCTAGACTGCTCTTCCACTTCAAAACCAAGCTGCTCAAGCAAACGCTCCGCTTGTGTAAACGTATAACCAGAGTAGTCATCTAACGTTACTTCTTCTCTCGATGCTACGACATATAAAGTGACTTCCGATCCTTCTTTTACCGTACGCCCAGCTCGAGGAGATTGATTGGCTACTTGTCCCGGTTCATATTCATCTGTTGAGATTGGCTCAACATTTGCAATAAGCCGTTGGCTTTCAATTTCCTCAATTGCTTCGTTCTCTTCCATTCCTTCCACATCAGGAATGGTTGTTTCTTCTACAAAAAACACTTCACTCCACAACGTTAGCGCTAGGATAAATGCCCCTATTATCACACCAATACCAATGATGCTAATCCAAAGCCATTTCTTTTTCTTTTTCGCTGGCTTTTTTGTTTGTTCTGCTTCCTTTTTTTGATCTTCCTGTTTCGCTGTCTCTACCGGGACGTCGTCTTGTTTTTGAACAGGAATCTCGATCGTTTTGTCTTGATCTTCATTATTTGTAAAGCCTGCTACAATCGGTAGTTCCTTTGTTTTTTCTTCATCATCGTCTTCTAGTTGTGTATGCAACTGCAACGATTGATTTGGATCTAACGCCATATCACAAGCCCAGATCACGTCTTCAGCAGAATTAAACCGTTGGTTCGGGTCTTTCATCGTTGCTTTTTTAATAATGTCTTCCACACTTTGCGGAATACTCGATACTAGTTCTCTAGCCGACGGAATTTCATTTTGCAAGTGCTTAATCGCAATAGATACCGCAGTATCTCCAGAAAACGGAATTCTCCCTGTTACCATTTCAAACAGAACAATGCCTAGCGAGTATAAGTCAGACCGGTACGTCACATGACCGCCACGAGCTTGTTCTGGAGATAAATAATGGACCGATCCCATGACTGAATTTGTGTGGGTAATAGTCGTTGAGGTCATCGCACGAGCAATCCCAAAATCGGTTACTTTTGCTTCGCCATCTTCGCTAATAAGGATATTTTGCGGTTTCATATCACGATGGACAATTTGCATGGCATGGGCGTGTCCTACTCCATGCAAGATTTGTTTAAAATAGTCAAGAGCCGTGGCAATATCTAAAGGGCCATCTTCTTGAATGACTTCTTTTAGCGTACGGCCCTTGACATATTCCATGACAATATAATAAAGATCTTCTTCTTCTCCAACGTCAAATATATTGACAATGTGAGGATTGTTCAAACTTGTCGCTGCTTGCGCTTCTCTTCTAAAACGCTTAATAAACTGTTCGTCTTTTGAGAATTGAGGCTGAAGTACTTTTACTGCGACATGACGATCTAAAATAACATCCAGTGCTAAATAGACATTCGCCATCCCGCCTCCGCCGATGCTGTCCAATACGACGTAGCGGTCGCCAATTCGTTCTCCAATCATGTTACTCAAGCTCCTCCGTAAATCGTACTAACGCAACAGAAATATTATCTTCGCCTCCACGGTCATTTGCCCGTGCTATTAGAGACTTAGCAATTTGGGACAGCTCATCCTCACGGTTTAATTCTGTAGCTAGTTCAGTATCTTTTACTTTATCAGAAAGCCCATCGGAACAAATCATTAACAAGCGAACAGAGTCGGCGGCAATGGTTTCTGTATCAACTTTTACGACAGGTTCTGTGCCAAGGGCTCTTAAAACGATATTTTTTCGCGGATGATCTTCTGCTTCCTCATGAGACAATTGTCCGTTTTTCACAAGTTCGGCGACAAGGGAATGATCCATCGTTTGCTGCTTTAATCCTTCTTCTGTTAACAAATACAAGCGACTATCGCCAACATGAGCGATGGCGATATAGTCTTCAGTGCAAAAAGCAGCAACAGCTGTCGTTCCCATCCCCTCACAATCTTTATTTTCCTTAGCATGCGTAAAGATTGCTTGGTTCATTTCAACAAAGGTTTCTTGTAGAAAAGCTTCTGCTTCTACTGCAGACAAGGAAAGTGGTAGTTCATCCCAGTTTTTCTTCATAATCCGAAGGGCTATAGCACTTGCCACGTCACCAGCTGAGTGCCCTCCCATACCATCAGCAACAAATGCTAGTGTTCCTGTTGAAGAAGATAAAACCGCACCATTATCCTCATTATTCGAGCGAACTTTTCCAATATCAGTTAAAAATGTCGTGCTCTCTATCAAATCCATCACCTCAATTTTTGAATGGCTTATTCTTGTCACGAAGACTAGGCGTGCTTTAACGCAACCATAAAAAATCCATCTGTTTGAAAGTCTTGCGGAAGAATGGTTAAGCCGTATTGACCAAAACGACCATTGTCTCTTACTTGCTTTGGTAAGCGCTCAAATGCTGCTTCATCAACAACAAAAGGATGCGTTGAAAGAAACGCCTCAACAACACGATCATTCTCTTCATGATCTACGGTGCACGTACTATACACGAGCGTACCAGTAGGCTGCACAAATTGGCTCGCATTCGCTAAAATAAGCTGTTGTGTATGTGTGATGCGATTTGTATCTTCTTCGGTTTTTGACCATCGAATGTCCGGCTTCCGGCGAATCACACCGAATCCGGTGCAAGGTGCATCAACAAGGACTCGGTCATAAGCGTGTTCTATTCGATCTGTTAATGTCTTAGCGTCTTGCGTGTCTGCCGTTACATTTGGTAGCTGCAAACGCGCCACTTGTTCATTGATTAATTTAATCTTTTGCTTATGTAAATCAAAAGACGTCACACTTCCTGTTCCGTTCAATGATTCTGCTAAATGAGTTGATTTTCCTCCAGGAGCAGCACATGTATCTAGTACATCCATATTTTCTTCAGCACCCACTAGTAGTCCTACAAGCATAGAAGCTTCGTCTTGAGCTGTAAAATAGCCGTGCTGATAAGCTACTGTTGAGAATGGATTGCCTTTCTTCACGATAATAGCGAGATCAGGAAGTAGCTCTGAAGGAACGACTTCCACTCCTTCCTCTTCTAACTTGCTGATGACTTGTTCAACGGTCGTTTTCATACGGTTCACCCGAAGACTCGTTTCAGGTGGTTCGTTGTTTATTAATGCCATCGCTCTTGCATCATCATAGCTATACTGTTCTATCCATTTTTTTAACAGCCATTCAGGATGACTTGTCTCAATAGCTAAGCGAGTCACTTCATCCTCTATAGTGCTAAACGTTGGGAAGCCCTCACGTTGAATGGAGCGGAGCACACCATTTACTAGTCCACTTATTCCTTTATGTCCCCGTTTATTGGCAATGGTCACTGCTTCGTGAACGATGGCCCGATCCGGAATACGATCCAAATAAACCATTTGGTAAACAGAAAGACGCAGCAACACATCGACCCACAGCTCTCGTTTCTTCTTGCTTTTGTTTAAAAATGGTGATAAGTAATAATCAAGTGTTAACCGCCGTGCAACTGTTCCATAAACAAGTTCTGTTAACAGACCTGTATCTTGATGACTTAGTCCAGCTTCTTTTAACGTATGATTAACGAGTAAATGGCTATAGGCTTGGTTCTTTTCAATTTTAACTAACGCATCCATTGCGACTTCTCGTACGGTTGCTTTATCTTTCGTCATGCTGTACTCCTAAATGATTTGAAATAGTAAATTGATGTGCAATTAAGCTAGCATCGACCGCTTTCTTTCCTGCAAGCTGAACGTTTTGCAAACACAAAACTGTTCCTTCTCCACTTGCCACATAGACTCCCTCTTTTGCTGTCCGAATAATAACACCAGGCTGTTCTGACGTTCGTTCATTTGTCGCCACAGCAACCCACACTTTTATACGTTTTCCATCCATCCACGTAAACGCTCCTGGCCATGGCCGCATGCCTCGAACTTGATTGGCTAGCTGCTGTGCAGTTTTTTCCCACTGTAACTCTTCTTGTTCACGACGAATGTTTGGTGCAAATGTTGCTTCTTCATGCACTTGAGGAACAGGTTTTGCTCGTTTTTCACGTAAGTCTTCTATTGTCGGAATAAGCAATTCAGCGCCTAGCTGACTAAGCTTTGTGTGCATCGTGCCTACATCGTCTTGATCATGAATTGGAATGGCTTTTTTTGAAAGGACATCACCAGCATCCAGTTTTTCTTCCATATACATAATAGAAATACCTGTTTCCTTTTCTCCATCAATAATCGCTTGGTGTATAGGCGCACCACCTCGATATTTTGGAAGTAACGAAGCATGAACATTAATACAGCCGAGCACAGGTGCATCAAGTAGCGCTCGCGGAACGATTTGGCCGTAAGCAGCTGTAACAATGAGATCCGGCTTTAAGGCTATAATGTCTGAATAGTCTTCACGAATTCTTTCTGGCTGTAAGACCTGAATGCCATGCTTTTCTGCCTCTACTTTTACAGGGCTGGGCGTAAGCACACGCTTTCGTCCAACTGGTCGATCAGGCTGTGTAATGACAGCTATAACCGTGTAATGCTCAAGTAATGTTTTTAAGATCGGGACTGAAAAATCCGGTGTCCCCATAAAGATAATGTTCACGTTCTTCACTCCTGTCCTTACATAAAAAAGTACGGATGGACATCCATACTAATCGATAACCGTTTCGTTGTTGTATCCCGTTGGTAGTGATGCAATACGGTTTCTAACGTCTCATATAATTTCGGCTCATGCTTATATTTTATCACGCATTGATAGCGATATCTATCTTTGATACGGGCAATAGGCGAGACAACAGGACCAAGAATAACCGTTTCTTCGCTTAAGGTACGCTTTAAGTAATCCGCTATTTTTCCGGACGTTTTTATTACTGTTGCCAGGTCTTGATCGGAAATGGTGAGAAGAGCCATATAATAATATGGTGGATAGCCACCTTGCTTACGAATTCTCATTTCACTTGCGAAAAATTGCTCATAATCATGTTGCTTAACAAGCTGAATGCTGTAATGTTCTGGCGTGTATGATTGAACAATCACTTCTCCTGTTAATTCTGCTCGTCCCGCTCGACCTGCAACTTGTTCTAGCACTTGAAACGTCCGCTCTGCGCTTCGAAAATCAGGAATATGCAGCATAGAATCTGCAGCGAGGACGCCGACTAACGTAATGTTTGGAAAATCAAGCCCTTTTGCAATCATTTGGGTACCAAGTAAAATATCACCTTTGCCTTGTCCAAAAGCATCGAGTAATGTCTTATGAGAGCCTTTCTTTCTAGTTGTGTCGACATCCATTCGAATAACGTTCGCTTCTGGAAAATATTTATACAGCTCTTCTTCCACTTTTTGCGTGCCTGAGCCGAAGAATCGAATGTGCTCGCTTCCACACTCCGTGCACGTCGTTGGCATTGGTTTCTCGTCGCCACAGTAATGGCATTTTAATGAATGCCCTTTACGATGGTAGGTGTAAGAGATATCACAATAATCACATGTTGCCACATACCCACAATCTCTACACATAACAAATGTTGAATAACCACGACGATTTAAAAATAGCACCGTTTGCTCTTTTCGATCCAACCGCTCCCTAAGCCCTTGAAGCAACGCTCTAGAGAACATTGAACGATTGCCATTGCGAAGCTCCTCACGCATGTCCACAATTTCTACTTCAGGCATCGGCCGCGCATTTACTCGTTCTTGCAATGAAACCAACGTATAGTTGCCTTTCTTTGCACGGGCAAACGTTTCAACTGATGGGGTCGCACTTCCTAATAAGACTGGCGCTCGATGGTTCGCTCCACGGTATTTCGCAACATCTCTTGTGTGGTAACGTGGTGCTTCTTCTTGTTTGTAACTTGATTCATGCTCTTCATCAATAATAAGTAAACCGAGGTTTGTAAATGGTGCAAATACAGCAGAACGAGCACCTACAACAACACTAACTTCTTTTCGGTGGATCTTTCGCCACTCGTCGTATTTTTCTCCATTGGATAAACCAGAGTGCATAATAGCTACTAAATTGCCGAATCGAGCTTTAAAGCGATTCACCATTTGTGGGGTAAGAGAGATTTCCGGAACAAGCATGATGGCTTCTTGGCCTTTTTGAAGTACTTTAGCAATGGCTTGTAAATAGATTTCCGTTTTACCGCTTCCTGTAACACCGTGTAGTAGCACCGTTTCATACCGGTCTTCCTCAATGGGACGAGAAATAACTTGGAGTGCCTCTTGTTGCTTTGGTGTTAATACAAGCGGCTCAGACCTTGTAAATGTATCATTGCTTGTCGGATCTCGGTACACTTCTTGTGCCCATTCCTGAACAAACCCTTTATCAAGTAAAGCTTTTAGGGTTGCACGACTCGATTTCGTTTCAGCTATAGCTTGCTGTGACGGTAAAGGTCGCTGCTTCCCTTTCAAGAATTGAATCAGTTCATACTGTTTCTTTGCTTTTCGCTGTAAGGATTCTAGCTCTGATTCGCGTACATCGCTAACTGTAACAAACCGTTCTGTTTTCATTTTTGTATGAGCCTTTGTTGCATATTCAATTTCAACAAGGCCTGCTTCAAGAGCCTTTTTCATTGTGAGAAGATCGCTAGGTTCCCCTTTTTTTAGTTCATCCCAATTCAAATGATTTCCATTGCCAAATAGGGTACGTATCTGCTCGGGCAGCTCTGTTCTTTCGACCCTCATTTGAATGATCTTAGAAACTTTTGTCTTTAATGCCGCCGGTAACATCGCTTGAAAGGCAGTAACTTGAAAGCAAATCGTTGCCTTTGCTAACCATTTGCCAAGGGCTAACAATTCTTCGCTTAAAACCGGTACAGGATCAAGTACTTCAATAATAGCTTTCATATTCTTGACGTCACTTGTTTCGGTTCGCTCAATCACAAAACCTTGAATTTTTCGCGGTCCAAATGGTACGACGACCCGAATACCTGGCTGAACAAGCGTCTCCCATTCGCTTGGAATCTTATAATCAAAGAGTCGATCTGTCTGTGCAGTAGGTACGTCTACGATAATGCGCGCAATCACAAGGCGCCGCTTCTTTTCATATAGGCTTCAATTTCATCAAAAATATGAAGAGCCACATCTTTCTTTGATGCAAGTGGATAACGTTTCTCATAATGGTCTTTTGCATAAACAGTCACGATATTTGTATCGTGATCAAACCCTGCGCCTTCCGTTGTAATATTATTTGCAACAATGAGGTCTAGGTTTTTTCGTTCAAGCTTGTCTTTTGCGTAGAATTCGACGTCTTGAGATTCAGCTGCAAACCCAACAAGCACTTGGCTCTGCTTTAACTCACCTAGTCGCTTCAACGTATCGCGGGTTTTCTTTAGCGGTAAAGACCATTGATTCGTTTGCTTTTTACGCTTTTGATTTTCGACTATTTCAGGAGCATAATCTGCCACTGCAGCAGACTTCACAACAATATCAACATCATTAAATCGCTTTGTCACTTCCTCATAGAGGTCTTCAGCTGATTGTATCGATACAACCTCTACACCACTAGGAGGCTTTAACCCTGTTGGTCCTGATACAAGCGTCACGTGAGCTCCGCGATTTCTCGCTTCTGTCGCAAGCGCGTAGCCTGTTTTGCCAGAAGAATAGTTCGACAAATACCGAACAGGGTCGATTTTTTCCCGAGTTGGACCTGCTGTAATTAATACGCGCTTTCCGGTAAATACGGTTTGATCTAAACACATTAGTTGAACGAGCTCTAGTAAATCTTCCGGCTCAGCCATTCGACCTTTGCCGACCCATCCACAAGCTAAATATCCTGCATTCGGTTCAATTACTTGAAAGCCATACGCTTTTAATTGCTGCAAATTTCTTTGCGTGGCTGGATGATCATACATATTAACGTTCATAGCTGGAGCAAAAACGACAGGTGCTTTTGTTGCTAATAGCATCGTCGTTAACATATTATCAGCGATTCCATTTGCTACCTTTGCCACTGTATTTGCACTAGCAGGTGCAACAAGGACAAGATCGGCTTGATCTGCAATATCAATATGTGCAATCTTTGTTGAATCAGGCTCATAAAATGTATCCGTATAGACTTCATTTCTAGACAGAGCTTGGAATGTCGTTGGAGCAATAAACTGTTTTGCAGACTCGGTCATCACAACATAGACGTTAGCCCCAGCTTGTGTTAGTTTGCTCACTAATGCTGCGCTTTTAAAAGCAGCAATTCCTCCACTTACTCCAATAACGATTGTTTTGTTTTTTAACACTTTGGCCACCTCGCATAAAAAAAGCTGTCTCCTCTACTAATCACTTACTTTACAAAAGAAGTGCTTTTTAGTCTACGAAGACAGCTTACTATTTACTCTTTATTGTCCGTTTCGTCTTGTGACGGAACGCGATGGGTTAAACGATCTTGCACAATTTCTTCTAACGCTAATCCAACAAATTTATACGATTTCGGTTGGGTTGCAAGGGGGACTCGACTAGCTACTTCTTTCATTTCTCGTGCACGTCTTGAAGATACGGTCACAAGCGAATATTTTGAATCAAGTTTTTCTAATAGGCTATCAATGGATGGATAAAGCATTATTTCTTCACCTCAACTAATTCTTGGTATTTTAATCGTTCACGGCGACAGTGTTCAGCTGTCACAATCGCTTTAATGCGCTCGACAGCAAGCTCCACTTCATCATTTTCTACAACATAGTCATACATGCGCATTAAATCAATTTCTTCTTTAGCAACATGCATCCGTTCATTAATAATATCTTCTGTTTCTGTACCTCGACCAACGATACGATCGCGTAGTTCTTTTAAACTTGGTGGAGCTAAGAAAATAAAAACACCCTCTGGGAATGCTTTACGAACTTTTTGTGCTCCTTGAACTTCAATTTCTAAAATAATGTCTCTACCTGCATTAATTGTTTCTCTAACATAATCAATAGGCGTTCCATAAAAATTCCCTACATATTCCGCCCATTCGAGTAACGCGTCATTTTGAATCATTTCTTTAAATTCTTCTCTCGATTTGAAGAAATAGTTGACTCCATGTTCTTCCCCAGCTCTTGGCTTTCTCGTTGTCGCAGAAACAGAGTATTCAATCGCTGTATCTTGTTTCCGAAGAGCACCACAAACCGTCCCTTTTCCAACACCAGCTGGACCTGATAGAACGATTAATAGCCCCTTTTCTCGCTTCATCAAAATGGTTTACCTCCCGCTTTTAAGCCTCGTCAGCTTCTTCGTCTTTCGTATGTAATCGTTGGGCAACAGTCTCCGGTTGAACCGCACTTAAGATTACATGGTCAGAATCTGTCACAATGACAGCCCGAGTTCTTCTTCCGTATGTCGCGTCAATTAACATATTCCGTTCTCGAGCTTCCTGCATAATGCGCTTAATTGGTGCCGATTCTGGACTGACAATCGAAATAATTCGATTTGCGGAGACAATATTGCCGAAGCCAATGTTGATTAATTTAATGGTCATTCTTCAATCCTCCATAAAAGTAAACGAGCTGCTATTCTATCACTCATTATACCAAATCTCTCTATTGTTATACGGGTAAATATCCGAGAAACTCGTACAAGATTCATGTAAGAACTAATTTTACCTTATTTCGCAAGTGCCGTAAAGATCACGAAGAAGGCTGCCTACCAAAAGAGTTACATGAAAACCTTTTGGGGCAACCTCTTCAACTTATTTATTGAGCTGTACGAACGTCTTGCTTTTTAAACAATTGAAAACCACCAAGAACAACAGTTGGAATGGCAGCCATCCCCATAACGAGTAGCCACTCTTGTAAACCAAGAGGAACAGTATGGAAAATGGGTTGAAGCTGAGGTACATAGATGACGGCAATCATAAGCAAAACTGAGATGAATACAGCTCCTACTAAGTATTTGTTTTCAAATAAATTTCTGTGGTAAATGGAATATTCACTGCGACAATCAAACACATGAATTAACTGTGCCATAACGAGTGTTAAAAAGGCAACAGTTTGCGCTAAAATGAGTTGTTCAGGGTTATTGTTGTACGTGAGTGCAAAAGCAACGATTGTCACAACACCGATCATAATGCCCCGACTAATAATTTTCCAACCGAGACCACGCGCAAAGACACTTTCATTTTGTTTTCTCGGCTTCCGTTTCATAACATCACCTTCAGCCTGATCCATCCCTAATGCAATCGCTGGCAGTCCATCTGTTACGAGATTAATCCATAGTATTTGTATCGCTACTAGTGGGAGTGGCATTCCCAATATCATAGCAAATAACATCACTAAAATTTCGCCGACATTGGAAGCTAGCATGTAGCGAATAAATTTGCGAATATTTTCGTAAATATTGCGCCCTTCCTTAATCGCTTCTTTAATCGTTAAGAAATTATCATCGGCTAATACTAATTCAGACGCCTCTTTTGCAACATCTGTACCTGTAATCCCCATCGCAATTCCAATATTCGCCGCTTTTATAGCTGGCGCATCGTTTACGCCATCGCCTGTCATCGCTACGATATGGTCACGCTTTTGAAGAGCTTGAACGATCTTTAATTTATGCTCTGGTGACACTCTGGCATAAACGTAAATATCATCTACCCTATCTTCAAGATCTTCAACAGAGAGGGTATCAAGCGTCTTCCCATCTATAACGAGACCACCTTCTGGTAAAATGGTTAATTCCTTTGCGATCGCTGCTGCTGTAATTTTATGATCTCCTGTAATCATAATCGTTTTAATACCCGCTTCACGACACTCTTGAATCGCTTGCTTTGCTTCTTCTCGCGGAGGATCCATCATACCTTGAATACCAATAAGCGTTAAATTCGACTCTGCTTCTGTCGTCGTTCGGCACGTTTCACCTACCTTTAGGGGACGGTACGCAATAGCAATGGTTCGTAACGCCTTACTTGCCATACCCTCAACAACGTCATTCACTTGCTGTCGCGTTGCCCCTGTTAACAATTCATCTAACGTTCCTTTGCGAATGCGCTCGCAGTGAGCTAGGACCACGTCTGGTGCACCTTTTGTAATAACAAAAGATTGCCCTTGTTTATCCTTTACAATAACCGTCATCATCTTTCTCCCCGAATCAAACGGAAACTCTTGAATTCGCTTAAATTGCTCTTCCAAACCAGCTTGAGAATAACCTGCTTTTAAAGCAGATATAAGGAGTGCTCCCTCTGTCGGATCCCCGTCCAATACAAGTGTTGTCTTTTTTTTGCGTTTTTCACGCACTTCCTTCTCTACAAGAGCAGCGTTATTGCAAAGTACGCCATAGGTTAATAGACGACTTAAATTTGGTTTTTTATTCGGTACAACAATCGATTCTTGTTCTTTAAACTGGCCTTCTGTTTCAAAGCCATTTCCGGTAACAGTGACGTACTCACTAGCTGTCCATAGCTCTTTAACCGTCATTTTATTTTGCGTAAGTGTACCAGTTTTGTCTGAACAAATGACAGAGGCACATCCTAATGTCTCAACAGCTGGAAGCTTTCGAACGATGCCTCGACGCTTGATCATTCGCTGTACCCCAAGGGCTAATGCAACCGTTACAATAGCAGGTAACCCTTCCGGAATAGCGGCGACAGCCAACGACACCCCTGAAATAAACATCGTCTGTACATCGTGTCCTTGAATTACACCAATGCCCACAACAAGAGCTGTCAATAGCAATGCAACAGCGATTAACGTCTTCCCAAGTTGCTCAAGACGTCGTTGCAATGGCGTAACAACATTGGTTGTTCCTTGAAGAAGGTGGGCAATTTTACCCATCTCCGTTTTCATTCCCGTAGCAACCACAATTCCTGTCCCACTACCTTGGGTGACCATGGTGCCCATGAAAGCCATATTCTCTTGATCACCTAGTGAAACGTCTTTATGCTCAATGGCATGCTCATGTTTATGTGTTGGAACCGATTCACCTGTTAGAGAGGCTTCATCAATCCGTAAACCGGACACAGACATCAATCGAAGGTCAGCTCCAACGCGATCTCCAGCACTAATTTTCACATAGTCTCCAGGTACAATGTCACTGGAAAGTACTTTGACCCATTCACGATTTCGCAAAACATTCATTTGTGGTGCCGACAGTTCTTTCAAGGCATCTAATGACTTTTCTGCTTTTCGCTCTTGCACAAAACCTAGAATTGCATTAAGGAAGACGATACCCATAATCGTCACAGCGTCCAGCATTTCTCCTATTAATCCAGATATTAGTGTAGCGGCGAGTAATACGAGAACCATAAAGTCTTTAAACTGCGCTAAAAAAGTTGCTAAAGCAGACGCCTTCTCTGCCTCTTTAAGCTTGTTCAAACCAAACGTACCAATTCGCTTTTTCACATTCTTATCCGTCAACCCGTCTGACAAGCTTGCATTGGTTTTATGTTCCACTTCTTCAGGCTTCATGTTATACCATTTCATGAATACACCTCACACATCTACATCCACCCTTTGTCCTCATAAACTGTACATGCTATACTTACAAGCCATCTTATTCAGCAAGTTCGAAAAACATGCTATACTTTATCAAGGAAACGAGTTGTAGAAAGTAAAGAGGTGATCACATGTCTTATGATGGCATGATGACAAGAGCTATCACGTATGAGCTTCAACACTTAATAGGTGGGCGAATATCAAAAATTCACCAACCATTTAAAACGGAATTAATAATGACAATTCGAGCACAAGGAAAAAATCATTCGTTGCTCGCTTCAGCCAATGCTCAATTCGCACGGCTTCATGTAACAACTGAAAAATATGATAACCCAAGTGAACCACCAATGTTTTGCATGCTGCTACGTAAGCATCTTGAAGGCGGATTTATTCGCTCGATTACTCAGGACGGCTTTGACCGAGTGATCCGAATGTCTGTTGCAAATAAAGATGAACTTGGCGATCAAACAGAACGCATACTACTCTTTGAAATCATGGGACGACATAGCAATATTATTCTTGTTAATCCTCACACAGAAACCATTTTAGATAGTATAAAGCACGTTCGCTTTGACCAAAGCAGCTATCGAACAGTTGGACCAGGTCAAGTGTACAAAGCACCTCCTGCTCAAGAAAAAGAAAATCCGTTTCAAGCGAAGGCAACCGATGTTATAAAACAACTTGATTTCAATGCGGGGAAAATGGACAAGCAGCTTGTCTCTGCATTTGCAGGCGTATCACCATTACTCGCTAAAGAAATCGTTCATCGGGCGGGATTTGCAAACCAACAAACGGTACCGAATTCATTTGTTGCGCTTATGGAACAAATCCAAAATCATCAGTACACATTCACCTTGCGAAAAGGACCAAAAGAAACGTTTTCGTATCTTTCCCTTCACCATATAGAAGGAGAAGAGCGAGTGTTTCCAACCGCAAGCGAGCTACTTGATGCGTATTACTACGGAAAAGCAGAGCGAGATCGGGTTAAACAACAAGCTCACGATTTAGAGCGACTGTTGAAAAACGAATACCAAAAAAACATTCGTAAACTGAAGAAGCTTGAGCAAACATTAACCCAAGCGGAAGAAGCGACTCAGTTTCAAAAAATAGGTGAACTGCTCACAGCGAATATTCATGCTATTAAGCGTGGAATGACTGAAATTGACGTGGTTGATTATTACGATGAAGCTGGCGGAACAATCACTATTGAGCTTGATCTACAGAAAACACCATCTGAAAATGCCCAATGGTTTTTCAAAAAATACCAAAAAGCTAAAACCGCTCGATTAGAAGTTGTTGATCAGCTAGTAAAAACAGAACAAGAATTAGCGTATTTAGAATCCCTTATTCAACAAATGGACTCTGCTTCTCCACGAGATGTTGAGGAAATTCGTGAAGAATTAATGCAAGAAGGGTATATTAAAAAGCGTCAGCAACAAGGGAAAAAGAAAAAGAAGCAAGCAACTAACCCAACCCTTGAACGTTATCAGTCATCAACTGGAATTGAGCTTCTCGTCGGCAAAAATAACCGTCAGAATGACTATCTTACGAATCGACTGGCTCGTCAAAACGAGATTTGGCTGCATACAAAAGAGATTCCAGGTTCACATGTTGTCGTTCGGGACATGGACCCTGATGAGACGACGCTAAAAGAAGCTGCCCTTATCGCTGCTTTTTTCTCTAAAGCTCGAGATTCAAGCTCGGTACCAGTTGACTACACGAAAGTTCGGCACGTAAAAAAACCAAGTGGTGCTAAGCCAGGTTACGTCACATACGATAACCAAACAACCCTTTTCGTCACACCAGATGAAGACATCGTGAAACAATTGAAGCTGTAATACTAGCTCATCTAAGGCATGCACAATAAAAATCATAAAAGCGCAAACGACTGCTACCTATTTGTCGTTTGCGCTCTTTTTTATTCATTTGGCTAGCCTTTAACAAGCTTTTGTCAACAGGCCAAGCCCGTCAAGCACCGGTTCATGCTCGATGGTGAAATAACCAGCTCCTTTTAACAATTGTGTTAACTGGTGTTCACTTTTGCGATGGCGCCGCTCCGATACCGTTGCCCATTTTATAAGAAAGGCGGTTTCCTTTTCCGAAAATTGATGAGTGCTCGCATATGTGCTTGCCGCTGCGACTGACATATGAGGAGCAGGATTTAATAAAAAAAGATTGCCACCAGGAGTCGTTGCTTTTCTTAGCTCATGAAGCCCTGTCTCGATAGAAGGTAGTAAAAATAGCGCACACGTTGAAAATACAAGATCATAAGTAGTGCCACTTAAAGGTAAATTCATAGCATCGCCTACAATTGCTTTCGCTTTATCCTCCATATGAGCCTCTTTAAACAATTCATTTGCTTTCCTAACCATTTCCCTGGAAATATCTATGCCAGTTAACGACTTCGCTTCATGAGCGCCTCTAAGAAGAAGACGACCCGTTCCGCACCCTACATCTAAAACCGCTTTGTCTTGCCACGTACCTGAGAACGCTTTTAGCTGTTCGTGAATTGTTGAAAGCCATCTTGTAGAAACCATGTCATCAAAAAACTGAACCAATGGATCAAATTCGCTTCCTTCCATTTTCCGCACAGGGCTACACCGCCTTTACTTTATCATTGCACCACAAGCCACTCTTCGTTTTGAGGATTCTCACGCCATACCTCGAGCTTGCGTTGCTCTTGTTCCGAAATAAGCCCTCTTTGTTTTGCCTGTTCAATCAGCGTTTCGTATTCACTTAACACATGGTAAGGAAGGTTCGCTTCTTGAAACTGTACTTCTGCTGCTTGCAATTGGTACGAAAAGATTGCTGCAACAAAGCAAACGTCCCCTCCACTTTCTCGCACTGCTTCAGCAGCGGCAATTGAGCTTCCACCTGTAGAAATTAAGTCTTCAATTATAACTACTTTGCTAGCGGCAGCTAAATGTCCTTCAATTTTATTTTTCTTTCCATGCCCTTTTGCACTTCCTCTTACGTAGATCATTGGTAAGTTGAGTTCGTCAGCCACCCAAGCAGCGTGTGGAATGCCCGCTGTAGCGGTTCCTGCAATGACTTCAGCATCTGGAGCATATTTCATTATTAATTGTGCTAACCCTCTAGCAATGTCTTTACGCACATTAGGATAGGAAAGTGTCAAACGATTGTCGCAATAAATGGGCGATTTCATCCCTGAGCTCCATGTAAATGGTTCATTTGGCGATAGTGTTACCGCTTTGATATCTAATAAGTGATTGGCAATTTTTTGACTCATCGTAGAGCCACTCCCTTCCAGTCTGCATTCATTTCTTTGTATACATGTAGCGGATCATCCGCTGTTGTTAAACTTCTCCCGACAACAATCCCCCAACTTCCAAGGGCTCTTGCTTCTGCCGGTGTGACAACTCGAATTTGATCACCATGATGATCAGTTTCTCGACGAATACCTGGTGTGACAGTTAGAAAATCAGTCCCACAGCCTTTTTGGATCAAAGGAACTTCTTTTGCAGAACAAACGACTCCATCTAAACCAGCCTCTTTGGCAAGCTTTGCGTATGAACACACAACGTTTTCAAGGGAACCTTCAATATGCAACTGCTGCTTAAGCATTTCTTCATTCGTGCTTGTTAGCTGTGTCACTGCAATCAGTTTCGGTCGTTCTTTTCCTGGTCTAGTACCCGCCTCTAAACCTTCAATGGCGGCTTCCATCATCACTTGACCTCCAGCAGCATGCACGTTCACCATTGAAATTTCCATTTCGGCTAACACACGCATCGTTCGCTTTACGGTATTTGGAATGTCATGAAGTTTTAAATCAAGAAAGATTTCGTGACCAGCGTCTTTTAATTCCTCAATCACTTTTAGCCCTTCTCGATAAAACAGTTCCATCCCAACTTTTACGTCGATTCGCTCACCTTGAAAATGATCTAAGAATTGGCGTCGTTTCCCTCTATGATTAAAGTCTAGTGCGATAAAGAGTGGGTTTTGCATCGTTTCCAGCTCCCTCCTATAATCTCTGTCACTGTATTCATTTCCAGTTCATCTAACCATTGTGGCAGTTCGTCAATGATCGTTGGACATGTGTATGGATCGACGAAATTCGCTGTTCCTACCGCCACACAGCTTGCCCCGGCTAGTAAAAACTCAATCACATCTTGGGCCGATTGAATGCCCCCCATACCAATAATTGGAATGTCTACTTGCTGACTTACTTGATGAATCATACGGAGAGCTACTGGTTTAATGGCTGGTCCTGACAAACCACCATACGTATTGGCTAAAATCGGCTGTCGAGTCTTAACATCTATTCGCATACCTAAAAGGGTGTTAATCATGGACAGACCATCTGCACCTGCGTGTTCAACCGCTTTTGCCATGGCGACAATATCGCTCACGTTCGGAGACAATTTTACATAGACAGGCACTTGAGAGACAGCTTTTACTTCTCTCGTTAATTCAGCAGCCGTTTCAGGCACAGTACCAAATGCGATCCCCCCTTGCTTCACATTCGGACACGAAATATTCAGCTCAAGGGCATGAACATTTTTTTCTGTAGAAAGCCGTGCTGCTACTTCAATATAATCGGTCATTGTAGAACCGGCTATATTTGCAAGTATCGGCACATCATAGTCGTTAAAGCGTGGTAATTCTTTTTCAATCACGCCAGCTAAACCCGGGTTTTGTAAGCCAATGGCATTTAGCATCCCTGCTTTTGTTTCTGCCACTCTAGGAGTGGGGTTCCCAAACCGTGGCTCTGGTGTTGTGGCTTTAATGGCAATGGCTCCTAGCTCATTTAAATTGAAAAATTGCGCATATTCCTTACCAAACCCGAAGCAACCAGACGCAGGCATAACCGGATTTTTCATTTTTAGCCCTGGCAAATCTACTCGTAAACGATCCATTTTACAGCACTACCTCCCCTACTGGAAAAACAGGTCCATCCGTACAAATTTTTCTGTATTCGTATGCTTCACCCTTTTCAACAGCACACACACAAGCAAAACAAGCCCCAATTCCACAACCCATTCGTTCTTCTAGTGAAATAAATGCTCGTTTCCCTCGATACCGCTCTGTTAATACTTTTAACATTGGCGTTGGTCCACATGAATAGAGGACGTCAGATACTAACTGTTTGTCGTCAATGGCGTTTGTTACAAAACCCTTCATTCCATGAGACCCGTCTACCGTAGTGACGTAAACATCGCCGAGTTCTCGAAAAGTCTCTTCATAAAAAACGTCTTGTTTAGAGGCAAATCCGAGGACGCTTTTAACCGTCACACCTTTTGCGACAAGCTGTTTAGCTAGATAATACAAAGGTGGTACACCAATACCTCCACCAACGAGTAGCGCAACATCTCCTGCATTCGCTTCGTCCACAGGAAAACCTTGTCCAAGTGGTCCCATAACATTTAATGATTTGCCAGTTTCATAGGTTGCTAGTCGTTTCGTTCCAGCGCCGCCAGCGCGATAGATCATGGTCACTTGTTGTTTGGCGAGATCGACATTCGCAATACTGATCGGTCGCCGTAAAAGCAAGTCTTCTGTTTCGTCAACTCGAACATGAAGAAATTGACCTGGCTCCTTCATCTGCCCAACAGTTGACCCTTCAAGTACAAGTTCATAACTATCTTTTGCCACCTGTGTTTGGCTAACAACCGTTAGCTTGCCGTAGCGATCTCTCATCTTGTTCACTCCTTCATGAATTCATGGAAAGAGTCACATGCCTTAGGCAGTGACTCACTCGTGTTATACAGGTTGCGGCATACTCTCTGCAGCAAAGGTGATAGACTCCAGTACGCTAAGTAGCGCAGCTGCTGTATCAATGGATGTTAGACAGACAACACCATTTTCAACTGATTCACGTCGAATTCTAAAGCCATCTCTTGCGGGTTGCTTGCCTCTTGTTAGCGTATTAATAACAAACTGCGCCTCACCTTGACGAATAAGGTCAAGCAAATGTGGCTTTCCTTCATTAATTTTATTGACAATTCGAGCAGGAATCCCTACTTGATTAAGCTTTTCTGCAGTTCCTGAAGTTGCCATAATGCTAAAGCCGATTTCATGAAATCGTCTAGCAATCTCAATGGACTCTTCTTTATCTTTATCTGCAATAGTGAACAACACAGAACCATGCGTCGGAATATTCATTCCTGATGCAACAAGACCTTTATAAAGCGCCTTTTCGAGTGTACGATCACGTCCCATCACTTCTCCAGTTGACTTCATCTCTGGACCAAGAGTAATGTCGACACGACGTAATTTCGCAAATGAGAAGACTGGTACTTTCACTGATACTTCCTTTGCTTCAGGATGATAGCCTGTACCATATCCTAATGAAGCCAATGTCTCTCCTAACATGACACGTGTTGCAATATTTGCCATTGGTACGCCGGTAATTTTACTTAGAAAAGGAACCGTACGGCTAGAACGTGGATTTACCTCTAATACATACACATCATCCTGATGCCATACAAACTGAATGTTCAGTAGACCAATAATGTTTAGCCCACGAGCAATTTTTGTTGTCCGCTCAATGAGTCGTTCTTTTAAGTGATCAGGTACAGTTTGCGGAGGATATACAGCGATTGAATCCCCTGAGTGGACGCCTGCTCTTTCAATGTGCTCCATAATCCCTGGGATATAGACATCTTCTCCATCCGATATGGCATCAACTTCAAGTTCTTTCCCTGTTAAATAGCGATCAATTAAAACCGGGTGTTTCGGATTCACTTTAACAGCTGACTTCATGTAGCGCAGTAATTCCTCTTCATGGTAAACAATTTCCATTGCCCGACCACCGAGCACATAAGAAGGTCGAACGAGTACAGGGTAGCCTATATTGGTTGCAATGGTTACTGCACCTTCCACCGATGTTGCCGTTTTACCAAGTGGTTGAGGAATGTCTAGCTGCATAAGCGTTTGTTCAAATTTATCTCGATTTTCGGCACGATCCATATCTTCTAGCTGAGTGCCAATAATCGTCACCCCTCTTGCTGCCAAATCAGCAGCAAGATTAATCGCTGTTTGACCACCGAATTGAACAATAACTCCTTTTGGCTGCTCTAACTGAATGACGTTCATGACATCTTCAATCGTCAATGGTTCAAAATAAAGCTTATCTGAAGTTGAAAAGTCAGTTGACACCGTTTCTGGGTTGTTGTTCATAATGATTGCTTCATAGCCCGCTTCTTTTATGGCCCATACTGTATGCACCGTTGCGTAATCAAATTCAATACCTTGACCGATACGGATAGGCCCTGAACCTAATACCAAAATGCTTTCTTGTTCCGTCACAATCGACTCGTTTTCACGTTCGTAAGTGCTGTAAAAATATGGCGTAGGCGAAGCAAATTCTGCCGCACATGTATCCACCATTTTATAAACAGGCTTAATCCCTGCTGCCTCCCTTAACTCATAGACAGCTTGTTCTTCTGCTTTCCAAACCGAAGCAATAAACGAATCTGAGAATCCTGCTCGCTTTATTTTCCTTAACACATTCTCATTTGTTCGTGCTTCCTCTAATTGCTCTTCCAAGGCGACAATTCGGGCTAGCTTTCTTAAGAACAATCGATCAATTTTAGTCGTTTCATGAATGACGTCTATGGATATGCCTTTTCGAAGGAGTGCTCCAATGGCAAACAAGCGCTCGTCGTCGGCTTTTGACACTTTTTGAAGTAATGCATCTGCTGTTTGTTCTTCTAACGTTGAATCGATTAAATGATCGTAGCCTGCCTCCAAAGAGCGAACCGCTTTTAAAAGTGATTCTTCAAGAGATCGTCCAATCGCCATCACTTCACCGGTTGCCTTCATTTGCGTCCCTAACGTTCGATTAGCACTTTCGAACTTGTCAAAAGGCCAGCGCGGAATTTTTGACACAACATAGTCAAGGGCAGGTTCAAAACTGGCGTACGTTGTTTCTGTAACAGGATTTTTTAGTTCATCAAGATGATAGCCAACCGCGATTTTAGCGGCAATTTTAGCAATCGGATAGCCTGTCGCTTTTGAAGCAAGAGCCGAAGAACGACTAACCCGTGGATTTACTTCGATAATATAGTACTGGTCACTGTGGGCATCGAGGGCAAATTGCACATTACATCCGCCTTCAATTCCAAGGGCTCGAATAATCGAGAGAGAAGAGTTACGTAACATTTGATAATCTCGGTCTGATAGTGTTTGGCTTGGAGCAAAGACGATTGAATCGCCTGTGTGTACGCCGACTGGGTCAAAGTTTTCCATATTACAAACAACGATTGCCTCGTCTTGAGCGTCACGCATTACCTCATATTCCACTTCTTTAAAACCAGCTATGCTTTTTTCTACAAGACACTGAGTTACTGGACTATACTTTAAACCACTCGCAACAATTTCTTGTAAATCTTCTTCATTGTAAGCAATTCCGCCACCTGTACCCCCTAGGGTGTAGGCAGGTCGAATAATCACAGGGAAACCAATGTGCGCTACAAATTTTTCCGCCTCCGCTAATGTATGAACGATTTCACTTTCAGGTACAGGCTCACCGAGTAAATTCATTAGTGCTCGGAATTGTTCACGATCTTCCGCTTGTTCAATTGCACTAAGCTTTGTGCCAAGCAGTTCAATGTCGTATTGTTCCAGTACACCTGCGTTTTTTAGCTCTAATGCCATATTAAGGCCGGTTTGTCCTCCTAACGTTGGTAGAAGACCATCCGGACGCTCTTTGCGGATAATTCTCGTCACAAATTCTAACGTTAACGGTTCAATGTAAACCTGATCTGCCATCGTAGTGTCTGTCATGATCGTAGCTGGGTTGGAATTGATTAGAATGACTTCATATCCTTCTTCTTTTAAAGCTTGACACGCTTGAGTGCCTGCATAATCAAATTCCGCCGCTTGACCAATGACAATCGGACCTGAACCAATCACAAGAATCTTTTTTAAATCTGTACGCTTTGGCATATCAACACTCTCCCCTATCTCAATTAAACAAGTACGTTCGTTTTCGCTGTATTCATCATCCCAATAAATCGATCGAACAAATCATTTGCATCGTGCGGTCCCGGGTTTGCTTCCGGGTGGTACTGAACGCTAAATGCATCTGCTCGGCGATGTTTCAAGCCTTCAACTGTCCCATCATTGACTGCTTCATGCGTTAACATAAGCTCGGTTCCTTCAAGGGAATCTAAATCAACTGTATAGCCATGATTTTGAGCTGTTATATCGATTCGCCCTGTCTCTATCTCTCTTACAGGGTGATTAGACCCACGATGGCCAAATCGTAATTTACTCGTTGTGGCTCCACACGCTAAAGCAAGTAGTTGATGGCCTAAGCATATGCCGAATAGAGGAACCTCCCCAATTAGTGACGCAACCGTTTGAATGGTTTCTGGAACATCTTCTGGATTCCCTGGTCCGTTTGAAACGAGGACGCCATCTACACCTAGACGTTTAATTTCTTGAGCAGATGTATGATAAGGTACCACAACGACATCGCAGTGGCGTTCAATGAGCGATTGTAAAATGCCGTGCTTCATTCCACAATCAATTAACGCAACCCGCTTCCCTTTACCAGGTACATGATAAGCCGTATTAACAGATACTTGTGACACTTGCGTTGTCTGCAATGGCGATTCCTGCAACGTTTTTACAACGTCTTCCACCTGAACGGATAAAGAGCAAATGTAGCCTTTTAATGTTCCGTGGACACGGATTTTCCGTGTAAGCATCCGAGTATCAATGCCAGCTAATCCAGGTATGTTTTTGGCTACAAGTAAATCGTGAAGAGATTCTTGCTCTCGATAATGACTTGGTTCATGTTCAACTTCTCTTACAATGAGCGCAGCAATGGCTGGATCTAATGATTCAAAGTCATCCCGATTAATTCCGTAGTTACCAATGAGTGGATACGTAAGCATCACCATTTGTCCACAGTAAGATGGGTCCGAAAGAATTTCTTGATAGCCTGTCATTCCTGTATTAAATACTACTTCCCCACTTATCTCGACATCAGCTCCGAACCCTTCACCGATCAATACTGTTCCATCTTCTAAAATTAGTTGTTTATCCATTGATGATCCGCTCCTTTGTGAAAACCGCTTTTCCAGCTACATAGGTTGCTTGAGGTACACCCGTCACTTCCCAATGTGCAAATGGCGTATTCTTTCCTTTACTAAAGAAGGTTTCAGGATTAATCGTTTCTTTCGCTTGTAGATCGATTAATGTAAAATCCGCAGGTGTACCCACCGCAAGCGTGCCATAAGGAAGGTTAAACGTTGCTGCTGGTTTTACCGTTAACCAATTAAGTAGCTGAGCTAACGTGAACTTACCGGTCTTAACAAAATGGGTATATAAAAGTGAGAAAGCTGTTTCAAGCCCAACAATTCCAAATGGCGCTCGATCCATACTCGCTTGTTTTTCTTCTTCTGTATGTGGCGCATGATCCGTAGCGATAAAATCAATCGTGCCGTCCAGCAGTCCATTTATTAAGGCTTGTTGGTCTTCCTTTGAACGCAGTGGCGGATTCATTTTAAAATTCGTATCTTGTCCTTCAATATCATCTTCGCATAGTAAGAGATGATGGGGTGTTACTTCTGCTGTAACGCGTATGCCGGCTTTTTTTGCATCTCGAATCGTTCGCACAGATTCTTTCGTAGAAACATGACAAACATGGTAGTGACAATCCGCTGCCTCTGCTAGTAACACATCTCTAGCGATATGTATCGATTCACATACCGAAGGAATACCATTCAAGCCCTCTCTTCTTGAATACGACCCTTCATGTACCGAACCGCTATTAATGAGAGAGTTATCTTCACAATGGGCAACAACTGCCATATTAAGCTTAGCTGCTTCTTTCATCGCTTGGAGCATCATTCCTGCTTCTTGAATACCGACACCGTCGTCTGTAAAAGCGAACGCACCAGCTTCTTTTAACGCAGCAAAGTCGGTTAATTCTTGACCTAATTGCCTTGTAGTAATAGACGCATATGGAAGAACGCGCACAAACGCTTTTTCATTTATACGGTTAACAAGATCCACCATTGTACCTTTTGTATCTGGTACAGGTCGTGTATTCGGCATAGCTGCAACCGTTGTAAATCCACCACGAGCTGCTGCTTTTGTCCCTGTTTCGATGGTTTCTTTTTTCTCTCCACCAGGCTCTCGTAAGTGGATGTGAACATCAACAAATCCTGGGCTAATGAGACATTGACTTGCATCCACTTCTTCTGTGACGTCTGTTGTTTCTTCTACAAAAAAGCCATCTTTTACATAAACATCTTTTTGTTCCTTTTCTCCAGCTTGATTGATAATAAAACCGCCACTAATTTTTGTTGTCATCTCTCATCATCTCCCTTATTTGCTTCACTTGATTAACGATTAAATGCTCTTTTTAATACAGCCATTCTTATAGCAACGCCGTTTGCACTTTGTTTATAAATTCTTGAGCGTTCACATTCAACGAGTTGACCATCAATTTCCACACCGCGATTAACAGGTGCCGGGTGCATAATAATACTATCCCGCTTCATTTTTCTTTCCCTGTCAATTGTTAACCCATATTGCCCGTGGTACGCTTCCTTAGAAAAAGAACCTTCGCTTCCATGGCGTTCATGTTGAACTCTTAACAACATCATGACATCTGAGCCTTTTACCGCTTCATCCATCGTGACATAACGGTAATGGGTCTGAAAGTCTCCCATCCATTCTGTTGGTCCCGCTATTGTCACCATTGCCCCTAGCCGGCTTAAAATCTCTGCATTTGATCGTGCGACTCTACTATGATGTAAATCTCCAACAATCGTAACGTTTAGGCCGTCAAACTGACCAAACTCTTGCTTAATCGTTAACAAATCGAGAAGTGATTGTGTAGGATGATTCCCACAACCATCTCCTGCATTGATAATTGGAATGTCTATGTCTTTTAACTCTTCATAAAATTCATCCTTCGAATGGCGGATTACGACGGCACTCGCTCCGATCGATTGTAATGTCCGAACCGTATCGTATAGCGTCTCTCCTTTTTGGGTACTGGAAGACTTACTATCAAATTGCAAAATGTCAAATCCTAACTTCCGTTCAGCAACTTCAAAACTAAATCGAGTTCTTGTGCTAGGCTCGAAAAACAAGTTAGCGACAAACGTTTGTTTTTTAGGGTGCCATGTTTCCCCCGTACTAAATTGTTCAGCTTGGTGAAGAAGTTCATACACCTCATCAATTTGCAATTGAGACATTGTATAGAGGCTCTCATTATGAGAGCCGTATAATTGAACCGCCATTCTTGTCAGCCTCCTTTTATTCGCTCTTTATCCCTTCTTGTTCTTTAAACAGTGGTTGTGTTCCATAGCTTACTTTTTTGTTTGGCAAAATGGCATGTAAGAGTAAACCAATAATTGTTGCTAACGACATCCCTGCTAATTCAAACGTGTCTGAGAATTGAACGGTTGCCCCTCCAATTCCAACTACAAGAATAATGGAGGCAACGACCATGTTTCTTTTTTCACCCATGTCTAGCTGATTGTCAACGAGCATTCGAATTCCTGCTGAGGCAATGATTCCGAACAGCATTATAGAAATCCCCCCCATAACAGCTTCAGGAATGGAACTAATGAGTGCTGCCACTTTACCGATAAAGGCAAAGGCAATGGCTAACACCGCTGCTCCTCCGATGACAAACACACTAAATACGCGTGTTATAGCAATGACGCCGACATTTTCACCATATGTTGTATTCGGTGGTCCACCGATGCTTGCGGCAATAATCGTAGCAAATCCATCTCCCATAACCGTACGATGCATGCCTGGTTTTTGCAGAAAGTCTTTACCGGATATTTTGCTTAGAACCATAAGCTGTCCTGTATGCTCTGCTAGTGTTACGAGGGCGACTGGCGCCATAATGGCTACGATTGCCCAATTTATTGAAGGTTCATACGTATAGAAAGGAATGATTAATTCCGGTACCGCAAACCAGTTCGCTTCTCGTATTGGCGCTAAATCAATTAACCCCTGACTTAAAGCAAACAGATAACCAGCGATTAAGCCGAGTAAAATAGGAATTAAATTGAGAAACCCTTTGAAGTACATCGTTGCAATAACCGCTACCGCGAGGGTAATGCCTGCTGTTGTAATATGAATTAAGCTGTATTCATCTGTACCTGGTAAGTACATAGCGTTACCAACTGCAGTTGTTGCTAAGCTTAACCCGATGACCATAATGACCGGGCCTACAACAATCGGTGGTAAGACTTTCTTTATCCAGCCTGTTCCAGCAGCTTTAATAACTAAAGCAACAATCCCGTAAATTAATCCTGCAAAGAAACTACCGATCATCGCTCCTTCTGTTCCACCGATCGCTTGTGCCGATAGGATCGGAGCGATGAAGGCAAAAGATGAACCTAAGTATGCAGGTACTTGCCCTTTTGTAATGAGTAAGAAAGCGAGTGTTCCAAGTCCACTTGATAGAAGCGCCGTCGCAGGGCTCATATCAATTAAAAATGGTACTAATACCGTTGCACCAAACATGGCGCATAAATGTTGTAAGCTAAACAGAAGCCATTGATCTGCTCTTGGTACTTCTTGAATCCCTAGTCGCATGTTTTTATCGTTCATGTCGTTTCTCCTTTTTTCCCTCGTACTCCATAGAAAAAGCCTCCTAGTGTCTAGGAGGCGGCAAGAAAGAAGCACAAATCAATTACTTTGCGTTCTTTTTCCTCTTGCCAGCCTCACAGGACCATCTTTAAAGAGGAACTATACAATTGTTACTTCATCTATTTCATCGACTTCTTTTAATTTAGCAGATATCCGCTCTTGCTTTGACGTTGGTACGTTTTTCCCAACATAATCAGGACGAATGGGCAATTCTCGGTGACCTCGATCAATTAATACAGCTAGTTGGATGAGTGACGGTCTCCCTAAATCAATTAACGCATCAAGAGCAGAACGAACCGTGCGCCCTGTATAGAGAACATCATCCACAAGAATGACCGTACGACCATTAATATCAACTGGAATATCCGTTCCTTGTAAAATTGGTTCGTGGTCGCTTGTTTTCGGTGTTAAATCATCTCGATATAGCGTAATATCAACTTCACCGACAGGCACATCTTGACCTTCAATTTCTTTAATTCGCTGAGCCAATCGATTGGCAAGATAAATGCCTCGTGTTTTTATTCCGACTAACACACAATTCTCCACGCCTTTGTTACGTTCAATCACTTCATGTGACATTCTTGTAATGGCCCGGCGCATTGCATCTTCATCAATAATCATTCTTGCCATTCAGTACCCTCCTCACGAAAAAATCCCTAGCCGTCCTTAAAGGAGCAGCTAGGGATTTAGACAGACACATCCAAATTCACCGACTCCTTGCTAGCCTCACAGGACTATGCTTAAAGGACATTTTTTCTTCTTACGTAGTATGCATCATTTGTTTCTTTTTGTCAATCTTGTTTTCGCAAATCTTCCAGTAGTTCAACCATATCTGAAGGCAATGGAGCCGTAAACAGACAATCTTCGCCTGTGCGTGGATGAACAAAGCCAAGTGTTTCAGCGTGTAATGCTTGGCCTTCAATTGGTAACGTCTTTTTATATCCATATTTTGGATCTCCAGCAAGCGGGTGTTCAATATAATGGAAATGAACACGAATTTGGTGAGTCCGCCCTGTTTCGAGTTCACACGTTACGTATGAATATGCTTGGAACGTCTCTTCAAGGGTGAAATGGGTTACTGCCGGTTTGCTGTTCTTATCGGTAACAGCCATTTTTTGCCGATCCTTTTGATCTCTTCCAATTGGTGCATCAATGGTTCCTTTTTTATGAGAAAGCACACCATGTACAATTGCTTTATAATGACGGATCGTTGTTTTATTCATTAGTTGTTGAGATAAATGTTCATGAGCATGATCATTTTTTGCCGCCACAATAAGACCAGACGTATCTTTATCAATGCGATGCACAATTCCCGGACGAGCTTCACCATTGATGCCTGATAGATCATGACAGTGATACAGAAGTGCATGTACGAGCGTTCCCGTATAATGACCAGGTGCTGGATGAACCACCATTCCCCTTGGTTTATTTACAACGATCACGTCCTGATCCTCATACACAACGTCAAGGGGGATATTCTCTGCTTTAATTTCCGTTGACTGAACTTCAGGTTCTTCAAGCTCAATTGTGTCTTCTTCTTGGACTTTGTAATTGGCTTTTACAAGCTGATTGTTTACTTTCACATGTCCATCTTGAATCCATTTTTGAACATGGGTTCTTGATGTGTCTCCGTGTAGCGATACAATGACTTTATCAATTCGTTCGTTTTGTTGCGTTTCATCTACAATCCATTGTTTCATGTTAGTTCTTGCTCTCCTTCTTTTCACGCCTAGATTCAAGTAGTAAATTGATTAAAAATAACCCGACACCAACTGTTAAAGCAGAATCGGCAATATTAAAGATCGGGAAGTTTCCGAATGTATCAATGAAATCAACAACCTCTTGGCGGAAAAGACGGTCAATAAAATTACCAATGGCACCACCTAAAATAAGCCCCAGCGCCCATTTTAATAATGTATGCTTTTTTGCTTCCGTTTGGATAAGATAAATAATCACGCCGACCATTACAACGGTAATAATGTAAAACAGCCACATTTGTCCTTGTAAAATGCCGAATGCCGCCCCTGAATTTCGATGAGAGAAAATATAAAAGATATTTTCCATAACGGTGATTCGTTCACCAAGCATCATGTTTTCAACGACAAGCCATTTCGTCAACTGATCGAATCCAATAATAATAATCGCAATTATGTAAGCCATTCAGTATCCTCCACTACGTAATAGGCTTAGTGTAGCATAAAAAAAGAAAAAAGTCTTTGTCGATTCCATGCACGACTTGGCTCATTTAACGCTTTCACTCCTAATAGAATGAAGCCTCACCGAATAGGGAGGCTTCAAAAAGCGTTGTGTCTGTTCCTTATTGATTTCGTTGACGATAGGCTTGATAGTGCTCATTTTGTTCAACATGGACACTATCCGGTCCATGATAGCCGTCAATTCCTGTTGAAAGAAACCCTTCAAAAGACTCAACGCCGTTCGCTCCGTACAAATCTGTATCGCCAGTTTCCTCCTCATATTCAACTGAAGTATCGTTAAAACGTGCTACTTGTTGATAGGCATCCTCTCCATCAAATTCTGTTTCCCGTTCATCGTGATCGTTATTATAAGCTTCAAACCCACCTAAAACGTCTTCTTCAACTGGTCGATCAGAAGGAATTCCATTTTGTTTAGTGGAAGCTACGGTCCTTGCTTCAGGATAGGCTCTCAAGCGCTCTTCTGGTATAGCCGCTCCTGTTTTTTCGCATATGCCATATGTGCCATTATCGATTTTTTCAAGTGCATCTTCAATATCGTGTAACGCTTTTTCAGCGTGATTAAATAGAGCCTCATCTTTTTCCCGTTCAAACAACTCCGTTGCGTTATCTGCAGGATGATTGTCATAATTTGAAAGTTCATCTTGTCGTTCTGTACGATCATGAGAAGATTGATGCTGTAGAAGCTCTTTCCTTCTCCCTTGTAATTGTTCTTTAAACCACGATGTATCCACTTACTATCACTCCTTTTTTCATAGGATGACCTGTTTTTCGGAATGGTTGAGCGGCAAATAAATCCATCACAAAAAGCAGAAAACGCCAGTGATAAGTTTTATCACTAACGTCTTCTGCTTCTTAACGTTACTTTCGTTTTATGTACCGTTACGATTTGCTTTCTTGCTCTTCAAATTCCTTCAACAATTCTTCTTCATTGAACTCATCGTCGCTTCCGGCAAATTGCTCCCAATCATCGGTTTGAAGCATTTCCATTTGTGCTTCGATTAACATTTTAAAACGCATTTTGTAAACAGAAGCTTGCTTTTTTAGCTCTTCCATTTCCATCATTACTTTTCTTGATTTGCTTAGTGCTTCATTCACAATACGATTTGCGTTCTTTTCTGATTCCTTAACAATTAATTGCGCTTCTTTTTGCGCGTTTGAACGTAAGTCATCTGCAGCTTCTTGCGCCACCATAATGGATTTATTTAACGTTTCCTCGATATTGTGAAAATGAGCTAGTTTTTCGTCTTGCGTATTCACTTGCTCAAACAATTCTTTCTTTTCTCGGAGAACAGCTTCATAATCTTTAATAATTTGATCTAAAAATTCGTTTACCTCATCTTCATCATAACCACGAAACGAGCGTGTAAATTCCTTATTATGAATATCTAACGGTGTTAATGGCAACCGTCCCACCTCCATGAAATCCTCATTCTTTTCTTCATTCGACATTCCCCGAAAAATACCTTCTTAAAACTACAAATTTCGCCTAAAAATCAGAATTACTTCTTTCTTCCTACTGTTAAACGTACCTTATCTTTCTTCGTTTGTCCATTTTCTTCTAACACTTTTGCACGACCATACCCTCTTAATGAGAGATAATCGCCAACAGACAAACTGTACGAAGACTGATCAACTGGCTTCCAATTGACTTTTACGTATCCCTTTGTAATCGCTTCGACACTTTTCGAACGAGAGAGATGATACACTGCAGCGAGTACAGTATCTAAGCGCCATGATGATACAAGCACATGATCCGTTTGCCAGCGCTCTTCTTCAACATCAATTGTGTCTGCTTCTTCAAGTGTTATTGATGTTTTACCAACTTGGTCAAGAGTCGCACGCACGTACACTGCTGTATCGACAGCCGTTGCAAACGTAAACGAATCTTCTTGAACGATAATGTCACCAAACTTTTCACGCTTTAAGCCGCTATTCATAAGCGCGCCAAGCACATCTCGGTGCGAGAGCGTAACAAATTTAGAGGAAAACGTTGCTTTTAAAAAAGTCAGCTCCCATTTTGGTTTCTCACCTTTTAAATAGCTCGGTCTTATGATCGCCCTTTTTCGCTCACAACCTGGTGAGCCACCATTAAAAAGTAGCTCACAATCAGTATGTTTACCAATTAGTGAAGACATGATGTCTTGTTGCCTGGGATCTAGAAAATCCGTCAGCCGCTCTTGATGATACAAGGTGACGGACTCCACTAGGTCGTTTACTTGATCAATAAAAGGACGCTCTTCTGGTCGAAAGTGTTCGTACATAGACACGGCTCCTTATAATAAGCCCATTATCCATTGCTGAACTGGTCCTAATCCTCTTACGGCTAGATTCAGAAGAAAAATAGCCACAATTGGGGATAGATCAATCATGCCAATGGGCGGGATGATATTTCTGAAAATTCCTATGTACGGCTCCACAATGCTACCAAGGAATTCACCGAAAGCGGAATCTCTTCCCCCTACCCAAGACATCACGATATAGATCAAAATGGCAAAAAAGTAACCTAGAGCTAAGTAGCGTATAAGATTAAATATAAAGTTAACAAACAATTCCATCTTGCTGTTCTCACCTACCTTATCAATCACAATTGATTGGCAATATCACTAATCGATCCTGATATTTCCACATTATCCGGCGCACAAATAAAAATGCTTGCCCCGACTTTTTGGATGTCTCCTCCAATAGCATATACGGTTCCACTTAAAAAATCTACTACCCGTAATGCTTGGTCGTGTTCCATTCTTTGTAAATTAATAACGACTGTTTTCCGATTTTTTAATTGGTCCGCAATGTCTTGACTTTCATCATAAGAACGCGGTTCAATGAGAGTCATCTTCGCATGTTGCTGGACGCTTTTTAAACTAACGATATTTGTTTGCGTGTCTTTTTCTTTTGATTCATTACTTTGAAAACGATTTGGCATCGTCCGCTCCTCTTTTTCCGGCTCATCGACATAGCGTTCGACTTCTTCGACATGGTCATCTAAATTAAAGTATGTTTTAAACTTTGACTTAAAGCCCATTTCCATCCTCCTTATTCGGACACTTGCTCATTACCTACTAGAATGGTTCCAATGCGAATATACGTTGCACCTTCTTCTACTGCCACTTCAAAGTCATTTGACATGCCCATTGATAGCTCTGTGCAAGGAGCGTGTACATATTCTTTATCAGCAATACGCTGTTGCAGTTGTTTTAGGGCTTTAAAATGCAGACGCGTTTCTTCTGCATGTTCCGTATACGGTGCCATTGTCATTAATCCAATCACTCGAATGCGGTCATACTCAGCCAACGCCATTATAAACGAATCGACTTCGTCTGGAGCTAGTCCATTTTTTGACGCTTCTCCCGATACATTTACTTGTACGAAACAATCAAGTGTTCCATCTTGTTCGACCAAACGCTTTTGCACTTCTTTTGCAAGACTTAACCGATCAAGAGAGTGAAGCACTCCGATGTTCCCGATGACCTCTTTCACCTTACGCGACTGTAGCGACCCAATAAAGTGCCATGTTACGCGATTACCAATAGCTGCTTTTTTTTCAAGCAAGCCTTCTAAGCGATTCTCACCAATATGAGTGACGCCTGCTTCAATCGCTTCATTGGCTGTTTGGACTGAGACATATTTCGTCACAGCAATAATATGAACATCGTCTACTCCTCTTCCTGCTCTCAACGCAGCTCGCTCCATACGCTCTTTTAACGCAACATATTGTTGTTCAATCGTTGGATTCATCGTTCAACCACCTTCTTCATTCCAATCATACTCATCATTCTACCTGTTTTCCCTTGATCTTGTCGATGAGAAAAGAAGGCATCGTCGCTAAACGTACAACGATCTGATTCAATAATATGGGCAGACAGAATCCCTGCCTGTTCAAGCAAATAGCGATTTAAGGCAGGTAAATGGAGCTGAAAATGATCTGCTCGAGTAGGTGTATAGATGCCTTTATGTTTCATAGGCAGCTGTTCATTTACTCGATCTATGACGGTGCGATCCACTTCATATTGTTGTTGTGAAATACATGGCCCAATGAGAATATGGATATCACTCACTTGTACACCGTGTTTCTCTACCCATTCACTGACCATTTTGGGTCCAATTTGATCGACCGTACCTTTCCAACCGGCGTGGCATAAACCAATGATCTGATTCTTAGGTGAATAAAAATAAAGCGGGACACAATCAGCATACAAACTCGTTAGCAATATATCCGTTTCTCTTGTATAAAGTCCATCTGTCTCGTTTATCGCAGTACGAAGAGACCGTGCACCTCGACCTCGATCAGACTTCGTCACTTCTTGAATGACTGAAGCATGTACTTGTTCAGATCCAACCCAATGATCAAGAGAAAAACCTACATCCTTGGCAACGCGTTCACGATTTTGCACAACAGCATCAACCGTGTCCCCTACATGAAACCCCATGTTTAACGTTTTATAAGGAAATTCGCTAACGCCGCCATTTCGAGTCGTGAAACCAGCAAACAACTTCTCGTCTAATGCATTAAATTGTTCTTCATATTCAACTCGTTCAGACAACCGCTGCCAGTTTGCTTTCATCCTCTGCATGCTCCTTTTTGTATTCCTCGCTTTATTTTACCATAATGGATCTCTAGAATAAATGTTTACGAATAGGGATCTTTTCTTTCCATTACATGTTCAGCTGTTGTGACAGATTGCTTGTATCGTTCTGGCAGCTCGACTAGGATGACGTCAGAGCCAATCTTCACTATATTTTTCCAAGGGATAACGGTTTCTCCTGCATCACGATTTCCTAAGAACGTCATCATTTTTCCTTGGTTTGAGATAATAATCGCTTCAATTCTTCCTGTTTCTAAATTAATGTCTAAATCATTTAAATGTCCAAGTCGCTTTCCGTTTTCCATATTAACAATGTCTTTAGTTGATAGCTCAGATATTTTTATCACTGTACCCCCTCCTCCTCACTAGTAACTATATGCTTATCCGTAACCGATTTATGAACAAAAAAGCCGCTGTTCCACACAGCGACTTTCCTCATGATTCAATATGTTTATTCATCTGATGAATAGCACCTTTTTCAAGCCTTGATACTTGCGCTTGAGAGATACCGATTTCATCCGCCACTTCCATTTGTGTTTTTCCTTGAAAGAAACGCATATTCAAAATCACTTTTTCTCGATCATTTAAACGAATCATCGCTTCCTTTAGTGCAATTTCTTCTACCCAATTAACATCCTTGTTTCGTTCATCGCTAATTTGATCCATAACAAAGATTGGATCTCCACCATCATTGTAAATCGGTTCAAATAACGATACTGGATCTTGAATCGCGTCAAGCGCAAAGACAATATCCTCTTTCGGTACATCTAATACTGCCGCAATTTCTTGAACAGTTGGTTCATTTTCGCGTTTCTTTTCTGCCATCATCTGATCCCGAACTTGTAATGCTTTATAAGCAATATCTCTTAATGAACGTGACACACGAATAGGATTGTTATCCCTTAAGTACCGGCGTATCTCACCAATAATCATTGGCACTGCATACGTAGAAAACTTAACATTTTGACTTAAGTCAAAGTTGTCAATTGATTTCATTAAACCAATACAACCGACTTGAAATAAGTCATCCACATTCTCGCCACGGTTATTAAAGCGCTGAATGACACTAAGGACTAAACGAAGATTTCCATTTATTAACGTATCCCTTGCTGGCTCATAACCAGACTGGAGCTGTGAAAATAATTCTCGCATCTCCAGATTTTTTAAAACCGGCAGTTTTGATGTATCTACTCCACAGATTTCTACTTTATTTCGAGCCAAATTCTTTACCCCCTAAACGGAAGATGATGTCAAAAAAAGTATCTCCCTGGGAAAAAAATTTATGCACTCTGTTGATGTGGAAATTTGTTAAAAATAGACACTATCCTTGTCACGACCCTGCTAAAAATTAGAAATTATTTTTTTTACGCTACACCATTTTATTAAATTCTTTTTGTAGCCGTTTAATGATTCGTTTCTCCAATCGGGATATATAGGATTGCGAAATACCAAGCATATCCGCGACATCTTTTTGAGTTTTCTCTTCCGTTCCTGTTAAGCCGAAGCGGAGTTCCATTATTTGTTTTTCTCGATCAGATAAGGTATGAAGGGCTTTGACGAGCAATCGACGATCGACTCTTTCTTCTATTCCCTTCGTAATAATGTCCTCTTCTGTTCCCAATACATCAGAGAGCAATAGTTCATTTCCATCCCAATCAATGTTTAAGGGTTCATCAAAAGACACTTCTGAGCGTGTCTTGTTGTTTCGGCGCAAATACATAAGTATTTCATTTTCAATACAGCGAGACGCATACGTGGCTAGCTTAATTTTCTTTTCAGGATTGAATGTATTAACGGCTTTAATTAACCCGATGGTTCCAATGCTAATCAAGTCTTCTATATTGATTCCAGTGTTTTCAAATTTTCTAGCGATGTATACGACTAAGCGGAGATTACGTTCAATTAATATCGAACGTACAGCTTCATCACCACTCGGAAGCTTTAGTAGGAGCTCTGCTTCTTCTTCTTTTGATAACGGTGGTGGTAAGGCTTCACTGCCACCAATATAATAAATTTCATCTTCCTTTAAGCCAAACTTTCTTAATAGGCGATAGATGAACAATCTCCATTTCATTTTTATCATCGCGTCCTCCTTAGCTCACTTGTGATATAACAAGCTGTGGATGAATAATTGTTTGATAATGCCCTTCAGGCGACAATGCTTCCCCATACAGCCCTAACAGCACACGCTTTGTTACGAATTGTTCACCGTCGTAATAGATCGTTACTTGATCAGGTTTAAAAGCTGTTAAGTATGGTTGTTTTTGACCAACAGCCTTAAACGGTACTAATCGAATTCGATGCATAAAGGGATGATTCTCTTTCGTTGACATTGTTAGCATGTCATCTGTTTGTTGTTTACCAAGCAACGGATGCAGAAGATCTGCTTCCATAATCATGACGGGTGTTCTTGTTAACGGATCTTTTAATTGATTTCCAGTGTCGACTAGCCCCCTCGTTTCAAATCTAAAGTCATCAATAACAATTTCCACTGTTGCTAGATCGTTTGCTTGCACTTTCTTTATCTTGAATGTATCAACTTGTTGTTTGCTAAACCAATAAACGAGAGGAAAACCAATCAGAACGAAAGTCCAGCTGATTGTACTTCCACCAAACCCTGGCAGATGACTCGTTAAATCTAATTCACTTTGAAAAAAGTAATGCATGGCAAAAAGCCCGCCACCAGTAACAAAAGTTAGGAAAAAGAAGCCTGCTAGATTTTGAACAAAATAAGTAAAGCGTATGTATCCAAAAGCAATGAATACAATCATACAAGAATAAAAAAACTTTACAATCGGGTTCATAAAAAACGTCACGTACGGCGTAAACATAAAGAAAACAACAATGGATGCAACGAGTGATGCCATGCCTATACGAACATAGTTTTTCTTTCTTTTTAACAATAATGCAGTACCAATAATAAGGAGAAAATCAATGCCTAGATTCAGTAGCCAGATTAAGTCTAGATATACAATCATGATCGTTCCTCCTGTATTCATAAAACTTAGTATAGTAGATAGAAAGAAGGAAGTCTGTCACTTCATGGCAAAGACAAGCCTGTTATTTTGAAAGCTTTTGACAAACGTTGTCCTTTCTCTTTTCACCTTTAAAAAAGGAAAACAAAAAAAGATCCACTACCATATAGGTAGCAGATCTTTTCCAATGTACGCGTTTAGCGATTTCTTCTATTTCGGAGGAATGTTGGAATATCAAGTGTATCTGTTTGTTCCTCTGAATTGGCTTTTTGCTTTGATTCTACTGATTTTGATTCAGCTGGCTTTGACGATGTTGGCTTTTGAGTCGATGGACGTGATTGTGGCTTTCTTTCTGCTTCTTCAAAGCCTGTCGCAATAACCGTTACGACAATCTCATCCTTTAGATTCTCATTAATAACAGAGCCAAAGATCATATTAACTTCTTCGTCACAAGCTTCAGACACAATTTCTGCCGCTTCATGCACTTCGTAAAGGCTTAAGTTCGTTCCACCTGTAATGTTCATTAACACGCCTTGAGCACCATCGACTGATGTTTCAAGCAATGGACTGGAGATCGCTTTTTTTGCTGCCTCTGCAGCACGGTTTTCACCAGTAGCAACACCAATACCCATTAAAGCAGAGCCCTTTTCACTCATAACCGTTTTGACATCAGCAAAGTCAAGGTTAATTAATCCAGGTGTCGCAATCAAGTCAGAAATTCCTTGTACCCCTTGTCGAAGGACGTTATCCGCTTCACGGAACGCTTCAAGCATTGGAGTGTTCTTATCAACAATTTCTAGTAGACGATCGTTTGGTATAACGATTAACGTGTCAACTTTTTCTTTTAATGCGACGATACCAGATAACGCTTGATTTTGACGCTTACGTCCTTCAAACGTAAATGGTCGTGTCACAACACCTACCGTTAGTGCACCAATTTCCTTTGCAACTTCGGCGATTACAGGAGCTGCACCTGTTCCAGTGCCTCCACCCATTCCAGCTGTAATAAATACCATATCTGCGCCATCAAGAACTTCTTCTAACTGTTCACGGCTTTCTTCAGCCGCTTTCTTACCGATATCAGGGTTTGCCCCTGCACCTAGACCTCTCGTAAGCTTTCCACCTAGCTGTAGTTTCTTTTCAGCTTTTGAAAGGTGCAATGCTTGTGCGTCCGTATTCACAGCGATAAATTCTACGCCTTGTAGGCCGTTTTCAATCATTCGATTAACAGCGTTCGAACCGCCGCCACCACATCCAATGACTTTTATTTGTGCTAATTGTTCCATGTCCATTTCAAAATCAAACATTTCGTTGTCCCCCTAACCATACTGGCAGTCAGCTTCTCTTCATTAATCAAAAAATGTCTTAAACCAAGACTTCATCTTGGACTCTTTTTTCTCTTCTTGCGGTTGCTCTACTTCTTTACGCTTGCTTCTTTTCGAAGTTGAAGCTGCGTTTGTTTCTTCTTGATTGACTTCTGACTGGGAAAAAGCTGCTGCAATTTCCTTGCCTTGCACACGTCCATTTTTGTGTGCAAAATGAATTAACCCAATACTTACTGTATAGCGCGGCTCACGCACCCCGATATAATTCGGGATGGCGACTCGAACATTTCCTTCAAGCATGTCTTTCGTTAATTCAAGAACGCCTGGCATCATCACAGCTCCACCAGTCAATACAAAGCCACTTGGGAACTGCTTAAATCCTAACCGAACCAATTCTTTTGCACATAGTTCAATAATTTCTTCTACTCTTGGTTCAATAATGCCTGCTAATTCTTGTTGTGTGATCGTATGTCTTTCATTTGACCCAATTTTTTGGATGGTAATCTGTTCTTCTGTTGATGCTTCTGGTACAAAGGCATGTCCATGTTTGCATTTTACACGTTCTGCCTCTTCTGTTGTGAGCTTTAAACCTACGGCTAAATCGTTTGTAATATGATCGCCGCCGATCGGTAATACAGATAACGCAACAAGTGAACCTTGTTCAAAAACGGATACGGTTGTTGAACCGCCTCCAACCTCAAGCACACAAACACCCAGACTTTTTTCATCTTTTGAAACAGCTACAGATCCTGTCGCTAAGGAATTTAAACTAATCTCAGCTATTGATAGACCAGCACGCTCCACACACCTTAACAAATTATGTAAGACGGTTTTCGAACCTGTAATTAACGTTCCTTCCATTTCAAGACGAACGCCAATCATTCCACGAGGGTCTGTAATCTCATCAAGCCCATCCACGATAAATTGTTTTGGAATCACATCAATCACTTCCCTTTCAGGAGGAATTGACATGACTTGGGATGCATCGATGACTCTACGAACATCCTCTACGTTAATTTCTCGATCTGGACTAGAGACAGCGACGACCCCATGGCAAGGAGTTAATTCAATATGACTGCCATTTACTCCAACCACAACATGTTCAATTTGTATGCCAACCATGCGTTCCGCTTGCTCAACTGCCCGCTTAATTGACTTAACCGTCTCATCTATATCGACGACGGCTCCTTTCTTTATTCCTTCAGAAGGAACACTACCGACACCTAAAATGTTAATTGACCCTCCAGCAATTTCCGAAACAACGACTTTTACTGAAGAAGTTCCAATGTCTAAACTTACATACGTTTCATTACTCACCAATGGCACCTCCTCATCTGCACAATCATGGTGTTCAACTTTAATAGTTTCATTTTTTTATCACACAAGCAGTATTCGACAAGTGTTAATAGAATCCTTTAATTCTCGTAGCATTATGTATGTTTTAAGGCTCTTGCTCTTTAGTCTACACCATGTTCTTACAGGTGAAAAGGCAAAACCTCTAGCATTCCTTTATTAAGAATGTGTTACATAGAGAAATGAAGCTGGTCACGAAAGCTTTTAACCGTAAAAACAGCAGAAACACAAGGAAACAAGAGTAGAAAAATCCATCAAAACTCCTACTCCTGAGCCGTATCATTTTCCCTAAAATAGGGACTCATTTTCATATAGAGGACGCCTTCCTGTGACCTATCAATTTGTGCATGCACTTGTGGATAAGGCTGCATATACTCTGCAAATGAAGATAAATCTGTACGTACTTCCATTCCATCTGTCATGTATAGTGTTAATTCCTCCGGTGCATCCTCAGTCGGCGTATACATAATTTCTGAGATTCGACTAACGATTTCTGGTGCTGTTTGCATTAATTGTTCGCCGATTGTCTCTCTCAACGACTCTTCAGTAAAGTCTACTAATATTGGTGCGTCTCCAACAAGTTGACTATCATGAACGTTGTCTAAGATTTGTCCGTTTTTTAAAAGGGGCAAATACCCATCATCACTGTACACATATGCAACTCGCGGATACTCCTTTACTTGTATAGAAAGAGAAGATGGCAAGAGACGGTTAATCTCAATTGACTCTACTTCTTTTAATTGTGCAGTTTGCTCAATTCGTGTATTTCGATCGATATTCCAAATATTCATGCCTTCACGTAAACCACTTGCTTCGAGAATCTCTTCATCTGTTAACAGTTGATTACCACTTACTTGTATTGATTTCACTTCACTCAATGGACTTTGGAAGTACACAAGTACCATAATTAAGACAAAGAACAATACGACTATACTTAATAAACGCTTGTTTGCTTTGCGCCGTCGCTTTTCCTGTAGAGTCGGAATTCTCTCGTTTACAGAAATGACTTTCTCATCATGACTCACATTCATTCCTCCAACTACTTCATTCAGCTGATGAGTGAATACAAGCAAATACTTTTTTAATCCCAGACTTGCTTCTATTCCCTATTTAATTTTTTTAAAACCTGTTTTACTCTTGTTTTCTGCATTTTATCATATATTTCCTTTACAATTCTATGAATAATAAATAGAGAGTTCAAAAAAATGAACTCTCTACATGTATCGACACGTTTTAAACAATTGTTTACGTGAGCCTTTAACGATTATGCCTACTTATATTAATTAATAGACCAATGGACATCAACATGAGTGTCAATGACGAACCACCGTAGCTTAAAAGCGGTAACGTAATGCCGGTAACGGGCATTAATCCAGTAACAACGCCGATGTTTATCATCACTTGAATAACGATCATCGTCACAATACCTGCAGCTAAGAAACTCCCAAATAAATCTGGAGCTCCTAAAGCGATTCTTACGCCACGCCAGAAAATAATACCAAATAAAAGCAACACAAATAGACCGCCTAAAAACCCTAGTTCCTCAGCTAGAATAGCAAAAATAAAATCCGTTTGCGGCTCTGGCAAATAAAAATATTTTTGCCTACTTTCGCCTAATCCCATACCAAGTAACCCTCCAGGACCAATGGCTAATAGGGACTGAATAATCTGAAAGCCACTTTCCATTGGATCTGCCCACGGGTCTAGAAAAGAAGTAATCCGTTTAATACGGTATGGAGCGCTAATGATTAACACGACAAATCCTGCTACGCCAATTAAAAACAGGCCCATAAAATGCTTGACCCTTGCTCCTGCAATAAAAATCATAGCGACGCATGTCCCTACCATAACAGTACCAGTTCCTAAATCTGGCTGGAGCATAATCATCCCAAAGGCAACCATTACAAAAGCGAGTGCAGGGAGTAATCCTTTTTTAAACAAAACAATCCGCTTTTGATTCATTGCTAAAAAGTTTGCAAGAAAAATAATCATAGCGATTTTCATAAATTCTGATGGTTGAATTGAAAATGCGCCGATCCCTAACCAACTTCTCGCGCCACCTCTTACAAGTCCAACACCAGGAATGAGTACGAGCACAAGCAAAATAAAACAAATGATCAATAGCAGCTTTGAATACGTACGCCACGTCCAGTAATCAACTCGAGATATAAGAAACATCAAGAGGACGCCTACACTCCCAAAGAATAATTGTCTTTTAGCAAAAAACAACGAGTCATTAAAACGATAGGTTGCCCATGCTTCACTTGCACTGTATACCATAATTAAGCCAACGCTAAGCAAGACAATCGTTGCAACAATTAAGATATAATCGGGCGCCTGTCTTTCTTTATTCATTGTTCACCCCCAGCAAGTACCCTACTACCTCACTATATGAATGAGAACAGGAAAACATGTCCAAAACATTTGTACGTGCTTGAAAATGAGGACTTATATCAGTAATCAAAGCCTTCTTTTCTCTTGTTATATGGTTAATAAGGGGGCTGTAACGAATAAAAAAACTCCTTCCAAGAGACAAGACGTCTGCATTGAAAAGAGCTTTACTAGGTTTACTTAATGACTGTTAGTTAGTTGCGTCACCGCAGCTAGAAACGCATCGCCTCGTTCTTCAAACGTCGAATACTGATCCCAGCTTGCACATGCTGGTGAAAGTAAGACAATGTCCCCTATCTTTGAATGTTCAAAGGCTTTTTTAGCTGCATCTTGTACATCAATAGCCTGTACGACTTTAATCCCTAATTCGTTTCCTAAAGCCGTTAGCTTCATTTTTGTTTCACCAAAAACGACTAGCGTTTTTACGTGAGTTAAACTTGGGATCAGCTCATCAAACTCGTTGCCACGATCCAAACCACCTGCGAGCAAAACAACATCTTGATTAAAAGAAGCTAAAGCAGCTTGTGTCGCCAAAATATTCGTCGCTTTTGAATCGTTATACACTTTACGGCCATGTACTTCACCAACAAATTGAAGTCGATGTTTCACACCCGTAAACGTCGTTAGCACGGTTTTTATTTGAGCAGTTGTACCACCAGCTAGTTTAGCTGCTGCAACAGAAGCAAGCATATTTTCAACATTATGAGCTCCTGGTAAAACAATTTCATCGATTGGGCAAATGCGTTCTTCTCGAAAATAAATCGCATTATCTTTTAAGTAGGCACCTGTTGGCAACTCGACTTTCGTTGAAAAAGGAACAAGGGTCGCCTTTGATTGTTGTACATGCTTCGCGACGATAGGATCATCCGCCGAATAAACAAGGTGGTCTTCTATCGTCATGTTCTCGTACACTTTCGCTTTCGCTTCTATGTACAAGTCCTTTGACCCATGGTAGTCCAAATGAGCATCAAACAAATTCAGCCAGACCGCCACTTTGGGTTTAAATTGCTCCGTGCCCATTAATTGAAAACTCGACAATTCAAGCACCATGACATTCTCTTTTGTTGCTTCTAGGGCTACACTTGTTGCAACAGTCCCTATATTACCAGCAATTAAAGGCGCTTTTTCACTATGCTCAAGCATCGCATGAACAAGCGTCGTCGTTGTTGTTTTCCCGTTTGAACCGGTAATCGCAACAATATCTGCTTCTGCGATGCGATAGGCAAGTTCGACTTCCGTCCAAATAGGGATATTTCGATTCATGGCTTCCGCGATTAAGAGGTTGGAATAAGGAATACCAGGATTTTTTATAATTAAACTGGTTGTATCAAGTAAATGAAGTGGATGACCGCCACAAACAACTTCAATCCCTTTTTCCTCTAGCGCATCCACTTCCTTGCTCTCAGCTCTAGGTTTTCCATCGTTTACTGTCACGATAGCTCCTAGCTTATGAAGTGCTAATGCTGCAGCCATGCCGCTTTTCGCTAAGCCGAGCACAAGCACTTGCTTTTTATTTACATGTGGGAAAGGCTTCATGTTAACCACACTCCAATGTAAATACCCATAATGGCAAAGACAACGCCTAGTAGCCAGAATGTGACTACTACACGCCACTCTGACCATCCAACCAATTCATAATGGTGATGAAGCGGACTCATCTTGAAAACACGCTTCCCCGTTGTCTTAAACGAAATAACTTGAATAATAACGGATAAGGTTTCTATCACAAACACGCCACCAATAATGATGAGCATTAACTCCATCTTGGTCAAAATAGCAATACCTGCAATGGCTCCTCCTAATGCTAGCGAACCTGTATCTCCCATAAATACTTTTGCTGGATGGGCATTAAATACGAGAAACCCGAGGAGAGCCCCAGTAATTGCCGTTGAAAATAAAGCTGCATCAATAAAGCCTGTGCTCCAAGCCAATATCGCAAAAGCTGCAAAAGCAATCGCGCCAGTCCCGGACAATAAGCCATCTAAACCGTCTGTTAAGTTTACTGCATTACTTCCAGCAAGCAGCATGACAACAACAAGTACAGCATAAAACCATCCAATATCAAGACCAATGTCTGTTCCAGGAATGGACACTATCGTATCTAATTCAATGTATAGTAACCCTACATAAAATAAGCCCGCGATAATCAGTTGTCCAACTAATTTCTGTTTCGATGTCAGCCCGAGATTATGCTTTCGTGCGACTTTTAAATAGTCATCAAAAAAGCCAACGACTCCGTAGCCGATTGTTACGAGCATAAGTAATAATAACTCTGGTGTAAATTCAAAAAAGACAAAACCAATTAAAAGGGATGTCACTAAAATCGATAAGACAATGACAATTCCGCCCATTGTCGGTGTACCGCTTTTCTTTTGATGTGATTTTGGTCCTTCTTCACGAATGCTTTGACCAAACTTTAACCGCCGTAAAAACGGAATAAAAAGAGGGCAAAGAATGACCGCGAATAAAAAGGATAGGGATAGGACAATAAGTAACGTCCATTCTTCCATTTTCTAAGCGCCTCCTTTGACAGCCGATAACACTTGCTCCAAAGCAAGACGACGTGATGCCTTTAGCAATACAACGGTGTCATGTTTCAAAAGGGGTCGAATTTTCTCAGCTACATCTGCTACTTTCTCAACATGTTCAATAGCAATTGACCCGTTTTGTTGTTTTACTTCATCATAAATCCAATACCCTTTTTCACCGACACAAACAATATTGGTAATCGGTGTATCAATCGCACTTGCCACACTTCTGTGGAGCGCTTGTTCATCTGGTCCAAGTTCATAAATATCACCTAACACAATGATTCGTCTCTTGAATTCAGGTAACGTTTTAATCGTTTCAATTGCCGCTTTCATTGAACTAGGGTTTGCGTTATACGCATCATTAATGAACGTTGACCCATTTGGTCCTGCTACTTTCTCAAGGCGCATGCCTGTAATCGTAACGTGTGCTAGTCGTTCTTTAATTGTTTCCGTTGCTAAGCCTACTTGTCGAGCAATCCATATGGCATAAGCAGCATTCTTCACATTGTGCTCTCCTAATAGAGGCAAATACCAATTCTGTTCGTTTAAAAAGGAAAAAGTAAAGCCATCTGCTTTAGGCTGAAACGTTGCGATCGCTTCCTTATTTTGTTTATTAAACCCAATTGAAACGGTTTGCTCTTGTTGAAATCGATCTAATAAAGGTTCATCGCCATCTAAGACAAGGAAGCCTCCTTGTTTTAACCCATCTAACATTTCCATTTTTGCGTTGGCAATTCCCTGTCTAGAACCTAAATGCTCGATATGGGCTTCGCCGATATTCGTCACAATGGCTAAATCTGGCTTTGCAAGCTTTGAGAGAAGAGAGATTTCCCCAGCGTGATTCATCCCCATCTCCACAACGGCAAATTTACATTCTTTAGGCATTGAAAGCAACGTTAATGGCACACCAATATGATTATTTAAGTTCCCTGCAGTCCGATGGACGAATGGTTCCCCACCAAGAAGCTGGAACACGATGTCTTTTGTTGTTGTTTTTCCGTTTGAACCTGTGATACCAATCACATATGGATTGACTTCATCACGATAGCGCTGAGCCAATTCCTGTAAAGCATGTAACGGGTCATCCACGAAATAAAGCTGAAACGATGCAGGTATGGACATTGGCACAGGCTCGTTCTCTTGCCAAATCGCCGCTATTGCTCCAGACTCAATCGCGGATTCGAGGTAGTGGTGTCCGTTAAAACGTTCACCACTAAGCGGAACGAATAAAGCTGTTTTTGAATCGTTACGCGAGTCGGTTGTTACACTATGAAACGAAACCGGCCCATCCTGTAACCTTGTGCGATTCGCAACAGATTCAACTAATCTTGCTTCAATCATTTTATCCGCTCCTTTAGCGCAGCCCTTGCCACTTCACGATCGTCAAAATGCGTACGTTCTCGACCAACCTCTTGATACGTTTCATGACCTTTACCAGCTATAACAATAATGTCATTTGTTTTTGCTTGTTTCATCGCGTAATGAATCGCTTCTGAACGATCTACAATTAAGCGATATTGATCTTGATCTAATCCAGCCGTCATCTCTTGCAAGATCGTATTCGGATCTTCCGTTCTCGGATTGTCTGAAGTGAAAATGGTTTCGTCCGCGTATTTCACAGCAATTTCTCCCATAATAGGGCGCTTTGTTTTATCCCGGTCTCCACCACAACCAACCACTACTCGTATCTCGTTATTCGCAAAGTCTTGTACGGTTTTCAACACATTCTCTAAGCTATCTGGTGTATGAGCATAGTCTACAATAACAGCAAAATCCTGACCAGAGTCTATCGCCTCAAATCTTCCAGCTATACCCTCGATGTTTTCCAACCCTTGTTGAATGGCTGAAAGTGAGAGATTCGATACATACGCAGCTGATACAGCGGCTAGTACGTTGTATACGTTAAATAGTCCGATCAAGCGTGTTTTGACTTCGATCGACTCACCAAATACGGTCAAGGTAAATGCGGTTCCAGTTGCAGCAGCCCGAATGTTAGACGCCATTACGTCGGCTTGTTTTTTAATGCCGTACGTTATAATATCGGCTGTCGTCATTTGAATCAATTGATCTGCCACTTGATCATCGCCATTAAAGATGGCCGTTTTTCCTTCATAAGTGTTCCCAAGTTGTGAAAACAGTAAACTCTTTGCATACATATAGTGATCCATTGATTGATGGTAATCAATGTGGTCTGGTGACAAGTTTGTAAAGATCGCAATATCAAAGTCACACCCACGTACTCGACCTAAGTGAAGAGCGTGAGATGACACTTCCATCAGTGCCGTATCAACCTGTTTGTCAACCATCTCTTGAAACCGTTGCTGTAAGACGAGTGATTCAGGCGTCGTGTTTTTTGTCTCAATATACACGTCGTCTATTTTTGTATACATCGTCCCAATTAACCCAGTTGTACGATTTTGCCCCTTAAACAATTGTTCTAGAATATGCGTAACCGATGTTTTTCCGTTCGTACCTGTTACACCAATAAGTTGCAATTTTTTAGTCGGATGATCGTAGAAGCGATTTGACAGTTGCGCCATTGTTCGCTTTGTATCACGTACCACAAAAACTGGAATGGGTAAATCTAACGGGCGTTCTGAAACAACAGCAACCGCCCCTTTTTCATACGCACTTTGCGCAAAATCATGACCATCCACAGTATAGCCATTAATGCAGAAAAACAATGTGCCTGGACGGACTTCTCTTGAATCCATCTCAATATGATGAATGTCAACTTTCGCTTCCGTTGCATGTAACGTATTCATGCCTCTTATACCATGAAGCAATTCGCTTAATTTCATTTTTATTGCCTCCAACGTTCAACAATCAATCTTATCCACGTCTATTTGTTTAAAAGATGAATGAGTAATAAAACACACGTCTCCTATTTTAGTCGTTCTCATTCGTTTTGTCACCCATATATACACGGATTGTTGAATCTTTTGGAACCCTCGTACCTGGTTCAGGCGCTTGCCGAGCGACAACCTCCCCTTCACCAGAGGCCGAGAGGCGCAATTCATAATGAGACTCATAAATGTCTCTCTTCGTTCGTCCTAATAAATTAGGAACGTCTACTAACCCTTCTTCATCCCATTTAAGCTCTTTTTCAATTTGATCTTTCCTTTTCTCAACACCCATCGCTTCTAAGCTATCCCCGATAATTTTCCCTGCAATAGGAGCGGAAACTTGCCCCCCGTATTGAACGGCTCCTTTCGCGTTATCAATTGCCACATACACAATAATTTCTGGGTCATCCATTGGCGCTACACCAAGAAAAGACAGGATATAGTTGTTCTCTAAATAGCGACCGTCTTTTGCTTTTTGCGCAGTTCCTGTCTTTCCGCCAACTCGGTAACCGTCGACAAATGCTTTTCCACCTGAACCTTTAGCGACTACGTTTTCCATCGCATAGCGAACTTTTTCAGATGTTTCAGGTGAAACGACTTGGCGTTTCATCACTGGATTGCTTCGTTCAACCACTTCACCAGTTACATCGTCTACCCACTCTTTTGCAATATAAGGTTCGTACAAATAGCCACCATTGACCGCTGCGGCGACTGCCGCTACTTGTTGAATAGGCGTGACTGCAACCCCTTGACCAAAGGCCGTTGTTGCTTGCTCTAACGGACCTACACGTTCACGATTAAACAAAATGCCTTTCGCTTCACCTTGTAAATCAACACCGGTTTTTTGACCGAACCCAAAGTCTTCAATATAATCAAACAACCGATCAGTACCTAAGCGTTGACCGAGTTCAACAAACCCAGGGTTGCATGAATTTTGCACAACCTCTAAAAAGGTTTGTGAGCCGTGTCCACCTCGTTTCCAACAGTGGAGCTTTGTACCAGCTACATCTATGTAGCCAGGGTCATAGAAATGATCATTGTCTAAATCAACGACATCTTCTTCTAAAGCAGCTGCAAGGGTAATTAATTTAAAAGTCGAACCAGGTTCATACTGCATCCAGACAGGCTTGTTTTGATTGTATATTTCAGCTGGAACATCCCGATAGTTTTCAGGGTTAAAGTGCGGTCGGCTGCTCATTGCTAGAATTTCACCATTTTTCGGATTCATCGCGATTGCAATCGCTCCATCTGGATTATACTTGGCTTCTGCAATATCTAATTCCCGTTCCACAATCGTTTGAACACGACTATCAATAGTTAATTTTAAATTTAAGCCATTAATTGGAGCTGTATATTCATCAGCCAAATTCGGCATTTTCGTATTTTTGGCAGTAGAATAAAACGACACATACCCTTCTGTTCCTTTTAACTTTTCATCGTAGACAAATTCTAAACCTGTTAGACCTTGATTATCGATCCCTGCAAATCCAAGTACATGAGATAGATAACTACCAAAGGGATAGTGACGCTTGGAGTCCTCTGCTATATAAATGCCTTCTATATTTAAACTTCGCACCTCTTGCGCCGTTTGTTGGTCCATTTTCTGACCTTCTGGGCGAATGTACACTTTACTTTCTTTTTTTGTTAAATCTTCGTATACCTCGTTCTTATTCGCTTTTAACACAGATGCTAATCTTTCTGCTGCATCTGCTGGATCTTTTATTTGCCTTGGGAAAACAATAATAGAAGGTGTACTAATATTCGTTGCTAACTCGACGCCATTCCGGTCTAGTATATCGCCTCGCTTAGGTTCAAACGGGATATCTCGTCCCCAAGAATCTTCTGCTTTTTCTGTAAGCCACAAACCTTGTCCGAACTGAACATACCCTAAACGTGCTCCAATGACTGTAAACACGACAATTCCTACAGCAAATAGCAATAGCAGCCGTTTTCTGACTGTTACATTTGAAACGCGCACGGCTCTCCCCCACTTTCGTTTAATCAGCATCCTGTCCTATGGTTAACCCTATGAACAGAGACAACCATTTAGAACAAGCTAGGGAGAGGCTCCATTTAGATGCAACACAAAACAAAGAAGGCTTAACGATCGTTAAGCCTTCTTTGTTTTCTTTATTTATTCTTAAGAGTCGCCTTCTGTCTCCGTTTCTTGTTCTTGTTCTTCTTCTGTACTATCCGTTTCATCTCCATCTTCTGGGACTGTCGATTCCAAGTGGACTTGCAGTGTTTCCCCTTCCGAAATGGGTGTTCCAGCTACGGGGCTTTGTTGGACCACATAGCCATTGCCTGAATAATCAAGCTCTAAGTCGAGGATATTGGTCATTTTTAATACATCTCGTCGTGACCAACCACGCATATCAGGTAACGCTCGGCTTTCCCCATCTGTAATTAATAGAATAGGCTCATCGTTCAGTACACGCACACCTTCTGCTGGTTCTTGATAGGCAATGCGATCACCTTCACCGACAACAATCACTTCTTTATCCTCTAAAAGCTCGGTTGCATAGGTTGTTCGTTCACCTACGACATCTGCCATGTCAAAGCCACTGTCCTCTGCCTCCTCCAGCAATTCCTCTTCATTTGGTTCTAAATCCAAATACGCCATACTGCTTTGCATTACTGCATTAAATATCATAGACACCGGATCATTTCCTGATTGCTCAGTTGTTAAATTTGGCTTCGTTACTGATACATAAACAACAATCTCAGGATCCTCATAAGGCGCCATGCCTAAAAAGGAGTATAAATATTGCCCATGGCCATTTAAATAACCGCCTTTCTCAGCTATTTGCGCCGTCCCGGTTTTTCCGAGAACATCTACACCCTGAATATCGTATTTACGTCCTGTACCATATTCTTCTGTCACGACACCGCGCAGTAGATCTCGAACATGGGCTGCTGTTTCTGCTGAGATGGGCTCACCAACCACTTCACTGGCACCTTCTTGAAGGATTTCCCCTTCATCATCGACGATTTCTTGTACGATATACGGCTTCATCATCTTTCCACCGTTTGCGATGGCGGTAGCCGCTTGCACAAGCTGAACAGGGGTCATGGTCGACGTCTGACCAAAGGCCGTTCTTGCTGCATCTGAGCGTCTACCTTTTTCAAGTCGACCGGTACTTTCTTGACTTAAATCAATCCCTGTAAGCTTAGAGAAACCAAAATCTTCTAGATACTGATAAAAAGGCTCGATTCCTAGGTCTTCTAACACGAGTTTGGACATCAATACATTTGAAGAACGATGAACACCCTCTTCATAAGAAATTTCTCCCCAACCTTCTGGATTCACATCTCTAACAGGATTACTATGCAAATCAATTTCATATTCACCTGATTGAAAGTGCTTATCGTCTTGAAAATAGCCTTCTTCAATGGCGGCTGCCACTGTAAACATTTTCAACGTTGAACCAGGTTCCACTGCATCTGCAACTGCATAATTTAAATAGTTTTCAATTTGTCCGTGTTGATTTGGATTAAAACTTGGTCGATTCGACATTGCCAAGATTTCACCTGTTTTTGCATCAGCGGCAATAGCCGTCATCTTTTCAGGACTAAACTCTAATTCAACTTGCGACATCGCTTGCTCCATAGATGCTTGAATTCGTGTATCTAAGGTTAATTGCACAGAAGCACCATCTGATGGAAGCGTAATATTTTCAGCTGGAGAATTTAAACGCCCTAAACGACTATATTCGATTGAGCCATCCGTTGAAGCCAAAAACTCGTCAAGGCGACCTTCTAAACCGATACTTCCAACGTCTTCGTTAATGCTTTTTTGACCAATGACATGCGATGCAAACGTTTGGTTCGGATAATAACGGCGTGTTGCTTCTTCAAGCTGGATGCCCGGCAGCTTCAAATCTTGAATCGACTCTTTCGTTTCAAACGATAGATAGCGAGAAGTAGGCCCTAATTCGATTTGATAGCGACCTTCATTTTTTCCATCTGTGAGCATACTCGTTAATTCTTCTACTTCTAGTTGGATCATCGGCGCAAGTTGTTCAGCTGTTCGTTCAATATCTTCTATATAGTTGCCTTTACCTTGATTTTCAGAAAGCACGGCCAGAACATGGTAAGCAGGAATATCTTCAGCTAGCACACTCCCATGACGATCCGAAATGCTTCCTCTTTCACTAGGTAATATTTCTGATCGTGAGTAGCGTTCTTCTGCCATAGCGACAAGATCATTTCCTTTGACCTCTTTCGTTATTTGTATGTAGGCAATTCGTCCAACTAAAACAACAAAGACAGCTAAGAAAAGAAATAGCAAGACAACAGCTCGCTTATTTGTCACGGCGCGTTTAATTTCCACTTCATTCCCTCCTTTTCGCTTCTAAAGAAAAAACTAGTTCATAGTGAACTAGTTCATCCCTTGTTCTTTCGCTCGACGCATAACGTTCTCTGGCGCACTTTCTTCTGCTAGAATGGTTTTAAGCCCGTCATTTTCAACAGTGATCTCGTTCACTTTAATTTGTTCGGTTTGCACAGATGTACTCAATCCATAAAGGCTGGAATAATTATGTACAATGAGGCAGAGCACAGCAAAAAGTACGATAGCTAGAAATGTCGCAATGACTTTTTCTCCTAATGTAATCCTTGCTCGGTAACGAATCACTTGTTTTTCTTTTTGCATCGGCCGTTCTTGCGGCTGTGTATACGATTGTCTAGCTAACATACTTTATCCTCCTTTTAATGAAGCCTACAATTTTTCTATAACGCGTAGCTTAGCTGAACGCGAGCGATTGTTTTCTTCTAGTTCGTTGTCTGAAGCAACGATTGGCTTTCTTGTAACTAAGGCGAAAGGGGCTTTTTTATCATCTGGTATAATTGGCAACCCTTTCGGAAGATCTGGAATGGTTGTTTTTTCTTTAAATACTTGTTTGCACAAACGGTCCTCTAAAGAATGAAAGGTGATAACGGCGAGTCGCCCACGTTCATTTAACAGCTCTAATGCATCTAGCAACCCATCTTCAAATGCGCCCAGTTCATCATTAACAGCAATCCGAATCGCTTGAAACGTACGCTTAGCTGGATGACCGCCGGCACGACGAGCTGGTGCAGGAATGACGTCTTTTATAATTTCGACTAACTCCGCTGTTGTTTCAATCGGTTTCTTTACTCGTTCACTTTCAATTTTTCGGGCTATTTGTTTGGCAAACTTCTCTTCTCCATACCTCGAAATTATTGAAAGCAGCTTTTGAAACGACCATTCGTTTACCACTTCTTTTGCCGTTAATGCAGCACGCTGATCCATTCTCATATCAAGTGGCGCATCCTGATGATAACTAAACCCTCTTTCCGCCTCATCTAGCTGAGGCGATGACACGCCTAAGTCAAACAACACGCCATCCACTTTCGTTACTCCATGGGCAGCTAATTCTTCTTTTAAATAGCGAAAATTACTTCGAATAAACGTTACGTTATGTAGATGATCCTTCAATACTTCTTTTGCGTGATTTAAAGCCACTTCGTCTTGGTCAAATGCGTATAAATGACCTGTTTCAAGTTGCTCTGCAATTCGCTTTGAATGACCTGCTCCACCTAATGTACAATCAACATAAATGCCGTCTTTCTTTATATTCAATTGTTGGACTGATTCTTCTTTTAATACGGTTGTATGTAGAAACATCTTGCACCTAATTCCTTTTTTCAATTTACGTTAAAGCTATAAGTCAAAGTCAACGAGGTTTTCTGCAATTTCAGCGAAAGAGTCTTCAGAATCTGATACATACTCTTCCCAAAGAGTCTTACTCCATACTTCAACACGACTCGATACACCAATGACTACACACTCTTTTTCTAATTTAGCATATTCTCTTAAGTGATTTGGGACATTTATTCTTCCTTGTTTATCCAATTCACATTCTGCTGCTCCTGAAAAAAAGAATCGTGTAAATGCACGGGCATCTTTTTTTGTAAATGGGAGTTCTTTTAATTGCCCTTCAAGCTTGTCCCACTCAGACTTCGGATACACAAACAAACAGTGATCTAAGCCTCTCGTTACAACAAATGAAGGACCAAGTGGCTCTCTAAATTTGGCAGGAACGATCATGCGGCCTTTATCATCTATAGAATGCCGATACTCGCCTAAAAACATACTCTGCCAACCTCCCACCACTTTGTACCCTAAACTTACCACAAACCCCCACTTTGTACCACTCTGATCTTCTCATTTCCACAGAATAAAAAAAAATCCTGCATTCCTGCAGGATTTTCCGTAGATTTTTTTATTGACAAAGGCAGACAGCATTAGATGTAAATCAAAAGATGACGACGTGGTTGCTGCTCTAATTCATTTAGTAATCGTTGAATCGTGTCGCTACCTGTTAAGTTTAGAAGAACGATTGGGTTTAAAATTCGTTCTTGGGGACTCGATTGTGGTCGTAACCAGCAAATCGCTTCATCATACTTTTTTAATTCTGTTTCATATCTTCGCTTAATCTCTTTTGTCATGAACGTCTCAAGACGTGTTAATTGATCATGGATAAACGCTTTGTTTTTTAAACTAATGTCATAAAGCGTCTCATTCATTTCTTTGGCAAGCTCTCGCAACGGCTGGTGAGCGTGCTCCATCTGCTCTTTCGCCCGCTCAATGTGCTTTTTAACTTCAAATGAGTGCTGATTATCAAGCCATTGCTGCTTTAAGACTTCACCGTTTCCTTCTATATACGAACCTGGATCTTCGCCTCGTTCAATCAAGTGCTTTTCAACTTGACGTGGAACAATGGTTGCCGACATACGTTGAATAACAGGCGTTACCTGGAAATGAAATAAAGAGAAGCTCTCTTTTAGCGTTCCCCAATAGGCTAATTCGCCTGGGCCTGCCACAAACGCAACAGTCGGTAACAACCATTCCTGCATTAACGGGCGAGTGACAACGTTATTGCTAAACCTACTAGGATGCTTTTCTAACTCCTCTATTAACTCATCCTTAGTAAATGTGAATGGGTGATCTGCCATATAGAACACACCGTCGCTATAATTTAAACGGTACCGCTTCCCATCCACTGTATAAAAAAGATGCGCATTTTCTGGATCCGTTCCTATCGGTTTCCCGTATCCTTGTTTGGCAAAGCGCGCCTCTCCCTCTACTTGGGCAGCCTGCAGCTCCGCCACTTGTAAAATAAGCGATTTGAAAAATGGTTTTTCTATTTCTCTTAAGAGATCGTCGTCGCTATCTAGATAAAGCAATCCTTCCTCAGCAAACAAATCATGCATCACACCCATAAAGAAATCAACGTATGTCTTTGATTCAGTTGCACATGCCTCTACCTTTGCTTTTAATTCAGCTGTATAGGAAGTTTCTGGTAAAGATGAAAATAGTTCCTTTGTAAAAGCTTGCAATTCACTTTGCGGCAAATGCTTTTTTGATGCTGATGTTCCGTCCACTTCGTCTGTAAGCAAACGTTTTTTCCACTTGTTTTCCTCTTTTTTATAAATTGTCCGTACTTCATCCAGATCATGGTCTTCTCCTGCAATCCAAAACAGCGGGACAACAGGTCGTTGTAATTCTCTTTCATACGTTTTGGCAAGCATAATGATCGACATAGCTTTATATACACTGTATAAAGGACCCGTAAATAGCCCTGCCTGCTGTCCACCGACGACAACAAGTGCATCTTCTTGTTTTAGTTTATGTAAATTTTCCTCTAGTTTTTTTCGATTGCGTAATCCTTTTGTCCGATTTTCCACATACGTAACGAGCTCTTGTTTATGAGAAAAACGACGTTCACGTAAATCTTGACATCGTTTTTGTAGCCACTGCGTATCCGATGGCATGTAAGAAAAAAAGTCTTTGATTGGCTCTTGATCCTTTTCGTAATCGGCAGCAAAGCCTTTTAACGTCTCCTTACTAAGCTCCTCCATTTTCATCGCTTAAATTCTCCTCACCATGCATTTTCCATATCCGCTTTCCATCATAGCAAAAACAACAAGTACAACCAAATAAGTTGCTTCAAGAATTTTTATTCGTACTCTTTTGTTTCCCTTCCAGCATCGTATAAACGAGCTGAAGAGTCGGCATCGGAATGCCACGTGCTTCCCCTCTTTTTAAAATGTAGCCAACAATGGCGTCTAATTCAAGCGGGCGATTATGAATAAGGTCGGTTAACATGGACGATTGATTCTCTTTTGTATCGTTACAGACGCGTTCAACTTCCTTCCATTTCTCTTCCTGATCGTGCCGCCCTAGCGCCTCCATTATTTCCGCAAAACAGGAGCGCATCGCTTGGTTATAGTGCTTATTCTTTAAGAGCTCTCCGTTTCTCGCATGTAATAAAGCGGTTAATGGATTTATACATGCGTTAAGGATTAACTTTGATTCAAGCATTTCCTGATAGTCTTCTCTCCACAAAACAGTCCATACATCCTGATTGAAAACTGACTCCCACTCGGCTTTTCCTATAGAGGATGTTCCACGAAAAGGAGCAATTTTTATCCTTCCTTCCCCTTTAACAGACACTCGATTGCTTGTTCCTCTTTCTTTTAACAGACCATACTCTACAACACCGACATAAGTCGGTTGAGTCATCTTCTCAATCCACTTTAAATGCCCCATTCCATTTTGAAGAAATACCCATTTTGTTTGTCGATGCCCTACGTGTTGGTAATCATTTAAAACCTGTTCTACTTGATACGACTTCACACATACGATGACACCATCAAAATCGGTTGTATGAGTCGGGTTTATTTGTACGTCGTTTATGATCGTCTCTTGATTCCGTTTATTAAGATGAATACCATCGTTTTCAAATAACGATTGATCTTGTAGATTCTTAAGATAGAGAGATACTTCCTCTCCTTGTTTTTTTAAAGATGCAGCTACGAATAATCCTACTGCACCAGCTCCGATAACGGCCACCTTCATCGTTCACACCACCAGTACATTCAATAACGTCTATTATACGTGTTCTTAAAGGTTTGTAAAATCAGCTCATCACGGTATTTTTTAATGCGCTTTCATTCGATTTATAGTAAAATAGTAGATGAAATCATCAGTGGAGCAGGAGGATTATACACAATGATTAAAGTAGAACGATTGCTAATTAATTATAAGACGTTAGAAGAGTTTACGAATTTTCGTGACTATGGTGCAGCTGAGCTATCAATGAAAGACGATCTTAATCAGAGCATCGTCGAAAATGATAGCGAGTCTCCTTTTTATGGCATTTACTATGGCAAAAAGCTTGTTGCTCGTATGAGCCTCTATCAAATTGATGGAGACTTTGATCAGTATTTTGATCCTCCGCAAGATTATTTAGAATTATGGAAGTTAGAAGTATTAGAGCCATACCGTGGTAAAGGATACGGAAGAGCGCTTGTTGATTTTGCTAAAAGCTTTGAAATTCCAGTTAAGACAAATGCCCGCCAAAGTACAGGTGATTTTTGGTCAAAGCTTGGATTTGAACCTATTACGTACAGAGAAGAACGTGACAGAGGCGAGAGCCCTTACGTATGGTTTCCTTCAGGCGTCTACGAGCAAAAGAAGCCGAAAGAAAAACAATCACAGGAATAAGAAAAAACAGCCGCGTGTATGCACGTGGCTGTTTTATAATGATTTTTCAAGTAACGTATGATTGGTCAGCTTTCGAGCACGATCCATAATTTCAAGCAGAGAGCGGTAATCTTGTGTAATAACGCTCTTCTCCTTTTCTACTCTTTCTAGTTGCTCTTTTAACTTTTCATTTTCTGCTTTTAATACACTCGCTTCATAAACAGCTTCTTGCTTGTCTTTCATTGATTGTAGGTAATCAATAACCGCCTCTAAGTCTAACGTTTGATCAGATGTATCTTGTTGCGCTTGTTGGAGTGTTTCGGCTGGTTTTTCCTCTTCTTGCTGTAGCACGAAGCTAGACTCCGATTTGGCCTTTTCCTTCTTTAGCACCGTTCGTTTTTTCTTTGCCATATTGACTTCAGCTGTGTATTTTTTTCGAATGGTTGAATTCCATCTAAACCCACAAGCCGCACTTGTACGTGAGAGCGCTTCTGCTACTTCTTCAAACGCTGCTAGCTGCGTACTTCCTTCTCTAATATGACGCAAAACAGTGTCAGCTAAAAGTAAATCATCTTCATGCGACCAGGCATCTTGACGATTTGCCGTCATGTTTAGCCCCTCCCTTTCCTAATCCTCTTAAACCGTAATAAAGTGTATGCTTCCATTTAGCAAAATAGACGTTTCTATTAAAACATCATCTCCAAGTCTACTCCTGCTTATACAAAAAAAAAAGAAAGCCATCGGAATGGCTTTCTTTTTATTTTGAAGCTACTTTTTCACCTTTGTAAGAACCACACGCTTTGCAGACACGGTGAGATAGTTTATACTCTCCGCAATCTGGGCATTCTACCATACCTGGTACTTCTAATTTAAGATGTGTACGACGCTTATTTTTTCTCGTTTTAGATGTTCTTCTAAATGGAACTGCCATGTTTGTTACACCTCCTTAAAATTAAATCGAAGAAAAGCGATTATTTTTCATCGAAGAATTTCGCCAAGTCAGCAAGTCTTGGGTCAATTTGGTCACTGTTCTTCTCGTCTGAAACCAATTCCCAATCCTTCCCAGAAGAAGGAGCCGGTGTTTCGGTTGGTTTATCAGCGAACACTTGCATAGGAATTTCTACAAGAATACGCTCTTGTATCATATGAGATAAATCAATCACATCACCAGAATACGTAAAGACATCTTCTTCATTTAAATGAGAAGGTGGCATTTCACCTTCTGGTACATAGTGAGCTTGACCCTTTATTTCATATGGCCATTCGACGTCCGCTAACGTTCGGGAACAAGGTAAAACCAAATGCCCCTTTACGACAAACTGAAATGTAAACACATTTCTATTTGCGGTTGCTATCCCTTTTAAGGAAACAAGACTTGCGGCACGAACATCCTGGTGTTCTTTTAGTTGATCTTCCAACAGTACATTTTCATCAAAATGAAGCGATTCATATCGCGCTTGTTGAAGAGCTTGAACGGTCCATTTCATGTATCCTCACCTCATAGGCAACAAAAATTATTATAAGTCTCAACGACTGGAATGTCAACCTTATTTCTTTACAGTAAAAGCCGTTTATTCCGAGCCATTATTCTTGTATAATGTAGCCAAACACGCCTACTATGTAGTGTATCATGTGAATGTTTTCTATGCAAAAAAGGAGGAATGTCATGAAAGCTGTTGGTCTTGTCGTTGAATACAACCCGTTTCATAACGGTCATCTCCATCATGTCATCAAAGCAAAAGAGGACTCTGAAGCGGATGTAGTGATTGCCGTTATGAGTGGCTCGTTTTTACAGAGAGGAGAACCTGCTCTCGTTTCAAAACGAGTCCGTGCAGAAATGGCGCTTCAAGCTGGGGTTGACATTGTCGTTGAACTTCCTTATGGCTATGCCGTTCAGACTGCTCCATATTTTGCAGAAGGGGCGGTTCGCCTATTAACCGCACTACAATGTGCGACCCTTCATTTCGGCAGTGAGGAAGGTGACATTGACCGATTTCTTCAACTTAACGCTTTTATGAAGAAAAACGATCATGATTATCAGCAACAAATAAAAGCGTTTCTAAAAAAAGGCTATGCTTACCCGAGAGCGAGCGCTGAAGCCTTTGCTTTTCTTCACGAGGCTCGTACGCAGCTACCTTTAAGTGAGCCAAATAATATTTTAGGCTACCATTATGTTCAACAAATTGATGCTCAAGCGTCTCCCATGGAACCATTAACAACCTTACGTATTGCGGCTAACTACCATGATGAGGATATGGGAGAAGGAACCATCGCTAGCGCAACGAGCATACGTAAGGCATTATTACATAAAAAAGAGGTTGATCACGTCCTTCCTGCATCAACAGCAAGGTTACTCGACTACTATAAACAAACTCACGGACACGTCCACTTTTGGGAGAACTACTATTCTTACTTAAAGTATCAAATCCTCACGCGAACACCTGCGGAGCTGGAACAAATTGCAGAGTGTGAGGAAGGGTTAGAATATCGATTAATTGAAACAGGCTTGCAAGCTACTTCCTTTTCAGATTGGCTAACGCGATTAAAAACAAAACGGTATACGAAAACGAGGCTTCAACGCTTATTTGTTCATTTATTGACGAACACGACGAAAGAAGAAATGGCTACTGTTCGGAGTAATAGGGAAAATGATTATATTCGCTTGTTAGGTATGAGCGAAACAGGAAAAAGTTATTTGAATCAATACAAGAAGGCTTTCTCCCTTCCGGTGGTGACACGAGAAGCAGAACTGAGACATTATGGAGTATTAGCTTCATTAGATCAGCGAGCAACAGCCTGTTATTGGTTAACGAAACCAGGTGCTCTTCATTCCGAGGCGATGAAACAAGAGTTTCAAGCCACACCTCTTTTCCTAAAAAACAGCTAGCATAAGGATGCTAGCTGTTTGTTTTATTCATTCTGTAACGTTTCAAGAAAGGCTATCGCCTCTTCAAACGTTTCGATTGGAACAATTTCCATATCGGTATTGATCGATTCAGCTGCTGCTAGTGCATCCTCATAGTTATGACCACTTCTTGGTACTAAGAAATAGTCAGCACCTGCGCGTTCAGAAGCAACCACTTTTTGATTAGCGCCCCCAATTGCACCGACTTCTCCGTCCTCATTAATCGTACCAGTTCCAGCAATGTGTAACCCACTTGTTAGATCAATTTCCTCCAGCTGACTATAGATTTCTAGCGCGAAAATTAAACCCGCTGACGGGCCACCAATGGCTCCAGCAGTGATCTCGACTTCTGGTGTGAACGTCGCTGTCCGAACAGTCTCCACAGAGACACCGACTCCCACACGTTCATCACCTAAGTTTAGCTCATCAGGAAAAGTCGAAAAAGCTAAATTTTTCACTAGTGTTTCATCATCACGTTCAAATGTCATCGTAACAATATCACCATCAGAATAAGCAGCTAATAAGTCAATGAGCGCTTCACTTGTTCCTACTTCTTCTCCATCGACATGAGTAATAATGTCACCTGGTTCTAGTTGATCAGCTGCCGACATCCCCTCTGTTGTGCCGACGACATAGACACCAGTATAGTCAATCTGTACATCGCCCTTATTCGATGCACGGAATGCAGCAATTTTTGCATCGTCCTGTGAATTGGCCATTAACAATTGCTGTCTCTGATTGTATTCTTCATCCGTCATTCCGGAAGGAGCTGGATTTAACGATCGAAACTCGCTAAACAAAGACCAGAATAGTAACGCCGGAGTCGCTTTCGCACTCCGAACTGTCGTTAACATAAACGTGCCTTCATCGTCTTTTATCCCACCTTCAACTGTCACCATCTCTTCCACTGATTCTGCCATTCCCGGCTGACTATAATAGTAAGGAAGCTCAAAACGAACAATCAAAAAGAATACAATAATTAAAACGACCCACTTAATCCATGGAAACGACTTTCGTTTTTGTTCCATTCTTTACCTCCACTGTTTCATTCTTTCTAAGATGTCGGGTATGAGCGCTCGACATGCTCGTTCACCTTGTTCAATTAATCGTTCGGTTTCTGAAAAATCAAGAGGTGATGAGTGTTTAATAATTGGACGAACCATAACATCTCCCTGTTCCTTTTGCTTGCTAGCTAACTCTCTACCCATTATGTCCATTGTCTGCATGACAATTTCATGAATAGAAGGAGATTGTAAATGTGAACGAAAAAAAGATACATCAACACCAAGGACAATATCGGCTCCCATTTCACGGACTACTGATACAGGTACCCTTTCTACGACGCCTCCATCTACAAGAAGTTGATCTCCCCATTTTACTGGAACGAAAATGCCTGGAATGGACATACTCGCGCGAATCGCTCTTGCTACATCTCCAGTATCAATCACCACTCTATTCCCTGTTAACAAATCCGTGGCGACAACGCGGACTTCTTTATGTAGTTGATGAAAATGCATCTTTTTTGCTAAAAGCCGCACGAGACTTTCAATTCGATCGCCGGCGATTAACCCTTGGCGTGATACGGTAAAATCTAAATAAAACTTATTTTTAAATAGCCTTGCAAACCGTTCCATATGTTCAATTGAATGACCGACCCCATACATAGTAGCAACAAGAGCCCCCATACTGCTTCCTGCCAAGTAGTCCACTTCAATCCCTGCATCTTCCAACGCACGAAGGACGCCAATATGCGCAAATCCCCGTGCTCCACCAGAGCCTAAAGCAAGTCCAATTTTAGGGCGTTTTGCTTTCAAAAATGCTCCTCCTTCACTTGTAAACGAACACGGATATACGTTTTAATCTTATGGTCTAAACCTACGTGTTATGCGTATATTTAAAAGGACATGCTTTTATCTGCTAGTTACTATAAAGGAGTCCTGAATGCATGCTTGATGCGCGAAATTCATCTCAACTAAAATCAGCATTATTTGCAATAGCAACGATAGTTCTCGCTTTATCTCTCGTGTTTTTCCCAAAAGAAGCGCTAGAAGCATCAACGAGAGGATTGGATATGTGGTGGAACGTTGTCTTTCCTTCTTTACTTCCCTTTTTTATCGTCTCTGAGCTTTTAATCGGATTTGGAGTTGTCGCTTTCTTAGGCGTGCTTCTTGAGCCACTTATGCGTCCTCTTTTTAAAGTTCCAGGTATCGGTGGGTTTGTATGGGCAATGGGTCTTGCTAGCGGAAACCCAGCTGGTGCAAAACTAGCCGTTCAAATGCGAAAACTAGGGAAGATTTCACAGATTGAAGGAGAGCGTTTAGCCGGGTTTACCAACTCATCTAATCCATTATTTATTTTCGGCGCCATTGCTGTCGGTTTTTTTCATAATCCTGCTTTAGGAATGATTTTGGCACTCGCCCATTATATTGGCAACATCGTCGTTGGTTTCCTCTTTCGTTTTCACGGCAAAAATTCGGAAGAAATGCACCTCAGCCGTGGGCAATCACCACTAAAGATCATTGACGCTTTTTCCGCCATGCACCAAGAGCGATTAAATGACGGCCGCACGTTTGGCAAATTAATCGGCGATGCCGTTCGCTCTTCCATTGAGACCTTACTTTTAATAGGCGGGTTTATTATTTTATTTTCTGTATTAAATCAGCTACTAAGTCTTCTTGGTATTCTTTCGCTTATAGCTGTTAGTGTTAGTACGTGTTTTGCCTTAATTGGACTTTCACCAGAATTGGCGTACCCGTTTATTTCTGGCTTATTTGAAATCACCATTGGCGCTCAAATGATTAGTCAAACAACTGAAGCGAGCTTCTTATCACAACTCATCGTTGTTTCCTTTATTCTTGGATTTGGTGGTTTTTCGATTCAAGCGCAAGTAGCAAGCATCTTAGCCGAATCAGATATTCGCTTTCGTCCGTTTCTATTGGCTCGCTTTCTCCAAGGGCTAACGGCGGCTTGCCTCGTTATTCCACTGTACTATCTTTTCTACGAGCCACTTACAGATGAAGTGAGTAGTGGCGGCGTTCGTATTCCGGCATCTATCGAACAAGGTTGGCACTTTTTCCTTGAGATCTCACCCTACATCACGTTTAGCTTTCTCTGTTTGTTTATTTTACTAAAAACCATGCATATAAAGAAAAGATTCGTTTAGCCGTTAACGGCATACACTTTTTTCAAGGCTTGTGCGACTGGTTCTGGTACGAGGCTCGATACGTCGCTACCATAACTCGCGGCTTCTTTAACGATGCTTGAGCTTACGAAGCTATATTGCGGCTTAGTCATAAAAAAAAGTGTATCGACTTCCGGAACAAGCGTTTTGTTCATAGCTGCAATATTTTCTTCATAATCATAATCCGTACTAGAACGTAATCCTCGTATAATAGCAGAAGCACCATTCGTCTTCGCATACTCAACTAGTAAACCTGTAAATGGTTCAACAACGATATTTGGAATGTGCGCCGTCGCTTGTTTTAAAAGAGCGACTCGCTCTTCTAATGAGAAAAGTGGACTCTTTTTATTATTAACAGAAACAACAACGATTAATTCGTCAAACTGATTAGCAGCTCGTTCAAATAAATCAACATGCCCATTTGTCACCGGATCGAAACTACCTGAACTAACAGCTCGTCTCATGTCCACTCACCCTTTCATAAATCGTTATTTTTGTCTCTCCGTATTGCTCCGTTCGAATGATTTGAAGTGATGAAAAGGAGGCTAGTTCACTTGAGGAAGCTGTTTCGCACACAATTAGCCCACCTTCTTCGAGTACGGAACTTTCATCAATCTTTGCTAGCGCTTCTTTTATGTACAGCTCGGCCTTTGCATATGGCGGATCGATAAGCAGTAATTGGAACGTTTCCCCCTTGCCTATTAATACTTGGAGGCCCCTTAAACTATCATTTTTAAAAACAGACGCTCGCTCACTTAGTTTCGTATGGCTTAAATTTTGACGTATTGTTTGAATAGCTGGATGTTGGGCTTCAATAAAAATACACCGATCCATACCTCGGCTCAACGCTTCAATTCCTAAAGCACCGCTCCCTGCAAACAAATCAAGTACTTGACCGCCATCAAAATACGGACCAATCATATTAAAGATCGACTCTTTTACTTTATCTGTTGTCGGTCTTGTCTGTTTCCCTGGAACAGGCTTCAGTCTTAGCCCACCTTGTTGCCCAGAAATCACTCTCATATTCTCACCTTACCCTATGAATTAATGAATACATGTATAAAGCACGCAGCTAGCGTACATACTAAGTCTAGCAACACAGTACGTGTTGCGACAACCGCGGAGAAGACTTACATTTCCCCATAAGATCTTCCTCCGGTTTCTCCTCTCCCATTGCCATGTGAGATCATGGCAAGGCATTCTTCCTTGTGAAGAATGCCTTTTTTTGTCGACACACATCAAAAGTCATGATATGATGCAATCGATTCTTTCAGAAGGAAGTAGGAAAAGCAAATGAACCAACGCGTCATAAAATTAGGCAATGGTTACGCTGATTTTTTTGAATTGATGGAACTTGCTGTGACCAATCAATCTCGTTTGATTGCTTGTTTCCAGTTACAAACATTAGATGGACGGCATTCACTTGGCATCGTTTTAAAACCGGCTAAGCATCCTTCAACGTTTATGCCGATCTACCTTTGTCTAGAGGGCTTTAAACCTGATAGTAAAAGAGTACACCAATTTCAAGACTTTGCAAATCAAGAAGGTCATACGTTACATACAATTGCCGTTAAGTCTTTGGATCTTTTCTATGATGAAGACCAGTACACGCGCTACCTAATCGGCCTGCTTCGTTCTCAACGGGTCATTCCACCGATGGCTTAAAAAATAAACCAGACGATCGTCTGGTTTAAATGCCTAGCTTATAATCGTATTCTTTTGCTTTATCTGGTTTAGCATCTTCAAACTCTGTATTTACAAATGGACGCATTGACGGCTTCACATCGGTTACAAAATGAAACGATTGTAGTTTATTTATAATGTCATCTACTTTTTCTAGATCGCAGTAAAACACAACATATTTCATTTTTTTTGATACATATTGAACATGGCCAAAGCGCCGTAACTGCCTTGCATACTTCAGTGATGTAAGCCAAACAACAATCCCTTGACGACTTGGACTTATCATTTTCCATACCCCTCTTTTAAAAGTTCATCCAGCCTTATTTTACCACAATTTTCTTTTTTTATGCAAAAAGAATGTAGCTGCGTTATCCGCAACTACATCCACCACCAGAACCACAGCCACCACTACAAGACATCGAGTCAAAGAATGGATTTCCGGTTGGTACTTTTATAGATGGCGAAACCGTAGACGCTAAGACACCACTTAATTCATTTAGTAAGTCTTCAAGCTCGGTCTCTGCTTTTTTAAATTGAACGATAGATTCGTCCCGATCAAGCTCTCTTTTGGCAACTCGTATATCCGCTGAAACTGTCTTAAAGTCAGGATGATACTTACCAAACCGCTGTACTTCCTCATGAGACACTTTCAAGGTTGTAAACCGTTCAATCTTATATTGTGCTTCTTTATCTTGATTAAGGCGATCACGCGCTTCAATATACTGGGAGAACAGTTCTGATTGAAGAATAATAGAAGCCAGTTCATCAGAAGCATTTAATAGTTCTACCGTATCTAATGTTGCAATCACGGCTGCACCTCCTCCACTTTATTGTATCATGGGTATTTAGTAAATCGAAAGGTTTTTTTCTAATTGACAAGAACGATCAACTTCCCTATAATTCTTTCGACACATACTGGAGGACGCTTACATGAATCTCATTACTTTCAACCCTTTCCGCACGATAGGGATGCCTGGCATCGACTATGTGAAGCCAGAAAATATGTTTAAAGAACAAAGCCGCATCGAGCAAGCTGACCTTTGTCTTTTCCCAGAAAATTGGCAAGTGAATAGTCTTGTTTATGGGCTGAAAAAAAAGATTTTTCCAAGCATCGAGAGCATTCATCTCGGCTACAACAAAATTGAAATGACAAGGGCGATGTGGACGGTTTGTCCTAATCATGTGCCGTATACACTTATTCTAGGTTCAACCCCGAAAACCATACAAGACGTTCTAGAGACATTTCCGTTTCCATTCGTGGCGAAAACAACCCGCTCTTCGATGGGAAGAGGCGTATTCCTCATTCAAAATGAAGCGGATTTCCATTCATACGCTACTAACCACGACGTTCTTTATGTGCAGGAATACATCGAATCACACCGAGATTTACGTCTCTGTTTAATCGGCAATAAAGTTGTGAACAGCTATTGGCGAGAAAGCAGTGGTTTTAAGAACAATGTAGCACAAGGTGGCGTCATGACTTTTACAGACATTCCGCAAGCAGCGATTACACTTGTAGAGGATGTGGCCAGCCGCCTTTCTCTTGATCACGTCGGTTTTGATGTCATTGAACGAAATGGACAGTATTATATTCTTGAATTCAATACATTGTTTGGCAACCAAGGCTTTCTCGCACAAGGCATCCGTGTAGAGGATTTCATTTTTGATCACATAAAAAGTCTGTAACGAGTTAACTCGTTACAGACTGCACAGTTTCAGACACGGTATTTTGACCCATTTTAATCATTTCCATTAACATCACCATCATACTGACGTTATTTTGCATTCTTTCTACCCGTTGAGGAAATGTTTTTCCATAAAAATAATTGGACTCTTTCTCCATTTCTGCTAAACGCTCTGGATTTCGAGATAAATGGCGATACCACTCTGGATGATAACGCATAAACTCACGTATCTTTTGGTCTTGCATCATTTTTGCTCGAATGTCTGCTCTCATAACAACTCCTTAATCCCGTCGAAACGAAAACGGGGAGTCACTTTCTGAACGACGAGTAGGTTCCTGAGGTTTTTGGAACGTTTGCATTAGATTCTGTACATTCCCAAGCACAGAGCTAAATTGCGTTAAATGCGATTGCAAATCTTGCACATTCATCTTTTTTACCAATCCCATTAGTTGGCCGATGAATTCTCCTGTACCTACCGAACTTGCCTCTTCACTTGTATCGTTTGTAGATTGGTTTGTTTCAGCAGTTTCTTGTTCTTCTTGTTGACTTTCCACTACCTGCTCTTGCTGAACCTCTTCCGTATACAAGAATGGCTGCCATTGCTCATGTTCTTCTCCTAATATCGACCATTCTTCATAGATGTCTTGCAACGTACGCTTGCCATCCTTCACTTCGGTTACTAAACCGGGATGGTTTTTCACAAATACTTTAAACTGCCGAACTGAAGGATGCAGATTGGTCGGATTCGTCATCTGTTTCATCCCCTTATTTAGACTTCTATATGATTAGTGTATACAACAGTCTGGTCCAATGTTCATGTTTTTTTGCTATTTAATCATGAGATTTGATAAACTAAGACGTGTGCGTAATCTAATGAAGTGAAAAGGTGAAAATAGTGACAGTAGAAGAAAAAATCCAAGCATTTTTGAACGAAGCATCTACAGAGGAAAAAAACGTTTTTGAACAAGTTGTTGATGGCTTTATCGCCAAACAACGAAAACAACAATTAACTTATTTATCGGGTATAACACAAGCAGAAGCATCGATTCCTTCAAAGGATACATTCTCCATTCGTGTTCCCATCACACCATTAATTCATAACCCTCTATCGATTGTTCATGGCGGTATGACAGCAACGCTACTTGACTCTACAATGGGTGGAGCTGCAATGGAAGCGTTACCGGATGATTTAACTGCCGTAACGTCTCAATTAAATATCCATTATATGCGACCTGGTGTTGGGGAATACCTTGAATGCTTTGCAACAGTCGTTCATTCCGGTAAACAATTAATTATTGTAGAAGGAAACGCTTATAATAATGAAAAGAAACTAATTGCAAAAGCAACCGGGACGTTTTATGTGATCCCGAGAAAATAATACACATGCATTTTATTCCTTACGATGCAGTAAGAAAAACGTCTTAGCTAACGCTAAGACGTTTTTTCCTTAACCTTCAAACAAAAAGTTCTGTGTGTAATACGCGTGGTGTACACCGACACCAAGATGGGTAAATTTTTCGTGAAGCAGTACAATTCGATGGCTGTCGCTGTTTAACCATCCTTCTACCGCTGCTATTCCGTCTACATAGTTATAGGCGATATTTTCACCTGCATCAGTAAACGGAACGCTCCCTGCTTGAAAGCGGTCAGACAATGTACCAAATGTGGGCGATACATGATCGAAATAATCATCTGTATACATATCTTTGCTATGATCATACGCAACTTTTGCTACTTCGTCAGACCAAGCAAACGGCTCCAATTCAAAGCTTGAGCGAATTGCGTTTGTGAGCTCAAAAATTTGTTTTTCATTCGCTTTATCTACCGCTGCAAGCTCAGAAGGGTTTAATGCTTGTTTTTCCGGGAGCTCATTCGTATACCCGAATGAATAAGGTTGTTGGCTTAAAAGAACTTCATTTGATAGGAGACGAACGCTTGATAGCTGGTTCGTATGTACATCCATATAGAACTGTATCCAATAGTCACCAATCTGCGCTAAAGGACGCATCTCCATATCCTGCTCAGATAATTGAAACGTAAACAAACCTTGGTCCATTTCTAAAGGTATTCGATCTTCAAACAAAAACATTCGGTTTAACGCTTCATAGCTATGTTGCTGTTCGCCTAAAAAGCGCTGTATCGGCGCACCATTTGCTACAACCGTTGTCACGTTCCCATCTTCAACACCAACAGTTAGATACCCATCGTTAATCGTATTATACACCCAAGTATCGTAGCCAAATGCAGATGGATCAATGCGGCCCGGTTCCCCTAACCACTCTAGAACCTCTTCCTCACTAGCTCCCATTAGCAAACCAATGTGCTGATCAAATGGAAGATCTGTTTCCTCCACGACTTCATCATCCGTTAGTAAAGCAGGTGTTACCCGCGCCGCGTAGTCCATATGCAAGGACGGTTGCTTTGTTGTAAGAAACTGACCAGCTACCGGCTCTGGAGGAATTTGCCTGTAGTAATAAATCAGGATCACCAACATAACCGTTAAAACCATTAAAAGACTAAGACGCTTATTCATATCCACTGCTCCCTCCTATTCTATCGTATGTTCCTATGCTAGCTATGCATTCACCTTATTCAACTAAACCTTTCACTGTTTGAACAGACCTTCTGAAAAAGTCTGTTTAAACGTTGCATAAGAAAGCGTTTCATACTATGATTAAGAAGTGTGAAACAGCAGTTAAGGAGGAATACTTTTGAAATTCACCGAAACAGGACTAGAAAATCATCAAATTAAATTTACACTTGTACATGACTCAGCAGAATCAGTTGGCTTCGTCCACGCCGATCAATGGGATTACGAGCGCGCTATGTTTGACTACAAAATGGTGCATCACGAAGGCACATTTTACTTGCGAGTTCCCGTTTATGCCGTAAAAGGCGATATTCCTGCTCAATCCACTATCGTTCAAATTATGACTCCTATTCTAGGAAAGCATTATTATCCACATGGTGTTGAATACGAAGGGGAAACATACCCAGATGCAATTGTAGAGAAATCGAAGAAAAAGCTAGAACTATTAGCGCAACGAATTGAAAACGAACTATAAAAAGAGCTGTCCCTTGTGACGGCTCTTTTATTAATAGAATCGACTTCCTTCGTTTTAATATCTTTCTTCATTTACGTTAATAATGGTGTAAAGTCGGTATGTACCGTCTGAACCTTCAACTGTATGAAAGCGAACCTCCCGCTCTATATCTTCCACCGCATCTCCAGTCACCACACGTACATGCTCATGTGCTTCGACAAAGTAATCGCCTTCTTCTGGGTCATACCATACATCGTGAACATCTAGCGAAATGAGCTCCTTTTGTGCATTGCTTTTTTGTAAATCATCCTTTAATCGATGAAGTGCATGATAGAAAGATGTATTCGGTATCAAAAAATCATTTTCTAGACGCTCTGTTTGATTTTCGTTAATGGCAAGCAGCATCTCCGCTTTATAATCATGCACAAACGTCGATAGCTTTTCAATCACTTCTTCATCGGTAACTTCTTCCAACTGTTCCGGTTCATTGTATCCGCATGCCGCTAGTACAATAAATAGAAGGAACATTGGAAGCGTTCGAATAAGTGTCCGCACAACAAACCCTTCCTGTTCGCCTGTCCTTCATTAGTATACAAAAATCCTAAAAAAAGAGGAACCTTTAATAGTAAGGTGAAATCAAGATGTAAACTAATACACCTGTAAAGCTTACGTAAAGCCAAATTGGCATTGTCCAACGTGCAATCTTTTTATGGCGCGCATTTTCGCCATTCCATGCTCTTGCAACACTTGTCAATGCAAGCGGCACAATGACAGCTGCTAACACAATATGTGTAATTAAAATGAAATAATAAAAATACTTCAAGAAGCCATCATCACCAAATGCCGTTGATTCTGCTAAAAAGTGATGCGCTACATAGGTAAAGAGAAAGAAAGTGGTTGTGACAAAAGCGGCATAAATAAACCGTTTATGGATGCGTACCTTCCCTTTTATAATCGCAATGAATGCACATACTAAAAAAAGAAACGTAAATGTATTAAAGATGGCATTCATAAGCGGAAGAATAGTGACATCAAAAGCATCAAATCCCTCTACACCCGGTAATCCTGCTAGAATGCCAATCGCACCAATAAGCACGACAGAAATAATAATAATAGCAGGCTTGTAATTTCGTTTTTTTATTGGTTTGTTAAAACCGTTGTCCATCCTTGTCACTCCTTAAACGTTCATCTGTTTATACTAGTAGTATACTACATATGAAACCCATCCCACACTAGCTCTAGTATTTACAATCTAGTGAACATTAAACATAAGACAAATTGTCTTATCAAACTGTCACATTTAAACGTACTTGTATAGAGCCAAAAAGAAAAACGAGTATGGCGTAACATCCATACCCGCTTTCCTTTAACAGTACATCATTTTCTCTCTAGTATTTTACAACACCGATTAGCAGCATTAATGCAACAATGGTCGGCATAGTGACAAATATACCAGTGATCATAAAGACAGTTGCCCAAGCATGATCTTTATCTTTCATATGCATAAAAAACAGTAGCTGTAAAAGCAATTGAACGATCGCAAGAATTAAAATGAATGGCACTGCAAAATTATTTGGGATTAAGTCTGCACCTACAGCGACAAACGCGAGAACTGTTAAGAATAATAGTAAGATAAACACGACAAATTGTTTCTTAATATCTCGCTTCATCTCACGTTTTTCAGCTTCCGTAAGTGAACTCTTTTCAAACGGTTTGCTTAAGTGGTCATCAGCCATATTAATAACCTCCTGCTCCCATTAAGTAAACGACGGTAAAGATGAATACCCACACGACGTCGATAAAGTGCCAGTAAAGACTTGCCACATAAAACTTAGGAGCATTTGTCAACGTAATCCCTTTGCCCCAATTTCGGATAATAAGCAACGTGATCCAGCAAAGACCAAATAATACGTGAGCCCCGTGTAGTCCAACAAGTGTATAGAAGGCCGATGAGAAAGCACTTGTAGTAAAGCCAAATTCATAATCATGTACATAGTGCTGGAACTCATAGATCTCTAGACCTAAGAACACCAAACCAAGAAGGACTGTAATAATCATCCATGTCATCATTTTTTTGAACTGGTTTTTCTTCATCGCAAACATTGCCATTACACTTGTCATTGAACTTGTTAAAAGAATCATTGTCATAATAAAGACAAGCGGTAACGTAAAGAGTTCATCAGAAGCTGGTCCGCTTCCAACACCGTTACGTAATCCTAAGTACGTTCCAAAAAAAGTGGCAAACATGATGGTTTCTCCACCAAGAAAGAACCAAAAGCCTAGAAATTTATTTTTCCCTTCAAGGGTAGCTCGCTCCGGATGAGACGGTAAGCCTTTTGATGTATCGACTGCACCAGCCATATTATTTGCCACCTCCTAGCTTTTTAAGATCCGCTTTAACAACGCTCTTTGGAATATGATAGCCATGATCATCTTTCAATGAACGCATTGCCATACCACCGAATGTTAACAAGCCACCAAGAGCAACAACAATCCATGGACTCACAATCGGCTCAGCCATTTCTAGCATAATCAAACCAAAGCCTAGGAAATATAAACCGATTGAAATGATAACAGGCAGAATAGAGCCATTCGGCATATGAATATCATCGACTGGTTCAGCCGGTTTCATTGTGCCGTCCCCGTGTACTTTTTCGTAAAACAATGGATCAAGTGAACGGATTTGTGGCGTTTGAGCAAAGTTATACTCTGGGACAGGTGTTGGTGTTGCCCATTCTAACGTACGTGCATCCCATGGATCATTAATCCCAATAACGCGCTCACCTTTAATAGCTGAGTAAACAATATTAATGACAAGTACAATCACTGCAGCAGACATAAAGAATGTTCCAATCGTACTAATCATGTTGAATTCATCAAGACCTTGACCGCCTAAATATGTATAAACTCGGCGAGGCATTCCCATTAAGCCAAGGAAGTGTTGAACAAAGAATGTTAAATGGAAACCAATCGTGAAAAGAATAAAGAACACGACTCCTAATTTTTCATTTAACTTATGGTTAAACATTTTCGGATACCAGTAAAATAAACCGGCAAACAGCGCTAACACGATTCCACCGACAATAATGTAGTGGAAATGCGCTACAACAAAGTACGTATCATGGTACAAGTAATCAACAGGTGCCATTGCTAGCATAACCCCTGTTACGCCTCCAAGAACGAACGTTGGAACGAACGAAGAAGCAAATAACATTGCCGTATTAAACGTAATTTTACCGCCCCACATCGTGAAGAGCCAGTTAAAGATCTTAATTCCTGTTGGTACAGCAATCGTCATTGTTGCAATCGCAAAGATTGAGTTGGCTACTGGGCCAATTCCTACTGTAAACATATGGTGAGCCCATACCATGAATCCAAGAAAGGCAATAATCATTGTTGCGAAAACCATTGCAGTATAACCGAATAGACGCTTTCTTGAGAATGCTGGAATAACCTCTGATATAATTCCAAATGCCGGTAAAACAAGAATGTACACTTCAGGGTGACCAAAAATCCAGAAAATATGTTGCCAAATGACAACGTTTCCTCCTGCTGCCGGGTTAAAGAACTGGGCATCAAAAATCCGCTCTAGCATAAGAAGCGCAAGTCCTGCCGCAAGTGGCGTAAATGCAAAGAGAATGAGTGTCGATGTGACAAACGATGTCCACACAAAAAGTGGTAAGCGCATCATCGTCATTCCTGGCGCACGCATATTAATGATTGTCACTAAAAAGTTAATGGCTGAAATCAATGTACCGATACCAGAAACCTGTAAACCAAGTACATAAAAATCAAGACCAAGCTGTTCTTCATTTAATGATAAAGGAACATAAGCAGTCCATCCTGCATCTGGGCCTCCACCAAAAAACCAGCTTGTTGATAGTAATAAACCACCTGATAAGAATATCCAGAACCCTAACGCATTGACGAATGGAAACGCAACATCTCGAGCACCGATTTGAAGCGGAATCACAAAGTTCATAAATGCAAATAAGAGCGGGGTGGCTGCGAGGAACAACATGATCGTTCCGTGCATCGTAATAAATTCGTTAAACGTTTGCCCGGTTAAAAAGCTATTTTCAGGCATGATAAGCTGAATTCGCATAAAAACAGCCATCAAACCGGCTTTTAAGAAGAAAAGCGTCCCGGCAATTAAGTACATGATGCCGAGCTTTTTATGGTCAACCGTTGTTAGCCAGTCCCAAACGACGCCTTTTTCTTTTTTATAACTAGCCAATCAAGACCCTCCTTTACCCAATCTTCCTTTTAATAATCCGCATCTGCTGGACGTACTTGTAATGAACGTAAGTACGCAATTAAATCTTCCATGTCATCATCACTAATATCATGTGGTGGCATGTTGTTGCCTTGCTTTAACTCTTCAGGATTTCGAATCCAATTCGCAAGTTCTTCATCATCATCGATGTCGTATACACCTGCAAATTTTTGACGGTCACCGAAGTTTGTCAAAGTTGGGCCAGTTGCCATACCTTCTCCACCGATTGCATGACAATTAATACATGCATTTTCTTGGAATACTTCATAACCCGCTTCAGCATTTGCAGCAGTTTCTTCCGCTTCAACAGCAAGCATATCATCTACCCATTGGTCGTATTCATCACGCTCAAGGGCAATGACTTTGAAATCCATCAGCGCATGGGAAGGTCCGCATAATTCTGCACATTTCCCTAAATAGACACCTGGTTCTTCAGCTTGTAGCCATAAAGCATTTGATACACCAGGGATGTTGTCAATTTTACCACCTAACGCAGGAACCCAAAAAGAGTGAATAACATCTTCTGCATTAAGCTCAAATACCACACGCTCTCCAACAGGAATATACACTTCTTGACCTGCTGTAAAGCCTTCCTCGTAATCAAACTGCCACCAGTACTGGTGGCCAGTCACGTTTATGTATACTGCATCTTCATGTTCAGCTGGATCAGCATCAACATGGAATTCAAACGTTCCTGTTACGGTTGGAATAAATAAAATAATAAGCAATAGTACAGGAATAACAGTCCATGTAATTTCCATTGCTGTATTTCCGTGAACTTGCTTCGGTAGTTCATCATCGCCTTCTTTGCGGCGGAACTTCACGACGATAATGAAGAATATGGCAAACACAATCACTGATACAAGTGTCATAATAACTAATGACAAGATCATGTTGTCATAGATCCATTGTGCCGCTTCTCCCTTTGGATCAAGCGCAGTCAAGTTCTCTTCACCAAGACAGCCTGATAAAAAAACAAGCACTAGAGCTGCAGGTGTTAAGCGCCACAGTAGGTTTTTTAACATGTTCGATTCCCTCTCTTTCTATGTAGTTGTCTTGGTCTTCTCAAACAGCGGCGTGAATGATAAAATGGCTAGTCCGTCTATGAAACTCGAAAACGGATACAACCCTTCTTAAGCTTGACGGAATATGAGGATCATTGCTCACACATATTCTTACATTCTCCCACATTATCGATTATAACCGAAAATGTGGGCGGTTTCATCAAATTCCTTTTGTTCACATGATTTTCACATTTACAATCTTCAAAAATTGTTCGCAGCTGAAAAATTGACTTTACCCTGTACGTTTTCTTATCATGGAGAAAGTACATTATAAGACCCAATACTAACTTTATCATACTTTTTAACAAGTTTATAGAAGGAATGGTGAAACGATTGCATAAAGGACTAAAAAGATTTGGCGTATTCACCTCACTAGGTGTTCTCCTTGTTCTCATTCAAGGAGCAGTAGTTACAAATACGGGCTCAGGCGAGGGATGTGGTCAAACGTGGCCGCTCTGTTTTGGTCAAGTTATCCCACTTGATCCACCACCAGAAACGGTTATCGAATTCTCTCATCGCTTAATCGCAGGTATTGTAGGGATGCTCGTCATTATCATGGCCATCTGGTCATGGCGAACATTAAAGCATTTATCGGAAACGAAATTTTTAGCGATTATTTCTGTTTTTATGATCATTTTTCAAGGATTACTTGGAGCAGGCGCCGTTGTATTCGGTCAATCAGACCTCATTATGGCACTACACTTTGGTTTTTCAGCTCTCTCTTTTGCATCCGTCGTATTATTAACAAGACTTGCATTTGAAGACAGCAATCCTAAAAGACATTATGTACCAATTGTTTCAAAGTCATACAAGTGGTTTGTGATTGGTACAACGATTTATTCCTATTTAGCTATTTATACTGGGGCTTACGTAAAGCATCGAGATGCAACCCTTGCTTGTTCTGGTTTTCCATTGTGTAATGGTGAATTAATCCCAACTGTGTTTCACGATGCGATTGCTGTACAACTGCTACACCGAGCAGCCGCATTGATTCTTGTCACTTTACTTCTTATCTTATTTATTTGGACATTAAAAGCTTATAAAAAACAATCCGTTTTAGTTTTTTGTTCCGTACTCACGATTATTCTCGTTGCTGGACAAGCCGCTTCTGGAATTGCCGTTGTATTTACTCAAAATTCCACCTTAACGATTGGCATTTTCCATGCGCTTTTAATTTCCCTCCTCTTCACCGTACTTTGTTACATGGTCATGCTTGTCAATCGACACAAGCAGAACTAAAAAAGCCGCCCTTAGGCGGCTTTTTTTCATGGTATGATTACTCTATTTCGATTAATAGATCACCAGTGGAAATGGCTTCTCCGTCTCTTGCATGAATTTTAGTCACAACTCCATTTTTTGCAGCTTGAACCGTTGTTTCCATTTTCATCGCTTCGGTAATCATAAGGTGATCACCTTTTTTCACTTCATCACCTTCAGAAACGAGTGCTTTTACAACGGTGCCAGGCATCGATGCACCAATATGATTTAAATTGTTTTTCTCAGCCTTTGGCCGTAATACTGCATCTGACTTAATATCTAAATCTAAAATGTTCACTTCACGAGGCTGACCATTTAATTCAAAATAAACAATTCTTGTACCATCTCGCTGTGGGTCAGAAATGGAGATTAATTTTACAATTAACGTTTTCCCTTGTTCGATTTCAATCTCTACCTCTTCTCCGAGATGCAACCCGTAAAAGAATGTTGGTGTATCAAGAACAGATACGTCACCAAAGCGTTCACTAAACTCTTCATATTCTTTGAACACTTTTGGATACAGTAAATAAGACAGAACATCATGACTTGTCACTTGACGATCAAGCTCTTTAAATAGTTGCTCGCCAACTTCTTTAAAATCAACAGGCTCAAGGGCTGCACCAGGACGACCTTCAATTGGGGTTTTCCCTTTTAGTATAATACGTTGAAGTTCCTGTGGAAAACCTTGATATGGTTTACCAAGCTGCCCTTGGAAGAACTCAACTACTGAATCAGGAAAATCTAAGCTTGACCCTTTTTCATAAAGATCTTCTTCCGTCAACTCATTTTGTACCATATAAAGCGCCATGTCTCCTACAACCTTAGAAGAAGGTGTTACTTTCACAATGTCTCCGAACATGTCATTGACTGTGCGGTACATTTTCTTCACTTCATTCCATTTCTCATACAAACCAACCGCTTTTGCTTGCTGCTGTAGGTTACTGTATTGACCACCAGGCATTTCGTGTTCGTACACTTCTGTATGTGGTGCATTCATGCCGCTTTCAAACCCACTATAAAACTTCCGTGTATCATACCAGAACTGATCAAGCTTCTCGTATGTCTCAATATTCATTTTCGGCTGACGATCGGTTCCCGCGAGCGCATAATACAGGCTGTTTGCACTTGGTTGTGACGTCAATCCAGCCATTGAACTAACAGCAACGTCAACAATGTCAACACCAGCTTCTACAGCGCGTGCATAAGAAAACACACCGTTGCCGCTTGTATCGTGCATATGCAAATGAATGGGAATATCAATGGTCCCTTTTAACTCACTGACAAGCTGATACGCTGCTTCTGGTTTTAACAATCCTGCCATATCTTTAATCGCTAAAATATGGGCACCAGATGCTTCTAGTTCTTTCGCCATCTTTTTGTAGTAAGGTAAATCGTATTTTGTTTTATTTTTGTCTAAAATATCTCCTGTGTAACAAACGGCTACTTCTGCGACTTTACCACTTTCACGAACTGCTTCAATAGCTGGCTTCATTGCTTCAACCCAGTTCAAGCTATCAAAGATTCGAAATACGTCAATTCCTGCTTCAGCTGACTTTTGAACAAAATCATAAACAACATTATCTGGATAGCTAGTGTACCCAACTGCATTAGAAGCACGTAGCAACATCTGGAATAAAATGTTTGGTGCTTTTTCCCGTAAAACGAGCAGCCGCTCCCAAGGATTTTCGTGTAAGAAGCGCATCGCTACATCAAAAGTGGCACCGCCCCACATTTCAAGTGAAAATAAATCAGGCAATAGATGGGCTGTTGGCTCCGCAACTTTTTTCAAGTCATGTGTTCGCACCCGAGTAGCAAGTAAAGATTGATGTGCATCTCGGAATGTTGTATCCGTTAATAGAACGTCTTTCTGTTCATTAACCCACTTAATCAACCCTTCAGGCCCTTTTTCATCCAATAGTTGTTTCGTTCCTGGCTTCACTTCTTCTAGACGATTATAGGCAGGCAAGACTGGCGCATCAAAGAGCGGCTTCTCTCCTTTTTGTAAGCCCGGATACCCGTTCACAACTGTTTCTCCAATAAAAGATAGCATTTTCGTTCCTCGGTCTTTGACCTTTGGAAACACAAATAATTCTGGCGTTTGATCAATAAAGCCTGTATTATATTCCCCATTTAAAAACTTCTTATGGGTCACAACATTCTCTAAAAAGGCAATATTCGTTTTAATACCTCGGATACGGAATTCACGAAGATTACGCACCATTTTTAATGCCGCATCTTCAAACGTCAATGCCCACGTAGACACTTTTACAAGTAGGGAATCATAGTGAGGACTAATGACCGCACCTTGGAAGCCATTTCCTGCATCTAGACGTACACCAAAACCACCACTAGAACGATACGCATTAATCCGCCCTGTATCTGGCATAAAGCCATTAGCTGGGTCTTCTGTTGTCACACGTGACTGTATCGCATATCCGAAGAGATGAATATCTTTCTGAGCCGGAATGTTTATCTCTTTTTCATGCAATTTGTAACCTGCTGTTATCTTCAGTTGAGATTGTACAATATCAATTCCAGTTACCATTTCCGTAATGGTATGCTCAACTTGTACACGAGGATTTACTTCAATGAAGTAAAACGCCCCATCATCTGTCACAAGGAATTCTACCGTTCCAGCATTCACATACTGTATATTTTCCATCAGCTGAACCGCCGCTTGGCAAATATTATTTCGTACTTCATCCGTTAACGACACACTCGGTGCGATCTCCACTACTTTTTGATGTCGGCGTTGTACTGAACAATCTCTTTCATGTAAATGAACAATATTGCCATGCTTGTCCGCTAAAATTTGAACTTCAATATGTTTAGGGCGCTCGACAAACTTCTCTACATATACTTCGTCGTTCCCGAAAGCAGATTTCGCTTCTGATTTAGCCCGATCATATGCTTCTTTTAATTCTTCTTCAGCGCGAACAATCCTCATTCCTCGTCCACCGCCTCCTAAAGAGGCTTTAATAATAAACGGATAGCCATGTTCTGCTGCAAAAGCTTTCACTTCATTTAAATCATTAACCGGTCCATCGCTACCAGGAATAACAGGTAAGCCAGCTTTAAGAGCTTGTTCTCTGGCTTGAATCTTGTCACCAAACATCTCTAAATGTTCAAGCTCTGGACCAACGAATAAAATGCCTTCTTCTTTACAACGTCTGGCGAATTCAATATTCTCTGACAAAAAGCCATAGCCTGGATGAATGGCATCGACATCATTTGCTTTCGCTGTCGCAATAATATCTTCAATATCTAAGTATGCATCAATTGGTTTTTTTCCTTTACCAACTAAATACGCTTCATCTGCTTTGTAGCGATGAAAAGCTCCTGTATCTTCTTTCGAATAAATGGCAACCGTGCGAATGTTTAATTCTGAGCATGCCCGAAAAATTCGAATGGCGATTTCTCCACGGTTTGCTACAAGAACTTTCTTAATTGTATGTAATCCATTCATCTCCCTATTCCCTCTCTCCGTTTTTTCTCTTAACTTTGACTGATTTCTCTAAATTTCGCAACTAATATGCACAAAATTGATTTCAGAAAAACCGGGCGCATGTGCGTCCCGGTTTTATGTTACTTTAGAGAAGAATCATGAAGTAAAGCTAGTTTTCGTTCTAACTCACTCAAGATTCCCTTCCCTTTTTCTTCTTCAACAAGCCCAAGTCGAATGGCAAAATCAATTTCTCTTGATAAACCAAACATTCTTGTATCTAAAACCTCTTCGTAGAGGGGGCATTGCGGCATTGTCAAGTTTTCAAGCTGAACCTCAATTAGCTGACGGATTTTTTCCGCATCCTCTTGAAGTAAACTATATGCTTTTTCACTTTGGCTTGTCACAGCATGTAACGTCAAATTATCCCCTCCTCGTCTGAGTTCATATCCTACTTCCCATAGTATAGATATTTGACGGAAATTGCAATCATTTTCATTGTACAGATAAGTTTCCAATCGTGACAAATGTTAAATGAAGGCGTATACTTTTCTCTATCGTACATAGTTTTGGAGGGATTTCATGCAAGAATTTGTATTTTTCATTTCTGGTAAAGTAAAGAAGCCACTTACAATTGATCCTACCGTTTGGATTTTTGACGAACGAAAGATTGATTTAACAACGTTCTTTGAATCAGATATGCAGCTAGAACAAGAGAATGATTTAATTCATTATACGCAAAAGATCTCTCAACAATTTGATAAAGAAATGCTTGAAGGATCCGAGCCGCCTAATCCGAATCGAGATTCGAACCGTATTAAATATAACCGCCAAGAGCTAATAAACGGTTCTTTCGGAATGCCTTTACGCTCGTTCATCCGTAATGCCGCTCCCTACGAGGATGTTCAATCCATTATCGTTGAAACAACGGAAAATCAACACGTGACACTTCCAATAGAGAAAGCCGATTATTTAATTGCTGCATTCTCTGATAATGGCAAGCCTCTACATAAAGATGGACCTGTACACCTTTATGTAGCTGACGGTGTAAGTCAGACAGCGATTAAACGAGTAAAGCAGCTGTCATTCGTTTAAAGTAAATCGGCTGCAAGCTGCGCAAGCGCTGAGCGTTCCCCTTTTATTAACTTGATATGGCCGCTCAGCGCTTCATTTTTAAACGTTTCCACTGCGTACGTTAACCCATTTGTATATTCATCAAGATACGGATGATCAATTTGCTGAGGATCTCCCATTAATACAACCTTGCTTCGTTCACCAACACGAGTCAGTATTGTTTTCACCTCATGTTTTGTTAGATTCTGCGCTTCATCAATAATGATATATTGATCGGGTATGCTTCTCCCTCTAATATACGTTAATGCTTCCACTTGGATGGAACCAAGGCCAGCAAGGATTCGATCAAGCTCTCCAGGCTTTTTCGTATCAAACAAAAACTCCAGATTGTCGTAAATTGGTTGCATCCATGGTTTTAACTTCTCTTCTTTTTCTCCTGGTAAATAGCCGATATCTTTACCAAGGGGTACAATAGGTCTTGCAACAACTAGTTTTTTATAAAGATGTAAGTCTTCCGTTTGTAATAGCCCGGCTGCCAGTGACAGCAACGTTTTACCTGTACCCGCTTTTCCTACTAACGTGACAAGCGGTAAGTCATTCCGAAGCAAGAGTTCAAAGGCCATTTTTTGCTGTGCATTTCGTGGCTTTATCCCCCATATATGTTCATACTCACCGATTAACGGTTTGATTTTTTTACCAAGTAAATCGACTCTACCAATCGCGGAACTCGAAGCTTGAGAATAATCCTTTAAAATGACAAACTGATTTGGGTAGAGATGATCTACCTCCAATTCATCCACTGCAATTTCACCGTTTTTATAAAAAGCAGTAATGACTTCTTGATTTGTATAGCAATCCTTATAGCCGCTATAGCCTTCGTCACTTTCAATAACTCGATCATTCAGAAAATCTTCCGTCAACAAATCAAAAGAATCCGCTTTTACCCGTACAAGAGCATCTTTACTTACAAGCACGACATCTCGTCCGTTCGCTTTTTCCTTTTCTTCATTTTGCAAATTAAGCGCAACCGCAATAATACGGTTATCATTTGTCATATCCGCAAAGACATGCTTTAAATGTTGAAAGGAACGATGATTTAGTTCAACCCGAACGGTACCTCCTTCGTGTAGCTGCACTCCTTTATGAAGCTTTCCGCCTTCTCTTAATTGGTCAATAATACGAGCAATCATTCGTGCATTCCGGCCCACTTCATCCATATTTTTCTTTTTAGAATCGACTTCTTCAAGAACAATTGCTGGAATAATAACTTCGTGCGGCTGAAACTGATAGATCGAATAAGGATCTTGTAACAATACATTTGTATCAAGAACATACATTTTCTTGGCATTAGTCAAAAAAACGCCTCCTAAGTAAGTGCGTTAAGAATTTGCCTTTCAGTAGAAGCAAGCTTCCTCTCTTCTTAATCGTATGAAAAAAGCGCACAACTTAGACGAAGGATTATTGATTATTATAGGAGTTTCTTTTTGCTCTATTATTCGATACACTAGATATACCATATGGGTAAAGTGAGGTGTACGTCTTTAAGACGACAAAATGAAAGTACAATGCGTTATATGCGACTGTATTGAAGATATTGATGACTATAGCGTTATCGCCAAGAAACTACGAAACCGACCAATTCACACGTACATGTGTAGCAGCTGTCAACAACGAATTGCAAAACGTACAGATGAACGTAAAGCGACTGGCAGTTTCTCCGTTCCACATACACAAAAAGAAGAGAGCGATTGGCCTTAACCAACGCTCCCTCCATTTTCTTCCGATCTTGCTTTTTCTTTTCGGTGCATAAACAACCGAAATCGATAAATCCCTAGCACGAGTGCTGAAATAGCTAAAACGGCCATAATCGGCGCCCCAAACACAAATTCCAGAAACCATAATCCAAAGCTTCCAATGATCAGCATCACATAGACAACAATCATTTTGAGAACAGGTAATTTTCGTGCAAACCCTAAATTGAAAACGAGAACTGTGAGCAACGTCGTAGCGATAAATGCGACAAAGCCAATCCACGGTTGCTCATAAGTAGCCTGCATAAGCCAAGATAGGTTTTCAACAGGTACCATCTCTTCACCGTTTCGCATAATCCTGGCCCCCTTCGTTCATCTTAAGATTTCGAAGCTAGCTTACGACGTTTTTCTTCTCTTTCACGCTCTGATTTAACCAAAATTTTCTTCCGTAAGCGAATCGATTCAGGTGTCATTTCACAATACTCATCGTCATTTAAATATTCCAATGCTTCTTCAAGGGTTAATATTCTTGGACGTTTCATTGTAACGGTCTGATCTTTCGTCGCCGAACGAACGTTTGTTTGTTGCTTCATTTTTGTAATATTAACAGTCAAATCATTTTCACGGGTATGCTCACCAACAATCATACCTTCGTAAATTTCTGTACCGGCATCAAGGAAAATCGTTCCACGATCTTCAACACCCATAATACCGTATTGGGTTGCTTTCCCTGTTTCCATTGACACAAGCACACCTTGACGACGACCACCAACGTGACCCGCAACCATTGGTTGGTACGAATCAAAAGAGTGGTTAATAATGCCGTAGCCACGTGTTTGTGTTAAGAATTCAGTTGTATAACCGATTAATCCACGAGCAGGAACTAAGAAGTCCAATCGAACTTGTCCCGTTCCAGTGTTTGTCATGTTAACAAGTTCACCTTTACGCTCACCAATTGATTGCATAACCGCACCTTGATACTCTTCTGGTACATCAATTTGTACACGTTCAACAGGCTCACTTCGAACCCCATCAATGTCACGAATAATGACTTCTGGTTTAGACACTTGAAGCTCGTAACCTTCACGACGCATATTTTCAATAAGGATGGATAAGTGAAGTTCGCCACGACCAGAAACTACCCATACATCTGGTGAATCTGTGTCTTCCACACGTAGGCTCACATCCGTCTCTAATTCAGATTTCAGACGTTCTTCTAGCTTACGGCTCGTCACGAATTTCCCTTCTCTTCCAGCAAAAGGTGAGTTATTTACTAAAAAGGTCATTTGCAATGTTGGTTCATCAATTCTAAGGGTAGGAAGAGCATCTTGATGATCAATCGGACAAACCGTTTCACCAACATTAATTTCTTCCATTCCTGAAACAGCGATAAGATCGCCTGCTTTTGCTTCTTCAATTTCAACACGCTTTAAACCAAGGAAACCAAATAATTTCGTTACACGGAAGTGTTTAACCGAACCATCGAGTTTCATCAACGCAACTTGCTCGCCGACTTTCATCGTTCCTCTAAAGATTCGTCCAATTCCGATACGACCAACATAGTCGTTGTAATCTAGTAACGTAATTTGGAATTGAAGTGGCTCATCGCTATTATCAACAGGTGCAGGAATCGATTCAATAATAGTATTAAACAAATCTTTCATTGAGTCTTCTTGTTTATCAGGCGTTAAAGAAGACGTTCCATTAATAGCTGATGCATATACAACTGGAAAATCAAGCTGATCTTCATCTGCACCTAAATCAATAAATAAGTCAACCACTTCATCAACTACCTCGGCTGCTCTTGCTGCCGGACGGTCAATTTTGTTTACAACAACAATAGGCGTTAACTTTTGCTCAAGCGCTTTTTTCAGAACAAAGCGCGTTTGAGGCATACAGCCCTCATACGCATCAACGACGAGCAATACACCGTCAACCATTTTCATGATACGCTCTACTTCACCACCAAAATCAGCGTGACCAGGTGTATCCATGATATTTATGCGCTTATCCGCGTAGTTGATCGCGGTATTCTTTGCTAAAATGGTAATGCCTCGCTCTTTTTCCAAAGCATTTGAATCCATCGCGCGCTCTTGCACTGTTTCGTGCTGCTGGAATGTTCCAGATTGTTTTAACAATTCGTCAACCAAGGTTGTTTTTCCGTGGTCAACGTGAGCGATAATCGCAATATTTCTTATATCTTCACGTACATTCATTCTATTCTCTCCTTTATTTCCTCCATAGAGATGTTCAACTGTCTAAGTATAGCATAAAGTTGTTTCAGTTCCTATTTTATTTCAAAAACAGTATTTCACCAAAAAATGTTTCCCATTTTGTCACACGTAACCCTTTCCCTCGTAGCAAGAAAGCGGTACACTATTTAATAGTGAATAGAGGGGGTAAGACGATTTTGAATAAAGAAAATGTGATATTCCTAACACTATCCATTATAACGGTATTGTGTATTATGGGGATTGGCGTCGCTGTTGCAGAACGTAGTCTTCTAATTGCTGTTGTCTCAATCGTTGGAATCGTTGTCTCCATGGGACTAGGATTTGGATTAAGAAAAAAAAACGTGAATAGCCAAAATTAAAATGTAAAAAGGAGAGCCATTAATGGTTCTCCTTTGTTCGTCTTTTTACAATACTATTCGTTGCCTCTTCCAAAGGACGAATAATTGCACTCACATCTTGATGCCCGTATTTTTCTTTGGCATGAGCTACTTTTTGCGCTCCTACTTTCACAACATCAAGAGGCATATTAAGCTCTTCTGCTAATCCTAAAGCAAGCTTAATATCTTTATCTAACAAATTAATCGAGAATCTGGCATCAAAGTTTCGATCAAGAATTGCATCAACGGCCCAATCCATACTTTTTGAAAATCCAGCACTTCGCTTGATGACGTCATACGCAATAGCAGGGTCTACTCCTGCCTTTTCGGCCATTACATAACATTCTGCTAAAGCCGACTGATGTACACCAATTAACATATTGTTTAATAGCTTTACCGTTGTTCCACTTCCGATTTGACCAACCCGAATGATATACTCACCAAATGCTTCAAGAACAGGTTGTACTGCCGGAAAGACTTCTTCATCACACCCACACATAATCGTTAATGTACCAGCTTCTGCCCCCATTGGACCTCCACTAATTGGCGCATCCACAAAAGCTGTTCCTTTCTTTGCGCTTTCTTGATAGCACCACTCATTCGTAGCAGGATTAACAGTGGAATGATCAATGATGACTTTCCCTCTCGAAGCCCCGGCAAGCAAACCTGTTTCCCCATCATATACGTCTTTAATTGAATCAGGTGTTGGTAAACAAGTCATAACAACGTCAACTGTTTCTATTAATGATTTGGGGGTTTCTTTTTCAAACGCTCCAAAAGCAACGGCTGTTTCAATCGGACCTCTACTTCGACTTACAACATACGTTTCATACCCTGCTTCAACGAGGTGTCTAGCCATCGGTAGCCCCATCGTACCGAGTCCAATAAACCCTACCTTCATTCCGATCCCTCCTGCAACTGCTGAACTAATGTTTCATGCAATTGTTTCTTTGCAGCGATTACCGTACCTTTCTCTAGAAACGAAAGTTCTTCATTATTAAATCGAGTCGCTTTACAGCCTGCTTCTTTTAACAGCACCGCTCCACCTGCATAATCCCACGGTGATAAATTAAAGCTTATGTAAGCGTCCATGCGATCAACTGCAACATACGCCATTTCAAGGGCAGCTGAACCGTAGGACCTTGTACCGCGACATTTTTGAGCAATCCTCACTAATTCCGGTTGATATGCTCGATCTTCAAGAAGCCAGTTTGAATTTACGCCAAGTATTGCCTCATGAAGTGGTCTCTCTGTTTGTTTAGTCAATTTTACCCCATCTACAAACAAACCCTCTTTATCGATTGCGTGAAATAACTCACCTTTCATGACATCGTAAACGATTCCAATCTTGCCAATACCGTTTTCATATATGCCAATTGAAATGGCAAAGTTTTGCTTCTGATGGACAAAATTCATCGTCCCGTCAATGGGATCAACAATCCAGACGATTCCTTTTAAATCCTCAATGGCTTCACTTACCCCTTCTTCCCCTAGGAAACGGTGGTTAGGAAATGTACGTTTAATTTGGTTATATAGAAATGCTTCTGTCGATTTATCAACATCTGTTACAAGATCATCAGGATTTGATTTTGTATTAATTTGAAAAGATCCTTCTAATGCTTCTTTAATGGACTCTCCTGCTTCCACGACCCACTCTTTTGCTTGCTGTTCAATTTCTTTCCACGTTGGTTGCATCTCGACCTCCTGCATGCTTCATTCCTCTCTATTATCGCACAAACAAATTTGAATACAAAGTTCTGCACCTTCAAAAAAAGAAAAAGTACAGTGTTGTACTTTTTCTTTGCTATTTTTGTAGACTCAGCCATTCTTGTCTATATTCATCTAATAACGCTTTACTATCATTAATCTTGTCACTATCTTCCGCCACTAGTGCATCATACAATGTCATTAATTGGTAATCAATTTCAAGGCGCAAGACGGACAAACGATTTTCAGGTTCAAATGAATGAAAGGACGGAAGAACTTGTTTCATCTGCGACTCTCCTTTTGTACATAAGGTACATGTTTTTAATTTTCAGATATTATAACATAAAATGGCTGTATCGACTAGTAATTTCTTAAAATCACTAACAATTGATCTTTCAGAAAAAATTCGCTAAGCTTACGGTAAAGATGATAAAAGGAGCCTTTCTCATGACAAAAGTCGGTTTTTCTACTGAAGATTTTAAAACATTTACAATAGAGGGGCTAGAACCCCGTATGGAAGCGATTCGTTCTTCGATCCAGCCAAAATTTCAGCTTATCGGTGAAGAACTTCGTTTGTATATCGAAACGTTACTTAATCAAGATATGCATTTGCACATCGCTCAACATGCAAGACGGACAACAAATCCACCAAAAGACACTTGGCTCGCGGTTGCAGCAAATAAACGTGGTTACAAAAAGCACCCTCATTTTCAAGTAGGTTTATTTGACGATCACCTCTTTGTTTGGCTTGCTTACATTTATGAACTACCAGGTAAACAAGACATTGCAAAACTCTTTCTTGAAAATGAACACGACATTAAGGAGACGGTTCCCAATTCTTATATGGTGTCTCTTGACCATACAAAGAAACAGGCTGAACCATTTCAAACTCTTGACCTTACCGCCTCACTTGAGCGTTTTCGAGACGTAAAAAAAGCAGAGTGGCTTGTCGGCCGTCACTTCTCTGCTACTGACCCCCTTGTACAAGATGGAGAAGCACTTATGAATGAACTGAAAAGTACAGTACAAACACTGCTTCCTCTCTACAAGCTGTCGTACACAGCGCTTCAATGATCCCTTTCGCTTTGTTTTGTCAGGATGACACGTTTAAAAGACATCGGCTTAGTAGTAGCCGATGTCTTTTCTTCTAGCGAAACGAATAAGCACTACATATTAAGTACATGCACAGATGCTGTTAACCAGCTAAGTTGGTCAAGTTCGAACGGTCCCATCTTGCTCATTTGCCTGCTTTACCACCTTATAGCAAGATAAGCCTAATTGCTCATCTATTTCTTTAAACAGCTGTTTCTCTTCTGCTTTTGACGGGACGACACGTTTAAAAGCTTGGTAAGCACTTTGGAGCACACGAGCATCTACGCCCTTTTCTTGGGTTTGTGCAATGAGATCAAAAAACTCCGCTACTACAACAATTTCTTCCTGACTCCATTCATAACGAATTGGAATATTCATTCTTTCTCACCCTTTCAATTTTTAATAGGCAAATCTGGATTCATTTGCTATACTCTTCTTGTTTGCGTAAATCAGAAACGCATACGTGCATAAGAAATGAGGTGTTCGTTTCATGGAACTTGATCAACAAAAAACGCCATTATTCACAGGGCTTAAACAATATGCAAGTAAAAACCCAACGCCATTTCACATTCCAGGTCATAAAAAAGGTCAGGGAATGGACCCTTCCTATCGGGAATTTATAGGTGACAATGCGTTGTCAATTGATTTAATTAATATAGCACCTCTTGATGACCTTCATCATCCACATGGCTTTATCCATGAAGCTCAGCAACTCGCTGCTCATGCTTTCGGTGCAGATTATACCTTTTTTTCTGTTCAAGGCACAAGCGGTGCGATTATGACGATGATTATGAGCGTATGCAAACCAGGAGACAAAATTATTGTTCCCCGTAACGTTCATAAATCCATTATGTCTGCCATTATTTTTTCTGGAGCGCTTCCGATTTTCGTTCACCCAGTAATCGATCGAACTCATGGCATTGCTCACGGTGTTACGACTGAATCCATTCAACGGGCGATTGAAGCCCACCCGGACGCTAAAGCCGTTCTCGTTATAAATCCAACCTATTATGGTTTTACATGTGATTTAAAAGAAATTGTAGCTATTGCTCATGCCGCTGCTATCCCAGTTCTTGTTGACGAAGCACATGGGGTTCATACTCATTTTTCCAAACAACTACCTATCAGTGCTATGGAATCAGGCGCTGACATGGCAGCAACGAGTGTTCATAAGCTTGGAGGGTCTCTGACACAGAGCTCCGTTTTAAATGTAAAATCTGGACTTGTCTCAGTTGATCATACCACTGCCATTATGAGCATGTTAACGACCACGTCCACATCTTATATCTTACTTGCCTCACTAGATGCTGCCCGTAAGCATCTAGCAATAGAAGGCGAAAAAGAACTTAAACGAGTCATTGCTTTAGCTCATTCTGCTCGTAAACAATTAAATGAAATAAACGGACTTCATTGCATTGGCGAAGAGTGTTTAACGTCCTCCGCTACGTTTGCCCATGATCCTACTAAGCTGTTCATTTCTTTAAATGAACTCTCGATTAGTGGCTACGAAGCGGAAGTGTGGTTACGGGACCGTTACGGTATTGAAGTAGAACTGTCCGATTTATACAATATTCTCTGCATTATCACGCTAGGCGATGATCAATCAAAAATTGATCTATTAATAAAAGCTATGACCGAACTTGCTGCGTCTTTTCGACAGACAGACAAACAATCCATTTCCTTGTCTGTAAAAGTTCCGGATATTCCAACTCTCGCCATTTCACCTCGTGATGCATTTTATTCACAAACGGAATTTGTTTCATTTGATCAATCAGCCGGGCGCATCATTGCGGAATTTATTATGGTTTATCCACCTGGGATTCCAATCCTTAGTCCAGGAGAATTAATCACGCAAGAAAATCTGGAGTACGTAAAAGAAAATATGGAAGCAGGCTTACCTGTACAAGGCCCGGAAGATCAAACGCTTGCTTTTCTAAAGGTTATTAAGGAACAGTCTGCTATTCAATAAAAAACAACGTAGCGCAAGCGCTACGTTGTTTTGTTATTTATTTTTGAGAAGAAGCTTTTGCGGTTTTGGATTCACAGTGCGTACAGTTTGATACAGAATAAAGACGGCTCACTTTCTCTCCCTCAAAGTGTCCCAACGCCTGACTGCAAACTTGACAAATAAATGTTCCCACCATACATCCTCCTCGCAATTTGTAATCGCTTACGTTTTCGTATTTCTATAATAGTATGTATTATTATAGTCGTCAAGGGGTAATTAGTGTGACATAATTATTTTTAAATGTTGACATATTTATAGATTTAATCGCATACACTTAACCTTTAGGCATTATTTTGATCAGGACATACTGTTTAATCCGTTTGTAATTTTTTTATGTATTCGCTAGCAATCATTTAGCTTTTATCTATTCTTTTTATTAAAAAGCTCCCACTACATGAGTAGTGAGAGCTTTTCTTTTCATTTCAATTGATCTGGATCAACAAGTCCATACCCTTTATCACGTAAACCATTCACAATCTCTTCAAGACCATCATTTGTCCACTCACGGTCATGCATTAATAGATTTCCACCATTGCCTAGCTCTGGCGCATTCACCATAATATCTGCAATCGATTCCGCAGTCATATAGTTACTATCCCAATCATATCCATACGTCCAGTTCATTAACGTCATGCCTTCTTCTTCAACGAGCTCTTTTGTATAATCGGTATTCACCCCAAATGGTGCTCGAAAAAATCTTGGACGTTCTCCAATGATTTCTTCTATCCGATCATTTAAGCCAACAATTTCTTCTCTTTGCTGCTCTTCTGAAATCTCACCTAAATTAGGATGGGACATCGTATGATTCCCAATTTCAAAGCCCATCTCATGAATTTGCACTAATTGCTCTGCTTTTTCGTCTGTATTAATAAAATGCCCGTTTACAAAAAAGATCGCTGGAGCATCTAACTCTTTTAACGTTTCCGCCATTTCAACTCCATGCTTGTCTGGTGCATCATCTATTGTTAATAAGACAACTTCCGGGTCTGCTTCAGTTCCTTCCATCGGTTCAACTGTCCACATAGTTGGATTAATCTCATAAACAACCTCAACGTCTTCACTCTCAGGCTCTTCTAAAGCCTCGTTTTCTTCTTCATCCTCTTGCACTTCATCAACTGTTTCATTGTCTTCTACTTGTTCATTCTCATCTGCATTGGTATTTTCAGTCGAGCCTTCCTCATTTGAACCGCAAGCCGAAAGTGCGATTAAACTTACAGCAGGTACCAAAAGCCACTTCTTCATATCATGGACCCCTCTCAACAATATCTTGTCCCATCGTAACATTTTCTTCCTTATTTCGACAGCATAAAAAGGGGAAAGATAAATTTTCATCAAATCGTCAAATGCATAAAATAATTTTCTTCTCTTATACTAAAAAGGCGTTTATGACTAGCTGTGACAGGGTACTAATAATTGTTGTTACAATCAAGGCTACTGGCACATTAAAAAAATGTATGCTATGATTTTGTCTTGCTTAAAAATGAAATTTCTTTGGAAAGGTAGACAATCACTATGAAGCAAACAACGTCCGTATTTTATATTTCAGTCATTGTTGCACTTGCATTCATTTTTTGGGGTGTTGTTTTTCCAGAAAATATGTTAAGTGTAACCGAAAGTATTCAAGGATTTATATCAACTGAGCTTGGATGGTTTTATTTACTTTCAGCAACGTTCTATGTAGCTGTCGGTATTTACCTAATCGTAAGCCCATTCGGCAGTATCCGCTTAGGGAAACCTGATGAGAAACCAGAATATACATATTTAACTTGGTTCGCATTTCTATTTACTGCTGGTATGGGAATTGGACTTGTCTTTTGGGGGTCCGCAGAGCCATTATCTCACTATTTCACACCTGCCTCTGCTGATCCAGCTACACAGCAAGCCGCAGCTGAAGCGATGCGCTATTCCATTTTTCACTGGGGCATCCACCCTTGGGCCATCTATGCTGTTGTCGCGTTAACCCTTGCTTATTTCCAATATCGAAAAGATGAACCAGCACTCTTTAGTTCAACCTTTCGCCCCCTAATTGGACACCGTGTAACTGGTCCAATCGGGAAAACGATTGACGTTTTTGTTGTTTTTGCAACGATCTTTGGAACAGCTACATCCTTAGGATTCGGAGCTGCACAAATTACAGCAGGTCTTATTTATTTATTCCCATCTCTAGAAAATATCAACTACAATTTATTTCAAATTGTCGTGATTGTCATTGTAACCATCCTCTTCTCAATATCGGCTATGACTGGAATTGATAAAGGGATTCGAATCTTAAGTAATCTGAATGTACGTCTTGCCATTTTACTGATGGCTTTTGTACTTCTACTTGGACCCACTAGCTATATTATGGGTGTGTTCACACAAGGTATCGGAAGCTATGTACAAAACTTCTTTGGTATGAGCTTTAGTATGGATGTTTATGACCCAGAGTCTTCTTGGGTACAAGACTGGACATTATTCTACTGGGCTTGGTGGATTTCTTGGTCACCATTTGTCGGGGCGTTTATTGCGCGGGTCTCCCGCGGAAGAACCATCCGCGAATTCGTCATTGGCGTTATTGCATTGCCTTCACTTTTTGGGGCATTTTGGTTTAGCGTATTCGGTGGTTCAAGTATCTACTTTGAAAATCGCGGTGGCGGCCTTTATGAGCAAATGGACGCAGGCGGCACGGAAATGGCTTTATTTGCTTTACTTGAACAATTTCCACTCACCTTCTTTGTTGCATTAATTACCGTTCTATTAATTGCATCCTTTTTTATAACATCAGCGGACTCAGCAACTGTTGTACTAGGTATGCAAACAACCGGTGGTAATTTAAATCCTCCAAATGCGGTAAAATTAATTTGGGGTCTGATTATTGCTGGTACAGCTGGCGTACTCCTCGTGACAAGTGAAGAAGGTTTAGATGCGCTACAAACCGCATCCATTATCGGGGCGTTTCCATTTGCGATTATTATCATCCTCATGATTGTTTCGCTATTTAAGGAACTACGAAATGAAAAAGAAACGTTGAATGTTAACCGAGAACGATTACGCCAAGAACGTCTTGCACTGCGTAACGATCGCGAGCGTGTTAAACGTGAACAGCAACTATTAAAAAAAGAACGTCGTCGTCTTCAAAAGAACAATGACGAGATGGAATCGAGCAAGAAAAAGAAAGACTAGTTTCGGAAAACGAGCCGTCTTAAAAGATCATATTCTTGATCTTTTAAGACGGCTTTTTCTATGTATGCATCATTGCTTTTAGGCATCGTATAACATAAACTCCCGCTCTTTTCTCTTCCTTATCTAAATCGTAACGAGCCAGATAATTTGACGTTTTTTTCCTACAGTTGTTGGGTAAAGAGTAAAAATGGAAATGATTGATAAAGGAGT